>JBEBRR010000035.1:0-42768 GCA_040394735.1 Leadbetterella byssophila
TCACTTGACAGGACAAATCGGGATTATTTTCGTTTTGTCCTATTTTTTTTGTCTTCTAAGTTATTGTTTATCAGATAAATATACTTGACTGCTTCATTCACTCTAAAAGTTCGAAGTACCGTATTTTCAATATGCATTTTTTGGGGAACATCGAACTGATTACTTTTCGTTTCTTCTCAACGCTATTGCATGGCAACGATCCTTTTTATAGTAAACAGTTTTAAATTTGCAATAAAAGAGAGTATATATGTTCAGACATAAAGGGAAAAGTCGTACTTATTCTCACAATATTAAATTGGCATCCATATTATCAGGTGTAGCAGGAATAGTGAATATCATTGGTGTTTTAAGATTGAATACATTGACAACTAATGTAACAGGACATTTTGCTTTCTTTTCGGAGGAGCTTGTTTTAAAGAACTATCGTGTAGCATTTGCTTATCTTTTCTATATCCTGTTCTTTTTACTTGGTGCATTTGTTTCAAGCTTAAGTATGGAATGGGCTTCAAAATATAAGCTTCAAAAATCATACGTGGTTCCTATATCAATTGAGATTTGTATGTTGCTGATAGCTATTTTTTCTCATTCCTTATGGGCAAAGGATTATTTTTCCTTTTCTGTGTTTTTATCCTCCGTATTACTTTTTTCAATGGGGTTGCAGAATGCGCTTGTAAGCCGCGTATCACAATCGGTGGTGAGAACTACTCATTTAACCGGGTTGTTTACTGATTTAGGAATAGAATTATCGCAACTTCTCTTTTATAAAAATCGAGCGGATAAAATAAGGCTGAGAAAAAGTATTTTTTTAAAACTGGCGATCATTTGCTGTTTTTTCTTAGGAGGTATTATAGGCGGTTTCGGTTATCCATATTTTAAATTGAATACACTTTTGCTTCCGATGGGATTGCTAATTTTTGCCTTGTGGTATGATCGTTTATTATTTCGATACTATTCCTTAAGACGAAAGTTTAGAAATCATCATTGATTCGTGCTTTCCAGAATAATATGGATAGCATATACTCTTGTTTCTTTTTTATGTTAGCATTGCTCTTCCATGGTCAGAAGTCATTTATTGTGCCGCATTTTAACCGGTCAGGCCAAAGGTTGGCTTATACATTACCGATATTCAATGTAAAATAAAAAGTGCTCCCCGTACCGTATTCACTTTCTTATTTCTTCTCCCTTTGCGTCGATAAATTCCTTACTTATACTCAGCCCGGGGCCTGTATCTTCCTTTTTTTCATTCTCCAGTAATTGAATGCCCATCTGCCTGGACGAAACCGGGTTTTAAACTTATGAGAACCGTTCCCACTAAATTTGTTTCAGCAAGGCCTGACTCTTTCTACAACGTGATATTTCTCAGCAAAATAACCTACCACGCTGTCCTTATGGCCATATTGGTGATGGTGGTATTCGCAGCTTTAATGGACTCTATGTATACCTTGTTACTAGAATAGTCCGTTGTTCTTACTATCACTTCCGAAATTCTCCCCAATACCCACAAGCATATCGAAAATTTTTCCTCTCTTAAAATTTAAAAAACTTTCCTTCTATTTAGACTGATTATAAATTACATTTGTCGTCTCATGCGCATGATCATGTAAGTTAGTCCTCATTCAGGAATGAAAATACAATCGCTTATTTCAGAAAGCAGCAAGGTGATTATAAGCCACAGATCAGGCCCAAGTCTCTCAGTTACAGATGTGGCGGTTCAAAATGATCACAAAATAGAACTTGGCCCGTTTGGTGTAGCACATGTCACTAGCATGGATACCCCTCATGTTTCAATTCTTCGTGTCAACTTCGATCTCCAAAAGACCGTTACTGACAGCTTTCGTATTGACAGCGAACATGTACTATTATCCTTCTTTTTTAAAGGGAACAGTGCCGTAAGAAATGTTCAGGAAACAGAATCTCTCCGGTTAAGTACCGGAATTCTCAGGATAAGTTTCCAGCCGGCGATGAACGCCGAGTTCAAAATGACTCCGGACGAAGACGTGCATTATACAGCCATCATCTTATCAAAAGAGTATTTTCTCTCTTTATTGGAAAGAGAATCCTGGAGTGCTAATTATGCGCTGTATTACTGCATCAAAAACGGTGTCTACATCGGGCTGGATGAACCCGGATTCGTTATAGGCAGTTCCATGAAAGCTTTACTTTTCCAACTGTTTGACCATACCGGTCCGGGTCTGACCTCGCGATACCTCACACCGTTTCTTGCCATAAAGCTGCGTGAATTGTTTTTTTTACTCTATTTTGAACAAACTTCAGAACGTTCATTACCGCCACACACATTTAGTAAAAAAACCTGGGAAGCCCTTGAAAATGCAAAAGGAATTCTGAGCTCTGACCCCGTGCATCCCATCACGATTAAAAAATTAAGCCGGATGGTTTCTCTCAACGAACAAACCCTCAAAGCAGGATTTCGCTCCATCTACAGTACCACCATCAATAATTACATTTCTGAACTGAGGATGAAAGAGGCTGCACACCTCATATTGAATACCCATTTATCGATCAGCCAGGTAGCCCTTGAGCTGGGATATAAAAGTATTTCCCATTTTATTACCGTTTTTAAAAAATATTACGGCGTAACACCCAAACAGGCCGCATTAAATAACGAGGTGCTGATGAGACATAACCGCACCCGGTAAAATACAAATTTCGTATCCCGGTATTAATTCTCCCGTTTTCGATATTTTCCTGGCTGAAGCTCTATTTATTTTGCAATAATTTATAATTAGTCTAAATAAATATCATTAAGCCTCGATGTATCGAAAAAAAATTATACTTTGTTTTCTTCTCACCATTGCAGCCATACAGCCCGCCACAGCGCAAACCGGAGCCGCTGAAGTGACCGGCACAGTAAAAGATGAAAACGGCGAGGTGGTGGTCGGTGCAGCGGTTTACATGGAGCATACCTCTCATGGCACGCAGACCGGTGCCACGGGACAATATCACCTGCGGGTGGCATCCGGCCAATACACCCTGGTCTGCTCTATGGTAGGATATGAGAAGGTATCCAGGGTTATATCTCTGAAAGCAGGCGAAAAACATCGGCTTGACCTTTCCATTGTTCCTGACAAAAATCTCATGCTGCAGGAAGTGGCGGTTGTGGGAAAGTCGGAGATCACGCAGGTCAGGGAAACGCCATTTAATGTAGTGGCGCTGGATGCCAAGCTGCAATACAATTCTACTCTTGATCTGGCCCACATGCTGAACAAGGCTTCGGGGGTGAGGATCCGGGAAGCCGGCGGGGTGGGGTCAGACATGAGCATTACCCTCAACGGATTCACCGGCCGAAATATCCGCGTGTTCATTGACGGCGTGCCCATGCAGGGAATGGGCTCTGCCTTTCAGCTGAACAATATCCCGGTCAACATGGCCGAACGCATAGAAGTGTACAAGGGAGTAGTGCCCATTGAGTTCGGGGCCGATGCCCTGGGCGGAGCTATCAATATCGTGACCAACCGCACCAGCAATACCACGGTGGATGCTTCTTATTCATATGGCTCGTTTAACACCCACAGAAGCAATCTTAATCTGAACCACACGTTTAAATCCGGCTTATCACTCCAGGTAAACGCCTTCCAGAACTATTCCGACAACAGCTATAAGGTAAAGACCACTTATCGCATATTTGCGGCGGCCAAAGATCCGGCAGTAGATGATAACGGGGGAACGATCCCCTGGCAATCGGGCTCTTCCTGGTCACCGGATTCAACGTGGTTCCGGCGCTTTCACGATACGTACCGGAACGAGACCCTGATCGCCAAAGTGGGTATCGTAGGTAAAAAATGGGCCGACCGCCTGCTGCTGGGCCTTACGCTGGGCCAGGTTCACCGTGACGTACAGAACGGCGCCGAGATGAAATTTGTCTATGGTGAACGTACTGCCCACAGCCGGTCTGTACTTCCTTCATTGGTCTATGATAAACGTAATCTCATCGTCGAGGGACTGAGTGTACGCCTCACCGGTAATTATAACTACGAAAAGGCCGGCAGCGTAGATACCAGTTCCTATAAATACAGCTGGTCAGGAGACCGGAGACCGATAAAAGACCTCCGGGGGCTGAGCAATTCGTACGGCGAAGCGAGCTTCGGACTCAGCGAATACTCCAACAGCAATGAATCCGGAACCATCAATATCGGTTACCGGATCAACGAAAGTCATTCGGTGGCCGTGAATGACGTGCTTACGCATTACGCCCGTAAGCCGGATATGGAGAGTATTGCGCAGGCGCTCTTTCCCGGATTCCCTACCGCTTCAGACAGCATGACTCGTACCAGCCTGAAGAATGCGTTCGGGGTGCAATACCGCTATACGTACCAAGGGAAATGGAATACCAATATCTTCGCCAAACATTACCTGAACAGGGCTTCTGGTCCCGGTACGGGCACGAATACGGAAACCTCTGCTGAATATACTTACCGCCGGAAGGAACAGGCCGGGAAAGTGGGGTACGGTCTGGCCACCAGCTACTTTTTTAAAGACCTGCAGTTAAAAGCTTCGGTAGAAAAGGCCTACCGGCTGCCCAATGACAGGGAATTGTTCGGTGACGAAATACTGGAAGAGGGTAACATTGCCCTGAAACCGGAAGAGTCCAACAACTACAATATCGGGTTCACGCTGAAGAAGGAACTCAACTCCTCCTTTACCTTATATACCGACTGGTCGGGTTACTACCGCGATACGTATAATTTTATCCAGACGCTGCTGGCAAGGGTAGGAGATGATGTAAACGGGAATTCCATTTACCGGCGGACCAACCACGGGCGGGTTACCCGCCTCGGTACGGATTTGGAGGCAAGGGTGTATTATAAAAACAAAGCCACGCTCGGAGGCACATTTACTTATACAGATATCCGGGACAAAGCCCGCTTTACTGACGAGGCCGGGACCAAGGCAAACGGGAATTACAATTATCGCATGCCTAATCTCCCCTACTTCTTTTGGAATGCGGATGCGGCCTGGTATGTACACGACCTGTTTGCCAGGGGAAATACGCTTAACCTAAGCTATACCCTCAATTTTGTGGACAAGATCTACCGGAACTCCCTGGCCTACGGTGACCGGGCCACCAAAGATTTTATCCCGCGGCAAATGCACAGCGATTTCTCGGCCACCTACATCATGCAGAACGGGAAGTACAACCTCACCTTTGAAGTGCGTAACATCGAAGATGCACTGTTATACGACAATTTCAGCCTGCAAAAGCCCGGAAGAAGCTTCGCCGTCAAGCTCCGGTATTATTTTATCAAAAGAAAGTAACGAATAATTAACAATACACCAATGAGAACAAGATCAATAAGTAAGGCAGGGTTTCTTGCATTAGCGGCCCTGGCAGTTACATCCTGTAAAGAAGATAGCCCGGCTACTCCGGAAGAAAAAGTAGAAGGACAATTTCTGGTGGCCGCTGTAGCCTCGGCAGGAGGAGCCACAGCCACCTATTTCCTGCCTGTGGAATCACTTGATGACCCCAACGCTTCTATTTCACCTATCGGAAACGGATATGAGTTTTCGAATACCTTTTCCAATTTTATCCCCAACGGATACGACGGTTTTGTGGCCCTGAAATACGGCCAGGGGAATGCGCATATCGGGCAACGTTTCACCATCAATGCCCAGGGAAAAGCCGATATCATCGGGGCGCAGTTTGAGCTGCAAAACGGCTTTATCACAGCGGGCTCTGTAGGCGATGTGGTATACACCATGATGAGCGGGTTTCGCTCCTCCGATCCTACCCTGGCCACCGCAAACCGGATACCGATGTCGTCCGGTGTTCCGGATTACGCATTCCTTCCGGTAAATAAGTTCAAGGGATACGAAGGGAAGAATGCTGCCCTGATCGGCATAGCCGATGCCGGGGGCGGATCGTTCTACAGCGGTTTGAATTTCTGGGAAGATACCAGCATCGATGACGTGGTAGTGGCTAAAGTCAACGCCAGTACGCTTACGGTAGAAGCGGTTTATTCCGATCCCCGCGTGACCGTATCAGGTGGCTTTTACCGCTCAGCGCGTTATTCGCAGATCGGTACGGCTGAAAACGGTGATGTCTACGTGTTTTCAGGCAGTAATCCGGGTACCAAAAAGGCGGGTGCGCTGGTGATCAAAAAGGGAGCGTCAGGCTTTGATCCGAATTACTACTGGGATATTGAGACCGCTTCCGGGGGCTATCGGTTCCGAAAGGTATGGCATACCAAAGACGACATATTCCTGCTGGAATTCTACAATGATAAGGTAAGCAGCGGCACCGCCAGCAGCGCGCTGGGTATTGCCACCCAGTTTGCTTTGGTGGATATGTCCGAAAAGAAATTTACCTGGGTGAACGGTCTGCCTGACAAAAGCGAAATTCCGGATCTGGGCATCACCTGGCCTTATGTATTCCAGGGGAAAGTGTACCTGGGGGTAACCACTACCACGGAAGATCCCCGGTTCTATGTGCTGGATCCTGAAACCGGTGTGGCACAGAAAGGCTTGCTGGTTAAAAATGCCGACTCTATACCCTCTGCTACCTTCGTTGAGAAAAAGTAAGCTTTGATGAAAATTTACCCATCTATATTAAAAACAGCGGTTATGATTACCGCTGTTTTTCTGGCCTCTTCGGAGGTGTCTGTTGCCCAGGAGCAAGTCAGTATTGTTCATTCCAAGGGAGAAACCCGGGTAATGCCGAACCCGAAGCGCGTGGTCATTTTAGACCTCGGCAGCCTGGAGACCTACTATGAGTTAGGCATCCCGGTGACCGGTGGCCCGGATAACGTGCCGGCTTACCTCCCGGATTTCAGAAAGAATAACTCCGGCTATACGGGCGTAGGCAATGTAGCACGCGCCAATCTGGCGGCCATCGCAAGGCTGAAACCCGACCTGATCATTATAGGTGGCAGGCTCGGAGGGGTATACGATTCGCTCAGTGCCATAGCCCCTACCGTACTGTTCGGTATTGACAACAGTGATTTCTGGACGGGTTTCGAAAAAAATATGCGTACCATTGCCTCCCTGCACGGAAAGGAAAAGCTGGCAGAGGAAAAGCTGGCCGTGCTGCGAACCCAAGTGGAAAAGGTAAAGGCAAAAAGCCGGTCAGACGAAGGCAAAGCGCTGTTTGTGCTACATGTCAACGAACGGTTTGCGCCTAACGGGCCTAAGTCACGGTTCGGGTTCGGTTATGATGTATTGGGCCTGAAGTCTGCGTACACGCACGCTGCCGCAGGCGGACGCCCCGGAGGGCAGGGCGGGCAAGCCCGTCCTCAGACACCCGCACTGGCGCAGATCAATCCTGATTATTTATTCATTATCGATCGTGAGTCAGGCATTAAAGGCACGATGCCGGATAAAGAGACCTTGATGAATGAGGATGTCAGGGCAACCAACGCCTTTAAAAATGACAAAGTGTTTATCCTGCCCGGAAACATCTGGTATCTTTCGGGCGGCGGCCTGATCTCTGTTGAAAAGCAGATCACGGATGTGGGCCGGCAATTATACGGGTTAAATTGAAGTCTGCGGTGCACAAACCGACTAACCGTTTCAGAGCGAAGACCCTTCTGATAAGGCATGTACCTGCTTTTGTTGATGGCCTGTAGCCCAAATGACCTCGCAGAAGCGACCGCTTTAACGTACATACAAAACGATATAACGGCTATAACGGTTGGGGTTCACGCGGGGCTTCCGTGCAGGTACCCGGTCGCGCCGGTGACCAGTTCCACGTTTTTGCGTTGGAGTGGTATGGTGACCGCCTGGACTTTTTTCTTGACGGGGATAAAAAATATACTTTCAAAAAAGGAGGCGGGTATGACGTCTGGCCTTTCGATCATGAATTTTACATTATCCTGAACCTGGCCTTCGGGGGAACCTGGGGCGGAACCACCGGTGTCGACAAAAACGCACTGCCTTTGGAATATTTGATTGATTACATCCGGGTTTATCAATGATCAGAACATTTTTTCGCTGCTTATGTACGCTTTTAATTCTGGGTTCCTGTCAGGAAAAAGATTCTCCGGCAGTTCTTCCAAAAGCCGCTTTTACTTATCAGGCCGATCTCGAAAATCCGTTGAAAGTGAGTTTTAAGGACGAATCTGAGCACAGTGTCAGAAATGAATGGGATTTTGGAGACGGGAGAGGAGCTTCCTCTGAAAGGAATCCGATTTATGTTTATTCCGATGAAGGGGCCTATAACGTTATATTAACTGTATATAACAGCGATGGTGTTTCAAGCGATACTTCAATAGTAGTAAAAATAACCTGGCCCGATAGCCGAACGACGTGGGAGCTGGACTTCGAGGAAAACTTTCAGGGTAGTGAAGTTTCACTTAACAATTGGTATATCTATAATAGCCCGGGCCATACAGGAAACGGATTGAGAAGACCGGAAGCGTTTACGGTGGCTGACGGACTCCTTACGCTAACCGCACAGATGAGAGACGGGCAGCTGGTATCAGGAGGGGTGGCTCATACAAAAAATTACCGCTACGGAAAATTTGAGGCTCGTGTCCGCGCAGACGATGACCCGGATAAAGCAACCAGTGCCGTACTCCTTACCTGGCCTCAAAGCGAGCGCTGGCCGATAGATGGGGAGAACGATTTCTATGAAACCACCACCAATCGCCGGCAAAGCTTTCACACCTTTATTCACTATGGACAAGACAATCGTCAATACCATAAAGAACACCTTTTTGACGCGAAAAAATGGCATGTCATTGCCATGGAATGGGCACCCCGATCTATAAAAGTATACGTAGACGGAGAGCTGCAGTGGATCCTGACCGATGAAGCGGCCATACCTGATGTTCCACACCATTTATGCATACAGTTAGACGCCTTTACCAAAACCATGAGCGGAAGCACCCGCATGCAAGTGGATTGGGTAAAAATTTATAAATACAGTTCGCAAAAATGAATCTAAAGATTTGGAGTTTTATTGCATTAATAATATGCCCAATTCATGCCTCTTTTTGAATCCTGGTAATTTTGTAGTACTAACATACTTAATAGAAGCGTTAGAGCATAATCCCGGTGCACTATGGAAGATACATCTTGAACTTAAACAAATATTTTTTTGAGCCTTACAGTTGAAAGTGAAATTACTCAAAAATCATTTCAAGTACAGATAAAATGAATAGTCCAAATATGTTGTACGGATTCTCCTCTTATAAAAAAAAGTATATATTTAGAATTATTATAAATAATACAATGTTCTGGTATAAACGAGGCCGGTAGGCCCAGAAGATTACATATGAGCAATGCATGGCTGGATAGGTGGAATGAACGGTACAGGAGCAGCGAATACGCCTTTGGTACGGCGCCTAATGAATTTCTTAAAGAAGAGCTGCCCGGGCTCCCGCCCGGTAAAATCCTGTTAGCCGCCGAAGGTGAAGGCCGGAACGCGGTATTTGCTGCCGTTAACGGATGGGATGTAGCCGCTTTTGACATCAGCGAAGAAGGTAAAAAGAAGGCATTAAAGCTGGCTGAAACCCACCGGGTTTCCATGGATTACCGGGTCGGCGAGTTGCCGGCACTGGGTTTCGGGGAAAACACATTCGATGCCATTGCCCTGATATACGCCCATTTCCCTGCAGAAATACGGTCGGAATACCACAGGATCCTGGATACCCTTTTAAAGCAGGGCGGATTTGTACTCTTTGAAGCATTCAGTAAAAATCATCTTCCCTACCGGTTGAAAAACGAAAAAGTAGGCGGCCCTGCTGACTCCGATAACCTGTTTTCGATAGAAGGAGTGAAAGCCGATTTTCCCGGCTACCGCTTCATCCGGATAGAGGAAGCGGTTATTGAGCTTAGTGAAGGCCTTTATCACCGGGGAACGGGAAGTGTGATCCGTTTTGTAGCCCAAAAAACCAAAAACTACCATGCTTAAAGTACCCAGATGACACCACTAAACTGCTCGGCCCGGGCGGGAAAATGCGGTTTGATGACCAGGTCAGTACCCATGTGGCTTTGGCGATGAGACTTCCCTGGGCTTGCTGAAATGCCTGTCTGATGAAGCCCTGAAAAGGAACAGCCCGTGCTCGTGCATTGCAGAGCCGGATCCTGACCACTCTGAATGGCCCGGTTTACTGGAATTAAATGGCGTTACGGTAAATAAAGATGAGTTTGCGGGAGTCCGGGAGGCAATAGACAGGGTAGGGGAGTTCACCCGTGACGATGCCGCGTTCTATCTTACCGGAAATGCCCAATCCATTCAGATCCTAAGGAAATATTTAACGGAGAAGGGAGTGCCGGGGAAGCGGATACATACCGAGCCGTACTGGTCAGAAGGGAAAGCGCGGCTCTGATGTTGGACGGATACCCTAAAAGCGGATGAGAATAAATCATAAGGCTGTATACTCCATAATCTCTACGTCAGATTCGTTCTTCAGAATGTCGGCTATCCATTTTTGATGGGCGGAGCCTGCAGCTATAAGGATGCGTTTGCCTTTCTTTTCCCGGGCCAGCCGGAGGATGTTTGCTGCCATGCCTTCATTACGCAGCTGCCAGTATCTGATCATTTCCCGAACTTCCTTTTCGGGATAATTTTTGGAAAAACCGAACAGCTTTTGGCCGCCATAGAAATTGATAAGATCACTTTCTTCGGCGTTAAATGAAGAATTGAGGTATTCGTATCCGTGCAGGCCAAGACTGTCGGATTCGGCATAAATCCGTTTTTTCTCTTCTTCAATTTTCCGTATGATTTTGGCCTCTTCGGAATTTTCGTCCATTTTGGCAATCCGATTTATAAAATGCATGCAGTAGGCTACTATCCGCCAGGCCTGAGTCCATTTTGTGTCATATAGCTGACAGTCTGCCGGATAGATCGTGGATAGGTTCAGCTGCTGCATCAAAGGGAAGACGATGGTGTTATATTCGCTTGTATTTTGAAACAGGTTATGCTGTATAAGCGTTTCGGTTCCGCCTAAACGGGCCTGGTAAAAATCTGCTTCTTCCTGATTGAAGCGGGCTTTTTTTGATGTTTCCAGGAGGTATATCTGGTATTTCGCATTGGCCAGGTCATAATTGCTTAACAAACCTGCCGCCAGCGCTATGCGTGACCGGTGAAGGTCAGGAAACCTGGCCAGGTGATGAATAGCCTTTTCTAATTTTCTGTTGTCCGGGCGGATACCCGCATTGAGTTTGCGATAATAGGCTAATGTACTGTCGCTCACTTTTCTCCGGTAGCTATCAGGCTCCAGGGAAATATACTCTTCAGGCGAAACAAATTCACCCATGACCATATCAGGGTTGAACTTTATTAATTTATCCACTACCTTTTTATGCTCTGCCGAATCTTTTGCCTGGTTATAATGGGATGTACCGAGCACTAAGATCTGAATCTTCTCCTGTGCGGTTCCGAACGTTGATATGGCGAGCGAAAAACATAATAAAACTATACGCTGAATGATATTCATATACCGGATTGTATTAAAACAGGGGGCAAAATTAAGGGTATGGAAATAAGGATAAATTTTTATTATTCCAACCCCATTGTTTTTTATGCTAAACAGGAAAATGCGGTATTTGCATAAAAAAAACAGCACTATGGATAATAATTTTTCGAACTGCTGTTTTCCTTTTCTAGTTTTGCTGAATGAGCAGATATAAGATTATCCTGATCCATGTATTGTGCTGGACCTTATTTTTGGCCTATACCTACTTTTTCTGGTTAAATAAAACACCTGACAAGCAGGTATTATGGCTTAATTTCTCTATAAACTTTGCAAAAATTTCCACGTTCTATTATTGCTACGGCTTTATCTATCCAAAATTTGCAGCAAACGGAAGCAGGGTTTTCCTGGCAGGGGGAACCCTCTCGGCCTGTATTTTTTTTGCCCTGTGCCGATACGGGTGGGAGGAACTGCTATATCCGGCGTGGCTGGGCTTCAGAAACTACGATGAAAATGTCTCCCTGACGTATTATATTTTTGATAACCTGTATTATGCTATTCCCTATATCGTATTGGCAGCAGCGATATTTTTTCTTTTCAGGCATTTTGCACTTGAACGGATAAACCTTCAGCTTAAAGAAGAAGCCGGTAAAGCAGAACTGGCGTTCCTGCGTTCCCAGGTAAATCCCCATTTTCTCTACAACTCATTGAATTATATGTATTCGCTGGCTCTGCCTAAATCAGAGAAGCTGGCTGATGCGTTACTGAACCTGGCTGAGCTGATGCGCTACACGCTAAAGGAAAACCACGACGGATGGGTGCGGCTGGAGGAGGAGACCGTCTATATTAAAAATTACATTTCCCTGTTCAGCATACGTTTTTTCCCCCGGTTTTACGTCAGCTTTAAAGTGGACACACAAGGAAATAACCCGAAAGTGGCTCCTCTCATACTTATAGCATTTGTGGAAAACGCCTTGAAACACGGTATTGTCGACAGCCCGGAATTTCCGGTTGATATTGTTCTTTCCGTGCGAAACAACGAATTGGAATTCGCTGTCTCTAACCGAAAAAGTGAAAAGAAAAAGGATATATCCGGTGGAATCGGATTAGTGAATGTGCAGCGACGCCTGAACCTGATCTATGGGGGGCGTCACCGGCTGGATATCCGGGAAGACCAGAATGATTTTTGTGTTTTACTGCGAATAACCCTGTAAGCCATGTACAGATGTTGTGTTCTCGATGATGAAAAATATGCGGCGGATATTATTGTATCCTTTATCGAAAAGGTACCCTGGCTTACCGTGGTGGAAAGCTCCGGTAATGTATTCCTGGCGATTGACAGAATAAACCGGGGAGAAATTGACCTGCTTTTCCTGGATGTTCAGATGCCCGATTTAAACGGGCTTGATGTCCTTGAGAGGATTGGGAATCGCTGCAAGGTTATTCTCACTACGGCGTATCCCGATTACGCGCTGGACGGATTCGAGTTTGATGTGATTGATTACCTGATGAAGCCTGTGGGGTTTGACCGGTTTTTACGGGCGGTTGAGAAAGTTCAGCGCCTGGGTATTTTGCCATTAACGAAAGCCGAAGAGGAGCCTGCAACGTTCCTGATGGTAAAGGGTGACCGTAAGCATAAGTACCACAAAGTCTTTCTGGATGATATATATTATATTGAAAGCCTGCGAAATTATGTGAAATTCGTAACAGAAAAAGGGAATGTGATAAGCTATAACAGTTTGGCGCTGCTGTCTGAGTCATTGCCTCATCCACCATTCTTCCGGGTTCATCGTTCCTTCATTATTTCTACCCGGCACTTACGGGTGGTGGAAGGAAATACGGTAAATATTGCGGGCACTTTAGTCCCCGTCGGAGAAAGTTATAAAAAGGTATTTTTTAATTATCTGGAGAGCGGTGGCATAAGCTGATGTTAACGGAATAGTCTTTTTACAGGAAATGATATACTAATAAAAGTCAACTTAAGATATCAGCTTATTTCATAAAGACCTATAAGAAGCTCAGGTTTGTTGATTTTGAGCAATGAAAGAAATAGCCAATGATGACCTGGATACATTCCGGCTCATTCGATCTGAGAGGGTACAGACTTATTCGCAAACACTATATTTTACCGGCATATCCAAAGTCCAGGTATTTGCAAGAGTTCTGTTAACTTTCTCATTGATACAAAAGTATTTCATTGCCGGTATATTGGTAAGATAGACCGACTTAATTTCTACATTATTTTTTAAATGGAGTTCATCCAGTTTTAACATCTCTTTCATCCAGAGTACTTTCAGACCCGTATTGAGCGACAGATCCAATTCTTCCATATTTTTTAACCCCTTCAGACTTAACTCCTCCAGGTTAAGGTTTTTACTAAGATTCAGGTTAACAATCTGAGACATCTGACCCTCAAAGATAGGAGGCTCCGGGCTCTTCCCATATTCCAGCTTTAAAGCTCTCAGTTTGGGCAGGCTGGAAGTGTTAATTTCCTTTAAGATTGTTGCTCTTGTATGCGTGAACCTAAATATAAGAAGACTTTCAAGCAAGCTATTGGCCGATAAATCGAGTTGCGATATCGAACCATTATCGGGAAGACTTAAGTTTTTTAAATTTTTAAATAGTGCCAACTCTTCATAAGTCTCGAAGGACCTGTAATCTCCAGTCGACAAGTCTAAGGAATAAACTTCCTCTAATCTTTGCTTCTCTATTTTTCCATCGGTCAGACCATATCCTTTGTCTTTGAGATACTGCTGTAAGGCCGGATCTTTAATGGTTACCAGCTCTTTTACTACTTCAATTTCCTCTTCTTCCTCTTCAACGGCAGTTATGGGAAGACGTGTATCTTTTTGACAGCCCATCATAAAATACACGATTAAGATACTACAAAAAATTCTCATAATTAATTTACTTTTAGTCTTATGGCCTCTTTTTCTCTTGTTTGGTTTTTGAGATGTGAACATAAACTGTTTTTTCATTTTTTTAATCGTTATTAGCTCAGTATGCCTCCCTATAGTCAAATCTTATACTGTTTTTGATCCTAAGATATCACCATTTTTCGTAAAATACTCAAATTTAATAAGTTCACCTTCGTCATCAATATAGAGATCAACCACAGAAACAGCCCGTTTAGCATTGGGTGGAAGTGATTGGCTGAATAATGTTGTATCAGCAAAAAACCTAAAAATCCGATACAAATAAGAAAAATCAGCAGGACGAGTAGGAACGCTCAGGGCGAATACCGGATACCATAAAGTTTACGTTTTGTTGCTGTTAATGATGATTATATCACCTTATTATTGCAATATTGTTGCGTCAGTAAATATAATTATTAGTTTTGCAACATAGTTGCATTTTAAAAGAGATCGCCGCCAACGAGCTGGGGAAAATACGTTTCGCTGTATGTAGTGTTATGCTGTTTTAATTTGTAAATGATCCGCCCTGAGGGCCTTTTTTGAAAGATATTTAATTCTCAGTCCATTTTAAAGCAATAACTATGACAGAATTTTGGGAAGCTAACTTCAATGAAAAAAAAGAAATGTGGGGTTTTGAACCGGCTAAATCGGCGATACTCACAAAAGATTTTTTTGTCGAAAAAGGCATGAAAAATATACTTATTCCGGGTTTCGGTTACGGACGGAACGCGCATATTTTCAGGCAAAGCGAAATGGAGGTAACAGGTATTGAAATATCAAAAACCGCCATAGCATTAGCCGCAAAACATTACGGAACGGGAATGACCATTCATCACGGCTCTGTAACGGAAATGCCTTTTGACGACAATCAATATGATGGTATTTTTTGCTATGGGTTAATCTATTTATTGGACAGCAAGGAAAGGGCTAAACTTATTGCTGATTGTTATAGCCAGCTATCCGAAAACGGCTATATGGTCTTTACCGCTATCACCAAAGAAGCGTCTACGTACCGACAGGGCAAGTTCATTAGCAAAGACCGCTTTGAAATGTTTGGAGGCGTAAAAATATTCTTCTATGACAGGGAAACGATACATGAAGAATTTAGCAAATACGGATTGTTTGAAGTTACGGACGTAATGGAGAACTATCCATTCCATTTGATAAAATGCAGAAAAGCAAACACTGACAAAGGATGAACAATAGAATGACACGTTGAGAAATCATAAAGCTAGGCGGGCTTTCTTTAGTAACTTTAACCTTAGCGCTTCCGTTAACATCATTTGTGAAATTTAGTAGTATGGCATATAGCAAAAACTTTGACGTGATCATCATAGGCGGAAGTTATGCCGTGCTTTCCGCAGCAATGGCCCTGGGGCCGAAGAAGAAACGGCACTATTTAACATGGGAGAAGTATATACCGACCCTTTTCCGAAGAACATCTGAAAATTTCCGCCAATATGACACAAAAAGCGGATAAGCCGTGGCGTTAATCGGGCTTTATTCACTGGATGGGTTTTCCCCTATAATGCAAAATGGACATTTTCTTAAAGAATACTATGAAAGCTAAACCTGTAACGGTGATAACAGGTTTTTTGGGCGCCGGTAAAACCAGTTTTCTCAACCAGTATATCTCTTTTCGGGAAAACTGGAAACCTGTAATTGTAGAGAACGAATTTGGAGAACAGGGGATTGACCCGGATCTGATTGTTTCATCCGATACGGATATTTTTGAGTTGAACAGCGGGTGTATCTGCTGTAGCCTGAGTGAGAATTTCTATGACCTTCTCAATTCCCTGCAAAGCAGAAGGGATGAGTTTGATGAACTCATTATAGAAACTACCGGTATTGCTGACCCCTCTGCCGTGGTTCAGCCTTTTCTGATCAGCCCCCAGATTGAAAAGTATTATAAGCTGGAACGGGTGATCTGTATTGCAGATGCCCACCTGATAGAGTCTCAGCTGGAAGAGACTGCTGAAGCCCGCAAACAGATTTCCTTTGCTGATATTATCGTGATTAATAAATGCGATACCGTTCGGGAGGGCTACGTGTATCCGCTGTCAGAAACCTTAAAGAATATCAATCCTTATGCCACCATTTTTTCCGGGCAAAACGATACCGGGTACCCTTTGGTAAAGATTAATCAACTGACCCGGGCCGATTTTGACGAGAAAGCGGTAAACCGACCTAAATTCCAGTGGGCAGGCTCGCCGAAATTCTTTAAGCCCGGGAGCTTATTGGTCAGCCATAAAGAACATCACCATCACGACATCACCTCGTTAAGTTTCACGTTTGACCAGCCCTTTGATATCGTTTCTTTTGAGCAGCGGCTTTTTGTGTTTCTTAATTTTCAGTCGGCTCATATCTACCGGGTGAAAGGGCTTCTATGGGTACAGGGCACACCTCATAAGGTGGTGGTGCAGTCGGTGGTCAACAGGATGGCGGTGTCAGAAGGGAAGCTGTGGGAACCCGGTGCGCCACGGATCAGCCGTATTGTCTTTATAGGACGGAACCTGCGTTATGAACCGTTCCGGAAAATGCTGGAACAATGCCTGATAAATAAATAATTATTGCAACTTTGTTGCAATAACAAATTCTCTTTGTTTAACTTGCAATGTTGTTGCAAGTTAAACAAAGAGAGCGGTAGCGTCTGTACAGATATAGCTTCTACGACAGGTAACCTTTATTCATTACAGATACCCATTATGCCCGTATTACAAACCATTGATCTTAGCAAGCAATATGGAGAGCATGTTGCGCTTAATGATTTGAACCTTTCCATTGAGAAAGGAGAAATCTTCTGCCTGTTAGGCCAAAATGGTGCAGGTAAGACCACCACCATCCACCTGATCATGGGCTTTATGCAGCCCATCTCCGGAAATATACTTATCCATGGAAGGGAAGCGGATCGTAAAAACAGGAAGCAACTGGCCTTTATTCCGGAGGTAGTTCAATTGTATGCCAACCTGAACGGAATAGAGAATCTTGATTTTTTCAGCCGTTTGGCCGGGCATAAATATTCTAAAGAAGCTTTGGCCGGGTTCCTGATTAAGGCCGGCCTGGATGAAGAAGTTCATTCCCAAAGGCTCATTTCTTACTCTAAAGGCATGCGTCAAAAAGTAGGCATCGCTATCACCCTGGCCAAAAATGCAGATCTGATTCTGATGGATGAACCCACCAGCGGCCTTGACCCCAGGTCTGTTGCTGAGTTTACCGATATATGCAAAGAGCTGGCAGGGGAGGGGAAGACCATCCTGATAGCCACCCATGATATTCTCAGTGCCGTAAATACGGGTTCAACCATTGGTATCATGAAACGGGGGAGCCTGGTTCACACCCTCTCTGCCGGAGGAATCACGGCAAAGGAGCTGCAGGACCTCTACCTGGAAACCATATAATGTACCCGCCTAAAGGGTGCAATTCCTATAATTCCTCTTTCCCATCTTAAGAAATAACAATAAAAAATGGATAAATATGATTCAGATTATTAAAAACGAATGGATAAACCTGGTCCGTAACCGGACTGCCCTATGGTTACTGGGCATACTGGTGGTGCTGTCAGGTTTTACGATCGGGCAGGCGGCCTACCAGTTTAAAGAAACGCTGGAGCACCGCAACCAGGCAGCCGAACTCATGCGAAGCCGGTTTACGGGTCAGGGTGAAGTAAACCCGCATTCAGCGGCCCATTACGGGCATTTTGTGTATAAGCCGGTTACCTTTCTCAGCATCCTGGATGAAGGAGTCAACCCTTTTTCGGGCGTATCGCTGTACCTGGAGGGACACCGGCAAAACGAAGCCCTGTTCTCTCCGTCGCAGCAGAGCAGTTCGTCTGTCCGCTTCGGGCTATTGCGGCTGAACCTCATCCTGCAGATGCTGCTCCCTCTTTTTATTCTGTTTGTGTGTCATAACGCCGTTAGCCGCGAACGGGAAGAACAGACGCTGAATATGAGCCTTTCACAGGGCATCACCCTGCGGGATCTGGCCTGGGCTAAAATACTGGCCTATTCCATCGTATGGTGGGTTCTGCTGGCATTGATTCTTGCCGTAGTGTGGCTGATCACCCCGAGCGGAAGTGACGGGGTCACGCCCGGGCGGGTCGCAGGGCTGTTTCTTATCTACAGTATTTATTATTATGTGATCACAGCCCTGGCTGTTTACGTGTCTGCCCGCAGTAAAAGCTCAGGAAATGCTCTATTAACCTTACTGGCCCTTTGGGTGTTCACTACGGTGATATTGCCCAAGGCTACCGCCAATATCGGGGATAATCTGCATCCGTTGATCTCCCGCCTGGATTTGGAAGAAAGAATCAGTGAGGATAATAAAAACGGTCTTGACGGACATGACCCGCGAAATGAGCGAACCGTACGGTTCCGCGACAGCCTGATGACCCATTACGGAGTAGATAGCGTGAATAAGCTGCCGGTAAATCTCGACGGACTGACCATGCAGGCGGATGAAGAATACCATGATATAGTATACGACAAGCATTTTGACGGCATCCGGGAAACCGTCAGGAAGCAAAACAGTGTGACCGCATGGACCAGTTGGATCAACCCCTTTGCGGCATTGCGGAACCTCAGTATGAGCCTGGCCGGAACAGACGTTTACCACCATTTCGATTTTATGAAGCAGGCAGAAGATTACCGCAGGGTGATCATCAAAAAAATGAACGACGAACAGGCTTACGGCGGCAGTAAAACAGGCGACTGGGACTGGACCGTAAAGGGAGATTTCTGGGAGAAGATTAACGATTTCAGCTATGTGCCGCAAACAGCAGGCCAGGCGCTGAAAAATAACGTGCCTGAAACCGCGGCGTTGCTGTTCTGGCTTTTGCTGGTAAGTATTCTGGTTCATTTTACTGTCAACAAAATTAAAACCGTCTGAAATGAAAAACATACTATCTTTTGAATGGAAGCTCTTTATTAGGAGCAAAACGGAAGTGCTGATATGGCTGTTCATGCTGATCTCCGGCCTGTATGCCATTTTCTACGGCACGTCATTTCAGCAGCGTCAGCAGGAAGTGGTAAGTGCTCTTGACAGCCGCTATAATGCCCGGATACAGCGACAACTCAGCGGGTTTTCTGCGGATACCACTACTAAAGAAGGGAAAGAAGCGTATAATTACTCCACAGATCCGTTTCTGAACGAATACCGGGTGGGCACTATGGTATGGAAGACTCCGGCGCCCCTGCAGGCGTTAAGCATAGGACAGAGCGATAACCAGCCGTTTTATTACAACCTCTGGGTTTACCGGAACGTATACCTGTCCGGCGAGGGGGAGCTGCGTAACCCTGATAAGCTTCTGGCTGGTAATTTTGACCTGGCCTTTGTTTTTCTCTATCTTTTTCCCCTACTGATCATCGTCTATACCTATTCGGCTCTGAGCAAAGACAAAGAAGCGGGGATCGCCCCGCTGCTGGTCTCGCAGGGGCTCTCTCTGCGCAGGTTTGTGGCATGGCGTCTGCTCTTTCGCTTCCTGGTCGTGTTTGCACTGGTGATCCTGTTGTCGCTGGCAGGATACACCTTCGCAAAAGTGCCTTTTGATACTTTTGTTTTCTGGCTGCTGGGCAATGCCCTGTATCTTATATTCTGGTTTTCTGTGGTGTATCTGGTGCTTTCCTTCCGGAAAAGCAGTGCATTGTCGGCTCTGATCCTGGTCAGTCTATGGGTGCTCTTCCTCTTCTTTATTCCTTCGGTGATCAATAACCGTTACCGGGCAGAAGATCCGGAAAATGTGCACCTCAGCGATCTGAGCAGAGAGTACAGCGGCAGTCTTTGGGACTTGGGCAAGAAGCCCCTGATGGATACTTTGTGGCATGTGAGACCGCAGTGGGCCAATTACCCGGTGAAGGATACGAACGAGGTGAGGAGCGTGGCTTACTCGTTTCTCAATACGTTGAAGCTAAACGAGGAAGGCTTCAAAATTGACAGGGATATGATTACAGAGCAGGAGAAACTTCGGAAGCCGGACATCATCAATCCCGCCTCGGCGATACAACGGGCATTGAATGATCTCGCCGGTACGGAGACCGACGTTTACGTGACCTTCCGCAAAGATGCCAGCGATTACCAGGTAAAGCGGCTGGAGGCGATTCATGATTTCAGGTTGTCGGGCAGAAGATTTAACCGCGAGGATTTTCTCAGCTTGCCCGTGTTTCAACCGACGGGAGCTAAAAGCACCCTGTCATTTCTCCAGGCCCTTTTACCCGCGATATACCTGACGCTGATTCTATTGATTGCCGGCATACTGCTTCACCGCCGGACAGCTGAATAGCCCTGATTTTGAATGATTCAAAAGAAATGCCCGACTTCGGGCATTTCTTTTTATGAGAGGTTGACCCGCTTATTGATTTTCTTAAAGAAAATGCGACACTTTATAAATAAATAGGGCCAGAATAACTCTATACTATGAGGGTAACAGGCAGGAGGGAAGGGGTTAATATGAACGGCGGCCTGAACTAGAATAGAAATGAATAGCCCATTGTGCAAAGTGTACGATGGGCTTCTTCTTTAACTGTCAGAGACTGCCTATGGTTTACATCGACAAAAAATGACTGCCCCCCCCTTTCGGAGAATATATTCCACTGAATTTTTACCCGTGCGGAAATATGCGGTGCCGACATAAACGCATAATCTTTTTTTACGATCTCCCGAAGAATAACATTATCGTTTTGGACCCAATACGTGTTTTGCAATACATGGACATAGGCCAGTTCGGGAATTATTTCCAATTGTCTTTTGTAGGGGAAATACTTTCGTATCAGCCCTTCGGCGCGCCCTTCCAAAGTATTGATGGCGAACCGGCTTCCGGAAGCTTTATCGGCCTGGGCGTATTTTGCCCATACCGGTAAAATCCCGCCCTTTACTAAAATGCGGGATTTACTCTCGTATTTCCAGGATTGAAGGCTTCCCTTAACGGTACGTTGGGTATAGCTTACATTCTCCGCCTGGAAAATCTCATCCCGCCCTTTTCCGTCTACCGCGTTAACGGTTAGCATGAAAGATCTCCCGCGATTTACATTCCCTTTTGAAACAACAGCACCGCCCTCCCGGGTTACTTCTTTAAACTTTCCGATCGTTTCAGGTCGGGCGATTCCCTCGGCTACGGTTTCATTTCTGATCCGGGTACTTCCGTAAAGCAGCATTTCGAAACCGGCGGCCTTCTTTTCCCAGTGAGCTCCGGTACTCCATACCTGCCCTTTACGGTTTCTTTCTCCGCTCACAAAGGGTACCCTGCTGTAGGTTCCGTACCCCCTTAACCGATAAAGAAGCACATTATTGGTGCCGCGGTTATAGAAGCCCAGCTCATTATTTTCGAGAACGAAGGTGCCGCCTGCGCTAATACCCGCCCGGCTGCTTTCCGATAACCTGAACACCAGGCCGGGCTGCAGAGAAATACGGCGATAACGGTAAAAGGGCTTCGGGTCATTGGTTCGCGCTCCGGTACCGATATGATAATTCAGGTGTAATCCTGAAAACAGAATTCCCCTGAAAGGGCGGGCAGAAACATCCAGGCGGGCATCAATATGGTCTCTGTCCCAGTGGCCGCTGCTGCTGTCGGCCCACAGAAACGGATTCCCGTTGTAAGCATTAAACTCGTCTGTCCACTTTAAGTCTTTATCAAATCTTTTCTCGTAATTAAAACTTCCGAGGTAACCCATTCTCTTTTGTTTCTTCCACCCCTCCGCTCCGGCTGTTAAAGCGGTAAAGCTCCCCGGCTCGAGCGGCCTCTTCAAGCCACCGGAAACATAGGTGCCGATACCGTATACTTTGCCGTAACCGGGCAATGGCAGAAGCCATAACGAAGCAGAATTGGAGGTGATGCTATATACGTTAAGTATCCGCTCATCGGTAAGCGCCTGCAGGCTGTCTGTTTTGGATTGGCCCGCCAAAGCAAAAGGGATAGACAAGAGTATCAGAGAAAAATATTTCACGCGGGTTAATGGTTTATCCGGTATCCTGAAAAAGGATACCGGAAATTGATTAATCAAAAGATTTGGGAGTAGGTTTTCTTAACTTCTCAAAGTCGCTTGTACTGTTATTGGTATCCTGAAGCACACGACGCCCGTTTATGGTTTTGGCTGTTTTTCTTCGGAAGCTCTGCTGGTTATAGGTGTCATCTGCATAGACAAAGCCGGCATCCAGTGCCACGGGAATACGTTTGAACGAACCGCTGTTGGCGTCTTTCAGCCCTTCAAATGCGTCAATTACCACCGAATTGGGAACTTTTATACGCGCCGGAGTAGCGGCGGAAGCCCCCGGGATAGCCACCTGCTCCAAAGTTTCGTAATCGGTTTTAAAGATGACCAAGCCCGGTCCGAATACCGGAAGATTCCAGTCGAACCCGCCATTATAATACAGTTTTTCCAGATTAGGTACATCAGGCGCATCGGCGTCGCGGTTATCCGGCCTTTCGTTATAGGTTTCCCAGTCCGCTTTGGATAAGTCTACCGGACTCGCCGGGTTCAGGTCCTCATTTTTGTGGTTCACCCCGTCCTGCGCGATAATGATGCTTTTTCCGGGTTCAAGCGGATGCTCTTTCCCGGAGCCGGGAATCCTCCAAACAGTACTTACGTAGGTATTGTTTTTATCCTCATTGAAAGGAGTAGGCACATTGGTAGGGTTGATCAGGCCGGCCACACCGTAGGCATCCGCAATCATGAGCTGATCGAGGTAGATCGTTTCCGTTGAATTATTGTAAATCTCTATAAACTGATCGCTGAAATAGGTACCCCCTCCCGGCGTTTCACTTCCGGTGTAGTAGACTTCTTTGATGAGCAGGCTTCCGACGGCACTGCCCTGCAATTGCAGTTCCACTACAGCATTTTCTCCGCTGATTACTACCAGGCTGTTTTGTACGGCATTTAACGTGATGCTTTCGGCGATGCCGGTGAGCGTAAGTGCTTCCTGCTCCGAGAGGGTTTTGACTATGCTTACGTTATAGCTGCCGGGAAGAATCCCCGTAAATACGGCTGTACCAGCCTCTGTGGTGACTGCCGTTTTAACAGTTCCGTCTGCCACTCCGGTGAGCGTAACATGGGCCCCGGAAGCCGGGCCGGTACTGTAGTTGTCAGGAAAAAGTACCTTAACACTTACTTCTGAGGTAAGGAGGTCGTCGGAATCGTCATTGCAGGAGACGGTAAAAACCATCAGCAGGAATAAAAATGCGAATGCTTGTTTCATTTATAAATTTGATTTTAGTTACGTTTAAAATGGGTTTTCCCTAAGGGAAGATTAAACTCGAATCCGAAGAAGAGGGGCTCGTTTCTGCGTACAAATCCCTGGCTGTTGGGATTGTAATGCAAAGGCCGGTGATTGAGGAAATTGTTGGCATAAAATGAAAATCCGTATCCCCTTTTCCATTCTTTGGTAAGCCGGATGTTCATTAAATGCAGTGGCGGATAGCGGCTTGGAAAGGTCTCGTTTGCTGTTCTTACCAGGTCGCTATACTCTGCTTCCCTGGCCATTTCCGCAGTAAGCTCCATGATTTTGCCTGATTTGTCCATATAGGCCACGGGGTAGGGGCTGACGTTCATGGCAGAGGAAGTGCTGATCCATATCGTTTGCACGAGGGCTGAAAAGACGATATTTAATGCGGGAATACGATGGATGAACCGCACACTGGTATTCAGTCTTTGGGCTTTTATCCGGGAGGAAGAATGATAAATGCCGATCCTTGAAGGCACCGTATTTCCCTGGTATGCCCGTACGGCATCGGTGTAGCGGCCGTCGTCATAGCTGTCGGTTTGAATATAGGCTCCGGTAATGTTAAAGGAGGTATGGATGGCTTTCAGCTCGGAAATGTCAATGGCGAATTCCACGCCTTTATTAGCGACGTAGCGATTATTTACCGGCACATCGTAAGCTGCGTAAAAAGTGTCTACCATAGCAGGAACAGGGCTTAGCACGGGTGGTCTGCCTTCCGGTCTGCTTTCTATTTTCAGCTTCTCGTAGGCAAAAGGTTTTACGTCCCTGTTTTGACCTATCCCTCCCCGCGTGGTTTCCTGAAAAGCAGATGCATTGACCGAAAACCACCGTTTCTCCACATCGATCCCGGCTTCCCACTTCTCTGAAGTGTAGGGATTGATCTTTATACCGTCTAAGGGTATGGTGCGGGTAGTGATAATGACCAGCCGCTCTTCAGGTTTAACCGCGTAATGATTAAAGTTGATCAGATCAAAATATTTGGTGCCGGGGTAGAGATAATTGAGCGGCGGGGTCTTACCTGTCACCCCGTATCCGCCCCTTAACCAGATACCCGAAGCTATTTCGGAAGCGAGATTGATCCGCGGAAGAAATAATGCACGGTATCCGCTTCGGAAAAGACTACCGGTAGCCATGTGATCCAAGCGGCCGCCGATCTGACCGGTAAAGCGCCGGTTTTCAATAGTGCCGGAAAATCGGTCTTCAGCATATAAGCCTGACTGATGCAATGCAGGAATTTCCTGATAGCTTCTGGGTCGGTCGCCCACGCTATAATTCTGCCGGGGCGGAGTCAGCAGATCAAACTGTCTTCCTTCCCCGTAATTGGCATCCATCCGCCATTCAGACCCCGCTATGATCCGGTGCCTGAGGCTCAGGAATTTTTTTACCCACAGGGCCTCTAAACGACCGTACCCGTTGACGGGTTTGCCGTCTACCGTGGTTTGATTCAGATACTCGCTCCGGCCGTATACGCCTGCCATGGTGGTATCATGCATAGCGGTAGATAATGGAAAAAGCTCCCGGGTGATTAAAGACTGGTAGTAGGCCTTTTGGCGGCTGGCTGTCAACGCCACCGTATAGGTCACCTGATCCAGTAATTTGCTATTTACCTTCCACTTGCCCTCATTGCTGATTTTAAAGCCATAATCATCGGCATATTGCCTGCTTTGATAGCGGAGATCATCGGCGTCCTGCTTTAACCTGTCGAGGGTTTTATATCCTGAAAGAACAGTAGTGACCATCAGCTGCCGTATTTGTTTTTGAGAACTCACCTGCCCCTGAATACGGCTATAGGCATTCAGCCTGTCACGCACATCACTCCTGGCATTGAGTACATCCAATCCTACATTGAATGCGTGATCCCGGGATGAGTTAAGCATTCCGGCGGTAAAAGCCAGCTGCATGAGGTTAGGATTAAAACGGGTTCTTACCTGAGGTTTCGATTTTCCTATCCGGGAATTCACGATGACCAGTCCCGAGGTCAGATCTCCATACCGGGCAGACGGAATTCCCCGGATTACCTCAATGCTTTCGATATTATCGGCCGGTATTTGCCGCAGGTCATTGCCCCGCCCGGCTACAGAAGAAAATGGTGGCAGGGCAGAAGGGGAAGAATTAAGAATGATCTGGTCGGTTTGCAGGTTGGCATTGTTACTGACCGGCACGCCATCCATGACTACCTGGGTTCCGAGAGCATTCAAACGGCCGGCATCCGTAGTGGAGGGTATTTGCCGCAGATTTACCTGCTGGGCAGCGCCCAGGTCCGGATTGGAGGCCAGCTGTCCGGGTACCAGCTGCAGCACGTCGGCCAGGCTCGTGGGTTGTGTATGAATGATGGCTGACTTCTCAATTACAGAACCGGATCCGAGGGTTTTCGCCTTAGCGGTCACCGAAACCTCTTCAAGACCCATAATCCGCTTTTCGAGCAGGATTTCAATTGGGCTGTCCTGGTCAAGGCTAACCGTTCTTTCCTGTGTTACATAGCCTATATACGATACATAGATCGTGTATTTCCCGGCGCTTAATCCCGATATCTGAAATCGCCCTTCAGAATTTGTGGAAGTCATTTCTTCATTCTGATCCAGCCTTACCAGTGCTCCGGTAAGCATTTCATTGGATCCGGAGTCTTTTACCGAACCTTTTAAAGTTAAGCCGCTTTGAGAATAGATATCACTTTCCGGAAAGAGGACAGCCAGAAAAATAAGCAGAGGTATATAATATATTTTCGATAACATCCGTGACAATGATCTTCAAATGCAACAATGATGCAAATATATAGTATAATATTATTGCATCTGTGTTGCATTAATAAAATATCTTTCTAATTTTGCGACAGACTTAACCCGCCCGGCATGAGACCATTGTTGCATTGTTCTTTCAAAAATCTTTTTATACTGATCATGCTGTCGCTACTGACAGGCTGTAGCATGGCCCGATACGAAACACGCAGGTCCTACAAAAAATTAAGCCCGGACGAAAGGGCAGTAGCAGATTCCCTTCTGGCCTATGGTTTAGACCATGAAGCCTTGTATACATTAATGGATACATTAAAACCTGTCAGCAGCCTGAAGATGTACAGGCTCCCCCTGCTCAGCTTGTCTGATGCTCAAAGAGATTCCTCCCGGACCAAACTTGAGGAAATTCAGAAAATCGCGAAAGAAATGAGTAACAGGGAAGTAGAATTCATAGTTAACCCCTATAAAATGACAGACAGTATTTATAAGAATATTCAGCTGTATTCCGTGAGGAAAAGCCGGCTGAAAAGCATGATCCGGCAGCATAAAGATTTCTACGGCAAATTGGGGATTACCGAAGACACCCCGGCTGAAAGGGTACTCTCTGTTACCGAGTATGAAAGCAAATATGATCGCTGGAGAAGTTACGGGTACCTCTTCGGCTATCCGGACTATGCAGTGGATTTCTTTGTGGAGGCCGGAAAGTCAGAAGACTCTACGAAACAATTTGTGAAGAGAGATTTTTTTGCCATACCCGTGTATGCACGCGAAACAGGTTACTTCACGTATGCAATGCCTAAAGGACATACCCCGGGAGAAATAGACAGCCTTATTCTCCATAAGGCAGGGCAGACCCTTTCCACTTATAAAATCAAAAGGCAGAAATATTTCAAAAATTTGGGCTTTAAAGCTGTAAAGTTGTGGTTGAATAGCCTGTAAGATTTTCTTTATATTTAATAGTTGCAAGCTTAGTAAAAGTGGCACTTCTGGAAAGAAAGGTGCCATTTTTCTTAATGATTGAGCCGATGTATACAGGCTCATTTGCTCCGCAAATAAGTCAGCCATCCCAGAAACAGATTAAATGTTCCGGCCAGTGTTTCGAATGGACTGTTTATAAATGCGTAGGCAATCATCCACAGGGATAAACCTATAAACAAAAGTTGAAACAGAGGGAATAAAGGACTCTTGTAAGTGCTGGTGTTCTTATGTTTCCTGAGAGTAAAAACGCCGAAAACGGCCATCATGGATGACAGGGTGAGTAAAATCCCGCAGTAAACTAAAATTTGTTCAAAGGTTCCACTCAGTAAAAGTAAGGAAGTGATCACAAACTGAAACCACAATGCTCTTTTGGGAATTTCGCCTTCCTGTACACGGAAGTAACTCCATCGTGGATGCTCCTTTGCCATACTGGCCGTAACTCTTGGCCCCACCCATACCATAGCGCTGATCCCGGATACAAGTAAAAGTGAAATAGCCAGGCTGAAGATGTCGCCCATCTGGTTCCCAACTATTTTTCGGGCGGCCAGCGTACCTACATTTAGTTGCCCCTTCAGCTCTGAAACAGGCACATGTTTTAGGAAAATATACTGCAGTAAAGTATACAAAACGGTAACAAGTACGGTGCCGCCGATCAATGCCACAGGCAAAGATTTTGAAGGCTCTTTAAACTCCCCGCTAATATATGCGGCTGCATTCCATCCCGAGTAGGAATAGCTCACATAAATCAACGCTATAGCAAAAGCAGGTGAAACCATTTCGCTGATAAAAGCGCTTTCAGTGATAATTGTATTTTGGGAGGGGTGAGTTAATCCCAATACAATAAGTAAAACAATAAAGCCTACCTTGAGCAAAGTAGAGGAGTTCTGAAATTGTGAACTTAGTTTCAGATTTTTTGAATGAATGAAAGTAAGGAGAACTGCTAAAGCTACGCTGATCCATCGGGAACTTAAACTACTAAAGGGGAAATACTCTGCAAAAGCGATGCAGGCTAGGGCTACCGGTGCAGCAAACCCAACCGTTATAGAAATCCAGCCTGACAAGTATCCCACCAGCGGTCCGTAGGTTTTTGTAAGGTAAGTGTATTCTCCTCCTGACTCTTTAATATGGGTTCCCAATTCAGCATAACTGAAAGCTCCCGATAAGGCCAATACTCCGCCTAAAATCCACAAAAACAAGATCACATGCCCGTTACTGAGTTCCTGAAGTTGAAATCCGAGGCTGGTAAAAGCACCTGTACCTATCATGTTGGCCACTACTAAAGACAGGCCGGTAGTAGTGCCTATTTTTTGTATTTTATTTCCCTTTTTCAACACTTTATATATCCACAGCCCGGTTTTATTTACATAAATTCAAATAGATACAGCAGATGAAATCATATTTACTGCAACATTGATGCAAAAAAGGTAATATTTATATAAATTGCAATAATGTTGCAATAAATATGTACAATGATCCCCTTGAGAGCAAAATCGGTAGTTTTTGAACTTATTCATAAATCTTCAGTAGGCCTGTCAAGCTTAGAGATTAGAGAAGCATTAAACAACAGGTTTAACCGGGTGACAATATACCGGTCGCTGGTAAAGCTCCAGGAAGAAAACAGCATTCAGAAAGTTATAAATCCCCAGGGAATAGTCAAGTATATTTATTGCAACTGCACGTCTGATGCTCTGCAAATTCATTTTTGCTGCAAGAATTGCGGGAGGATTGTTCCCTTTCAGATTGAAAATCATATTTTCACGTTGCCGGAGGACTATATCATTGAAGAGATGAACCTTACAGTATCCGGGAAGTGCCCATCATGTGAAAAAGAAGCTTAATAGACTGCCTCGCAAGCCTTAGAGAGATTATCTTAAAACATTCTTGAAATAGGGTAGTTGAATTTTGTTTATTCCAATATAAGAAAAGGTTAAAAGAAGTATATACTCCTTTTAAAAAAGTAATAACTTTACGTTCTTATTTCTAGTTTTCCTCGTTATTATAAAGTGAGTGCAGAAATGAAACAGCGAAGAAATACGGTAGCTAAAGCAGAAATACTTAATTTATTAAATCACTCGAAATCGGCTCTGTCTCATGCTGAGATTAAAACAGCATTGGCCGGCTTGTGTGACAGAGTAACGATTTACCGTGTTCTTGACCGGTTGACGGAAGAGGGGCTGATACATAAAATCGTTACCATTGATGGTGTAGTTAAATATGCAGAATGCCATACCTGCTCTGTTAACCAGCATCATCATAACCACATTCATTTTAGCTGTGAACAGTGTCATACAGTTACCTGTATTGAAAATATTGAGCCTGCTTTCAAAATGCCGAAAGAGTATACAGTGAGTAACGTTAATTTCACGGTTTCCGGGATTTGCCCTGAATGCTCAAGGTAATTTAAAACAGCTTGAAATCGGTATAAAATTAATAAATCTGACTTTATATCATAGAAAGTTGAGTAAAGAAGGTGTATCTGATTTTGTTCCAAACAATTTTTGTAACTTTATGGGAAATTGCAGAGTAAAGTTATTTGCTTGAAGCGTTTATCAAAAATAGTAAATGTCTTTGTGATGTGCCTAATGCTCTTAGGCATGATGAAGACTACTATTCTCTATACGCTTTATGAGTACAACAGGGCTTCCTTTATCGAGATGTTTTGTGTAAACAAAGATCGTCCGCAATTTAACTGTAACGGTAAATGTAAGCTGGCCCTCATGCAAAAAGAGGAAAATGAAAAAAGAGCCAATGATATCCTGAAGCAACTGCAGCTGGAAATCGTTTATTTTTCTCCTGTGCCACGCATTACTTTCTGCGGCAATCCACTCTTCAATGCAACGGCGAAAGCAAACCGTACTTTCTATTACAGTCATAATTACTCTTTCCTCTTTACCTCCCGGTCAGTAAAACCACCGGAAATATACCAGGCTTAATCCTTCTTTTTGTTTATCGGCGGGGGAGAGCTCTGTATCTATAAATGCATCTTGCCGGATGCATGGATACGGCTTTTCTTTCTGCTATCTCATTCATGATTTTCTGCCCGAAATCTCCGGAAGAGTGTACCATCTTTCGGGAGAACAGCGGCGGATAATCCATTATTTCATTCCTAATGAAGCAAACATTATTTATCGTTCTGTGCTTTTTGGTGGCATCCTGCACCCTGGATAAAACAGATTACCTGGCCGAAATAAGCACGATAGTTACCGAGCATAACGAATTCAAAGAAGTGACGGTCATCCGTAATGATGATTATACGATCAGCGTTTCGGCACTGAACGGAACGCTCTATAAAGGCTATAACGAGATTCGCCTGAAGGTGACCAACAGCCGTACCGGCAGTGACGAAAACGTTACTGCTGCAACATTCCTTCCGGTATTGAGCACCGCAGATGGCAGCCGGACTTCCTGTCCGCACCGTTTTGAGCTGGTCTACAGACCGGATGAAAAGTATTTTTCAGGTTATGCCGTATTCCCCCGTGAAAGCGGTGATCGTGAGAACTGGGAGCTTTACATCGGTTTCACTGTTGCCAGCCAGGTCCATACCGTGAAACAACCCGTTTCTATTCAGCAGCAGACCAATAAAAACCTGAATATGACAGCGTTTACCGGAAATGATAATCAGCAATACATCATCGCCCTGGTATCACCCCAGAAGCCGAAAGTGGCCGAAAATGAACTGGTAGCCGGAATTTACCGGTCAGTTAATCCCACCGCCGGGAGTTATACAGAACTCCTGCAATACGCTTACACGGAAGTCAGCGGCTATACGCTGCAGTTAGACCCCCGGATGCCGGAGCCGTCTATGGGGAACCATTCTTCTCCCAATAACAAGGATTTAACACAGCAGGAGGATGGCCTGTATGATGGGGCGGTTAATTACACCATGACCGGAAACTGGACATTGAATTTCATTCTCCTGAACGAAAACGGGAAGATTATCAAGGGAACCAAAGTGCCCACTGACTTTACGCCGGGTGTGGAAGGCGTAAAAAGTGAATTACATATTGACATTTTATTCTAGGCTAATGAAGAAATTAAGCGCGATCATAGGGATTCTCTTTCTTGGAATCAGTGCCCACGCCCAGGAGACTAAAGACAGTACCATAGCTCTGAAAGAAGTTACGGTAATGGCCAAAGCTAAAAAGAAGATCGAAACCGAAATGAAGATGGCGGTTTCGGTCGATGAGTTTCTGGCTTCTTCCGACAATATCAGCTTTATCAAACGGGGAGCCTATGCCTGGGAACCTCAGCTCAATAATATGAGCAGCGAGCGCTCGGTCATCACCATTGACGGTATGCATATCTTTGGTGCATGTACCGATAAAATGGACCCGGTTACCTCGTATGTGGAAAGCAACAACCTTTCTTCTGTGGATATAAAGTCAGGTCAGGAGGGCAGCCTGCACGGTTCCACCATAGCGGGCAGTATTGATCTCAAAAGGAAGAGCACACCCTTCAGCACGGAAAGCAAATGGAGAGGGGCTTACCAGACCGGTATGGAATTGAATAACAAGCAATACTTCAATCTCGGAAATGTATCGTATTCCAGTGACAAATTTGTGGCTGACGGCAGCGTTTCCTTCCGGCAGGCGGGCAATTACACTGATGGTAACCGGGAGGAGGTTAAGCATTCGCAGTATCATAAGTTCAATACCTCGCTGGGCCTGGCTTACAAGACCCGGCCTCTGTCGTCGGTGAGAGTAGATGCTATTTTTGATGTGGCGAAAGATGTGGGCTTCCCTGCGCTCCCCATGGATTTATGGCTTTCCAGGGCACTTATCACCTCGGCCTCGTACAAGCAGTTTTCTGAAAAAGGGCTGATCCGGGTTTGGGACACCAAGCTGTATTTCAATGCCGTAGAGCATTATATGGATGATACGGGTCGCCCTGAAAACCTGGTACACATGGATATGCCCGGCTGGAGCACCACCTATGGCCTGGTTTCCAGGGCAAATATGATAACAGGGCGTGTCAACTCTGAAATCCAGTTGAACGCTTACAGCAATTTATCCATTGCAGAAATGCGTATGTACCCGCAAGACCGTGGCCAGCGAACCATGTTTGCCTACAGCTGGCCCTGGGTGACCACGCAGTTTGCCAGCATAGCCATCAGTAATTCGCTCGACGTTTCATTGCAGAGCCAACTGAACTTCGGCGGTTCTCTGGGCTACAATTATAATTTTTCCAGGTTTACGGAATTCAACCGGATTTTTCACCCCGGCGCTCCCCGCGAAAAATCCCGGATACTCCCGGCTCTGCACGCCGGTTACCGCTTCAGTGCCGGTCATGTTGATTTTTCTGTCGGAACCGGGTATGGCCACCGGGCGCCTTCGGTTTCAGAGGCATACGGATATTACATCTATAACAGCTTCGACCGTTACGATTACATCGGGAATCCCGACCTGAAAAACGAGATATCCTACGAAATCAATGCAGGCGCAGGTTTCAGGACCGGCAAAGGAGCGATAGAAGGAAAGGTTAATTATTTCTATATCCAGAACTATATCATCGGGAGAATACTGAGCCTGGGAAGCCCCATGAACTACCAGTCGGTGGGGGTAAAGGAATATACCTCACTGGATCATGCAAAGATATTCAATGTGGCGCTCAATGCCCGCTACGATATCCTGCCTCATTTGCACTGGAAGGGATCACTCACTTATGCAAGGGCTACCGATAATAAGGGCGGCAACCTCCCGTTTATCCGCCCGGTAAGCTACCAGAGCTCTCTGCATTTGATGTATAAGAAAATGGGCTTTCAGACTTCTGTCAACGGTGATCTTACCCAAAAAAAATACAGCCCGGAGTATGGTGAAGACCAGACAGCAGGCTACTGGGTGTGGAATGCTTCTGCCGATTATACCTTCCGTCTTAAAAATGTAAGAACGGTTTTCCAGGCAGGCGCAGAAAATCTGCTGGATGCTTACTACAGCACCTATGCTGACTGGGGAAACATTCCCCGGATGGGACGTAATATTTTCACTTCCCTGAAATTCAGTATATAAGCCATGAAGGGGATTTCGGGTGCGTTATGGATCACGTTATCCCTGCTGACCGGGTTTCAGCAGGCGTTGGTCTATATGCATTTTACACTGAACCGGGAGGTCATTGAACGGGAGTTTTGTATTAACAGGGATAAGCCCGGGTTACAGTGTCACGGAACATGTTTTTTGAAAAAGCAGTTGCAAAAGGCCGGGGGAGATAAGGAATCGGCTTCGATTATTATTCACCCGTGGATTGATAGTGTTTCTTCTGTGACCACTGAATGCGGCATAAAAAAGCAAACCATTGAAATACAAAGCCAACTCCCCGGGCATAAAGAAGCCACCTACCAGGAACCCGGCCTGGAAACCTTTGTTCCTCCCCCGATTGCCCGGCTCATTGACTTAAAAGAATCAGAAATCTTAATTTAATAAAAACATTACAATGAAAGCTTTAACAAAATATTTTTTCCTGTGCATTACTTTGCTGGCAGGGGTATCCTGTGAGAACGACGACATTCCGGCAGCCAACAACATCACATTGCATTTTAACAACACCTTTAAAAATACAACGATCGTTCTGGGCAATGCCGCTTCTGCCTCTGCCACGGTAAACACTTCTGCTGAAGGGCAGGTGCACCGTTTTTCTGAACTCAAGTACGTCATCAGCAATATCCGGCTCATAAAAGCAGACGGCAGCGAATTCCCTTACCAGATCAATGACCTTGATAAGGGAGCTACCGTGGTAGATCATTCCAAACCTCAAACCCTGGATTATGTGTTAAGCAATATTCCCTCCGGAGAATACAAACAGATCAAATTGGGGTTGGGAGTTAAGAAGGACCTAAACACGCTGGATCAGGCCAGATTCCCTGAATTTTATGCCGCAGCAGGAGCTAACGATACAGAGATGATGTGGGAATGGGGTTCCGGTTACCGTTTTACCAAACTGGAGGGCTTTTATGGGGCCGATAATAAGGAAATGTCTATCCATACGGGAAGTACCGTGGAGGGAGCGGAAGGCGCATACACCCAGGGTGTGGACGCTTACAGAGATATCACCCTGGATCTTCCGACTCACGCTAAAGTAGGGAGCAAATCACCGAAAATCATCGTTAAGGCCGATTTTGACAAGCTGCTGAGCGGGAAAACCAACACCATTAAGCTGACAACCGGAACAGGAATGGGGGACAATGCCACGCCCAATATTCATACGGCCGTTCAAATGGTCAGGTTTGTAGATAACCTGGGCGGAAACGGCACCAGTGACATCAGCGGAATGTTCTCTCTCGAAAGCGTGGAAAACTAAAAATGTTAAGAGCCGCCGGCATCGCCGGATGGGCGGCGGCTCTTTTACAGAAATTCTACCCGGAAGACCCAATGAAAAAAATAGTCGGAAATATCATCCTGTTGGTACTGTTACTGTCCTGTAACCGAAGTAAAGATATTGACCCGGTAGTCGATGATAATCCCGAAATTTCGCTGGATATTCCTGCCGGTTTTCCTGCGTTAAATCCCTCTGTAAATACGAACAGACCTACCCGATACGGCACGGAACTGGGCGAAAAGCTTTTCAATGAAAAGCGATTCAGTGCGGATAACACGATTTCCTGTGCCAGTTGCCACAGCAAACCCCGTGCTTTTTCGGATGCCAATGCTCAGGCCGTCGGCATTTACGGCAGGGTAGGGCTTCGTAACACGCCCCCCATTCAGAATATGGCGTTTATGAAGTTTTATAATTGGGACGGCAACATCCTCCAGCTCGAAAAACAGCCGCTGGTGCCCATCATCACCCACGAGGAAATGGATTCTTCTGTTTTAGAAGTTATAGAAAAAATAAACCATGACCAGGACTATAAAGACCTCTTCAGGAAAGCATTCGGGGATGAGGTAATTAGCCCGGAAAGAATTTATAAAAGCATTGCCCAATACGCTTATACCCTGATCTCTGCTAACAGTAAATATGACAAAATAAAGCGAAATGAAGGGCCGGTGTTTACGGAAAGTGAATCCAGAGGATATAGCCTGTTTCAGCAGAAATGTGCCGGTTGTCATAGTACGGAATTATTTACTGATCAGAGTTTCAGGAACGTGGGGTTCCCGGTGAATCCCAACTCGAATGAAGCGGGCCGCGCCAGGGTAACGGGACTTCCTGCCGACTACATGAGCTTCCGGGTTCCCTCCCTGAGGAATGCCGAATACACCGCGCCCTACGGAAGCTTCGGGCAGTTCCCTACTTTAAAGGCTGTTTTAGACTACTTTGATAACGGGGTTTTGTATGCGGATAACCTTGATCCTGTTTTAAAAGAGAATAATAACCGGATACCCTTATCAGAGCAGGAAAAGCAGGATATTATTGTGTTTATCAAAACATTGAGTGACAGTTACTTTACCGGCAGATAATCAGAACGTATTATCATTGAAGCTGGAATTATACCTGACTTCAAAAACGGTTAAGGAAAATTACCTATGAATCAGGCTGCGAAGATGAATTTTATTTTAGCCGCTTCTTTAAAATCAGTGCCCCGGATATACTGCGAAACGTTGGATTTTGGCGCCGCCTTCCGATAATGTGTACTGAACCCGGGGCTCCCTGCCCGCCGCTCTCCGCTAAAGATTTTTATCCCAGGTCCGTAATGTTACTCCTGCAGCCGTATCGCTGTGGAAATCGCTGCCCGGGCCGGCCGATAAATCCGGTGTCCGGGAAATTCAGACAACACACCGGGAAGTACGGATACCGTTTGTGAGAAATATCTGAAATACCTTTGTACTATGAATTTAAAACAAAAATTACAATGAACTTACATCCTGCAAAATGGCTGACACTGGGAGTATTGCCCTTATTTTTACTGTCGTGCGATGAAGATGACAAAATGCACGACGCCGGAGCGCTTACCACCCTTACCGTAGAAAACGTACTGGATTCCAGGCCCCTGGTGCAGTCGGGAACTTTTGAAAATACAGGAGCTTCGCCGGTGGTTATGCCGGGAGAGTCTCTTTCGTTCAGTTTTTCGGGGGCCAAAGGCCAGGCCCTCACTTTCGCGACCATGTACGGGTGGTCGAACGATCTTTTTTTTGCTCCTGAAAATCCCGGTATTCCGCTGTATAAAGAAGACGGTAGCCCGATAGAAGGAGATGTTTCTTCCCGGATACGGTTATGGGATAACGGTACCCGCATTAACCAGGTGCCGGGCGCTGCTGTGGTCCATCCCGGAACGGCAGAATCTACGGTTAAAAATATCACGGAGGTGAAAGGAACAGACGAGCAGGGAAATACCTATGCGCCCGCGGCCTCACTCATGAAAGCCGCTCTGCGTTACGACGGGAACTCCACTTTCACATTGACCATTACCAATACTTCCGGTAATACATCCAACCCTACGCCCTTTAGCCCCGGTGTCTGGGCCATTTCCTACATCGCAGGCGGTAACCTGCTCAGTCCGAACCCGGTTTATGAAGCAGGTAAACCCACGGCCAACGGTCTGACCCATGTGGCCGAAACGGGAGATAACAGTGTATTGGGGGCATATCTGAAGAGCCGGACAGGAATCTTCACCCCGCTATCCCCGGTATTGGTGGTGGTTTACAACGGCATCGATAACCCGATCTTTAAAACAGGGGAAAATGACAGGGGCAAGGGCTTAAAAGAACTTGCGCAGCGGGGAAATGCAGACATCCTGGCCGCATATCTCAAAACGTTGCAGGGAGTGAAGGAAGTGTATGTATTACCCGCTCCATCCACCAATGTGCTGCTACCGAAAATCGGGGATCAGGCAGGTAGCCGTGTTTCCGGTGAGCTGAGGGTACAGCAGGGCGACAGGCTGGCCATCGCCACGATGTACGGTTTTTCAAACGACTGGTTTTTTGCCTCCCGAGAGAACGGGGTGGATGCTTCCCAGAAAGGAGATATCTCTTCTTCGGTGGGCCTGTACGATAACGGCACGGCCCTCGACCAGTTTCCCGGTGCCGGGATCACACAGTTTAATTTAGCGGGTACGCCGCTCGCGGAAAGTAACCCGATACAGGCGGTTCCGAACCCCAACCGGTTTACTACTTTGCCTGCTATTCCGGAGATCATTAAAGTGACGTTGCAGTAAGAACATCCCCGATACGACCAAACAACCCGTATTTTTTAAACCGTCTCTTCTTCCGGGATTTTCTCCCGGCCGGAAAAAACTGTGCAGGAATCTTTTGTAACTTAGTAATAAATAAAAATAGAAAATGAAAAATTTAATCCGACCGTGTAAGCCCGTTTTATGGGGAGTGGTGTTTGCTTTTTGTGCGCTGGCAGCATCCCGGGCGGCAGCGCAGCAGGAGAAGCCGCCAATGAAAAAGCCGGCAATGATGGAAAACAGTAGGGATGACAGCGCAAAGCCGGCGGCTGCTTTCGCCCTCCGGGCGGAAGATATCAGCCCTTTGCTCATCGGCGAGGCGATCCCCGCGGCAGTTCTGACCGACGCCTCCGGGAAAAGTTTTGATCTGAACAAAGCCGTGGCAGAAAAACCCACCATCCTGATTTTCTACAGGGGAGGCTGGTGTCCTTTTTGCTCTAAACAGCTTGCCGGCCTGCAGCAGCTGGCGCCCGATCTTGAAAAGCAGGGGTATCAGCTGATTGCGGTCAGCACCGATCAGCCCGACGGCCTGATGCAGTCGGCCACCAAAGAAAAGCTGAGTTATACGCTGTTATCCGATGCAGACCTGAGCGTATCAAAACAGTTGGGTATTGCTTTCAAGGCCCCCAAAGGCTATTGGGAAATGCTGCCCAAAACCACGGGTGGAAAAAATACAGACCTTCTCCTTCCGGTTCCGTCGGTATTTATCCTCGACAGAAAGGGAGTGATTCATTTTGAGTATATTAATCCCGATTTCAAACAACGCTTAAGCCCGGAATTACTATCCGCCGTGGCCGGAAGTATTATTAAAGACCTTTAAATACTATACCTATGCAGATCTTCCGTTTCAGAAAAGCAAATGCAGTGGCCGCCCTTTTGTGGCTCCTGCCGGCCACAGGTGCCGTTTTTGCTCAAAATCGTCCGGCGGCCGGAGAAACAGCCGTTTCCGCGGAAATTGTCTTCCAGAGCGGTAAATGGGAAGAAGTGGTTAGTGAGGCGAAAAAAAGCGGTAAATACATCTTTGTTGACGCCTATACTACCTGGTGCGCTCCCTGTAAGCTGTTAAAATCCACCACTTTCAGGGATAAGAACGCGGCCGTATTTTTTAACAAGAATTTCATTAATTACCAGCTGGATATGGAAAAGGGGGAGGGTGTGGCACTGGCGGAAAAATGGGATGTAAGTGCCTATCCATCGCTGCTGTTCTTTACCCCTGGCGGTGAGCTGGTATTGAAGCAGATAGGGTATATTGATGGCCCGAAATTAAATGAAGTGGGGAAACAGGCGCTGAAAAAAAGGTCATAAGGGGAACAGGGTGGGGGTAGGCCCACCGGAAGGCGGGGTTTGTGCAATTGCCGGTAGCCGGCGCGCCCATCCTGTTTCTGAAGCATCACACAAAGATAAGCGTGTAATTTACGTTAGAAGAATAGTTTAACCCGGAAAAGAGGTATGGTCAGAGAATACGAAGATAAGTCAACGAAGGGCCGGTTTGTGATGCATATGAATAGCGGGGAATTCAAGGGGACTGGTATGCGTACGGCTTCACCCGTGCCCGTAAACACATTTGTATTTAACCGGGGCGAAGCCCAGCGTGTGATCATTGACGAGGTCAGCTATACCCTGCCGGCGGCGTCTCTATTGCCCCTGATGCCTAACCAGCATTTTACTTTTGAACGCCCTGAGGCACTCATTGCCTGGCAATTTAACCGGGAATTCTATTGTATTGTGGATCACGATGCAGAAGTGGGCTGTGTGGGTTTCCTCTTCTACGGGATCCATCATCCGATGTTTATTACGCTCAGTCCGGCTGAAAAGGAGGCCCTTTTTCAACTGGAAAAGGTGTTTTTCGAAGAATGGCAGTCGCAGGACAATTTCCAGGGAGAAATGCTGCGGACCTTATTAAAACACCTCATTATAAAGACTACCCGGATGGCGAAGCAGCAAAGCGAAAGTTACCGGCTTTTCCCGGATGAAAAAATGGATATTGTCAGGCAGTTTTCGCTGGCGGTGGAGAGCCATTTTAAGCAGGAGCACGGGGTAGGTTTTTATGCAGCCGCGCTCAATAAGTCGCCTAAAACACTAAGCAATGTCTTTGCCCTGTTAAAGCAGCCGGCGCCCTCGGTTTTGATCCGGAGCCGGATTATACTTGAAGCCAAGCGCTATCTTCATTATACGGAGAAATCGGCCAAGGAAATAGCGTATGAGCTGGGCTTCGAAAGTCCGGCACATTTCAGCCGGTTTTTCAAGATGTATGCCGGAACAAACATTTCAGCATTTAAAAACCGCTGATACGGGAGATGTTTTTGATCCGGCCGAAAACAGATAAATTCAGGAAAGTATTCAAAGACCGGCTAAAGCCGGAGCAGGAGATATGACAAAGATAAAATGTTTAACAGGGGCTGTTGTGGCATTGGTACTGTCTTTTATGAGTTGTGACGGTAATGCCCAGCGAAAGAGTTCCCCGAAAGATCAGATTAAGATGAAGAATCCTTATTATTCACGAACAGATACCACTCCCCTCACCGTGAGCAATGCGGAGTGGAGGAAAATATTGCCGCCCGACCTGTATGCGGTGGCAAGAGAGCAGGCCACCGAACGGGCATTTACCGGTAAATACTGGGACAGCGATACGAAAGGGTACTACTACTGTGCCGTATGCGGGAATCCGCTGTTTCGTTCGGATGCCAAGTTTGCCAGCAGTTGCGGATGGCCGAGTTTCTTTGAGCCGGTACGAAAAGAGAGTGTGGTTTATAAGAAAGACCATTCTTACGGTATGCAGCGCATAGAAGTGGAATGCGGACGCTGCCATTCGCATTTGGGGCATATTTTTGATGATGGCCCTCCGCCTACCCATAAGCGTTACTGTATGAACTCCGTTTCCCTGGATTTCGAACCTTTCGCTCACTAAGAAAATACACTTGGCCGGGGAAATTTCTTTTCATTGAATTTCAGGCATTCAATTAAAAAAAACAGGATGAAAAAATGGTTTTGGGCACTTTTACTGCTCCCTGTTCTGAATACGCATGCCCGGATTAAACAGGCGGTTACCTGGCGATATCATATCGGTCTGATAACCGGCAATGAATATAAGGCTGTTCTCTCCGCATGAATAGGAAGGGGCTGGCATGTATATTCCCGGCCCTTCCGGAGGGCAGTGGTATTCCCACGTCAATGAAAGGGAAAAGGTTCGATGTAATTTGTGGCTTACTGATTTCATGCAGTGAGTGAATGTTCTTTGCTAAATAAACACTCTTGGTTTTGCCAGCGAAACCAAGGTATTCTAAAGTTAAGCATTGCAAAACATAAATTTTACCCAGGTTATTAGAAGAAGAGTAAAACGGGTAAAATTTATTGGGTGGTGGGCTTAAAGAATTAATATTATTTTCAACCATCCAAGATGATTGGGGTTCAGTTGAATGATGGTTAAAGGCCACACTTAAGCAAGAAATACGGTATTCGTCGCCGAAACTCTTCCTTTATCTACGAATATAGAAAATGTTACCGGTCTGTGTTAACTTTATGATTACAAATAATCTTGATTTATTGACAACAAAATACCCGATACTAAAACAGTTGTTCTACTGGCTGCTTTCCTTTGGGCTGCTGTCGGTCATTTACGGCACGGCGTATGGCAGCTATGAGCTGGGCGCTAAAGTAATCCTGATGTTGCTGCCGGTGCACATGTGCTATTTTTATCTGATTACCTATTGGGTATTGCCGCGTTTTTTCTTTCGCGACAAATACGTTAAAACATTTTTACTGCTGTTTCTGCTGATACCGCTTATCGCTGTGCTCTACCGGCTGGATGAGATTTTCATATCCAACCCCTACATCTTTCATTATTACAAAAGCCACCAGGTAAAGGTGAATTGGCCCGAAATGAATGATTCGTGGCTAAAGCAGTTGTGGCGGCCGCTGGATTTTGCCAACGCCGTTGAACGCACCAACACGGTGGTGTGGATTTGTGTAACACTAAACCTGTTCATCTTATGGAACGAGCGAAAACAGGCGGTGCTACAGGCTGAGCTTAACTTTTTAAAAGGGCAGCTGCATCCTCATTTTCTTTTCAATTCGCTGAATAACCTTTACGCGCTTTCACTGGATAACGCGCCCCAGGCTCCGGGCATTATCCTGGGCCTTTCTAACATGCTCCGGTATGTGCTTTACGAATGCTCGGCAGAACGGGTATTGCTTAAACGGGACATTGAGGCGCTGAATGATTATATTGAGCTGGAAAAACTCCGGTATGAGGACCGGCTGGAGCTGAATGTAAATATCAGTGATCATGCAGGTAATGCGGAAATTGCGCCACTGCTGATGCTGCCGCTTGTTGAAAACGCTTTTAAGCACGGCGCCGCGGAAACCACTGATACGCCGTGGATTAATATTGAATTATATGCTTCCGGCGATACCCTGGCATTCAAAGTGTCTAACAGCAAACCGGAACAGCCGGTGGCGAAGAACCCTGGTCAGAAGCCTGGCGGGGAGATAGGGTTGCTCAATTTACGGAAACGGCTGGAGCTGTTATATCCCGGCCAATACTCGTTCCGGTATTTTGATGAAAGCGATTGCTTCATTGCCGAGCTGAACGTTCATTTATCTTCAAATCCTAAAAAATAAGAGATGAAGATACGCACACTGATAGTGGATGATGAACCCCATGCCATGGATATTATAAGGAAGTATGCCACGCATATTCCTGAAATAGAAATTGTGGGAACCTGCAGCAATGCCATAGAAGCTTTTCAAACCATTCAGCATAATACGATTGACCTCGTATTCCTCGATATTAAAATGCCCCGCCTCCTGGGAACCGACCTGGTGCGCAGCCTGAAAACGCCGCCACTGGTTATTTTCACTACTGCTTACCAGGAGTATGCCATTGAGGGTTTTGATCTGAACGCCATAGACTACCTGCTAAAACCCATCCCGTTGAAACGTTTCCTGCAGGCCATTGATAAAGTAATGCACTTTCTTAACGGCGACGGTAAAAGAGGCGAGCAGAACACGGAAGCTCCGGTTCAACAGGCTCCCGACCATTTCTTATACCTGCGCGTAGAGCGGCGTTTAATAAAAGTGAATACGAAAGATATTTTATGGATTGAAAGCATAAAGGATTATATCAGGGTCATCACAAAGGATAAAACATTCCAGACAAAGCAAAAGATCAGTGTAACCGAAAAGCTGCTGCCCACCGGAGAGTTTATGCGTATTCACCGTTCTTTTATTATTCCTGTCCATAAAATGGAAGGCTGGCATCCCAATCACCTTCTTATTGCCGGAAATAAGATCCCCATCGGGCGCAATTACAAACAGGTTTGTGCCGAGAAATTCAACCCCGAAGGAGGTATTTCTCATTCCGAGTAATGCTGTCTTACTAACTATTCAGCACAGTTTATCAATATACCCATCAGGCGGGTAACCCGTGAATGGCTGCACACATCCTTAGCGGTTACATTTATTTCGTGCAG
>JBEBRR010000036.1:0-41547 GCA_040394735.1 Leadbetterella byssophila
AATATAAAAATCGGAAACCAGTATATCGCCAGCTTATGTACGGTTTCCATAGGCTCTTTCAAATCCCCATCGCCCCATTTGAGATAAAATCCTGTTATAGCAGCAATAGCTACAAACAAATAAAATAAAATATATGTCATCCCTTGCAGGCGTTCTTTTATGGATTGTTTTCCGATAAAAGGATTTGGGAAACGAGTTCCTTTCAACAGCATATAGGCAATTCTCATTAAGAAGAAAAAAACGATGATATACGCTGCGTATTCGTGCCATTGCCACATAGGGTTAAGGATATCATTGACTATGGCCATTGTCTGTTCCTTCGTCATTATTCCGGGAGCATCCTGCTCGATAACCGCAACAATGGGCTTTCGACCCATCCACTGCATTCTTAAAAATCCGGTAATAAACAGTACGGTCATCAGAAGTCCCAAAGACCAGTGCAATATTCTATGAATTACAGTAAACTTTTTCTTAAAGATTGTTTTCATTATTTTAAAATTTTTTTATAATCGTAAGTCCGACTGCTTTGGATTGATAGAAAGGAACAACGGACAATACTTCCCTTTCTTTTTTTGACGAAAACCATTTCGATGTGACAGGAAATATCCAATAAGCAATTTCGGTTGATACAATACCTATTCCTGCACCGGCAATTATATCACCCACCCAATGTTTATCATTTAGAACACGATATATGCCTGTGGCTACTGCAATGGGATAACCTGAAATACTCAACCAAAAATTGGTTTCTTTGTATTCCCTAAACATAAAATGTGCTGATGAAAAAGCCGTTGCTGTATGCCCCGAAGGGAAAGATAAATTATTTGAGCCATCGGGGCGTGTCTCTCCTATGAATTGTTTTGAAGGCAATACAATTGCGGTGGAAACCAATTGGGAAGTAGCATAAATAATGGTTCGGTCTCTAAAATTATGTTTCCCTTTTATCCCTGCAAGATTAAGCACATATACAGCCGCAACAGGAGCATATTGCATATAATTATCTATCGTGGCACCGGCAATAAAATGTTCTCGTGTTTCGTGTCGGGTAGATAAATTAAGTTCTTTCAGCTTAGGAGATGTTAAGCTTACAATTCCATAAGAGATAAAAACCGACGGGACAATAAGTTTCTTTGCTGAAAATTTATACGCCTTATCGTCAATATTTAATGTATCCTTATTTCCTGTTTGAGCTTTTAAGCTCAACGCATACAAGAAAGTAATCAATAACAATATAGGTTTCATCTTAATCCTCTGCTTTATTTTTCAATCCCATTAACAATGTGTAGGCTCCTTTCTGGGCGATTTTTTTACCGCTTAATTGGTTTCCGTTTACAATCTCTGTCCAACCGTCACCAGAGGTACCGACTTCTACTGCTGTCATTCTGAAACTGTTCTTTTCCAACACTTCAAAGACATAATGTTTTCCTTCAAAAGTCACAACGCTTTCCTCCGGAAGTGCTAATGCTTTGATTTCGGGTATGGGAACTTCGGCATTCATATAAAGACCAGGAATAAGTTTTGCGTTGTTTTCCGTGAAATGGGCGTGAACCTCCACCGCCCGGTCTTTGGAAATATTTTTACCGATTAGAATGATTTCGCCTCCATATTTCTTCTCTGGATTGCTGTTGGTGTATGCCGTAAGCGATTGTCCGATGTTGATTTTATCCCAATCTTTTTCAAATACTTTCAGGTTCAGGTGCAAATCTTTCGGATTTACCAGTTCAAACAACACATCCGATGGGGAAACGTATTTGCCAACATTCACAAAAACCTGAGAAACAAAACCGTCAAAAGGAGCATAAACAGACGCTGTACGTTTGATGTTGTTCACCGAAACATCGAAGGGATTGATATGGATTAACCACAGTTTTTCTTCCAATGCCTTTTTGCTGATGAGCAGTGTTTCATAATCGGTTTTTGCCTGTAAATACACTTTATCACTGCTTGCCTTACTTTGGTTCAATAGCTTCTGGCGGTGGTATTCGGCTTCTGCATTTTGCAATTGAGCCTTTGCTGTCAGGTAATCCTGTTGCAGTTGGATGAATTGGTTGTCTTCCATCAAAGCGATTACTTCACCTTTTCGAAAGTGCATTCCGGGTAGCAATTTCGTGGATTTTACATATCCGCCCAGTGCACTACTCACCGATATCAGATTTTGTGGCGGCACATCCACCATTCCGTTCATTTTCAGCGTTTTTGTTACATTTCTTTCCTGTAATTCAACGGTCGTTAGCGAGAATGCTTTTAGTTGTTCGTCCGATAGTTTCAACACGTTTTCGGTAGCTTCCGCTACATTTTCTTCTGTTGTTTTTTCCTTATTTCCACAACTCCATAACAGGAGCAAAACGAAAATTCCGACTATATTTTTCATTAGAATATTTTATTTTGAAATGAGATATTGAAGATTGAATATTTGGAAATTGAGCTGCATCACGGCATCGTAATAATCACGCTGTATCTGTATCGCCTGATTATTAAGCATCACCCAGTCCAAGTAATTTATTTCGCCATTGGCAAATTGTTCTTCTGCCGTTTTGAAAATCTGATCGGCTGCCGGCAATTGTTTTTTCTTATACGTACCGACGATGTCAAGCTGTGTCCGGTACTGCTGCAATGCTGCTTCATATCCGCTTTCCCACTCGGCTTTACGCAAAGCGAGTTCATTTTCCGTGAAGAGAATACGCTGTTCCTCTGCTTTGATCTGTGATTTCTGTGCTTTGAAGAAAATAGGTATGCCTACACCCACTTGAAAGGAATTAAAGCGATTGCTGTTTAAATCCCTGAAGCTCTGGTTGAAATAACCAATTGACAGATTGGGCAACAGCTTCGATTTTTCTAAGCGAACCGATGCTTTTGCTTTTTCGATTTCCTGTGCCGAAAATAGCAAGACCGGATGTTGTGCGACATCCGAATTCGCATCAAACAGCACCTCCTGAACGATGATGTCGGAAGCCGATGGTTCATAGCGGGTGTCAGCATTCAGCATCAGTTGAAACTGTATTTTTGCCAACTCAATTTCGTTTGCCAACGCTTTTAATTGTATAGCAATGTTTTCCCGTTGCACTTCGGCAGCCGTTTTTTCAAGCAGGTTGCTTTCGCCGCTTTCCATTCGCAGAGAGGCTTTTTCTAAAAAACCTTTATACATTTCATCGGTACGGTTCAGGATTTTTTCCCGCTCACGCAAAACCAAAATCTTGTAAAACAGTTCACTTACAGTCTTACGGATATCCAGTTTGTTCAGGTTCACCGAAATAACTGCCGAATTCCATTCTTCGTTCAGTAGTTTCTTCTGGTTGCTGTACACAGTCGGAAAACTGAAAGATTGTGAAATCCCGAATTTATTATCGGAAGTAGCACTGTTGACCTGTCCGAATTCGCCCGTTATAGTAGGCTGTGGGATATTGGTTCCAGTAGCCGTCCGCTTTTTATAATATTCTGCGAGCAGGTTTTGGCTTTTTGCCGACAGGTTGTTTTCTGTAGCCATCTTCACTGCTTCATCGAGTGTGATGCTTTGCGAAAATGCTGAACCACTCAAACCTAATAAAATAAGAAGCGTTGCACTTTTCCTTCCGAATGGCAGTTTCGGAAATTTCAGTTTTTCAAACAGCACAAATAAAGTGGGCAATACAAAAAGGGTCAGAAATGTTGCAAACAGTAAACCGCCGATTACCACCGTTGCCAACGGACGCTGCACTTCCGCTCCTGCACCGTTGCTCACCGCCATCGGGAAGAAACCGAGCGATGCCACGAATGCGGTCATCAGTACCGGGCGAAGCCTTGTCTTGGTTCCCAGCAGTGCTATCTGGTGCATGTCTTTCTCTCCGGCTTGCTTCATCCGGTTAAACTCTGCAATGAGAACAATTCCGTTGAGCACAGCTACCCCGAACAAAGCAATAAAACCGATGCCCGCACTGATACTGAACGGCATTCCACGCAATGCCAACAGGAATATTCCACCGATGGCCGACAACGGAATGGCGGTATAGATCAACAAACTTTCCTTCACGGAACGAAAGGCGAAATACAGCAGAATGAATATCAATACCAGCGAAACCGGAACGGCTATCATCAATCGGTTCGTGGCTTCATTCAAGTTCTCAAAGGCTCCGCCGTAGGTCACGTAGTAGCCGGGCGAAAATGCCATCTGTTTATCGGCTTTGCCCTGCAATTCGTTGACGATACTCTGTACATCACGTCCACGAACGTTGAAACCAACCACAATCCTCCTTTTGGCATCTTCCCGCTGGATCTGAGCGGGCCCTTCTATGATCTGTACATCCGCTACCTGATACAGTGGTATCTGATTGCCCTTGGGCGTTGGGATAAGTAGGTTGCGTATATCTTGCAGATTTTCACGTTGTGTTTCGTCCAGACGAACCTTCAGCTCAAAACGTTTCTCACCCTCATACACTTTACCTGTGCTTTGTCCCGCAAAAGCGGTGTTCACGACTTTGTTGATGCCGGCTATATCCAGATTATACTGGGCAATGTTTGCACGGTTGTATTTTATTACCACTTGTGGCATCCCTGTGATGGGTTCGATGTATAAGTCCTGAGCACCTTGTACCGTTTTGATGATTTCGCCAAAGTGGGATGCATAAGCGGAGAGACTGTCCAGATCCTCACCGAAAATCTTACAGACTACATCCTGCCTTGCTCCGGTCATCAGTTCGTTAAAACGCATCTGTACAGGATATTGAAATCCGGTCGTAATTCCTGGAACTGCTTCAAGTGATTTGCCCATTTTTTCAGCCAGTTCTGGAAAGGTTTTGGCAGATTTCCATTCCTTTTTATCTTTCAGGATCACCATCAGGTCGCTCGCTTCCATCGGCATCGGGTCGGTAGGTACTTCACCGCTTCCTATTTTGGTCACGACCTTTTCTACTTCGGGATAATCCCTTATGAGGATATGGGCTGCTTTCTGGGTGTATTCAACCGTTGTTTTCAGGTTACTTCCCGTCAATACACGGGTATCTACCGCAAAATCGCCTTCTTCCAATGCCGGAATAAATTCGCCTCCCAAGCGAGACAAAATAAGTACCGCAACGATGAACAGGGAAACCACCACACCAATAACGATTTTCGGGAAATACAGCACCTTAGCGAGTGCTTTGTGATGAATGTTCTCCAACTTTTGCATAATCCGGTCAGAAAAATTGGGTTTGTGCTTGATTTTTTTGCTCAACACCAATGAACTCATCATCGGGATATAGGTAAGTGAAAGGATGAATGCACCGATCAAGGCAAAAGCCACGGTCTGTGCCATCGGCTTGAACATTTTTCCCTCGATGCCTTCAAGTGTGAAAATAGGCAGGTACACAATCAGGATGATGAGCTGACCGAATACGGCACTATTGACCATTTTGGTAGCCGAATTGCTGACCTGATGGTTCATTTCGTCCTGCGATATACGATTGGCAACTGCAAATTTCTTTCCGTGCAACTGGTGCAGTACGGCTTCGACTATGATGACCGCTCCGTCCACAATCAATCCGAAATCCAATGCTCCCAAGCTCATTAGGTTACCGCTCACGTCAAACAAATTCATCATAATGATGGCAAACAGCATTGACAGCGGTATTACAGAAGCAACCAGAAATCCGGCTCTGAAATTTCCGAGGAACAAGACCAGTACAAAGATCACGATCAAGGCTCCTTCGGCAAGGTTGGTCTCAATGGTACTGATGGCATTGTTGACCATCTTGGTACGGTCGAGGAAGGGTTCGATGACCACGCCCTTGGGCAATGTTTTTTGGATGACGGCTATGCGTTCTTTTACATTTTTGATGACTTCAGCACTGTTGGCTCCCTTGAGCATCATCACTACTGCACCTGAGACTTCGCCCTGATCGTTATAGGTCATTGCTCCGTATCGTGTGGCATAGCCTGTCTTCACTTCGGCAACATCTTTCAACAATACAGGAATACCGTCCTGCGTTGCCGTGACCGAAATGTTTTCGATATCTTCTTTATTTCCAATCAGTCCTTCGCTGCGTATATAGAGTACGGTAGGGCCTTTTTCGATATAAGCACCTCCGGTATTTTGGTTGTTATTTTCCAACGCTGTGAATACATCGCTGATGGTGAGGTTCTGCGATTGCAGTTTGTTGGAATTGACGGCTACTTCATATTGTTTCAGCTTACCTCCAAAGCTGCTGACTTCGGCAACGCCTTTTACACCTAATAATTGCCGTCTTACGATCCAGTCCTGAATGGTACGCAGTTCGGTGGCATCAAATTGGTTTTCGTACCCCTTTTCGGGTCTTACCACGTATTGGTAAATCTCTCCCAATCCAGTGGAAATAGGCCCCAGTTCGGGGGTACCTACACCGTCGGGGATTTCGTTCTGAACGGTTTGCAATCTCTCAGCAACCTGCTGTCTTGCCCAATACACATCGGTATTGTCATCAAAGACAATGGTTACCAACGATAATCCAAAGCGGGAAAAACTCCGTATTTCGGTAATACCGTTGATATTGCTGTTTGCCTGTTCGATAGGGAAAGTAACCAGACGTTCGATATCGGTCGCTCCCAATGAAGGAGCTACGGTAATGACCTGCACTTGATTGTTGGTAATATCAGGTTGAGCATCAATAGGTAGCTTGGTGGCTTCATACAACCCCGAGACAATGAGAGCTATAGTAAATAGCCCAATGGTGAGTTTATTCCTAATGGAAAACCCAATTATTTTGTCTAACATAATTTTTGATACTGTTAATGATTAATGGGATACGGGATTTGCAGGCACACACTGATGGTGCAAAGCCCGAAATACACAGATGATTAATTGATATAGACTTTAGGTACGGCAATACTTGGTATCATATAGACACACAGAAGCAATACACACAATTGCGAATTCAATTAAAAATCAATCCAGAAAAAATTAACAGGCTTTGGGAGGCTGCCAGATAGTGGAGAGGTAATTGTTGTCTGAGAATGTGTCATCCAACGGTAAAGCTTTAGGTTCTTTACCCACAAGTTTTCTCGTTTCTATTTCAAAACTAAAAGGAGGGGTAAGTACAAAACTGACACTCAAAACATCGGTATGGACGATAAACGGTAGTTGTTGATCATGCTCGTAATCCTCATCGTGTGGATGATTTTCTAGGTGGTTGCCTTCATAATGAAGTGCGAGAAACTCCATCACATTTATTTGAGGATTTTTCTCTTTGTGCTCGAAATAATGTTCTACCAGCATAGGAAATTTCAACAACTGACCTAACTCAGTCGTTGAAATAAGATATACAGACAGAAACAATATGGCGAGTACTCTTCTCATATAGCAAAGTTAGTAAAAATGAGTATTCCGTTTTTTAAGTTGTTGTAATTTAAAACCTTTCAAAATTAAACATCAAGGATGTTAGGTTATTTTACACATTTCTATTGCCCTTGCTGCACCAAATGCTGCAAGCTTGGGTCATTTTTGATACGTTCCAATTCGTTTTCAATAACCCCAAAAATATCGGTTTTGATTTTCCGATAATTGCTTTCAATTTCTTGTTTCATATTATCAACTCCGTTTTCATCAGCAAAGGATAATATTTGCGGTATTTGCTGATAGGCTTGGGTTTCCGTAGCTACCTTTTCATTATCCACTACGATTTCGGCGTGAAAGATTTTTTGCTCGATACGCTCATCAAAGTTATCAGAAATAGACCCCACAAACATACCCTATGTAAGCGTTGAAATTTTGGATACCGGAATAAGGCTATCCAATTGCGTAGAAATTGATGTTGATTTATCGTTTCGGTTAATGGTCATACTCTGGCGTTTCTGCAATACTTTACCGAAACGCTCCGAAAGGCTTTTTGCTGTTTCTCCTACAACCTGACCACTGAAAATATTACCCACGGTATTTTGTATGACCTTTGCCTCTTTATCTCCGTAATCACGGATAAGCTGGGAAAAATCCTGAAAACCCAAACAAACCGCTACCTTGTTGCTTCTCGCTGTTGCAATCAAATTATCCAGTCCTATAAAATAAATCGTAGGCAGCTCATCTATAATAACTGAACTCTTTAATTGCCCTTTTTTATTGATGAGTTTTACAATTCTTGAATTATACAAACCCAATGCTGCCGAATAGATGTTTTGTCGGTCGGGATTGTTGCCTACACAAAGTATTTTAGGCTCTTTAGGGTTATTAATATCCAGTGAAAAATCATCGTCGGTCATTACCCAATAAAGTTGCGGACTAATCATTCTTGACAATGGTATTTTTGCCGATGCGATTTGTCCCTGTAACTGGTCTTGTGCTCCGCCTTGCCAAGCATCCATAAAAGGCGACAAATAATTTTCTAAATCGGGATATGAGGTAAGTATCGTAAATACGTCTGAATACTTTTTGTTTAGTAATTCTATGGCGTGGGGGAAGGTGCAATATTTGCCGTTATCGTATATTTTCAGATACCAAATAATGGCTGCAAGCAATATAATTGGGCTTTCCACGAAAAAATCCCCTTGCTTCTGTATCCAACTTCTGTTGAGGTTCAACATTATTGTATATGCCGCTTCGTAAGCATCTGAAATGTCCGTCATAAAATCGGGATTGAGTGGATTACAACGGTGGCTCTTACATGGGTCGTTAAAGTTTATCACGTAAAATTTCGGCTGAACTTTGTATTTATCCCTGTTCTTCAGTAGATGATTGTAAGCAATCGTTGAAAGGTCATCAAACTTAAAATCGTAGATATACATTGAGAAGCCTTTCTCAATCTGCTGTTTGATATAGTTGTTTACAATCGCATACGATTTACCCGAACCGGGGGTTCCCAGCACAATCGTTGCCCGAAAAGGATTGACTACATTTATCCAACCGTTGTTCCATTTGCCTTTGTAGTAGAATTTGGTAGGCAGATTGACAGAGTATTCATTCTCCATCAGCTTTGTTTCCTGTTGGAAGCTCTCGTTTTCGTTGTTGAAAACATCATCCATCAAATTGTTGCGGAGCAGTCGGCTCATCCAAACACCTGCCATCAGCAAGGCGATATAACCTAATGAAATGGTAAGGATATAGAGAAATACCGATTACCGGAGGTAGATTTAATAAAGGTGTATTCAGAAAGAACAGCACAAAACCAATACCCAACGCCACATATATTTTAGTCCACGTTATCTTTTCATTCTTTACGCTCTTTGTTCCCAAACAGCTTAAAGCCAACAAAACCAAAGCAAAGGCTTTGGTATATAAGGTATGCGAAAACAGCCCTGCCGTTCGCTGAAAATTCCCTAATATTTTGTTGATTACTTCTAACGTCCAGCCACGTTCCAAAAAGAAACCGTAGCAAAACCAATAAAGGTGCATCAGTACCAATAGAATACTTACTGCCCGCATGAATGCCATTATCTTGGCAAGCCCTCTTAAATCGTCTTCTCCCTGCATTATTTTTCAGTTTTAATGTTCGGGCGTGAATTTATGGGCTGTATAATATGTCTATAAGAATGTGGCAGGCATTGGGGGTGCGTGGCGGTGTTTGGCTGAATACTACTGCTGACCTCTTTTGCGTTTCCGTTTCTTCTTCATACGATTGGCAAAGTCCTGTTCTTCGTAATCTTCGCCTTGTGCTTCGGGTATAAGCAAACCGCCAACAGCTTCTATCAACCCTTCCTCGTGTTTCGGCTCTGTGTTGAGGAAGTCGAAGAAATGATGAGGTTTTTCCGCAGGCAGTTCTTCTGTATCTTTCGGCGTAGCGGACTTTTTTTGTGGCTCGGTCGGCTCTTTAATTTTCGGTTTGATGTTGTTGTTCCAATAGTCATTAAAGATATTGGCAGAAAGTTCCTTTGCTAACCGTGAGCCATTCCATACCGTTTTGGAATTGTGGTCTATAAAGGTCATTCCATATATACGACCTGCATCGTTCCTGCGTACCACCACGTTAATACCCTGTTCGACTAACTGTTTTTTAAAAGCCTGTTCGTTGTTCGTGGATTGCAGGGCAATGGTAACAGCAGACTTTAAGGTCTGTTTGGCAGGGGTATCTTTTAGGGCTGTTTTGCATTTCGCAAAATGCAATTCCAAAGCCGGAAGTCCTGCGTTTTTCCGAAAAGCGAAGCCTTGAACGGATGTCCGGCTCTTTCGCCTTTCTCGTTTAAAGGAGCGTACACTAAACCCTGCTGTGCCTTGCCGTGTAACTCGCCCTCTATTTTTTCGGCGGTAATATTGAACAGGGATAACAACGCATTGTATTCGCCCAAAGTCTGAAATTGGTAGTAATTCGGCAGGTGTCGGATGACCGAAGCAATCTGACTTTTTACATCGCCTGTTCGATAATCCACAGGGCGGAAAACCTTTATTTGACATGAATAAATTGTTTGAAAATTATATATTCAAATGTCTTAAGAAATATGAAAGTTCTTTACCTGACCAAAATCTTTCAGTTAGAAGACAAAGCAGACAAAAATTCTGGGGAGACAAAACAATCAGACCAGACATTATAATAAGTTATCAAACTAAAGAGAAAGCTTTAAACAATTTTGTTGTCGATACAAAATGGAAAGTGATAGATGAAGATACTCCATCAGACACTGATTTGAAGCAGATGTTTGTATATAATTTCCAGTTTAATGCTCATAAATCCTTCCTTTTCTATCCTAATACCGATCAATCGAATAAAGGAATAAAACATTACGAAACATCAGAATTTGCGAAAGATATAAATCATGGCTGCGAATTGTATTTTGCTGAACTATTTGATGAAGAAGAGAATTTGAGCGATAAATTTGTCTATGATTTTATATTGAATAATATTCTATATAGATCATCCTGAAAATTGAGTTTTCTCAAGATTCCTTAAAGACTCTGTTAACAAAACCATTGGGGCCTTCATTTATTAAAAGTCAGTAAAAACTATTTTGGTGGGATGTGGGTTTCAAAAGTGGGAATTATTACCTTAAAAGTCAAAGCTAAAAAACAAACAATTATCTTCAGTAGCAAATTCCAAGCAAGGAACGAAATTATACATAATCATATTGAAACAGCCGCATATCGTATCTTTAACCCATGAACATCACCGACCTCAAAACAGAACAATACTGCCTCTCCCATACCGGCCCTGAGCCGGAAGTGCTGGCCGCCATCAACCGCGACACGCACGCCAACCTGCTGAAACCCCGTATGCTTTCCGGCCATTTTCAGGGACGGCTGCTTTCCCTTATTTCCCGGCTGGTGAGGCCCAGGAATATCCTGGAGATCGGTACATTTACCGGTTACTCTGCCCTGTGCCTGGCCGAAGGTCTGCAGGAAGGCGGCAGGCTTTACACCCTGGAAGCCGACGAAGAACTGGAAGCCAGGATACGGAAAAATATAGAAATGGCAGGCAAAACAGGATGCATAGAACTAATTATTGGCCAGGCATTGGATATAATTCCCACTTTAGATATTAACTTTGACCTGGTTTTTATTGATGCGGACAAGCTCAACTACCTGAATTACTATAAGATGATCATTGATAAAGTGAATATCGGCGGGGTGATTCTTTCCGATAACGTGCTTTGGTCAGGAAAGGTGAGTGATGAAACAAAGAATGATGCCACCACACAGCTGCTCAGGGAGTTTAACGACTACCTGGCCCAGGATGACCGGACAGAAAAAGTGCTTTTACCTGTGAGAGACGGCTTATTTGTCTCTCTGAAAACAAAATAGTTTTATGAAAAAAAATCTGCTATCCTGCTTATTGTTTCTCTTTGCGTTGCCGGGAGTGGCCCAATCCCTGCCGGAAACACCTCTTAAAGTAGAGTTTGCCCATGTTCAGATCCTCCTGAATTCAGACGCCCGCTTAAAGATCAACGCAGAAGTTCAACGGCTTCTCACCCCGCAAAGCACCTATCTGAACCAGAAGATGGAACGAATGCAACTGTATTTCCCCATTATAGAAAAAATCCTGGAGACGGAGAATGTGCCTGACGATATGAAGTACCTGGCCGTTCTGGAAAGCGACCTGAACGCCGATGCCGTCTCCCCAACCCAGGCCGTGGGCTTCTGGCAGTTCAAAGATTTCACGGCACGTGAGATGGGGCTGGCCCTGTCAGGTAGCCAGGACGACCGCAAAAACCTGCATCTCTCCACCCGGGCTGCTGCGCAGTACCTCAAGAAAAATAACCAGATTTTTAAAAACTGGGTATCCACCACCCTTTCCTATACTATAGGGGCCGGCGGAGCCGCTAACCTGGTGCCTGTAGACTGGTCATTTGCCAGCGAAATCAAGCTGGAAAAAACGGCTCATCCTTACCTGATCAAGGCCATTGCCCACAAGCTGGCGTTCAGTCACCAGCTGAAACAGATTCCTCCTACCACCAAAACCCTGGTGGAGTATCCGGCCAAAGGCAAAAGAATAAGCGAGATTGCCTCGGAGATCAACCTGCCTGAAAGTGAAATCCGCCTGAACAATTCCTGGCTGAAAGCTCCCGGTGTCCCGGCTGACAAAGACTATATCATCCTGGTGAAGACCGACAAGGCTTATGCCCGGGAAATTAACGGGAAAGCGAAAGACCTGGCCAAAACCGACTATATATCTATCGGATATCCGAAGCTCAAACGCCAGACCCTGGTAGTCACTTCTACTGACCAGCCCGTATTCTATGAAATCAACGGAAGGAAAGGGATTCTGGCCCAGGCCGGCGACGAGGTGGCCCCTATGGCCCGGAAAGGCAAGGTCAGCATCTATAAGTTCCTGTCGTATAACGATATGACCGACCGGGATATGGTAAAAGAGGGCACGGTGTATTACCTGCAGAAAAAACACAAAAAAGGCCCTGTTCCCTATCATACCTTATCTGAGGGTCAGAAGCTTTGGGATGTGGCTCACATATACGGCATGCGCCTGAAAAACCTCAAAAAATTTAACCGGATACAGGACAATGAAGAGATTCTTCCGGGCAGGGTGCTCTGGCTGCAGAAGAAACGCCCGCGTAGAACGGCTGTTCAGTACAACAAGACCCTGATAGCACCGCCGGAAGTATTCACCACTGAGCCCAAAGAAACAGAACCGGTAGCGGCTGCTTCTGAAATCCCGGTACAGGAAGATACGGCTTCCAGCCGCTACATTACCCACCGGGTTCTTGAAAACGAGACCCTCTTTTCACTGGCCAAAAAATATGGAACTACGGTAGACAGACTGAGAGAGCTCAACCGCCTCGGACCTTTCGAAGGCATTAAATATAACCAGCGGCTGCTGGTACCTTACTCCGATGAACCGGAAGATAACTGGGTGGAAGATGAAAAGAAAGAAACCCCGCCGGTTCTGATGCCGCCGCGTAAAGAGACTACGCCTCCACCGGCCGTTACCAAAACGGAAAACCCGCCGGTAACCGAAAAGCCGGTAGAAATACCCGTGGTGACCGTTCCTGATGAGGAAGAAGAAGTAATCAGCGAAGCTCCTGCCGCCCGCCACCGTGTTCAACGCGGAGAAACGCTCTTCAGTATTGCGAGCCGCTATGGCACGACCGTTGCAGAGCTGCGGCGGCTTAACGGAATGCAACCTTCCGAAACCCTGAAATCGGGTACTACCCTTATCGTACCCGGGAGCACTGCGCCGGGAGGTACCTCACCACGCAGCACTGCGCCGGAAATCCGGACAGAAACAGAAACGGCCAGCCGGCCAGCAGCCACAGTAAGCACCCATACCGTGCAACGTGGAGAAACCCTGTTCAGTATTGCCAATCGCTACGGACTGACCATCAATGAGCTGCGCGACCTGAATGGTATATCAGGCAACTCTATCCGGTCAGGCCAGAAGCTCCGGGTAAAAAGCGGAGGCGCCTCCGCTCCGGCGCAGCAGGTTCAGTATCATACCGTAAGGGCCGGTGAAACCCTGTTCAGCATTTCCAATCGTTACGGCGTCAGCGTAGCTGACCTGAAACAGTGGAATAACATGAAAAGCAACAGCCTGATGGCCGGGAAAAAGATAATTGTAAAGAAATGATCCTGATTGATGACACCTGCATAAGTGATGACATTGCAGAAAAGTTTTTTGTATGTAACCTGGAAAAGTGCAAGGGAGCCTGCTGTGTGGAAGGCGACCTCGGCGCTCCGCTGGAAGAGTCCGAGCTGCCCGTGCTGGAAGATATCTACGAGGCGGTGAAACCCTATCTCACCCCCGAAGGAATAGCAGCCATTGAAGAACAGGGGAAATACATTAAAGACTGGGAAGGAGATTACTCTACCACGACCATCAACGACCGGGAGTGTGCCTATGCCTTTTATGACGATAAAGGCATTCTCAAATGCGGAATTGAGCAGGCTTACCTCGAAGGCAAAACAGACTTTAAGAAGCCTATTTCCTGCCATCTTTACCCCATTCGTATTACCAAATATGAGAATTTCCATGCCCTGAACTACGACCGCTGGAGCATTTGTTCTGATGCATGCACCCTGGGAGAGCAGTTGGGCGTGGAAGTGTACAGGTTTCTGAAAGAACCCCTGATCCGGGCTTATGGAGAAGAATGGTACCGCCAGCTTACGGAGGAAATAGAAAATGGAAAGGTTTGATGAAGTCTATGAAGTAGTGAAGCTTATTCCCCGCGGAAGGGTAAGCAGCTACGGGGCTATAGCCCGGTACCTGGGCACCTCGCCGCGGATAGTGGGCTGGGCCATGAACTCGGTAAAAGGGGAAGACGGAATCCCCGCTCACCGTGTGGTGAACCGGAACGGTATTCTGACCGGCAAAATGTACTTCAGCCCTCCTCATAAAATGCAGGAACAGCTGGAAAATGAAGGACTTCAAATTGTTGATGACCAGGTGAAAAACTTCCGCGAACACCTGTGGGATCCTTCCGAAGAACTGCTCTGACGTAACAGGAGATAAAATCTACAAATGATTTATTTGTAAAATTAATTTTTCCGGATATATTTTACTTTAAAATTATTCTGAAATATTATATCTTTGCACCAAATATTATTTTGACACCTCGTATACTTATAAATATAGAATGGCATCAATAAAACTTGATCAGATTGATCGGAAGTTACTGGAGATTCTCCAGAGTAACGGAAAGATCACCAATGCACAGCTTTCCAAAGAAATCGGTTTATCACCGGCTCCTACTTTAGAGCGGGTAAAAAAACTGGAAAATGCCGGAATAATAGAAAGTTACCACGCCCAGCTGGATCGCCAGAAAGTAGGTCTCGGGGTAATGACCTTTGTGCAGGTCACGCTTTCCGGGCACAAGAAATCCATCACGGAAACTTTTGTAAAGGTCATTGAGAAAGTACCTGAAATTATTGAATGCCACCACGTCACCGGCTCCTGCGATTTCCTGTTGAAAGTAATTGCCAAAGACATTGCCTCTTACCAGACCCTCATTATGGAAACCATTAATGAGATCGAAGTGGTAGCCAGCACACAGACCATGGTAATCTTATCTACCTTCAAGAGCAGTAAAGTATTGCCGGTTCCCTGAGCTTATTTCTTTTTCTTCGCTGCCTTCAGCATTTTGGTCATGGTTTCCAGTTCTGTTTTTGCTTCGGCATAGACAGGTGATTTTTTTTCGGAATTCTTCATGGCCTCTCCCAGGTATTTAACTGCCTGCGGGTAGTCTTTTTCAGCAAGGGCGATTTTGCCCAGCGCCAGACCGGCGCTGGCATAATAACCGGTTTCTTTCGAGTCGTTTTCCAGTGCAAACTGCATGCTCCGCTCATAATAATGCTTCGCCTCAGCATTATTCCGGTATTTGTTCTGGTAAATATAGCCGAGGATATAGGCCCCATAGCGGCCGTCATTGGGGCCGTAGCCGTATTTTCTGTTATCGATGTTATTCAGCAGTTCTTTGGCATACACTTCTGCGTCATTCAGCCGGCCCAGCGCAAAGGAATTCCGGGCCACAAAACGGTGGAAGAAAGAGTTATCAGGATACATGCTGTGCATCTGCGCTGCCATTATCAGCGATTTCCCCGGCTGCTTTTCCATAGCATAAATCTGCACCAGGAAATACCGGGCCTCCATCCGGGAGTAAAAGGCATTGTTCGCCACATTTTCCAGCTGCCGGATCCCCAGCTCCTTGCTGCCCTTCCTGAAAAAAGTAAGCAGGGGGCGCAGCGACCTGTAGTTTTCGTGGATCCATTTCGAATAATAGTTGTACACCCCGTCACCGAACAACAATTCCGGGTTAATGTTTTCTTCTCCCCGGCTGTCATCCAGGTATTTGATGGCTTTTTTACCGGCCCATGCTGATTTTACCCATTTTTCGCGTTCGGCATAAAGCCGGCCCTTTATGGCATAAGAGGCACAAAGGAAAAACATGGCCTCTTTGTTGTTCTTATTCTTTTTCAGAAGCTTTTCCGCCTTGTTGATGGCCTCATCCATATACATATGGCAGCCGTCGTCATAGCGGGTCTGCTTGGTATCCGGCACAATCCGCCACCATTCATTCAGCCCCAGAAGGAAATCACCGATAGGATGTTCGGGAAATTCCACTTTCAGCCACTTGAATTCACGGGCGGCCTCATCGAAGCGGAAATTATACATGAGATTAAATGCTTCCGTGGTACTGATCTGGATGCCGCGGTCGGTCAGTATCTTGTTCATATCCGGGCCTTTGTCTCCCCGTACATAGGGAACAGACTGGGCGGAAGTAAGATGGAAGACTAAGGTAAGAAGAAATAAGATTAAGTGCTTTTTCAATTTATGCTCCGGTTCATAAGACACCACAAAATTATATAACGAAGAGCAGCTTATAAAATTTATGAGGTACATGACTTTTCATTCTTCCCAAGTCAATATTATTTCTATTTTTGCACAAAATTCGCTCCAATGATTGAAGTTCTGGACCTCAGATTTGAAGAATACATCAGTGAAGAAAAAATACAGGAAAGAGTAAAGGCCATTGCGGCCGAGCTGAACCTGAAATATGCCGGTAAAGATCCCCTGTTCCTGGGAATACTGAACGGCTCTTTTATGTTTATTGCGGATATTTTCAAGCATGTGAATATCCCCTGTGAAGTCAGCTTCCTGAAGATCAATTCTTACCTCAACACTTCCTCTACCGAAAGGATCAAAGAGCTGATCGGCCTGAGCCAGTCGCTGGAGGGCCGCCATGTGGTTATTCTTGAAGACATTGTGGATACCGGCCGCACCCTGGATTATATCCTGAAAACCATCGCCGAAAGGAATCCGGCCTCCGTAGAGGTGGCTACCCTGCTTCATAAACCCTCGGCAATGGTAATACCCGTTCAGATAGATTATGTGGGCTTTGAGATCGAAAACCAGTTTGTACTGGGCTATGGCCTGGATTATAACGGCTACGGGCGTAACCATAACTCCATATTAATCAAAGTGGATAAATGAGCGGATCTTAAACCGGTATTCTTTCCCGTTCTCCAGCCGGTTTTCAGAACGTGCGGCCACCGGTCCGTTCACCGTATTCAGCAGGACATCATAATAGCTTCCCTGGAAAACATTGGCCTGAACTGTTCCTGCCCAGGGGCCATCCGGTGAAAAAGTCACATTTTCCGGCCTGAAAAAGCGGTTTTGATCCCAGGAATTCACTTCTCCCGTAAGCTCTGCCACATAACGGTTTTTGGGATGATAATAAATTTCTTCCGAAGTGCCGTTCTGCAACACCCTGCCCTGCTTCATGATCACCAGGCGGTCAGCCATACCGAAAGCGTCATAAATGTCATGGGTCACCATAGCACAGGCGATCTGCTCATGGCTCACCACTTCGGTCAGGTTAAGCATCACCTGCTTTTTATGAATCCGGTCGAGGTTGGCCATGGGCTCATCCAGCAGCAGCGCCAGCGGCTCATCGGCCAGCGCCCGGGCTATCATTACCCTCTGAATTTCTCCACCGGAAAGTTCCCGGGGAAGCTTGGCCAGCAGAGGCCGGATATTCAGGGCGCGGGCGAGCGAGTTCACCCGTGCTTTCTGATAGGATTTTTCATAATACCGAAGCTCGTAGGCAATGTTCTCTGCAATACTGATATTCGGAAAAAGGGTATTCTGCTGGGTAACCAGCTTGATCTTCTCATGACCCGGAACCAGTTTTCTGGAGGGAGTAAGAATAGGGGTACCGTCAAGCAGGATCTTCCCCGAAGCGGGCTCCTTCAGGCCTGCCAGCAAATGCAGAAGGGTGGACTTCCCTGAGCCGCTATGACCGATAATGCCGGTAATTTCTCCCCGTTTCAACTGAAGGGAAACCGGTTTTAGTGAAAAGGTATCGCCGTAGGAGTAGGTGAGCTTTTGGGAATGGAGCATAGCAGTAGAATTCCGGGTTCCGAGTGTGGTGAGTTCCGGGTAGGGAGTAACGGGCTCCCGGCACGTCCGCTCACCACTAAAAAGGAGGCCTTTCAGCCTCCCTTTTTATTTCTTTTTCCGGTGAACCTTGATCATGTCCGCATCCGCCAGGATACGTCCGCAGTGTTCACATATGATAATCTTTTGCTTTTCCATGATATCGGCCTGGCGTTGCGGCGGTACCACGTTAAAACATCCGCCGCAGGCTCCCCGGTCTACCGCTACCACGGCAAGACCATTTTTGGCGCCGGAACGGATCCGGTGATATGCTTTCAGCAGTCTCTCATCTACTTTTTTAGCTTGCTTTTCCGACTGGCGGTTCAACTTGTCTTCTTCTTCCTGGCTTTCGTTGATCAGCTTCTCAAGCTCCGCGCGCTTCTGATCCAGGATAGCCACCCGTTTCGCCTTTATTTCATTGGTCTGCTCAATGTCAGCGAGCTTCTGGGCGATCCTGAAATCGGCTTCCCGGATTCTCTTGTCGGAAAGCTGGATTTCCAGTTCCTGAAGTTCCAGTTCTTTGGAAATCGCATCGAATTCACGGTTATTCCGTACATTCATCTGCTGATCCTTGTATTTAAGAATAAGCTTGTCCGCCTCTCTTTTATTTTCAATATGCTGCTCTATCTCGCTTCTGTACCCCTCGATCTCCGCTTCATATTTCTTCACACGGGTTTCAAAGCCTATTACTTCATCTTCCAGATCTTTTACCTCCTCGGGAAGATCACCGCGAAGTTTTTTAAGTTGGTCGAGCCGGGAATCTATTTCCTGAAGTTCTAATAAACTTACCAGTTTATCTGCAATTGTAATTTCCATATAGTATTATAACCACTTTTTAGTAATAATAATTCACCGGATTGGTATTCACTTCCGACAAACAGGTTGCAAAATTAGTAATTTTTTTTGATATAATTTCCACCAGCAGATCTTTTGTAAATACTTCACTTTCAAAATGTCCGATATCAGCAATCAGGATTCTGCCCTCGGCCCCGAAAAACTCGTGATATTTGTAATCAGCAGTGATAAAAGCATCTGCGCCGGCTGCCAGGGCATCGCCCAGCAGGAAGCTGCCGGATCCGCCGCACACCGCTACTTTCCGGATCATTTTGCTTACCGGCGTAAAGCGGATCACCGACAGGTTCATCCGTTCTTTCAGGTAAGGAAGAAACGCCTCCACGGTCATGGCTTCCGGCAAAAAGCCTGTTGCTCCTGAACCCGCTTCCTGGTTCTCGTTTTCCAGAGAATGAAGGTAATAGGCCACTTCTTCATAGGGATGGGCTGCCTGCATGGCCTGCAGTACCCGGTTCTTCCGGTGTACCGGCAGGATTACCTCTATCCGGTTTTCTTCTACCTCTTCCAGTATACCCCTTTTCCCTATAGCAGGATCAGCCGCCTCTTCCGGCCGGAAGCTGCCCGTACCGGTGGTGCGGAAACTACAGTCGGAATAATTACCGATCTCCCCGGCACCTGCTTTATGAAGAGCCGCCAGCACCTTCGAGGCAGACTCTCCCTCGGGCACAAAAACTGTCAGCTTAAGCAGTGTGTTTCGTTTCTTTTTAAGGATGCTCACCTTGGAAAGGCCCAGTCTTTCGGCGATCCGGTAATTGACTCCGTTCACCACATTATCGAGATTGGTATGAATGGCGTATATTGCCACATCGTTCTTAATGGCAGAAATGGCCGTCCGTTCCACATGATCGGTGCCGTTCAGACGTTTCAGTCCCCTGAAAATAAGCGGGTGGTGAGCCACAATGAGATTACAGCCTTTTCTGATCGCCTCCTCCACCACTTCCTCCGTTACATCCAGACTCACCAGCACTCCCGTGATTTCCGTCTCCGGATGCCCGATCAGGAGGCCGGAATTATCGTAATCTTCCTGAAGCTGAAGCGGCGCCAGTTGTTCCAGTCCGGCAGTAAGTTCCCTGATTTTCATTGTTCCCTATTCAAATGTTCTGAAAAATCGCCACGCAGGCCACGATCAGCATGACCACACAAAGCAGCACTTTCACTACTATTCCGGCCATAAGTCCCATAAAGCTCCCCAGTGCTGCTTTCAATGAGCGTCCGGTATCCCGGTTATTCAGGTATTCTCCAATAAAAGCCCCGGCAAAAGCTCCGATAAATATACCGAAAGGCCCGAGAAACAAACCGGCAATCAGTCCTATACCGGATCCGTACATACCCCACCGGGTGCCGCCCAATTTCCGGGTGCCCCAGACAGGCACATAATAATCCAGAACGGTCACCACAACCGTCAGCACACCGAAAAGGACAAGCGTGCTCTGGCTGAATTCTGCAAACCGGGAATAATGCAGCGCAATCATCCCCGCAAAGCTCAGCGGCGGACCGGGGATGGGCAATACCGCACCCGCCAGCCCTGTAAGAAGGCAGAGGATACCGGAGATCAGGAGGAGAACGTCCATATTATTTCTTGTTTCATTATATAAGGTGAGTAGTGAGTGATGAAGAAACTCGCTGACAGCACCAGAAATTGAGACCGGACTCACTACCCGATACTCCACCCTCCCTACTTTCTCCGGCTTTCCAGGAATTCGGCGATCCGGTCGGCGGCATCCGACAAGGTATTGTAATCCGGCAGGAAAACGATGCGAAAATGCTCTTTATCTATAAAATTAAAGCCGGTTCCGGCCACCACCAATACCTTTTTCTCGGTGAGCAGGTCGTAGGTAAAGGCCACATCGTCCTCTATATTAAACTGAGCCAGATCTATGCGGGGAAACATGTACATGGAACCCTTGGGCTTCACACAACTCACCCCGTCAATAGCCGACATTTTATTGTATATCAGTTCTTTCTGCTCATATAAGCGCCCCCCCTGCGCCACCATCCCCCTGATCACGGTATCGTCTTTCAGCGCCGCCGGTATAGTAAACTGCGTAGGTACATTGGCACACAGTCGCATGGAAGCCAGGAGATTCAACCCTTCCAGGAATGATCCGGAACGTTTTCCTGAAGGGATCACCCAGCCACCCCGGAAACCACAGGCAAAATAATTTTTCGACAGCCCGCCAAAGGTCATAAAATGTACATTGTCAGATAAGGTGGCCACCGGAATATGCTCCAGGCCGTCATAAAGCACCTTATCGTAGATTTCATCGGAAAAAAGCACCAGGTTATGCTTTTCAGCCAGGTTCACGATCTGTTCCAGTACTTCTTTTTTGTAAACGGCTCCGGTAGGATTGTTCGGATTGATGATCACAATGGCTTTGGTACGCGGAGTGATCTTCCTTTCCATATCTTTTACCTCGGGATTCCACCCGGCGGCCTCATCACAAACATAATGTACGGCCTTCCCGCCGCCGAATCCTACGGAGGCCGTCCACAGCGGGTAATCCGGTGCAGGCACCAGCACCTCATCACCGGCATTAAGCAGGGCCTGCATGCACATGATGATCAGTTCACTGACCCCGTTTCCTACGAATATTTCTTCGGGTTTTATCCCGTTAAAACCTTTCTGTGTATAATAATTACAAATGGTTTCCCTTACTTCCATCACCCCGAGGTGGTGGGAGTACCCCTCGGCCTTCTTCAGGTGCTCCGTCATAGCATTCATTACGCCCTCCGGCACGTCAAAGCCGAACGGCGCGGGATTCCCGATATTCAGCTTCAGAACGGAATGCCCCTGCTTTTCCAATTCCAGCGCTTTGTCGAAGATAGGTCCCCGGATGGCATACGAAAGGTTAGCTAACCTTTCACTTTTCAGAATTTCCATGTAATTGTATATTGAGTTGAAGTATATCAGAGTTTTTTGAGGAACCGCTCCACATTTTCCTGTACCCGCTTAAGAATATTCTCCGACGGTCTTTTTTTGAATTTCTCCCCGGTAAACTTCTCGTACAGCTCAATGTAACGGTTGGAAATCTCCTCCGTCTTTTCATCGGTCATCTCAGGCACCCGCTGCCCTTCTTTTCCCTGAAAACCGTTTTCAATCAGCCATTCACGTACAAACTCCTTGGATAACTGCTTCTGAGGCCTGTTCGCTGCCTGGTTTTCCTCGTATTTATCCAGGTAAAAATAGCGGGAAGAGTCCGGCGTATGAATTTCATCAATCAGGTAGATGGTATCGCCCACATGACCGAATTCGTATTTGGTATCTACCAGGATCAGGCCGTTTTCACGGGCCATCTGCGTACCTTTTTCAAACAGTGCCAGGGCATATTTTTCCAGCTGAAGGTATTTGTCTTCGGCCACCAGGCCACTGCTGATAATCTCCTCCCGGGAGATGTCCTCGTCGTGGCCTTCATGTGCCTTGGTGGTGGGGGTAATGACGGGCGAGGGCAGCTTATCATTTTCCTTCAGGCCTTCCGGCAGGGAAACCCCGCATACTTTGCGTTTACCGCCCCGGTACTCCCTCCAGGCGTGTCCGGCCAGGTAGCCCCGTACCACCATCTCCACCGGGAAGGTCTCACACTTCAGGCCCAGTGCGGCATTGGGATCCGGAACGGCTATAAGCCAGTTCGGTACAATATCGCGGGTGGCTTCCAGGTTGCGGGCAGCGATCTGGTTCAGCACCTGCCCTTTATAAGGGATGGCGCGGGGCAGCACCACATCAAAAGCAGAAATGCGGTCGGTAGCTACCATCAGCACATATTTGCCCAGGCCGTATACATCCCGTACTTTTCCCCGGTAAAATGAAGTCTGGTTCTTAAATTGAAAATCGGTCTCGTTAATGGTGTTCATGATGATTCGGAGGACTATAATCGCTGCAACGCTTGCAGGCTACAAAATTACCAATCTTTTTCTATTTTCTGATCACTATTTTTCCCGGGGATCATCCCTTTGCTTTCGGAGATACGCAAGTTATCGAGCAGCTGAAGGGCGCGTTCGCGTGATATGTTCTCGGAGACGTAGCGGTCCAGATCCTCTTCCCGCTCCTCAGAGTTGACCACCTGTGTGTTCCGCTCCTCTTCCAGGGGCCGGGGAGGCATGCTGCGCCGGTAAAGGCGGGAGATCAGCTCGTAATTGAAACGGGCCTCCTGCAATCCGTTATTTCTTTCAATCGCTGAACGAAAAAAGTCAAGCGCCGTGGCCGTATCTTTCCGCATCAGCGCCAGGATACCCAGCTGGTTACGGGATACCGAAGACTGGCCGGGATCACTCAGATCGCGGGAGAGCTCGTAGTTGATCCGGGCAGCCGAAGTGTCTCCTGCCGCAAAATAGGCATGCGCAGCATCCAGGCGCAGGTGAATATCAATTACCCGGTGAACTTCTTCCAGCCGTTCAAAGACAGCAATGGCCCCTTTGAAATCTCTTGCCTCCATTTTCCGGTTAAAATCATCGATATAGCGGTTTTTCTGCTCTATATTGGTATAGAACTGGGGATTCAGGAGAAAAAAGATGATATAATAAATAAAGAAATGCACTTATATCTTCAATACTTTAACCGTGATCAGAAAATCCACTCCCACAAAAATCAGCGCAAGCAGAAGGAAAAATATGTATTTATTATAGGTAACGCTCTGGCGGTTCAGGTCATCTGACGAGCTCACCACCGCAGCCATTTTGTCGGCCAGCGCAGGGAGATCATTCTGCAGGTTATTCAGAATAAAATATTCGCCTCCCGCGGCTTTGGCAAAAGCGCTGATCTGGCTGACTTCCAGGCTGGTCACTATATCCTCGCCCTCCTTATCCTTTTTATAACCCTGCATAACCGGAATCCGGCCGCCAGCCAGCGTGCCCACACCTACAAAAAACAGCCGGATATTATTCTTTTTCAGCCGCTCCGCCTCCCGTTGTTCCAGCGGGTAGTGTGCCTCGCCGTCTGTAATAATAACGCCCACTTTACCCCGGTTCTGTGCACCCGTACCCAGTTTTTCGTTCATCAGTGCCAGCACGGGATTAATATCGGTGGAGCCTTTCCCCAGCAGCGAGGTCCGGAGACTCCGTACCGAGTTCCGGATATTCTCCTGGTCAAAGGTGAGGGGAGTCAGCACATAGGCTTCCGAATTAAACACCATCACCCCGGTTCTGTCTGATTTAAAGCGGTCAATCAGTCCCAGCATCTCACTTCTGGCCTTATCGATCCTCGAAGGCTCCACATCGTTGGCATTCATGGATTCGGAGAGGTCGAATGCAATAAAAATATCCCTTCCCGATGCTCTTGCCTCCGTTTCCGTTACCCCGAAATTGGGGCCCAGCAGCGCCATAGACATGAGTCCGAGGTAAACCGACCGCACCAGGAACTTGAAGACCGAAGAGGTAGCCGAGGTTTTCAGCTTCCGGGCTGCAGAGAACACCCGGTAGAAATAAAAGAGATAGATAAGCACAAAGCTTATCAGAAACAGATATTCTACCCTGGTAAATTCCCTGCTGAAATTCATTTCTTCATCGAGATCAGGTTAGCGATCAGCCGGTAAGCGCCGGGTACTCCTGCCGGCAGCTGGCGGAACAGCGACAGCCCGGTGAAAACAAAATTTCCCTTGCCGTAACGCGTATACAGGAGAGAGCCCTCCAGCTCGGTTTCTCCTTTATCTTTCATGGCCAGCACGGTGGTGTACTTGTCAGACCATTCCTGGGCAAAGTAAAGTCCCCTTTCCTGGATCCAGCCTTCAAAGTCACGGGCGGTAATCCGGTTCGGGTAATTCAGTACCGGATCCTGCGGATTCACAAAACGAACGGCCGCATCTTCTTCCGTTACCCGACCCCTGCCGATGGTCATGGGGTAAGGTCCCAGCTCATTGGTCTTGATCCGGCCATAGAAAGCCTGGGTCTGGTATTGCACCACCAGGTTTCCCCCGTTCTGCACATATTCCAGCAGCAGCTTCTGGGAGTTGGCCAGCCAGTCTTTTGTATTATAAGCCCTTACACCGATAATGATGGCATCCAGCCGGCTCAGGTCCCCTTTTATACTGTTTTCATCAAGGAAAGTCACTTCATACCCGATCTGCATCAGTGACTGCGCCACTTCGTCACCGGCTCCCATAATATACCCTACTCTCTTACCGGCAATTTTCACATCCAGGTTGATGGCCCTGGCCGCAGCTTTCGGGAAAACATTAAGCTCGGGAATATGCTCATAAAAGATGTGCCGGTAGGCATGATCATAGGTTCCGCGGGCATTCACCGCTACAGCCCGGATAGTGGTTTCGGTAGCATTTTTACCCGGTGTAACCGTAAAGTAGACCGGTTTCTCCTGGTCTTTCTCGGTAAATTCCACTTCTACTGATGCCGGTGCGGCTGTCCAGCCGGCCGGCAGGCTGAGTGACACGGCGGCCCGGTTCGAAGCCAGGTTATTCTTGGCGATCACCCCTACCGTTTTGCTCTGCCCTTCGGTAAAAACAAATACGTTCTGTTCAAAATTCAGCATAACCTCCGGCCGGATCTCCAGGTATTTGTAGATCTCCCCGCGCGACGGCTCCGTATATTTGTATTTCACAGGGTGCCGGTAGGTCAGGGGCTCTCCCCCGATTTCCAGGATATATTCTGCCCAAAGCGGATCAGGCGCCATAGGCTGGTTCCGCAGCTTTTCATCTGATACGCGGTATTTCCCCACTTCTTTATTCTCTTTCAGCCAGTAAGGCTGGGTGATCTCTGCATCGGCGGGGATTTTCACGTCAAAGACCAGCTCTGCATTTTTATTGTTTTCCAGCCGGATATTAAGAACGGTATCCTTTGTTGTCACTCCGCTGATTTTCAACCCTTTTATTTCCACCGGAAAATCAGAACGGTTTACCGAGGAAGAGAACAGCTTCACATTTTGTCCCGGTGAGGTGCTGTTCGTGGAAGCGCTCACTTCCAGGTAAATCCCTGCACAGGCAAAGATCAGCTCCCGGCACTCATCCATTTTTTCATATTTGTACACCGATTCCGGTAAAGAACCTATGAAACCGTAAATTTTTACCAGGTCCGGCACAGAGGCGGCAGGTTTCCGGAAATCGTATTTCTGAATTACCTGCTCCAGCAGGAGAGCAATCTTCTGGCCGCCGTCTACCCTCCTCCAGGTGAGGTCAATCCCGTCAAAAATATCGTTCCGGGCGGGGTCGCCTTTTACATGCACCAGGTAGTCTGACCGTTCGCTGCGGGTGGGCGCGCTGCCGAAGCCCTGGCTTCGGTGCTTGCTCCTGGCCCGGGCTGCAATTTCGGTATAGGCTTCTCCCAGAATGGGGCTATACTCGCCCAGCGGAACTTCCACATAGCTGTCTCCGTCAGGAGCCGTATTGGTAAATCCTCTCCCGAAAGTATTCCAGACCAGTCTTTTGGGCTGCCACACCTCTACTTCCTTTAATTGTTCCGGGAAACGCTTCGGGTCGCCGGCGGCATCAAAAGCTTCCTTTGACAGCACGGCTGAAGCGGAGTGATGCCCGTGGCCCGCACGCTCGTCAGGCGGAAAACGGTTGATCATCACATCAGGACGGAATTTCCGGATACGGTAAACCAGGTCTTCCAGGATCTTCTCCCTGCCCCAGAGCAGCAGCGCTTCGTCCGTCGATTTTGAAAAGCCAAAGTCTACCGCCCGCGAAAAATACTGTTCGCCACCGTCAATTTTCCGGGCTTCCAGGAGCTCGTGCGTACGGATCAGCCCTACGTACTCGTCCTGCTCGGGACCGATAAGGTTCTGGCCGCCGTCACCGCGGGTCATGGCATAATAGGCCGTTCTCACTTTCTTCTCTTTCGAAAGCCAGGTAATGAGCAGTGTATTTTCATCGTCGGGGTGGGCAGCAATATACATCGCATTCCCGAGGGTGGCGAGACGCTGAAGGCCGAGATAAATTTCACTGCTGTTCAGGGGGTGAGACTGGGCCTGTCCCTGTAGTACCTGAGACAGGAGAAATAAACAGATAAGCGCTTTTTTCATTTATACGTTATAAATAGGATCAAATGATTGGAAGTGTAAAAATAGCGAGTCAATTGTTAATATTTTCATAAGGACATTCATTTCTGCAACCTTATGTCCCCGGATTCAGTCTTAAGGTACAAACAAAATAAAATTTATCATGGGAAAGAAACTGGCTGTTGCAGGTTTATTATTAATGACTCATTTCACCTTCGCACAAAAAAACATGCAGGACGAAAGAATACAGGTCACCGGGGAAGCAGAAATTGAAATCCCCGCAGACCAGGTAATGTTTAACATTAACCTCAATTACAAAGATTATGACGGGGTCAAAAAAGCTTTTGACCAGCATAAAGCTGCAGAAACCCAGCTGCTCCGGTTTCTGAAAGATCTCAAAGTTCCGGACAAAAACATTACTTATTCTCTTATTAACTTTAACCGGCAGGTGGAATTCAAACCTGACGGAACGCCCAGGGAGTATTTCGGTACACACCAGAACATTACGGTGAAGCTGGAAGATCTTAAAAGTTATCCTGACTTCCTGATCCGGCTGGTAAATGCCGGCTTTACCAATGTAAATACCGCCTTCACTTCCTCAAAATCAAACGATTTTCACAGTGAGCTGATTGAAAAAGCCATTGAGCAGGCCAGGAAAAAAGCGCAGGTGATGGCGCAGGTTTCCGGCAGGAAACTGGGAAAAGTTACTCATGTATCTGACGCCACCCAGCCTGACCCGGTATTCCGTGCCGAACTGGCCTATGCCAAGTCAGGCAATGACGGCGGGTTCATTTCTGAAATACCTCAAAGTGTCAGGAAGAATATTTCCGTGAATGTGGCCTTTACATTAGAATAATTATTACCGGACCTGTTCTCTTCCCTTTCTTGTTGAAGAGAACAGGTCTGCACCCCTCCTTCTCAGCAATAAGCCAACGCCTGAAAATCATATACGCCCGGATTTCTCCCGTACACTCTTATTTATAACCAGGCTAATTAATCTTTGCACAAATTCCTTTTTATTCTCTCCCTGATAGTATAAATTTGCACGATTTTATCAAAAGATATAACCATTTTATTATGAATTCAATTGTTTACTTAGTGCCTTTGTTCGGACTGGTGGGGTTGATCTATACCGCGCTGAAGTTCAACTGGGTATCCAAACAGGACGCCGGGGAGGAAAATATGAAGAGACTTTCCGGTTACATAGCTGACGGAGCTATTGCCTTCCTCAAAGCCGAATGGAAAATCCTTGCCCTATTTGCTTTGCCTACTGCCATTATTCTCTTCTTCTTAGGCAGTGATGAGGGAACTCCCGAGCACCCTATCCACTCTTCCCCACTGATCGCTGTTTCTTTCCTTATCGGTGCGGTTTTCTCGGCACTGGCCGGGTACATCGGTATGAAGGTGGCTACAAAAGCCAATGTAAGAACAGCACAAGCTGCCAAAACCTCGCTGGCCAAAGCCCTGAACGTATCGTTTACAGGCGGCGCGGTGATGGGTATGGGCGTGGCCGGTCTGGCCGTGCTCGGCTTCGGCGGCCTATTCATTGTTTTCTATAACCTCTTTGCCGAAGGACTGGGACTTACTTCCGTGGAAATGAAAAAAGCCATTGAAGTGCTGGCCGGTTTCTCTCTGGGAGCTGAATCTATTGCCCTTTTTGCCCGGGTAGGTGGCGGTATTTATACCAAAGCTGCTGACGTAGGCGCTGACCTGGTAGGTAAAGTAGAAGCCGGCATTCCGGAAGATGACGTGCGTAACCCGGCTACTATTGCCGATAACGTAGGGGATAATGTGGGTGACGTGGCCGGTATGGGTGCGGACCTTTTCGGTTCTTACGTGGCTACTATCCTGGCTACCATGGTTCTGGGCCAGGAAATTAATGTAACGGATAACTTCGGCGGCTACTCTCCTGTGCTGCTGCCCATGCTGATCGCGGGCATCGGGGTACTGGCATCGTGGATCGGCACCTGGTTTGTACGGGTGAAAAATGAAACCGATTCCGTTCAGAATGCGCTTAACCTGGGGAACTGGGCTTCTATCGCTATCACGTTGGTAGCTTCTTATTTCCTCACCAAGCATATCCTGCCTGAAACACTTTCACTGAGAGGTATTGAGTTTACGGCTAACGGGGTATTTTACTCTATTGTTACGGGTCTTATTGTAGGCGCACTGATGTCTATTGTAACCGAATACTACACTGCCATGAACAGAAGGCCGGTAGATTCTATCGTGCAGAAATCGGGTACAGGGCATGCCACCAACATTATCGGTGGTCTGGCTGTAGGTATGGAATCAACCGTTATTCCTATCCTGATCCTGGCCGTGGGTATCGTGGTATCCTATGCTTTTGCAGGCCTTTACGGAGTATCTATTGCTGCCGCAGGAATGATGGCCACCACGGCCATGCAGCTGGCGATCGACGCTTTCGGTCCGATTGCCGACAACGCGGGCGGTATTGCGGAAATGTCACAGCTGAAGCCTGAGGTTCGGGAAAGAACCGATAACCTGGATGCCGTAGGAAACACCACAGCTGCTACCGGCAAAGGATTTGCCATTGCTTCTGCAGCCCTGACCTCGCTGGCCCTCTTTGCGGCCTTCGTGGGAATCTCCGGGATTGACGCTATCAATATTTATAAGGCTCCTGTTCTGGCAGGACTTTTCATCGGGGGAATGATCCCTTTCATCTTCTCTGCCCTGGCTATTTCTGCCGTAGGTAAAGCTGCCATGGAAATGGTAAACGAGGTTCGTCGCCAGTTCCGGGAAATTCCGGGCATTATGGAGTATAAAGCCACTCCGGAATATGAAAAATGTGTGGAAATCTCTACCAAAGCTTCTATCAAGCAGATGATCGCACCGGGCGCTATTGCGCTGCTGGTTCCCGTGATTGTAGGATTCGGGCTGAAAGGCGTATTTGCCGATACCAGCTCTGCCGAGATCCTGGGGGGTCTGCTGGCCGGTGTTACCGTATCAGGCGTACTGATGGGTATTTTCCAGTCTAACGCCGGAGGAGCCTGGGATAACGCTAAAAAATCATTTGAGAAAGGAGTAATTATAGAAGGACAGCCTTATAAGAAAGGTTCTGATCCTCACAAAGCAGCCGTAACCGGTGACACAGTGGGTGATCCGTTCAAAGATACTTCAGGTCCGTCTATGAACATCCTGATCAAGCTGATGTCTATCGTGTCCCTGGTGATTGCCCCCTATATTGCCACTCATGTTTCGGCAGATACGGAAGCCGATATGGAAACGGAAGTGATCGTGGAAAGAGTTTCGGTAGAAAAAGTGCTTCCTTCCGGTCTGAAGCTTACCTTCTTTGACAACGGAATCGAAGATCAGCTGATCGAATTTATTGAAGATGATGCTCAGAAAGCAGGCAATGACAACTGGTTCAATTTCACAGACCTCAACTTCAAGTCAGGAAGCAACGAGATCGATGCCAGCAGCATGAAAGAAGTAGAAAACATTGCCGCTATTCTCACCGAATACCCGAACGTAAAGGTGAAGATCGGTGGTTATACCGACAATACCGGCTCGGCAGAAGGCAACCTGAAGCTTTCAGACGAAAGGGCGGCCAATGTTAAGAATGCGTTGATCACCCTGGGCATAGCTGCTGACCGCCTGGATTCGGAAGGATTCGGACAGGAGCATCCTGCAGCGTCCAACGATACTGAGGAAGGCAGAACACAAAACCGCAGAATAGCGGTTTCGGTACGCGAGAAATAAGATATAATGCTATTCAGAGAAAAAGCCATCCGGAAGCGGGTGGCTTTTTTCTTAGTAAAGGTACAATGAGATGATTCTCTTCCTTGCAAATGCTCCGGATACCTCAGAAATATTGCGGAAGTGCCCGACCCGCCCGAAAAGATTTTATCCTTACCCTTTACATTATTCCTGTATCCGCTTAATTTTATACTAAAATCTTCCGTCATGAATATCCTCAGCTCCCAACAATTGAAAGAAGCCGATGCCCGGACCCTGGTGGTACAGCAGATCAGCTCCTGGCAGCTGATGGAGCGGGCAGCCTCAGCACTGTTTGAAAGCCTGAAGACTGACGTAGATATGTACAGCTCCTGCTTTATGATTCTCTGCGGTCCGGGAAATAACGGCGGTGACGGACTGGCGCTGGCCCGTATGATCTACTCTTCCGGAGGACAGGTACACGTTTTTCTCCTGGACTCATCATCTTATTCCGCAGATAACCGGCAGAACCGGGAAATGCTGGGCGAATTGCCTCTTAGCATTATTGACCTGCACTCCCGGCTTAGCTTTCCGGAGAACTGCATCATTGTTGACGCCTTGTTCGGCTATGGCCTGAACCGCTTACTGGATCATGAATGGGCTTTTCTTATTGACCAGGTCAACACCTCGGGAAGACGGGTCTTCGCTGTGGATATGCCTTCCGGGCTCCTGGCAGATGCACATACGGACATCCGTGCGCCGGTAATAAAAGCAGAAATGGTGTACACCTTTCATTCGCCCAAAAAGGCGCTGCTTCTCCCGGAGAATTCATCACGGGCAGAGAACTTTAAGGTCATTCCTATCGGACTGGAAGAGGATCTATCGAAAGAATACTATATCACCGCCGATAGCCTGAAGGGGATGATCAGAAAACCGTCCCGTTTTTCACATAAGGGTACATTCGGACATGCACTGATAGCAGGCGGAAGCTACGGTAAAGCGGGCGCGGTTATTTTAGCTTCCGGTGCGGCTCTCAAAACCGGGTGCGGCCTGGTAACTGCCTTCGTTCCCCGTTGCGGCTACATCCCCCTTCAAACCGCGTTACCGGAGGTCATGGTTGACACTTCGCCGGAAGAAGAATACCTGAGCACTTTCCCGCACGGGCCCATGCGTTTCTCTGCCATCGGAATAGGGACCGGTATGGGAACCTCAGCGCCGACAGAAATTGCTTTCCTCCAATTTCTGGATGCCGGTAATCTGCCGCCGCTGGTCTTGGATGCCGATGCCTTAAACCTCCTTTCGCGTAACCCCGGATACCTGGCTAAATTACCCGAAAACGCTATTCTTACTCCACATCCGAAAGAGCTGGAAAGGATTTCGGGCCCCTGGAACAATGATTTTGAGAAGCTGGCTATGGCACAGCGGCTTTCCTCTGACCTGGGGATCATCATAGTCATCAAGGGAGCCAACTCAGCTATTGTATTCCCCGACGGCACCGTTGCCTATAATTCCACGGGAAATTACGGCATGGCCAAAGGGGGCAGCGGCGATATACTGACAGGCATAATCACTTCTCTCCTGGCACAGGGTTATCCACCCCGGCAAGCGGTCATTACAGGCGTATTTCTTCACGGCATGGCCGGCGACCTGGCCAGAGATCTGATTGGCCCGAGAGGAATGACCGCCACAGATATTATTCAGGCCATTCCGGCTGCATGGAGGGAAATCTGTCGGTAACCTGGAGCAACGGATTAAGCCGCACTTCTGCCAGTCCCTTTAAACAGGTGGTACAGGCCCAGTATCAGAACCAGCGCAAAAAGGAAGGCCACAAAACGGGGCTGCATAAAGAATTGTTCGTACTCCCGGATGTTTCCTTTCAGAATTTTGGAAGATATCTCCAGGTTTAAAAAATAGGCCGCACTCACCAGGCCGTAAACCAGGTAACGGCGGGTATAAAGGGCATAGCAGCCACCAAAAAGTATAGCCGAATGCGCATAGCGGGCATGCATCTGCGTATTAAAATAGAAAAAGATAATGGGAATCAGAATCCCGATCATAAGAAGCTTGTCTACCGGGAATCTTTCCATGTAGCACTTCATCTTTATTTTCCGGAAAAAATACACCATTACCGGTATAAATATCACGAACATGGAGGTACAAAAAGCGATAAGTCCGAAAGAATTATAGCTTAATCCCCAGTGCCCCTGCACATCCAGCGTTTTCAACGGATTATCAAAAATAAAGAACCAGAAGTTATTGGCACCCATGGAAACCAGGGGGTATCTTCCGACCATATTCACTGCTACGTTGTACACCTTGATAAGGTCACCGGTAAGTGCAAAAGGCAGCAGGATCAATACCTGGAAGATGGCCACCGGGATGAATGATTTCAGAACTTTTCCGGGTTCAAATTTCTCGATCACGTGCTCAAGGCAGATAAAAGCAATCAGGGGGAAATACACCAGCCCCTGAATTTTGGCATTCAGTGAGATCACAAAAAACAACATGCTTAACGCCAGCCGGTTTTTCATGGCGTAATAAAAGCTCATGAAGACCAGGGTAGTGTAAATACCATCCCACTGACCGTACAGGAGGGAGTCGTAAAGAAATGCAGGATTTAACAGGATCACCAGGCAAAATAAGGCAGCCTTCCGGTTGGTGGGGTACTTCCCGCGTATAAACAGGTATACATAGAATACTCCCAGCAATTCAATGGCAAAAGTAAAAAGCTTCAGGGAATTGATATTCAGGATAATGGCTTCCGTGCTCCCCGATATCAACGCATACACATAAAGAATATAGTGCGTTACCGGCAGGTAATCTACCCCCAGTTTATAAATGTTCTGGATCCCGTTTTCCAGCATATAGTTGGCCCACGAGATCCAGACCCTTCTGTCGTATTTGCCCGGAGTGGTGCTGTCCGGAACCGTGATCACCACAATGATAAATGCGCTCAAAAGAAGCAATAAAATACTTCTGTTCTCCTTCTGCCACTTTACAAAATTACTATAGTAGTTATTAAACCGTTTCATGTTAAGCAGCAGGAATTATTGTAATCAGTTGTTCAACAGATAATTAAAAGTTCGAGTTTAGCTCAAAAAGGACAACAAACCAAATAAGCGGGATTAAAAAAATATTAGAAAATATTTTTCGCGGTTTTAGAGAAATGTGCATCCAGTATCCATAGTATGGTATTGGCATCCGTATCCCCTTCTATGACGATATCCGCTCTCTTATAAATTTCTATTCTGTCTTCATACGTTTTTGCCAGGGTGTCTACCAGCAGCTCACTTTCCAGGTTATAAAGCGGGCGGTTATTCTTTTTGGAGTTCCGCATTCTTTCTTCCAGCTTATGGGGCTTGACATCCAGGAAAACACTGATACCGTTCTCTTTGATAAAGTCCATGTTGTTCCCGCTGCACGGTGTCCCGCCTCCCGTGGCTATCACCAGCCTTGAATTGGGCTCGATGCGTTTAAGCTGCTCTGTTTCTACCTTTCTAAAATATTCTTCTCCTTCCAGGTTGAAAATCTCGCTGATCTTCTTTCCTTCTGCCAGTTCAATCTTTTTGTCGAGATCAATGAACTCATAATTCAACTCCTTTGCCAGTTGTCTTCCCAGTGTGCTTTTCCCGGAAGACGGCATCCCAATCATAAAAATATTTGTAGTCATTTATAAACAATAGTACTATATGTTAATCAACTTTTTAATCTTTGCGTCAGACGGCAGCCGGTTGAAGCTCCATTTTCCCGAAACCACTCCGTCCTGCATCAGGTAAATAACGGGATTGTTACGGGCCATGGTCTTCAGCACCTTTTCATCTGCAAAGTAATAGGGATAATTCAGCTTTTTGGCGCTGAGATATTCTCCCACACCTGTTTCAGGAGTCAGCACCACCGGCTTTACCTGGGCCTTCCCTACTTTGGTCACCAGTTCCCGGTATTTCCTGAAATCGAGATCTTCAAGACCGGAAGTAGACTTCAGGATCAATACCAGCACCTTTCCTTCCAGAACTGCTGATAATGCCTCATTTCCGGCGGTATCCACCACACTAAAGTCGGTGATAGCCGGTTTGAGCTCATCTTCATTCAGCACGCTGGAGGCCTGATATGTATAACGAAGTGTATCGGCCAGGTATTCTTCCGAGCGAACGGTTTCACCTGCAGACCTGTCGAGAAATTCATATTCAATCACCGGTGTGACCTCCGGGCGCTTCATTTGTTCCGGAATGCTTTTCCCTACGGCGTAAGGGAGCATATCCATCACCGGAAGGTAGCTTAAGCTGTAAATTCCGAGCCCCATGGAGATAATGGTGGCCAGCAGAACAGCCGGTGTTCCTGCTGCTGAGTTATTGAATTTCTTCCGGTATACAAAGATAATCACGATGAAAAACATGGTGACCACATTCTTCCAGAAGGAGGCCCAGGGCTTCAGTTTCATAAATTCACCAAAGCAGCCGCAGTCGGTCACCCGGTTAAAATAAGCCGAATAGAAGGTGAGGAAAGTAAAGAAACTCATCAGCAGCAGTGCCACCCAGGCCGTCCACCTCAGCTTAAAACCGAAAAGGAGAGCCACTCCTATCACCAGTTCGAGGCAGCAGAAAATCACCGATAAGGTCACGGATGATGCCCCCAGCGTCTCAAAAAAACCTTCCATAACCGGCAGATCCATAGCGAATACCTCAAAGTATTCCTTCAGCTTCAGCGCTGTACCGTAAGGATCCACTACCTTCAGAAAACCTGAGAAAATAAGGTACATCCCAACGATCACCCGTGAAAAGTTTGCCGCTATTTTCATATCTTCTTATTGTTGGGCAGCCTGTGCCTGTCTTTCATTCAATTTTATGAGACAAAATACCGAGTAGTTGATAATGTCCTGGTAACCCGAGCGGATCCCTTCTGAAATCAGGGTTTTCCCGCCATTATCCTCGATCTGCTTGATCCGCATCAGCTTCATCAGGATGATATCGGTCATAGAGCTCACCCGCATGCTCCGCCAGGCTTCATTATAGTCATGATTTTTATCAAAAAGCAATGCCTTTACCCTGGCTATTTCTTCCTGGTAAGCCCCGCTTACATCTTCGATACCGGGTCCGTGCTCCATCAGGATCAGGGCCATAATGCAATAATTGATGATGCCGATAAACTCCGGCACCTCTCCTTCGTCCACCCGTGAAAATCCGTTTTCCTGGAGGGTCCTGATCCTCCGGGCCTTTATGTAAATCTGATCTGTAATAGACGGGAGCCGGAGTATTTTCCAGGAGGTACCATAATCTAAATTCTTCTTTGAAAATATCTCAAAGCAAAGAGTTATTATTCCGGAATATTCAGTTTCGGTCTTAGGCATTTATATAATTCAATAGTTTTTAGTTTTTTTGCAAACTATGAAAAATACATTAAATATCGGTGGCAAGATTCTGAGCTTAAATCAACCTCTCATCATGGGAATCCTGAATGTTACGCCGGATTCATTTTACAAAGATAGCAGATTTAATCCTAATCAGGAAGCGTTTCTGAAAAAAGCTGAAACGATGATAAAAGAAGGTGCAGGCCTGCTGGATGTGGGGGGCTATTCCACCCGTCCGGGCGGTAGCGAGATCCCCGAAACGGAAGAACTTGAAAGGGTCATCCCGGCTATTGAAAAACTGGCGGACCGCTTCCCGGATATCCCTGTCTCCGTCGACACTTTCCGCGCAGCGGTGGCCCGGCAAGCGCTCAATGCCGGGGCCACGGTGGTCAACGATATTTCAGGAGGGGATTTTGATAAAGACATGTTCCCGCTTATTATTGAAAAGAAACCCGTCTACATTCTCATGCACCAGGAAGGGCATTCTGTCAGCAATATGCACTCTTCCGGGGATTACCATGACTTCCTGCCCGAAGTCTTTGACAGGCTGTTCAAAAAAGCTGCTTACCTGCGCAGCTGCGGGGTAGCGGATCTCCTCCTGGATCCGGGTTTCGGCTTTTCCAAAAGTATCGGGGAGAACTACCGGCTTCTGCAACACCTTGACCTGCTGCAAAACGACCATTACCCGCTGCTGGCGGGAATGTCACGCAAGTCCATGATCTGGAAGCTCCTGCATATTACACCGGAAGAGTCGCTTCCCCACTCTTTGTACGTACACGGACTGGCCGTGCTGAAAGGGGCAAAAGTCATCCGGGTGCATGACCCTCGCCCTCATACCGAAATCCTGCAAATCAACCGCCGGCTAAATGATAATTTACCGTATAATAACTTTTAAAGATATTTTAACACCTTTTTCCTTCTCCCTTTTTGACTTTTTCCTATATTTGTGCTAAATACAATAACATAATCTAATTCGATCATGAGAAAATTATTACTATCTTTTTTCTTGATTTTGAGCGGGTATATATCCTCCGCACAATTGACAGCTCCACAGGTTGAGGTGGATAACATCACCAAAACCAGCCTGGCGGTAGTAGTAGTGCCACAGGACACTACTGACGTAAAAGCCATTGAAGTAGTCATTGATGGCCCCGGGAAAAACAATGTTTCTTCCTTGCAATTAAAGGGCAATGGCACTTTTTTCACTTTCCCTTTCAGCTCACTGGAAGCAGGAAGTAACTACAAAATCAGCGTACGCCTGCTGGGTTGTACTACGGCTGCCGGTTGCGCCGATGTGAGCCCCACAGTAGTAAAATACGGAAAAACACTTGCCGGCCTGCCTCCTGCAGCCACATTACAGCTGGCCAATAACTGTCCGCAGTTTGTAGGGATCAACTGGAGTTATCCTGCTACCGGCGGCGAGGTTAAAAATATCATTGTTAAGAAATCTTATGGCGGCCCATGGTACGAAATTGCCAACGTTCCGCCTTATGAAACTTCGTATTATGACCTGGACGCCCAGGCAGGTATTCATACCAATTATGTAGTCTATACCCAGAACGAATTAGGTGAGGTAACTCCTTCCAACCAGGTAAGCGTACAGGTAATGCCTTATACCTCACCCGGTGCCCCGCTGAACCTGCATGCGTCCCATAAGACCAATAACAGCATCAGCATTGCCTGGAATAATGCGGAAGAAGACCTGGTTTGCCGTTCCAACATCCGTGAGTCTTACTATATCACCATGAAAAGGGCATGGGAGCCTGAAGCCAAGGTGATCGGAGTAGCCTATCCTTTTGCTACCAGCTTTGACATCACCGGCCTGGAAGAAGGGGAAACCGTAGAGATCGGTGTTTTCTCCTGGAGTGATCAGGGAATTCAGGGAGGCTGGGCCTACCTTACTGAGAAAACTCATGGCAAATCCGTTATTCCTACCGGCGTTATCGGTGTAGCCTATAAAGATAACTTTGACAACTGGGCACTTGGAATCAGCTGGACCCATGCCGGTGACGATGCTGACTATTATATGGTAGACGTTAGCACTGACGGCCAGAACTGGACTCCGTTTGCTACTGTAAAAACCGGCCAGAACCTTGTTCAGCACGTTGACATTTCAGAAGGTCAGAAATATACTTACCGGGTGAAAGCCGGAAACTACCTCTACGGTGCCTCGGATTACGCCTATATGGACGGTTATGTTTCTGTTGATTACTCGGCTGTTCCTAATGCTCCGTACGGACTGAAAGCCCAATGGTCCGGATCAGACGTGGTACTGACCTGGGTGGATGATTCCAACAAGGAAGAAAAATATGTTATCGAAAGAGCATACAAACAAGACGGTACGTTTGAAGAAGTGGGTGAAGTGGGAAGAAGTGTAATCACTTATAAGGACGTAATCGGCGCAGATACTGCGTCTGCTTTCTTCTACCGCGTAAAAGCTGAAAACCCGCTGGGTGCCTCAGCTGCCTCCAAGGTAGTGAAGATTGCCAAAACGGCCGGGGGATCCGGTTCTGCCACCAGCGCTGTGGTAGTTTATCCTAACCCTACCGCAGATAAGCTCAGCGTTTCCGTACCTGCTCATCTGAAAGCCGCTGAAGTAGAAGTGAATGTTTACAATCAGCTGAACCAGCTGGTATTCACCAAAGCTTACAAAGCAGATGCCGCCATCGAAGTAAATCTTAAGAAATACGTTTCCGGTATCTACAATGTGGTTGTTTCCTCAGGAGACTTCAAAGAAACACGGAAGATCGTTAAGAACTGATTTTCATAAAGGATAAAGGAAGAGGCAGCCCGACGGCTGCCTCTTTTTTGTTTTCGCAGACGTACGGATTTTCACCGATAATAAAATAGCACAGGTGGCCAAAGGTTCCGGAGAAAAGTCGGTGATAATGTTGCACTGTTTATCCGGATAAAAATTAATAAATCGTATATATCCGTCGGGGGGGGGGGTAGAAATTTTTATCATCGAGATTTCTTTGTGCATTTTCTTTATGATCTCTGTGAAAGATAACATAGGTTTTTTTGCTTTTTACGCATCGCACTTTATCCAGATTCATAAGGATAAAGTTTCTATGAGAAAATTAATCTGTGCAGATCTGCGTGCAGCATCTATCTGTGAGGAATAAAAAAGGCCCTCTATGAGGGCCTTTTCTTGTGCAAATGTATACTCTTAGTTTTTCAACGCTTCCGCACCCCCCACGATCTCCAGGATCTCCGTGGTAATGGCAGCCTGGCGCGAGCGGTTATACTCGATCTTAAGCGATTTCAGCAGCTCTCCGCCGTTTTCTGTGGCTTTATCCATAGCCGTCATCCGCGCACCGTGCTCAGCTGCATTCGAATCAAGAACGGCCTTAAACAGCTGCAGCTTGATAGCTTTCGGGATCAGGTCCAGCAGAATCTCCTCTTCGGAAGGTTCAAAGATATAATCGATATTGGAAGTAGCTTCCTGTGTATTATCATTCACCAGCGGAAGCATTTTTTCCGTTCTTACAATCTGTGTTGCTACGTTTTTGAACTCGTTATAGATAATAACCACCTCATCGTATACTCCTTCGGCAAAGCTCTCCATTATTCCTTCAGCGGCCGTTCTAGCAGTCTCAAAAGACAATCTTGAAAAGATATCCGTATAAGAAGGGTTAACGATAGCCCCGCGTCTTTCGAAAGCTTCCATCCCTTTTTTCCCCAGGGCAAATAGGGTCACATTTCCTTTGGCCTGCTGGATGGCATAATTCTCTGCAATATAGGCATTGGCCGCCTTGATGATATTGGAGTTAAAAGCACCGCACAGTCCTCTGTCAGAGGTCACCAGCACCACCAGTACCTTATTCACTTCCCTTACCTGGGTATAGGGACTGGAAGCGCCTACCTCTGTATTCTCCGATACCTGGGCAATCAGCTCATTCAGCTTTTGCGAATACGGCCTTAACTGGGTGATCTTTTCCTGGGCTCTTCTTAACTTCGCCGCAGACACCATTTTCATTGCTTTGGTGATCTGCATGGTAGAGTTAACGGAAGCGATCCTGTTTCTTACTTCTTTTAATGAAGCCATTTTAAAATATAGGTTTAAATTCTTTCAGAAAAGGATTATCCGACGTATTTCTCCGCCAGTTCTTTTCCGAATTTAACTATATAATCCGTATCTTCTTTTTCCAGCTTACCTTTTGAAAGATTAGCGATAATCTCCGGCCGGGTAGAATTCAGAAGTGACAGGAACTCGGTTTCAAATTCTTTTACTTTATTCACAGGAACGGTGTCCATCATACCGTTAATTGAACCGTAGATAATGGCTACCTGGTCACCCACGGCAACGGGCTGATACTGCCCCTGCTTCAGAATCTCCTGGTTTCTCTTACCCCGCTCAATAACCAGCTTGGTAGCCGCATCCAGGTCAGAACCGAACTTGGCAAATGCCTCCAACTCACGGAACTGCGCCTGGTCAAGCTTAAGCGTACCCGCTACTTTTTTCATGGACTTGATCTGGGCGTTACCCCCTACCCGGGATACCGAAATACCCACGTTGATGGCCGGACGGATACCTGCGTTAAACAGGTTAGACTCCAGGAAGATCTGTCCGTCAGTAATGGAGATAACGTTGGTAGGAATATAAGCCGACACGTCACCCGCCTGGGTTTCGATGATCGGAAGGGCCGTTAATGAACCGCCTCCTTTTACTTTTCCTTTCAGGGATGGCGGAAGATCGTTCATTTCCTGTGCAATGGCATCTGATTCATTGATCTTGGCCGCACGTTCCAGCAAACGCGAGTGCAGGTAGAATACGTCTCCCGGATAAGCCTCACGTCCCGGCGGACGACGAAGCAGCAGGGAAACCTCCCGATATGCTACCGCCTGCTTGGAAAGATCATCATACACTACCAGGGCCGGACGGCCGGTATCTCTGAAGTACTCACCGATGGCCGCACCTGTAAAAGGAGCAAAGAACTGCATAGGTGAAGGATCAGAAGCATTGGCTGCCACGATCACCGTGTAATCCATAGCACCGTAACGACGCAGTGTTTGCTCCACCGCCTTAACGGTGGATGCCTTCTGGCCACAGGCTACATAAATACAATATACGGGTTCTCCTTTATCGAAGAATTCTTTCTGATTAATGATGGTATCGATACACACCGCGGTTTTCCCGGTCTGACGGTCACCGATCACCAGCTCCCGCTGACCTCTTCCGATAGGAATCATGGCATCTACCGCTTTAAGACCTGTCTGCAGAGGTTCAGTCACCGGCTGACGGTAAATTACACCGGGAGCCTTTCTTTCCAGTGGCATGTCAAAAGTTTCACCGATAATAGGACCGTTTCCGTCGATCGGTTCAGCCAGGGTATTTACCACACGACCCACGATACCCTCACCTACTTTGATGGAAGCGATATCACCGGTACGTTTTGCCGTAGCACCTTCTTTGATCTCCGAAGAATCTCCCAGCAAAACCACCCCCACATTATCTTCTTCCAGGTTAAGAGCCAGTCCTTTCAGACCGTTCTCAAAAGCGATCA
>JBEBRR010000037.1:0-41031 GCA_040394735.1 Leadbetterella byssophila
AGCCCCCCCAAATACAGTATTTCCGCTAACTATTAATAAAAGGATGCAAAAGTCAATGCCATTTAGTTACGAGAATCCGAAAGATTCAAATTTATAGAGTGGAATCAGGGTTGTTCTTGTACGACCCTTACAGAGTCGATATAGATATTATACCCCGTTTTTGCTACAAATAGGTAATCCCTCCGGAGTATATTTTGTTTAACTTAAATGGCATTGGGAAAAGAATAATACAATTCTATTATTAACTCTATATACCTATAAGTACAAAGGCCGCCCGTGCAGAAACTGCAAACAAACGGCCTTTGCACATCTTATCCGTTTTGTGATTTCCTATAAAAACCGGTAAACGGTAGTAGTAGCATATGTTTCGCCCGGCTTCAGCAAAGTGGAAGGGAAAGCCGCCTGGTTAGGAGAGTCGGGATAATGCTGGGTTTCCAGGCAGAAGCCCGTACGGTAAGGGTAGCTCAGTCCGCCTTTCCCCTTGTATTCCCCCGTCATAAAATTTCCTGAGTAAAACTGGATGGCCGGCTCGGTCGTCAGCACTTCCATTTCCCTCCCCGACTTCGGGTCAGACACCCGCGCTACCTGCTTTAATCCGGCAGTGGAATCACTGAATACCCAGCAGTGGTCATAGCCTTTGCCAAACCGGATCTGCTCATCACCGGCTCCTATTCCGTCTCCTATACGGGTGGCCTTTGTGAAATCAAATACCGTACCTGCCACCGCACGCAGCTCACCGGTAGGGATCAGCGTTTCGCTCACCGGCAGGTAACGGCCGGCATTCAGCGTCAGCACATGGTCAGTGATCTGTCCGCCCCCGCTGCCGGCCAGGTTAAAATACGCATGATTGGTCAGGTTAACCACCGTTTCCTTATCAGTGGTGGCTTGATAATCTATTTTCAGGGCGTTATCTTTCTGAAGGGTATAGGTTACCGCCACCCGGAGATTACCCGGATAACCCTGCTCGCCGTCTGCAGACAGGTAGGTCAGTTTCAGCTGCGGCTCTTCGCCATCCACCGGAGTGGCCTCCCACAATACCTTGTCAAATCCTTTTTCTCCGCCGTGAAGTGAATTAGGTCCGTCATTCAGCGGTAACTGATAGGTACTGTCTCCGATACTGAACTTACCACCGGCTATCCGGTTGCCGTAACGGCCTATGATCGCTCCGAAATACGGGCTCCCTGCCACGTAGTCTTCCACGGTTTCATAACCAAGTGTAATATTTTCGTAGTTACCGTTTTTGTCAGGGGCCGTCCATGAAGTAATGGTTCCGCCGTAATTGGTAATTTTCACTTCCATGCCGTTGGCATTGGTAAGTGTATATAAGTCGGCGCGGGATCCGTCAGCCAGCACACCGAAATCAGATTTTACGATGCCGGAGGCCGGTTTTTCTTTAGTACATGCTGTCATCATCAACAAAATTAGCCAATAATATTTTTTCATAGGTTTAAAGTTTAGCTTACCAGAATATATAATAAATGAGGGCAAACAGTCCGAAGACCCCCAGTGCTCCCAGAATAAACGATCTTTCCACCCTGAACCATTCTTTTTTCAGGACAAATGCTTTCGGGTTATCTTTCCCTTTCGCCTGGATCAGGCTGATAGCCACATGCGTCACCACACAGATCCAGAATACCAGGCCCATCCGGTTCAGGAATGGTATTTCAGGAAACTGGTACTTAAAGAAGGCCGATAAGGGAATGCTCAGCACCGCAGCCGCCAGCGCCCCTCCTGTACTGGCTTTCTTCCAGAAAAACCCGAGCAGGAATATACATAAGATCCCCGGCGAGATAAACCCGGTGTATTCCTGGATATATTCAAAGCCCTGACCGAAGTTTTTCAATAACGGACTGATCACCAAAGCAATTGCAAAAGAAACAATAATTGCCACTCGTCCGTATCTCACGGTTTGTTTTTCGTTCAGGTTTTTATTGAAGAATTTCTTGTGGATATCCAGCATATAAATGGTGGACACCGAATTGGCCTTACCTGCCAGGCTGGCCACAATAGCCGCTGTAAGCGCTGCAAAAGCCAGGCCTTTAAGGCCGGTGGGCAGAATGTTCAATAGCACGGGGTAAGCATTATCAGGTCTGACAATGCCGTTATCGGTGATTCCGTTTACAATTGCCTGATCCGCATTTTCCTGGAAGAGCACGTAAGCCGCCAGGCCGGGCAATACCACGATAAACGGCATCAGCAATTTAAGGAAAGCTGCAAAAAGCAACCCGTTCCTGGCCGTGCTCAGATCGGCCCCCAACGCCCGCTGGGTAATGTACTGGTTACAGCCGAAATAGTTGAAGTTCACAATCCACTGGCCACCGATAATAAACATCATAATGCCGGGGAGCTGCTTATAGGCATCTGTCTGTCCGCCCTTACCGTCATGTACAAAAAATTCATTGGGCTGAAAGATCATGTGCAGGTGGGAGTCGGCCTTTTCCCTGATCAGGTGCAGCCCCTCAAAGATCCCGCTTCCCGAGCCTACTTTATCCGACAGCAGGTCAAGAGCCAGGTAGGTAGTGGCCAGCCCGCCCACCACCAGGCAAATCACCTGGATCACATCGGTGTAGCCGATCACCTTCATACCCCCCAGTGTAATGATCACAGCAAAAACCGTCAGGAAAACTGCGCAGCTCATAAAGCTGAATCCTGTCATTTTTTCCAGGCTGATCCCGCCCAGGTAAATAATAGAAGTAAGATTCACGAGAATATACAGGAACAGCCAGAACACCGCCATAATGGTAGCCAGCCGGCCGTCATACCTGACCTGCAGGAACTGCGGCATGGTATAAATGTTATTCTTCAGGTACATGGGCAGAAAGTAAACGGCAATCACCACCAGGGAAATGGCCCCGATGAGCTCATAAGCGGAAATGGCCAGACCCAGCTGGAAGGCCTGACCACTCATGCCGATAAATTGTTCCGCCGAAATATTGGAGGCAATGATCGAGGCCCCGATCGCCCACCAGGTCAGAGAGCCTTCCGCCAGGAAAAAGTCTTTACTGTCTGCCGTTTTTGAACCTTTGTTCCTGTAAATCCAGATTCCGTAAATCGATACGATCACGAAATAGGACAAAAAAATTCCATAGTCCAGTGTTTCCAGTCCGAGTTTCATAAGGTTAAGAGTTATTTAACATCCCTGACCGTAGTAGGCATTTTTGCCGTGTTTCCGCTCATAATGTTTCATTCGTAAGGTTTCTTTTATTCTTTCCGTGTCCGGGTTGATCTGCAGGGTCAGGTAAGCCATGCGGGCCACCTCCTCCAGTACTGCGGCATTGTAAACCGATTTCCCGGCATCTTTTCCCCAGGTAAAAGGACCGTGGTTCTGGAGCAGCACCATTTCCACTTCCTTGTGAGAGAGCCCTTTTTCCCGGAACACATCGAAAATCTGGTTTCCGGTTTCGTACTCATAATCTCCCCTGATCATCTCATCGGTCAGCACCGGTGCGCAGGGGATATCCTGGTGCGTATGGTCGGCATGGGTGGTTCCGAAAACCGGGATGTCCCTGCCGGCCTGTGCCCATGCTACGGCATAGGTGCTGTGGGTATGTGTGATTCCCCCGATATCGTCCCAGGTCTTGTACAAAAGCGCATGGGTTTTGGTATCGGAAGAAGGGCGCATTTTCCCTTCTACCACCCGGGCATCGTAATCCATGATCACGATATCTCCCATACGTAGACTCTCATAGGGTACACCGCTGGGTTTGATGGCAAATACGCCCTTCTCCCGGTCTACCGCACTCACATTGCCGAAGGTGAACAGCACCAGCCCCAGCCTGGGGAGTTGCATGTTCGCTTCGTAGCATTCTTCTTTAAGTGACTTGTACATGGTGTTTTTGTTAAACCGCAGGTTTCAACCTGTGGTTATTCGTGTTTGGGCCACGACCTGAAACCCGGGTGAATCCACGGGATTCAACCCGTGGTTATTTGTAACTTACGTCATTGTAGCGGATCTCGCTTTTCAGATTCCGGATGTTGGTATTCCTGTCAATCACCAGGAGCTCTATTCCCAGCATTTCCGCAAAATCTTCGAGGTACTCCGTGCTCAGGTTCTGGCTGTACACGGTATGGTGTGCCCCGCCGCCCAGGATCCACAATTGCAGGCCTACCTCCATGGAAGGCTCCGGCTTCCAGAGTACCCGGGCGGTAGGAAGCTTTGGAAACTCCCGGTCTACCTTCACCCCTTCCACTTCATTTACGAGGAGCCGGAAACGGTTTCCCAGGTCAATCAGCGAAGCGTTTAACGCTTTGCCGGGGGCTCCGTTAAATACCAGCCGTACCGGGTCTTCTTTTCCGCCGATCCCCAAAGGGTGCACTTCACAATTTACCGTTCCTTCCGCTATGGTAGGACAAATTTCCAGCATGTGCGAACCCAGCACCATCTCATTGCCCGGTTCAAAATGGTAGGTGTAATCTTCCATAAAGGTGTTCCCTCCTTTCATACCGCTGGCCATCAGCTTCATCACATGCACCAGGGCAGATGTTTTCCAGTCGCCCTCACCCCCATAGCCATACCCGGCCGCCATCATACGCTGCGAGCCGATTCCCGGCAGCTGGCGCATGCCGTACAGGTCTTCGAATGTATTGGTATAAGCGGAAAAGCCCCCGTCTTCCAGGAAAGTTTTCAGTCCCAGCTCTATGCGGGCGGCTTCTACCAGAGAATCCCGACGGGCACCTCCTTTCAGCAGTGAAGGCATGAGCCGGTAAGTATCTTCATACTCCTGCATGAGGGTTTCGATCTGAGCGTCTGAAACCTGGCTGATCACCGTAACGAGGTCGCCCACCGCATAGGTATTCACTGAAAAACCGAATTTGTCTTCCGCAGCCACTTTATCACCGTCGGTTACCGCCACCTGACGCATGTTATCGCCGAAGCGGGCCACCCGCATGGTCTTCATTTTATATACCCCGGCAGCCACCCTTGACCAAACATTAATGCGTTCATGAACGGACGGATCTTCCCAGTGTCCTACCACCACCTTACGCGGCATTCTCAGTTTAGCCATAATGAAGCCGAACTCGCGGTCGCCGTGGGCCGACTGGTTGAGGTTCATGAAGTCCATGTCGATATCCGCATAAGGGATATCCCGGTTAAACTGGGTGTGCAGATGAAGAAGCGGCAGTTGCAGGGTGTTTAGCCCCCTGATCCACATTTTGGCTGGTGAGAAGGTGTGCATCCAGGTGATGATCCCGATACAGTTGGCTGCCGCATTGGCTTCGCGGCACAACTGCAGAATTTCTTCGGGGGTTTTTACGACCGGCTTAAAAACCACGCTCACTGCTATATGCGGAGAGTTATTCAGTGCATTAGCGATCACTTTGGAATGTTCGTCTACCTGACGTAAGGTTTCCTCTCCGTAGAGGTGCTGGCTGCCTGTCACAAACCACACCTCAAAAGTTTTAAGATTAAGCATTGGTTTCTATAAAGTTTCCTAATTTTTGATATTTGTTATATAATTTCCTGTACACTTCCACATATGCGGGTCTTGGAGTATATTCCTTATCAAAGCCCGACCCCATCTTTTCCTGCGCTGTTTTTATATCCGGGTAAATGCCGGATATCACGGCGGCGAACATAGCGGCCCCCAAAGCACAGGCCTGGTCAGACGTAGCCACTTTTATAGGCACATTCAATACGTCTGAAAGGTTCTGCATAACAAAAGGAGATTTTTTGGCTACTCCCCCGATGGCGATCACCTCTTTAATGGGCACTCCCTCCTCTATAAACCGGTCTACAATGGCTTTTGAGCCGAAGGAAGTGGCCTCCACAATGGCTTTGAACAATTTCACTGCGTCAGTACTGAGATTAAGTCCTGTAAATGCTGCTTTCATGTGATGGTTGGCGTCAGGCGTCCGACGGCCGTTGATCCAGTCGGTGGCCACCACATCGCTTTCCGATACCGGCAGCTTATAGGCTTCCTCTGAAAGATAAGAAAGAACTTTCCCTCCCAGCTCTTCCGCTGCCGCATCGCCCAGGATAACCTTCACCGGCCCGGTAAGCATGCGCTGGAACCAGGCGTAATAGTCTCCGTAAGCCGACTGCCCCGCCTCCATGCCCAGGTAACCGGGCACCACAGAGCCGTCTACCTGCCCGCAGATTCCCTTCACCAGCGTATCTTTCATTTCCTCATTGGGTGCAATCAGGATATCGCAGGTGGAAGTGCCCATCACCCTAACAAAGGCATATGGCGTAATTTCAGCTCCCACCGCCCCCATGTGGCAGTCAAAAGCGCCTACACCTATGACCACGTTTTCCGGAAGGCCCAGACGGGCGGCCCATTCTGCCGAAAGTGTTCCCATGGACTCATCAGAAGTGAATGTATTCCGGTAAAGCCGCTCTCTCAACCCGCCCAGTAACGGATCAACCGCTACCAGGAATTCTTCCGGCGGCAGGCCTTCAAATTCTTCGTTCCACATGGCCTTGTGTCCCGCAGCACAACGTGATCTTTTGATCTCCAGGGGCCGGGTGTTACCCGTCAGAACCGCGGAGATCCAGTCGCAGTGCTCCATCCAGGAAAATGCCTTCTGCCGCACGGCCGCATCGGTCCGGTATGTTTTCAGGATTTTCGCCCAAAACCATTCCGATGAATAGATACCTCCCACATATTTCGTATAATCTACGGAAAATTCCCGGGCGGTTTGGTTAATTTCTTCCGCCTCCCGGTTAGCCGTATGGTCTTTCCACAGGATGAACATAGCGTGCGGGTTTTCTTCAAACTCCGGAAGCAGTGACAGGGGTGTCCCCTCTTCATTCACTGCTACCACGGTCGACCCCGTGGTATCAATGGAAATTCCCTTCACATTTTGCTTTTGTGCATCGGTCAACCCGGCCAGGGCCCCGGTAACGGCTTCCTCAATGGATTCGAGGTAGTCTTTCGGGTGCTGCCTGAACTGCGAGATGGCGGCATCGCAGAATTTCCCCGCCTTCCAACGTTTGTAATAACTTACTGCCGTTCCGGCAAACTCCCCGTTTCCCGTATTTACAACTACCGCTCTCACCGAGTCAGTGCCGAAATCAATACCAATGGTATAATTGTCGCTCATTTATATTGGTGTCTTTTTAACACATTAATTTACAAGTTTCCCCTGTTAGGGGCCGGTTTTCAACCCTTACCCGGAGAAATAAAATAATGAAAGCTGTTAAACTGCCGCTGGTATTTTTCCTGGTCCAGCTTATACAGTACGGCTTTTTTCGTGGCCGATTTCTCATTTTTCTCCCCGGTATCGATCAGCAGCCGGGTAGAAAGAATCTTCCGGCTGAAATTTCTCCGGTCCAGCGGCTCGTTATAAATCTCCTCATACAGCTTCTGAAGCTGGGGGATCGTAAACTTTTCCGGAAGGAGCTCAAACCCGATCGGGTGCATAGCTGCTTTGTATCTCAGCTTTTCAAGCGCCAGCTCCACCATCTGGTTATGATCAAAAATGAGATCCGGCCGCCTGTCGAGATTGATCCAGTAAGCATTCTGCGCCCGTGCGGCGTCCTGGTCATGCGCATGGATATTGATCAGGGCAAACAGGGCCACCGAGATGGTTCTTTCCACCGGGTCACGATTCACGTCACCAAAGGTCTGCAACTGCTCAAAATAAATATCTCTTAAACCCGTGAGCTCAAAAAGGATACGGTTGGCTGCATCTTCGAGGCCTTCATTTCTTTCCACAAAGCCTCCCATCAGTGACCAGTTTCCTTTTTCCGGTTCAAATTTCCGCTTAATTAAAAGCAACTTGAGGGATTCGCCGTCAAAACCGAATACTATACAATCCAGGGCCACCAAAAGTCTTTCCGCATGAGCATATCTTTCCATAAAGGAGGGTATGGTTAAACTCTCTGAAGCCTGCATTTTGTTCTTTTTATAGTCTATCTCACACAACATTAAGAGGAATATTTTATTTCCGCAAAATATTGTTATTAAAATAACGGTTTCGGTTAAAATCCAAAAAGTCTGAACCTCAGGATCCTGTCCTGATCTTATATACACTGAAAGACCTTCCGGGAAGATCCAGGATCAGCTTCTTCTTTTTGCCGTCGAGCACCACTTCCGACTCCCGAGGCGATACGTGCAAAGCATCCTGAACCGAGTTCATGGCTTCGGGATTATCGCTCACCATCCGGGAGAGTACCGCTTTGGCCGGAACTTTCTTCAAACCGTTCAGCAGCAATTCATGTTTTACCGGTACGGATGAGGCATTGGTGATTTTAAGGATGATCTCTTTCGCCGCTTCATCCCAGACCGCCGAAGCATACAGGCCTTCCTGCCCGGCCAGGGGTTTACCACTTTCCGTCACATTCAGGAGGTGAGTCCCCCGGTGGGTGCTGAACTGCTTCTGAATATAGTAGCTGGGCGTTCCGTAGATATTCAGGTTATCGAGCCAGATGAGATCCGGCGACCACTGCCAGCCGTCCACATGGGCAAAAAGCGGCGCATACGAGGTCAGCCGGACCACGTCTGCATTCCTCTCCAGGCCCGTCATAAAGGCCGATTCAGAAAGCGCCGCCAGCCAGTTATTCACATTGATGTCGCTGCCGGTGTTACGCGTATGCGCAGCCCATTCGCCTACAAATATTTCAGGCCCTTTGCGGTCATAACTATCATACCGCGCGGCGTTCTCCAGCAGCCAGGAAGGAGCCTTGTAGGCATGTTCATCAATGATATCGATCTTCATTTTCCGCAGCTCCCTGTCGAGCAGGTCAAAACGGTCTCCCTCTGTGGTAGTACCGGAACTGGCCACAATCTTCACTTCCGGGTATTTTTCTTTGATGGCTTTCCTGAATATTTCCAGGCGTTCCACATACTGTGGTCCCCAGTTTTCATTTCCTACCCCGATGAATTTGAGATTGAACGGGTCGGGATGGCCCATTTTTATCCGTTCCTTACCCCAGACAGTAGAGGCATCCCCGTTTGCAAATTCAATCAGATCCAGGGCGTCCTGCACATAGGGGCCCAGGTCATCGAGTTCCACCAGCTCAGCAGTATTGAACTGGCAGGCCATCCCGCAGTTCAGGATGGGCAGCGGCTCGGCTCCTATATCTTCTGCCAGCTGAAAGTACTCAAAGAATCCCAGTCCGAAGGTCTGGAAATAGTCGGGTGCCGCCCGGTGGGGAAACTCAATATTCCAGCGGTTCATGATCAGCTGCCGGTCTTCGATCGGGCCGATGGTCTTTTTCCACTGGTAACGGTTATTCAGATCAATTCCTTCCACGATACACCCGCCCGGGAAACGGATAAAGCCCGGTTTCATGTCCGCCAGCATCTGGATCATATCGGCACGCATACCGCCCTTACGGCCTTTCCAGGTATCGGTAGGAAACAGGGAGATCAGGTCAAAGTCGGCTTCCCCGTTACCGGTAAGCCAAAGCGCCATTTTTCCTTTCTGCACGGTCTGACCTGATTGGAAGCTGACCTCCAGCTTCTGCCAGCCCAGACTTTCCCCGCTGACCTCCCGGCTTTCTCCTGAGCCGACCACTTCATTTTTCTCATTCAGCAGCTCAATGTAGAGTTTAAAGGAGCCTTTTTTCACCCGGTAGAGCACTGAAAAATCATAGGTCAGATCTTTTTTCAGCCCCATTCCGCGGAAGCCCTCATTGATCAGGCCCAGATCCCCCTTCCGGTGGTTGTTCAGCTGCACCGAAAGATACCGGGGATTGGAAGGGCGGTCAGGCTGGTTTTTGATCTGGAGCTGGCCTTCCACAAAGATCTTCTGCTTTCTTTCCCAGCCCATCCAGGGCTTAAAGAATTCAAAGGAGCGGTTTTTCACCAGCTCAGCATAAATGCCGCCGTCAGCCCCGAGATTGATATCTTCAAAAAATACCCCCCACATGGTAGGTGCTATTTCGGCTCCTTTTTGGGATACATCCAGCTGCAGGGTCTTTTGAGCGAAGAGGCCCGGGCCTGCCAGTAGAGTGAGAATAATGAGTAGTTTTTTCATTGGTATACATTTTAGCTGTCAGCCTTCAGCAGCGTATGGACTGAAAGCTGATTGCTGACAGCTGAAGGCCTATTTAAGATTTAATACAATTACCGAGTGTGCCGGGATGGTAAGCTTCAATACACCGTTCACCAGTTTTGCCCCGGGAAAATCCTTTACCTTTATTTTCTCCGGGTTCTCAAAGGTGTTATAATCCAGGATGCTGCCCGAAGCCAGGATCTGGCCGGTAACCCGGCTGTAGTTTTCGCCTCTCAGGCTGATGCTTACCTCCTGCGGTTTCGCATAATCAATATTGGTCAGCGAAATATTCAGGCTGCCGTCTTTCTTAGACGCTGAAGCGGAAACAGCCGGGATAGATTTGCCGTCAAACGTATAGTTCTGCGTTTCCAGGTGAACAGGCACGAGAAGGGCATCCTGGTGCACATTGTACATTTTCATGACATGATAGGTAGGCGTAAGAAGCATTTTCTCGCCTTCGGTCAGGATCACAGCCTGCAGCACGTTTACGATCTGCGCCAGGTTAGCCCCCCGCACGCGATCTGCATGGTTATGGAAGATGTTCAGGGTCATCCCGGCGATCATGGCATCCCGCATGGTATTCTGCTGGTAAAGAAATCCGGGATTGGTGCCGGGTTCTACCTCGTACCAACCGCCCCATTCGTCTACAATGAGAGCTACTTTCTTTTGCGGATCGTATTTATCCATGATGGTGGAATGACGAACCACCAGTTCTTCCATTTTCCAGGCTTCGTCCATAATTTTGAAGTACTGCGCTTCATTAAAGCCTGTAGCCGGGCCTTTCTGGTTCCAGTTAATCACCGAATAATGATGCAGTGCCACGCCTGAAAGCATGCCGTGAGGAATATTTTTCATCAGGGTTTCTGTCCAGGCATAATCGGCATCGCTGGCGCCCGAAGCTATCCGGAACAGTTTCGCATCGTTGGTCCAGCTGCTCATAAAGGTGGCGTACTGGCGGTACACATTGGCATAGTATTCCGCGGTCATATTACCGCCGCAGCCCCAGGCTTCATTCCCTACCCCCCACATTTTCACATTCCAGGGTTTTTCCCTCCCGTTTTTCTTCCGGAGTTCCGACATCGGGCTTCCGCCGGGATGGTTCACATAATTTACCCAGTCGATCAGGTCCTGCACCGTACCGCTGCCCACATTACCTGCCAGGTAGGGCTCCGCGCCTATCTGCTCACAGAGATCCAGGAATTCATGGGTACCGAAGCTGTTGTCTTCGGTTACGCCACCCCACCAGACATTGATCATGGAGGGTCGCTGCTCTTTCGGCCCGATCCCGTCTTTCCACTGGTAGGCATCGGCAAAGCAGCCTCCCGGCCAGCGCAGGTTAGGCACCTTCAGCTCTTTGAGAGCCTTCACAATATCATTCCGCACACCGTTGGTATGCGGGATCGTGTTATTTTTTTCACCCACGTAAATGCCATCATAAATACAGCGGCCCAGATGCTCGGCAAAGTGCCCGTAAATGTGCCTGTTGATCTGTGTTCCGGCCAGGTCCGGGTTCAGGGTGATCCGGGTCTGGGCGCGCAGGCCGGTCATAACCAGGAGCAGGGGAAAGATAAGGAGGAGTCTTTTCATAGGTATATTGAATTTCAGAGACGCAATGTCTTGCGTCTTTACATAATCCGAAGGTTAATCATGAATAATGACAATTCTGGTTAAGCGGGGGGTACGCCCGCCGTTATCACCCGGTTGAATTTTTATCTTAATGCCGGTCTCGTTTTTAATATCTACCGACACCCTATTGCCCTCTTCCAAAGAAAGGGGCCGTACCTTACCGTTGATCTCTACTTTGAGATTGGTCATTTTGTCAAGCCCGTAAATATACAGCCTGGAGCCGCCCTTATTGGTCATTTCATAGGAGATATACCCGGAGGTACTCCGCCAGAATGCTCCCTGGTCGTATCCGGAATTACTCTTCTCTCCCCTGTAGGCGTGATCGGCTTCCGGCTGCTGCTCACCCAGGTTAACCTGGTCAATGATGCTCTCCTCAAAGGCTTTTTCCCGGGCTACCGACGCTTTAAACCCTTCGTACTCTGCAGAAGTAAGCACCTGGAAATACATCTGATATCGGATTTCGTGCACCTCAAAGAAAGGCTTGAGAGTCACCCCGTCAATACGAAACTCCAGGCCCTGCCCTTTTTGAACCTGCGCGGTTATATCTTTCGTATCCGATACAAAAACATGGCCTGAGCTCAGGGGGAACATTTTACCGTGGGTTTCGTGGCCCATACGACTGTCATCGGCAAAAAGGCCTGCCAGGTCTTCTTTCCCGGTTTCGGCCGCCAGCACAACGGGCCCGTAACGGAAGGCCGCCCAATGCGGATCGTTGGGCAGAAATTCCTGGCTGATCCCGGCCTCAAACCGGAGCACCAGCTCATCACCCGGTTTCCATTTCCGGGAAAAACCGGCAAAGCCGTCCTTAACTTCTGCTTTTACCTTATTTCCGTTCAGGATAAACTGCGGCGATTTCATCCAGCCCGGAACCCTTATTTTTAAATCAAACTTCTTTCCTTTTTCAATGACAAAGCGGGCTTCATTACGGTAGGGGAAGTCTGTATGCTGTGTCAGCTTCAGGCCGTTTGCTTCCAGCTGTGAAGCAACCAGGAAATTCACATACAATGTATTCCCGCTATGGGTATAGAGCAGTTCTCCGTACTTGGTGTGGTTTTCCAGGCCGGTTCCCACACAGCACCACATGCTGGTTTCCGGCTGCGAGTATACCCGGTAGTGGTTAGGCCGGATAGGTGTAAAATACACGAAACCACCCTTTTCCGGATGCTGACTGGAAAGAATATGGTTAAACATGGTTCTCTCGTAGAAGTCGAGATACTTTGTATCACCCGTTCTTAAATACAGAGCTTTGGAAAGCTTCAGCATATTATAGGAATTGCAGGTTTCCGGCCCCTGGTTGGTTTCCAGCATTTTATCAAAGCGATCCGGCTCGTGGAAGTGCTCCCGGTAGCTGTTTCCGCCGAAAGCCACCGAACGGTGATTCGCCACGTTGTCCCAGAAGAATTCCGACGCTGTTTCCCAGTCGCGGTCATGCGTCACCTGTGTGATCTTCTCTATCCCCACTATTTTGGGAATCTGGGTATTGGCATGCAGCCCGGTAAGGATATCTTTGCGGGCAATCATAGGGTTGAGGAAGGCTTTCTGGGTCAGCCTTTGCGCCGCTTCCAGGTATTTTTTATTCCCGGTAGCCTGGTAAACATCCAGGAAAGCTTCGTTCAGGCCGCCGTGCTCGGTTTTCAGGACCTGCTCCACCTGCTCATCGGTGAGGCCGGAGAACAGCCCGATCATCCAGTCGGAAAGCCCGGTCAGTACCGTCAGGGCCTGTTCATTATGGGCGAAATGAAAGGCATCATAGAGTCCGGCAAACAGCTTATGAATATTATAAAGAGGTACCCAGGTATTGTTCAGCCCGAATGAGCTTCCGTCGATATCGCCTTTCCGGATCCTTTCCCAGAAAACCTTGCCCTGGGGAATGCCGCCCACATAGCCGTTACCGTTTTTCTGCTGGCACCGGACCAGCTGATCCACCATATAATCCAGCCGGGTTTTCAGTTCTTTCTCACCGGTAGAAGCATACATCATAGCCAGCGCAGAGAGATAATGGCCTCCGATGTGGCCGTCCAGCCCGCTGCTTTCCCAGTTTCCGTACCTTTCTGCTTTTACGGGAATACCGGCATCCAGCAGGTAGGGGGCCAGTAGCTTATCCGGGTTCAGCGCCAGTATGTACCGGAGATCTACCTCTTCCGCATTTTTAAAAACACCGCCCGTGAGCCTGGTATTTTCAAGGGGGAAAGATTGCAGCTGCGCAAAAGACGATGTACAGAAAAAGCAAACCAGCAGCATCCATTTTACAACCGGAACCGGACAGGCTCCGCCCCTCCGGTGCTCAGAACTATTGAAAAAAAAGGCTGACAAAATTTTCATTATTACGCTATATTAGTGTCAAAAAGACACATTTTTAAGGCAAAAAGAAGCGGAAAACCTTTCGTGATGAAACACCCGTTCTCCGCTTCTTACAAATTTAGAACAAAAACCTATGGGAACAAAACGATTCCAATATAAAATTACACAATTTCAACTTCTGTTCCGGAGTATAATCTTCTTAATATCCCGGGTTTTGCTTGAGCTTCGTATTTTTATTAAGCTCTACCGTAGGAATAGGGAACAGGTTCTTCTTCAGGTCATTGGTTGCCGAATGCGACAGCCATGATTTTTTGGAAAAGACCCCGAAGCGGATCAGGTCCTGGCGACGGCGGCCTTCCTGATCAAATTCCCAGCCCAGCTCGTCCAGGAATCTTCCGTAGGTAATATCCCCTGCCCCTTCCGTGGTTTTTACGGAAGTGTCTCTCCGTCCGTAGTCATAAACTCCTCCGCCTTTGAGCTGGGCACCGGTCACCGCAGCCTTGGCCGGGTTGGCCCTGAAGGCCCGCTGCCGCACCTGGGTCACAATCTGCGCCGCCTCGTTTTCACGGCCCAGCCTCAGCAATCCTTCGGCTTTGATCATGAGCACATCAGCAAAACGGAATACCGGGAAATCATTGCTCAGCTGCACGGCTGCCCCTTTTTTGATCTCAAATTTACCCAGCCGGAAGCCGTGTACCGATTCAGCCGATTCGATGCCGGGCACTTCATTGATGTAGTTGAGCGGCTTATCTTTGAATGCTCCCATACCACAGATCAGGGGCTGGCCGGTAGAAGAATACTGGGGTCCCTGGATCCAGTTGGCCGGCATCCGCTCATCGTCTTTGTCGTAAGAAGAAATAAACTGGGGAATAGCGCTCATCCCGCCCCAAGGTGCACTTTTCAGGTCATAGGTAGCCTGGTTTTCCGGGGAAAGGCTTTGCATATGCAGGTCAAAGGCGTTCCAGTTATTGGTATAAATCTCGTCCAGCGGCAAGGCCCACACGATCTCCCGGGAGTTCTGGTTCTCGGTAACAAAGACGTTTTTCTGGGCAGGCTCCAGCACAAAGCCGGCTCCGGAGCTGATCACTTTCTCCGCGGCATCCACTGCCTTCTGCCACTGGGCGGTTCCGGTGTACACTTCCGCATTCAGGTACATCTTGGCCAGGAGGGTATAGGCCGCCCACTGGTTAAATGTACCGTAGGTAGATACGTCGTTCCGGGTACTCAGCAGCGCTACATTGTCTTCTATTTCCTTTACAATAAAATTAAATACTTCGGTCCGGGAAGACTGATCAGGAAGGAAGCCATTAGGCAGGTCAAACTGTGTTACCACCGGTACATTCCCGAAGATATCGACCAGGATGTAATAGTAGGACGCCCGCAGCACCTTCAGCTCGGCCAGCGTGGCTGCTTTGTCATCACCTACCATAGGAATCAGGCCCGATTCTATCTGGTAGATCACCCGGTTACAGTTGGTGATACCGGCATAGGTTCTCTCCCATGTGTTCCGTACAATTCCCTCTTCGGCTGTCCACTTGTGCTCATGGATCCTGCGGTATACTCCGCCATCTACCCAGCCGTTGGGCCGGCCGGGAATTACCTGCTGGTCGCCGCTGAGCTCCTGGGCCCGCCAGAGGCCGTCCCAGTCGAGGAGAATAAAACGCCAGTTGGAGTACGCTGCCCCTTTCAGGGAGGCCAGGTCAGAGGCCGTAGGGTTAAACTGGCCGGCAATGATGGTGGTGTAGGCTTTGTCTTTCAGCTCTGTACACGACTGGAAGGTAAGCAACCCTCCCAATGCCAATGATAAAAGTTTTATATTTTTCATTTGAATTTCAGATTAAGGTTGATTAAAAACTCAGGTTAAGCCCTACCGTATAGGTTCTGGCTGTAGGGTATTTGTCCCGGTCATCATTACCGGGGCTCAATCCTATCCGGTTCACTTCCGGGTCTATCCCTTTATACCCTGTAAGGGTCAGCGTGTTCATGGTAGACACATACACCCGGCAGGAGTTGATGTATCTGCTTTTCAGGTTGAAATTGTAACCTGCAGTGATGTTATCGATCTTCCAGAAATCACCGTTTTCCACATAATAGCTGTTAAATTCCAGCGGCGCAGTAAGGGTGGCTTTGCCAAACACTTTTTCGGTGGAAGACTTCAGCCGGTTATAGTTCACAATGGTCGGGTTTTCAAAGTACATCCGCTGAAAGTTCAGGATCTGGTATTTGAACGCCCCCCGCATGGTAACGCCGGCATCAAACCGCTTGTACCGGATGCTGTTATTCCAGCCGGCATAGTACTTTGGCAGACCGTTACCCAGCACCTGCTTGTCTTCAAAAGAATGGCCGAACTGCTCATATCCCACTCTTTCCCCGCTTTTATTCTCGTAGATCCACTTGCCGTTTTCATCAATGTCTACCACCTTAAAGCCGTAAAAGTCACCTATAGCCTGGCCGATAAACACGATGTTGGTGAAGGTCTGGATAGGCTCTCCTGTGCCGCCCGTAGTGAAATAATCATTGGTGGTCTGGTAAAGGTCATTGGAAAGGCTCACCAGCCGGTTTTTATTGGTTGAAAAGGTGAGCGTACTGATCCACTCAAAGTCATTGGTACGGTAAGGAACAATGTTCACAATGGCCTCCAGGCCCTTGTTTTCCATTACTCCCACATTGGCACGGGTGGTGGTAAACAGGTTAGGCGGACTGGGCACCTGGTAATCGTACAGAAGGCCTTTGATATTGCGGATATAATAATCCACACTACCACTGATACGTCCCTTTTTAAGGGTAAAGTCTATACCGGCATTGGTTTCGTGCTTTTCTTCCCAGCGGATATTCGGGTTCGGGTTAGTGGTGGGCCCCAGTGATCTCACCCAGCTTCCGTTACTGTAAATGTAACCGCCATAACCCAGCAGCGCCTGGCTGAGGAAGGAAGAGGAAGGCGGGTTACCGGTAACGCCGTACCCTACGCGCAGCTTCAGATCATCAAATAAAGACTGATCTTTCATGAAACTTTCATTGGTGATTCTCCAGCCCACGGAAGCCGCCGCAAAGGTTCCCCAGGGTTTCTCTGCTCCGAAAAGCTGGCTGGCGCCTTCGTGCCGTACACTCCCCATCAGCAGGTATTTGTCGTCAAAGCTGTAGGTCAGCCTTGAAAAGAAGCTGATCAGGTTGGTTTCACTCTTACTGCTTCCGATAGTCGCCTTGCCGTCGGTCAGGGCATTGCCCAGGCTGATGTTATGGTAGCTGAAAATATCGGTCGGAAAGTCGAAATTCCTTAAAAAGTTACTGGTATACTCGTTTTCCTGGTAGCCGTAACCGCCCAGCAGCGATGCTTTGTGTTTCCCGAACTGGCGTGAATACTGACCGGTAATTTCCATCAGGCGGTCAATAGACAGGGCATTCCCTATGGCCGCATAGCCGTTCATGTTATCCCTTAAAGTAGAAATATGCTTCTTGGTTTCCGAGTATCCGGCATTGTTGTTATACCGCGAGTACGAAACCAGGGCGTTGAATCTCCAGGCATGGGTAGGCGTATAGGTCAGGCTGGCATTCATCCTGGAGTTTACACTCTTGGTTACTCCGTCGCTTTCATAAATACGCGACAGCGGGTTTTCATAGTTGAAGTTCCCGGTTTGCTCAAACCAGTCTTCGTTTTCATCATAAACAGGTGATGTAGGGTTCCTGATCAGTGCCTGACGATACACATAGCCGTTAAATGATCCCCCGTCCTGGGTCTGGGTAAAGCTGTTCACCTGGTTCAGCAGGCTTACATTCAGGTTCAGCTTGTCATTAAGCATACTGTGGTTTACATCTATACGGCCGGTAAAAGTGGAGTTATCTGATTTCTTAAAAATCCCTTCCAGGTACCGGTAATTGGCCGATGCGATGTAGTTGGTCCGATGGGATCCGCCCCTGAAAGTGAGGTTATGTATATGGGTCACCGGTGTTTGTGAAATTTCTTTTAGCCAGTCGGTATCACTGCCCAGATCCCAGGAAGCATCACGGGTACCGGCCGCTATCTGGCTGCGGTAATCCTGTGCAGTAAGCATATCCAGCTTGCGGGCTATGGTCTGGAAGCTCATGCTTCCGCTGTATTCCACCACACTGGTTTCCTGGCCTTTGGCTCTTTTGGTAGTAATGAAGATCACCCCGTTGGTTCCGCGAACACCGTAAATGGCGGCAGCCGATCCGTCTTTCAGCACGTCAATGGATTCGATGTCTTCCGGCGCTACGGTATTCAGGCTTCCCGGAACCCCGTCAATAATCACCAGGGGGTTGCTGTTGGCTCCGAACAGCGTAGTGTTTCCCCTGAGCAGAATCTGCGTTCCGCCTACCGGGTTACCACTGGGGGCTGAGACCGTCAGACCCGCCACCTTACCCTGCAGGAGCTGCCCGGCATCGGCTACCGGCCCCTTCACAAAATTATCTGACTTGATAGTAGCCACCGAGCTGGTCACATCACCGGCCTTCTGGGTACCGTAACCTACCACCACCACTTCTGCAAGGTTGGTGTTTTCCTCTTCCAGGGTAATATTAAGCACAGACTGCCCCCCGGCCACCGCTTCTTTCTTTGCATAGCCTATTAACGAAAAAACGAGTACCGGATCAGAGATTCCCGCCGGAACAGACACGGAGTAGTTCCCCTTATCATCACTTACACTTCCGGCATGGGTACCTTTGACCACTACACTCACCCCCACCAAAGCCTCGTTCGCCACATCAGTGATCTTACCCCTGACGATCGATTGGGCTGAAACCGTAAACGCGGCAAAAAGGAGAATGAGACTTCCCCAAAACCGCTGGCCTTTGTAAATTGTTTTCATAAAATCTGAAAGGTTGAAATTGAAAAAATAATGTGTCGTTTTTACACATTGAACTATAAAAATTTTACTTCTCCGGTTTCGCCGCGCTTAAACCCCGGGCCAGCCATACCGCCATCTGACCGTCGCCACGGTGCGACCAGGCATAGTAAGGAATGAGCGTCAGGCTGACGTCTTTCGCCTGTACTGATCCGTTTTCCATGAACAGGGACTGCGCCCGGGTTCTCAATTGTTTTATTCCGTTTAACAGGTCGGAACGGTCGATCACTTCAAGGGAAGGGTTTTCAGCCAATACCACGCTGCTGATTTTAAAATCATTGTCCGGCCATTCTGCACAGTATACCAATGGCCCTCTTTCAAAGGATACTCTTCCGCGGTCAGCTTCGACCTTCTCATGCGCTTCAACTATGCGGGGCTGCATATCCAGGTGTATTTCTACCCTGTCTCCTTTCTTCCAGGTGCGGTCAACGGTGAAGTAGCCGTTTTTCAACTCACTTTTAACCGCTTTTCCATTCACCCTGACGGTATAGTCCGTTTGTTTTCCATCGGCAAAGGTGTACAGGTCACCAGGCAGTACCCGGTTTTGTGCCCAGCCCGGAATTCTGAATTTCAGGGCTATGGCTTGTTCACCTTCAGGCTCAACCTCAACCTGTATATCGCCGTTCCAGGGGTATCCCGTAGTCTGGCGGAGACTTACTTTTTTCCCGTTCACGTCCAGCGCGGCCGTGTTTCCCATATACAGGTTCACATAGATGCTGTTGTTTTTTACTGCATAGATATATCCGGGCAAAGAAGGAATAAAGCGACTGAGGTTTGAAGGGCAACAGGCACATCCGAACCAGTCCTGGCGATGGCAGGCCCCCTGGCTGAATTTGTATTTTCCGTCTGATTCGAGGGGATTGGGATAGAAGAAGGTACCTCCGTCCAGGGCTACACCGGAGATCAGCCCGTTATAGAGGGTTCGTTCCAGCACGTCATAGTACCTGGCATCGCCGTGCAGCAGGAATAAGCGGTGGTTCCAATACACGTTCGCGATAGCGGCACAGGTTTCGTTATAGGCTGTGGCGTTGGGCAGCTCATAGTTTTTGCCGAAAGCTTCCCCGTGATGAAGCGCACCGATCCCCCCCGTGATATACAGCTTCCCGGACACCACATTATTCCATATTTTATCAATGGCCCGGATATAGGCAGAATCTCCGGTCAATGCGGCGACATCGGCCATTCCTGAATACATATACACGGCCCGTACGGCGTGACCCACGGCCTCATCCTGCTCTATTACCGGCTTATGGGCCTGGCTGTACTCATCTTTGCGGGAAGTGTAGCCCCGTTTATCGAGGAAAAATTTAGCCAGGTCGATGTATTTACGCTGCCCGGTCACCAGGTATAATTTAGCAAGTGCCATTTCCGCGATCTGGTGTCCCGGAACCCTGATCACTTTGCCGGGGGCATCACCGATCTCCCGCTCTACACAGTCGGCGTATTTAATGGCGATATCCAGGAAACTGCGCTTTCCCGTGGCCTGGTAATGGGCAATGGCCGCCTCCACCATATGTCCCAGGTTATAGAATTCATGACTGAGTATTTCTTCCTTCTCCCACCTTTTACTGCCGGCCCATTCATGCGGGTGCCGGGGGTTCATGGTACGGGATGTATAGAGATAACCGTCAGGCTCCTGGGCCGCCGCCACAATCACCAATATGCTGTCAATGTACCTGTCCAGCTTTTTATCCGGGTAGGTCTGCATAGAGTAGCTGGCGCCTTCAATGGTTTTGTAGACGTCAGTATCATCAAACGAAAAACCTTCTACTTTATAGTTTTCACTCGGGTGGGCTGCTTTTACAAAATTATCGTACCGGCCGGTTTCTTCACATTTCCGGAAGGCTAGCGGAATGGTTACTTCCCTGCTGGCCTTTAAGCGCTGTCCCCAGAAGTTGTCGCTTACTTTTACGGAGGTAAAAGGTACAGGAGTTATCGGATAGCCTGCCGCATTTTTGTTCTGAGCGCACAGCCCCGGTGGCAGGAGGACCAGGAACAGGATAAAAACATTTTTATTCATTTTCGTTTTTTTTTATTTAAGGCCGGTTGCAAAACGGTGAAGTTATTTCATTGTGTCATTTCTACACATTATTACTCAATAAAAAAGTGTCTCTTTGACACATACTATGCAAACTTAGAGGATATATTTGTTAAAATCAAATATTTCTTCAGAAAATTATATTCCCGGCATTCATAGCTGCCGGGCCTCCATATTCCTAAAAAAATTTAGCTGCCCCAAAACGGAGCAGCTAAAACAAATTACTATTTACCTTAAATAAAGTGTCTGCGTGAGTATCCCGGTTCAGTTCCAGCCCGGGTTCTGCTTCAGGCTGGTATTGGTCAGCAAATGTGTTTCCGGAATGGGGTACAGGTAATTCCGGCTGGTAAAGGTCATAGGTATATTATCCAGCCAGGTAATCTCTCCCGATGTACCGTTGGTGAGACGCTGGGTTTCGGTATTCACATTGATATATACCACACCGCTTACCTGTGTGGCGGGAGGGGTAGTATAGAAGTATACATCATTGACCCCGTCATTGTTCAGGTCGATCAGCTTATTGGCCTCCGGAATGTAAATTCCCCGCCAGGGTACGGCAAACAGCTCTCCTCTTTTCCAGCGTACAATATCATAAAACCGGAATCCTTCCATGGCGAGCTCTATGCCTCTTTCCCGTCTTACCTCCAAAATAACGGGATCAGAGATGTCAGGGAAGTACGTTGCTTTCAGGTAGGGGTCAACCCGGGAGGGAAGCGCCTGAAGTCCGCCGGTAATGCCAGCCCTGCTGCGCAGTGCACCGATGGTCAGTGCCCAGTCTTCGTTTGTGAGGGTTCCGAGTTCGGCTTTGGCCTCGGCGTAGTTAAGCAGCACTTCTGCGTAACGGAACAGTGACACGGCGTTGACATTGTTCGTCCCCCCGTCGGCCGCCACATCGTCGGTGGTCCATTTGATGGGCTGATAGCCGGTGTAAGTGTAGGTAAAAGCCGGTGGGGCCGCTACGCGGTTCGAGCCGCTGAGGCGGGTGTAGCCAGGGGTCCGGATGGTCTGCTGAAGCCTTTTATCCCGGTTTTGGGTCTCTTCCGTGAAGCTCCTGGTGGCATAGCCCGGCGTATCGGTAAAAGGTGTGCCGTCGAGGTTCAGGTAGGTATGAATGAACGGCCGGGTAAAGCTGAAGCGGGTTCCGGTGGTGGAGCTGGTATACCACCAGTTGGCGTCATGCCTCACGCCCAGAGCGGTACTGGAGATCACCGCCAGCATGATCTCGCTGGCATTGGGGGCCTCGGTGATAAACAGGTTCCGGTAAGCCAGGTCCGTACCACCTGAGGTATTCAGGCGGAAGCGTCCGCCGTCTATTACGGCCTTTGCCGCTGAACGGGCGTGTTCCAGCCAGGTGTTGGCGGTAGCGGCCAGTCCCAGATCAGTATGGTATTTCCGGAAAGTTCCTTCAAAAAGTGTCACCCGGGCTTTCAGCGCCAGCGCCACATCTTTGGTGATCAGCGTACGCGAAGCGTCAGATACCGTCTGGATATTGGCAATGGCATAGTCCAGGTCTTCCAGCACCTTGTCCATCACGAGGGTGCGGGGATCCTGCCCTTCGTACAGCTTGGGGTCTGACACATCGAGCGGCTTGTCGATCCACGGGACATCGCCGTAGCGCTTCACTTTCTCAAAATAAAACCATGCCCTGAAGAATCTTGCCAGTCCCGTATAATGCCTGCGAACGGCTTCCGGAATGGCCGGGTTCTCATTGTTCACAATAAAATAATTGAAGTTTCTCAGCGAACCCCAACCCCAGTTCCAGTCGGCCCCCAAAGCCACAAGAGAGTAGCCTGAAGCTGAGGTGTTGTCATTGGTTCTCGAGTTGTATACATCGCCCCGCAGGAAATCCGGAACATTCCGCCGGGCCGAGTAATCTGAGATGGCATCGGCCTGGTGCACGTTATTTGCACCGGGCAGCCATTCATAAAACGAGTTGGCGTACAGCTGAAGACCGCTTTCCGTTCCGAAAACGATATTTTTATTCGCAGTATGCTGCGGTACTTCCTCCAGGTCGCAGCCGGTGAAAGTGAAGAGCACACATAAGGATAATATAATTCTTATTTTCATCTCTATCTGATTTAGTGTTTAGAAAGTAACCGTAAGACCAATGGTTATGGATTTCAGCATCGGGTAGTTGTAGCCATCTCCCGCATTGCTGTCGGTAAATAACTGGTCGGAAGGCGCATTTGCGTTTTCCACGTCCACGTTGTCCACTATCTTTAACAGGGGAGACCAGGTCAGCAGATTTTCACCCGAAAGGAATATCCGGGCGCTTTTGACGGCTTTGGTCTTTTGCAGCATCGCTGAAGGAAGGTTATATCCCACCTGCACATTTTTCAGTCTCAGGTAGGCCACATTCATGACATACTGGGTCTGCGGGTAGGTCAGCACTGCTCCGGAGCGGTTGGCCAGACGGGTCACAAAGCGAGGGAAGAAGGCGTCCGGGTTTTCCGGTGTCCAGATAATGCCTTCTTTCAGGTGCCATTGCGGAACATCACCGTAAGGCCGGTTATAGAGCCCCCAGAAAGTATTTGACTCGGTGCTCGGGTACCAGTCCTGTTTGCCCACCCCCTGGAAGAATGCCGACACAAAAAAGCCGCCGTAATCAGCTCCGAGGTTAATGCCATAAGTGTACCGGGCACGATTATTCCCGATGATGAAGCGGTCGCCCGGGTTATCTACGGTATTGTCGCCGGGGCTGATCACCCCGTCTCCATTGAGGTCTTTCAGTTTAATATCTCCCGGCAGTATTTCTCCGCGGGCCGTAGAGAGGTAGCGGCTCTGATCGGCATGGTTCTTAATATCTTCTTCGTTCTTAAAGAAGCCGTCGGTGTAATATCCCCACATTTCTCCCAGGGTTTGTCCCACGTAGTAGTCGTTCAGGAACTTATTGGGGTTATTGTAGCGCAGTATTTTCGATTTATTATCTGCAAGGTTAAATCCCAGACGGTAGTTCAGCGGCTTTCTTCCCAGGCTGACCCGGCTGTTCCAGCTCACCACCACTTCCCAGCCTTTGGTTTCCATGTCGGCGTAGTTACCCCGGGGCGAAGTGGCCCCGAATGTGGCGGGGAGCGTCATTCCTATGGTGTACATATCGGTGGTTTTCCGGGTATAGGCATCAAAATTCAGGTTCAGCCGGTTGGCAAACATGGCCAGGTCAAGACCCAGGTTACTGGTGGTGGCGGTTTCCCAGGTGAGGCCGTCAGGCAGCACGCTGGGGCGGCTGGTACGCTGGGGCCTGATGCCGTTCAGGATACGCCCCGACTGCGAGATGTCAAAGGTCTGCTGGAAGGCATAGGAGCCGATGCTCCCGTTACCCAGCGATCCGTATGACCACCTTACCTTCAGGTCGGAAACGGTTTTGGGGGAGATCTTCCAGAAGGGCTCGCCCGAAATCCGCCAGCCTACCGACACCGAGGGGAAGAAGGCAAAACGTTCATTATCGGGGAATTTGGAAGAGCCGTCGTAACGGCCGTTAAATTCAAAAAGGTAACGGTCTCCGTAAATGTAATTGATCCGGGAGAAGCCGCCGAGGATGTTCCAGGCCTCGTAGTTGCCTGAAGTGGTGATCGACTGCCCCAAAGCCAGGTTAATGTTGGTAGCGTCATCGAAAACCAGCCCGTTCCGCTGCACTTCCAGACGGTCGTACACTGAACGTTCATAGTTGGTTCCGGCCATTACCTTGAAATAATGCCTGCCTAGGGTTCGCTCATATTCTCCCCACAGGTTAGTGGCGATATAGTTGGTCCGGTTACTATACTCCCGGAGGTCATCATAGCTTTGACCCACATATTCAATCACCCCCGGGCTCCGGCTGTAAGGTACCCTCACCCGGCGGCGGGTTTCATCATTGTAGGTATTCTGGAAAGTGGCATTTCCGATCACCCGCAGGGTATTATTAAGAAAACGCGACTCGAAAGAGGTCATGTTCCGGATGATGGACCGCTCGGTATCTATACCGTTCTTGCCATAGAAGAAATCGCCCACGGTATAGGCTCCGGAGAAGGTGATGGTGCCGTCCGGGTTAAGCATGGGCGCCAGTACGTGCCCTTCATCGGCAATGTTCCGCCAGATACCCCCTCCTTCTCCCACGTTGAGCGGGTTATGGTATTTGCGGTTGGAAAAGTCAAAGTTATTACTGATCTCAAGCCAGCGGAAAAGCTGCATGCTCCCCTTTGCCCGGATATTGTATACGCTGAAATCGTCTGAGTTATACCGGAACAGACCCTCCTGGCCGTTGTACCGGCCGGTGATCATAAAGCTGGCTTTATCCGTGCTGCGCGAGAGCGTAAGATTATGCTCAATGGCACTCAGGTTATCTTTATACAGCAGGTCGTACCAGTCGGTGTTTTCGTAATAAACATAGTTGCCGTTAGGCCCTATCTCGGTTTTCGGCAGGCTGGGATCTTTGGATCTCCTTTCCAGCTCAGCCAGGTATTCCTGCGAAAAGGGAAGGGTTTTATTGACGGCCTGCGGGTAGGTTCCTTCCCAGGCATAAAAAGAATCATTGAACATTTTGGCCCACTGGTACCCGTCTGTCACGAAGTTAGGCATCACCGTGGGCTTCTTTGAGCTGTAGTTGACATTATACGTTACGGAAAAATTATCCTTTACCGGCCGCTTGGTCGTGATCAGCACTACTCCGAAAGCAGCCCGCGCACCGTATATGGCCGCTGATGCCGCGTCTTTCAGAATGGTCACCGACTCCACATCTCCGGGGTTGATCATGGAGGGATCTCCTTCCACCCCGTCAATCAGGATCAGCGCGCTACCGCCCTGCCCGATTGAAGTGGCGCCGCGCACGTTGATGCTGGGCGACTGGTTAGGCTTTCCGTCCAGCATCCGGATGTTCACATTGGGCAATACCCCCTGCAAACCCTGGGTGAGGTTGGGAACAGGCCGGTTCTCCAGCACGTCTGCGCCTACCGAACCCACAGCTCCGGTCAGGTTGGCTTTTTTCTGGGTACCGTACCCCACTACTACCACCTCTTCAAGCTTCTGCTCGTCTAACTGCAGCATGACGTCTACACGGGTGCGGTTTCCCACCGTTATCTCCTGGCCGGTATACCCCACAATGGTAAACACCAGAATGGCCTTCTCATCCGGCACCTGCAGGGCGTAGTCCCCGTCGGCGCCGGTGATGACACCCCGGTTGGTGCCTTTAATCACCACGCTTACCCCCGCAACTCCCTCGCCTTTCTCGTCGGTTACCTTGCCCCGTACCGTTATTTCGAGGGGAGCAATAGCCACTGCGCGGTCCATAAGGATACTGCCGACCGGGCGTTTATTTTCGAGGGAAGTTCTCCGGAGATCCGGAGCAGGCGGCTCCAGGGGCTTATAGACAAAAGCAGGGGCTTTGCCGGGCCGTGGTCTGATGTTTTCTTTGGTCCGGATGACAATGATCTTGTCCAGGATCTCGTAAGTAAGCGGCTGGTCTTCCAGCACCTTATCCATCAGCTGCCGGATGGTGCCCTCACGGAATTCCACACTGACATTCCCGGTATTTTTGATCAGCCGGTTATCGTAAAAAAAGGTATAGCTGCTTTGTTTCTCGATGGATCTGAACACGGAAGTAAGCGGCACATCCCTGACAGAAAGGATGAGCCGCTGCGAAAATACCGCGGCGGATACATGCATGCACCCTATCACTAAAAAAATGGCGGTCAGATTCATAAATAAAAGCATTTTGAGAGATGCCCGGATGAGCATCCCTTTCTTGCGTAAAGAAAATTCCATATTTTTGTAAGGTTTTGGTTATTACTTGTTTGACGTACCGCATCGTTGATGCGAAAAACAGGCTGGCCCGAACTTACAGCCGTTTCAGGTCGCATCTGAAACGGTTTTTTTCGGGGCATTCCATAAAGCTGGCTGTAACGTATTTTTTATCTCATAGGCTGTTTCAGGTTTTATTCGCTTACAATTATTTTCTTTCCTTCTACCCGGAACCGCACGCCGCCGGCTTCCAGGATCCGCAGCACCCCCGAAAGCCGGGTATTCCGGGAGATCTGCCCCACAAACTCATAGTCGGCGGTGTTTCCTTCGTATATCACTTCCATATCGTACCAACGGGAAAGCTGTCGCATCAGTTCTTTGAGCCCCACGCCATCAAAGCTGAAATATCCTTCTTTCCAGGCCATCACCTGGCCGGTATTCACCCGGCTTACCATCAGGGTCTGACCAACGGATACCCGGGACTGCTGCCCCGGCCGGAGCACTATTTCTTTTTTAGGAGTCCGAACCTGGATGCTGCCTTCCAGAAGGGTGGTCCGGATCATGCCTTCGTCCGAATAGCTGTTGATATTAAACCGGGTGCCCAGCACTTCCACCTCCTGGGTTCCCGACACCACTTTAAAGGGGCTCTCCCGCGGGCCCGTGGTGGCTTTTGCTACTTCAAAATATACTTCCCCCACTACTTCCACCACCCGCTCATACGGACCGAACTCCGCCGGGAAGCGGATAGAGGAAGCGGCATTAAGCCACACCCCCGTACCGTCAGACAAGCGTACGTGGTATTGCCCCGCCTTGGGTGTTTCAATGGTATTGTAGTAGGATAATGCCGGATTTTCAGCAGGCTGCAGCCCGGTATTGTACACCAGCTCGCCTTCCCCCGTTTTTACAATGGACGTATTGCCTTCCTGAGCCAGCTTTCCGCTGGAAGCTTCATCCAGTAAGATTCCTTTGCCGCTGGCCAGGATCAGACGGGCACGGTTATCGCCCGGAAGAGCGTCGTTGACCAATGGCGGGGGCTCCGTAACCGGAACAGGCGCGGTAAAATATAAAAGTCCAGCCCCTAATATGATCAGCACACCGGCCACCAGACTTATCCGTTTCCAGGGAAACCGGCGCGTTTGGCGTAAAGGAAGCTCCGGGAGCTTATCCAGGTGCACCCCGATCTCGTCCCCTTCAAGCCCTTTGGAACGTGCCCTTCTGAGGTACCAGCTTTCCAGTATGACCCGTTCCTCATCGGTAAGGGTTCCCTCCCGGTGTTTTCTTAACAGGTCTCTCGCCTGAGATCGGTGCATAATGATCTGTTTTTCTTCTAAGACGGATCAGAAGAACGTTGGTAGTAGATTTATACAAAAAAATATTTGATTTTTACAAAAGCACCCTGCCGATCGTATCCCGTTCAAAATGAAATCCGGCTTCTTTTATTTTCTGATTGCTCACTCTCGACCCCTCCAGCAGCATTGCAGACATTGCACCATATCCTAACTTTATCACAAAGGCAGGCACATTGGGCAATATGCTCTTCTTGCCGAATGAACGCAACAGTGCCGCGGACAACTCATTCATTGTGATGTGTTCAGACGCCACTGCGTTAAATGTGCCTTTAACTTCACTTTTATCCAATATAAAACCGTACAGCCTCACCAGGTCTTCAACAGCTATCCACGGGATATAATGCTTTCCGTTTCCCAAAGAAGTATTGATCCCCTGCCGGGCAAGCGGGGCTAATTTCTTGTACATTCCGCCGTTTTGTCCTATTACAATACCCTTTCTTAGAATAATTGTTTTAATCCCTGAACGCTCAAACTGTAAGGCAGATCTTTCCCATGCCCTGCATACCAGCCCTAAAAAATCGTGTCCGTTTTCCGAAGACTCCGTAAAAATTTCATCTTTGGTAACAGCTCCGTAATATCCTGCGGCAGAAGAAGATATCAGCGTATTAATTCTGAAGTTATTCTCACTGACATACTTCAAAAGAAGGTCAAGAGCCCTGGTTCTGCTTTCCAGAATTTCCTTTCTCCGCCCCGGGGTCCAGCGCTTTTCGCTGATGTTTGCCCCGGTCAGGTTGATGACCGTTCCAACGTTCTCAAAGGCTTTTTTATCTATAAATCCGCTTTCAATGTCCCATTTAAAACAGCGTATGCCCGGAGAGCTCTCTTTTATCTTCCGGCTGAGGAGATTCACCGGATATCCCCTTTCAACCAGGTAAGAAACCAGGTGCTTCCCTACAAAACCCGTTCCGCCGGCAATCAGTATATTTTTCATGTGTATAAAATTTAGCCGTTAGACTTATTCATCACCCGCCTGGTGACACGCCACCCGTGTACCTTAACCTGATGGCTGAAAACCGACAGCTCATGGCTATTCCATGTCGCATGCATCTGAACGATCTTTACAGTACCCAGATGAAGACCCCCCCCTGCGTTTTTTTGCTGCGGGAAGCTTTACTTTAAAAACGGATTATCGTGCCTGTCGTGCCTGACCCATATCAGCTCAGAAGTGTCATAGCCTATATCCCGGGCCATGTTTAAATATCGGGTCTTCACGTCTTCGGGAATGCTTTTGGTTCGGGACAGTATCCATAAGTAATCCAGGTTTTTTCCCGCAATTAAAGCATACCGGTAGTTTTCATCCAGCGCTACCACGTTATACCCTGAATAGAAAGGACCAAAAAAACTTACTTTCAGCGCAGCCATATCTTCATTTCCTCTGAATTTTGCCACGCCGTCGGCTTTCTCCCACTCCTTCTTCTTAAAATTATACCCGCTGTTCAACACTTTTACATTCCCGTTTTTATCCAGGCTGTACTGAGCAGACACATTGTCCAGGTTCTTTTCAAAAAGGTAATCAAAACGGGCTATTTCATACCAGGTACCTGCATAGCGGTTAACATCAAAATTCCCGACAGGTACAGCGTTTTCAGGAACATATGAGCAGGCATTTAAAAGGGCCGCTAATCCTAAGACCAGAATTATATGTTTTGCTCTCATGACGAATAGTTTTAATTGTGCTATTTTCTTTTAACCACTTTTAAGAACTGAATCAAAACGGCCTCATCATTTCTTAAGGCCTCTCTTTTTCCCGGGGTGGCAATACGCTTTAAATAACGCTGCAGATGACCGGCCTCAAAAGATTCCAGCAAAACCGGATACACGTAAGAGCTCTTGCAGACCGCTCTGGTGTTTCCCAGTTTGGCTGCCACACAATCCAGGGCTTCCACAACCAGCTTCTTCGCCGGCATCTCCGGGTTTTTGCTTGAACAGATCGCTAATTGCCGCATCGCCTCCAAGGTTCCGCCCCAGGTTCTGAAATCTTTTGCCGTAAAGTCACTGCCGGTAATTTCCCTGATGTATTGATTGATCATACCCGACTCTACCGCTCTTCTTTCATCCCCCTCCGTATAAAACTGAAACAGTTCCTGGCCCGGAATGTCCTTACATTTTTTTACCAGCCTGATCAGGTTCTTATCCGTCAGCCTGACCTCCTGCTTTACCCCTTTTTTCCCTGTGAAGCACAGGTAAGCCGCTTTATTCTTTTCCCTGAAATGTTTGTCTTTTAATGTGCTCAGCCCGTAACTGCTATGGATTTTTTCGTAGGCTGAACTTCCGATCCTGATCAGGGTTTCCTGCAATATCCTAATGCAAATGGCAAGGACTTTCCTTTCATCAAGATTTCTTCGCCGCAGGTCCTTTTCAACTTGCTTTCTTACCTTGGGCAATGCTTTGCCAAACTCCAACAGCCGGAAATATTTATCGTCTGAGCGCCTGTTTACCCAATCCGGGTGATAACGGTATTGCTTTCTGCCGGCGGCATCCACACCGACCGCCTGTAAATAACCATTCTTTCTGGGAGAAATCCACACGTCTTTCCACGCCGGGGGTAATACCAGCTTCCGGATGCGTTCCAGCACAGACTTATCGGTGACAGCATTGCCGTTATGGTCTTCGTAGCTGAATTTCCCGGGCATACCTCTGCGGTAGATCCCTCCTTTCTGCGGGCTTACAAAAACCAGATGGCTGTCATTAATAATCTCGGCTGTGCTTACCATAGTTTTTCTTTTTGGAACTTTAGTCCTGATAAAGAAAACGGAAATTTTCAGTTTAACAGCAAAGCCAGAACGGAAAAAGCCATATCAATTTTTTTCCGGAGAATGATAAGGGCATTGCTGATCTGCTTTTTGACGGTTTTGTCGGAAATGTTCATTTCGGCCGCAATTTCTTTATGGGAAAGGTTACTGATGCGGCTGAGCTCAAATATCTGCCGCATTTTAGCCGGCAGCAGGGCCACTTCTTTTTCAATCAGGCGACTCAGCTCGTTTTCACGCAGCTGGTGATCCGTAATGTATTCCCCTTCTTCAATAAACCCGGCCAGCGAATCCATATAACGGTCACGGCTCTTGTCTTTTGCCATCTGGTCCAGGATCCTGTTTTTCACCGCCGCGTAAAGATAAGACGACAGCGAACCTGTGATTATGATTTCATTTCTGCGGCTCCACAGCACGGTAAACAGGTCCTGGATCACGTCTTTGGCTTCTTCAGCGTTTTCCAGCATACGACAGGCATGGATAAAAAGCACCCCCTTATACCGGTTATAAATTTCGGTAAAAGCCCGTTCATCATGCTGGCGAACGAGATTCATCAACTCCTGATTACTTTGACCTGAATACCTGTCCATGACCTCACCCTATACAGGAAAAATCTAATATCGTATAAAATAAATACATTTTAACAAGAGCGGCCGGAAATTTTGGGAAAAAGATTTACACCCCATCGCATTTTCTCCCTTTAACGGAAATGTCAAAGCCGGAGAAAGACTTCAGAATCCCGTCGTTAATTCCGATATTTACCCCTTTAAAAAGACGACATGACCCGATCTGTTCTCCTCCTGCTGCTGCTCAGCCTGAAGATATCTACCGCCCAGAAAATACGTATTTCGGAGGCCGGAGAAGGCTGGGCAGAGAATTCCGTGAACACCATTATCTTCCGGAAAAATCCGTTGGTTACATATAAGGACACCCAGTTTATCTCTTATTACGATGCTTCCGGAAAGGTGATCCTCGGAAAACGGAATCTCAGGGAAGACCGGTGGGAGCTGAAGGATACGGGGTTTACCGGAAACGCCAAAGATGCCCACTGCTCTATCAGTATAATGGCCGACGGGCAGGGTTACCTTCACCTGTCCTGGGGTCACCATGGTCATCCCCTCCGCTATGCCAGAAGCAAAATACCTCTTTCACTCGAGTTTTCTCCTGAAATACCAATGACAGGTTTGAATGAGAAGAGCGTTACTTATCCTGAATTTTTCAGGATGGCCGGCGGAGAGCTCCTGTTCATGTACCGCGACGGCGCCTCGGGAAGGGGAAACCTGGTCATCAATACCTACGATCTTCAGACCCGGAAATGGACGCAGCTTCACAGCAACCTGATTGACGGGGAAAGACAACGGAATGCTTACTGGCAAAGCTTTACCGACAGCCGGGGAGTTATTCATATTTCCTGGGTATGGCGTGAAACACCCGATGTAGCCACTAATCACGACATGTGCTATGCCCGCTCCACCGACGGCGGGAAGACCTGGGAGAAATCGACCGGTGAAAAATATGTGCTCCCTATTAATGCCGCCACGGCCGAATACATCTATGCTGTTCCGCAACGGAGCGAGCTGATCAACCAGACCTCTATGTTTGCCGATGAAAAGGGCCGGCCTTTTATTGCCACGTACTGGCGGGACCAGGACTCGGATATCCCGCAGTACCGCCTGATCTATAACCTTGACGGCACCTGGAAGGCTCAGAACCTTGGTTTTCGCAAAACGTCCTTCAGCCTGAGTGGCGTAGGAACCAAACGTATCCCCGTTTCGAGACCGCAGGTGATAGGAGCCTGGAAAAACGGGGCGGTGATCATTTTCAGGGATGAGGAAAGAGGGAACAAAGTCTCTGTGGCCATTAATAAAAACCTGCGCCGGAATAAGTGGAAGATAAAAGACCTGCTACCCGATAATGTGGGCTCCTGGGAGCCGGGATTCGATACGGAACTGTGGAAAGACCGCCGCACCCTCAGCATTTTTGTACAAAAAACCGATCAGGCCGACCTGGAGGGACGGACAGACATGCCGGCTCAAAAGGTGAAGGTGGTGGACGTTAGGTTTTAATGCTGAATTGTTCATGACGGGTTGGCAAATTTCCATTCAGCATTAACAATTCAGCATTAACAATTCAAAAGTATACAAGTGTTTCAAGCGTAGCAATTGCTTTTAACCAAACGTCCTCTATTGTCCTGAGTTCTGCACGTCATCATTCCGGATACTTCTCGTAGCTTTGCGGATAGGCTCTTTCAGCTTTCCGAATTTATAATTGAGACTGAACTGAACAGATCTGAAATAATCACGACGCTCATAATACTGCCGGAAATCAGGACCAAAGCTTTTCCGGGTGGCCTTCCGGTATTGGGTAAACGGATTATTGACCGAAGCAGAAAACGAAAGCTTATCCTTGATCACATCTTTGCTTATGCTCAATGACGAAAACAGCATCCAATTGGTGCGGTCCTGGATATTCAGACCCGGGCCGTCGAAGTTGACGTTGGCGTTTATCCGCCAGTTTTTTTGCAGGCGGTAGCCCGAAGAGGCAAAAACCCCATACATCAGCCCCTGGTTTTTGACCCATTCATTATTGATCAGTCCTTCGGTCATTCCATACGCCAGCCGGCCGTTCATGCTCAGGTTCCACTGCTTCGATATCGGGTGGTTCACATGAAGACTGAATGTAGGGAGGAGCCTTGCCCGGCCCACATTTCCGTAAGAAGACCGTGAGATGCCTGTCTCCGGGTCATACACCAGCACCGGGAAGATCATATCTTTTATAAAAACATGGCCCACGATCACATTGACAGAGGTCTTTGCCGCCCAACTATAGCCCATATTGATGTCATTCATCACCGCTGGCCGGAGCTCAGGGTTTCCGGCCCGTTCAAAATTCGGATTGGTACGATCCACGAAGGGGTTCAGCTGGTAAATACCGGGCCGCTGGATGCGCTGGGTATAGCTCATCGTCAAGTTTCCTTTGCCCACCTTTCGGCCGACAGCTACTGTGGGAATTACATTCAGATAATTCTGGCTGACTTTGGAATTGGTGGAGATAAAATTGGCATCCAGCAGGGTCTGCTCTACCCGAAAACCGCCTTTTATATCCCAGCCTTTATTCTTGTACCGGTAGGTATTGTATACCCCGTAAATGCTTTGCGTATTCACATAATGATTACTGAGTGAGTCGGCTTCCAGGTATTCTCCCGAATCCGGCATACGGTTCATATACGAGAAATCACTCTCATTATTCCGGAATATTGCCTTGATCCCGGCCTCTACGTTTAGTTTGCGGGAAGGATAAATGAAGTCGGCCTGGAGGGTCTGTTCCGAAAACCTTGAATGATTTAACTGCCTGTAATCAGGAAGTTCATAATTTACGCGATCGAAAATACCAATTGTATTCTTCTGATCATTTTCAAAACCGTAATAACGGTAAGAGAATGTAAGGAGGCGATTCTTGTCTGCTCTAAAACCCCGCTGGTAGTTAACGGCTACATCCCGGCCGTTTCCCTGCCCCTCCCCTGTATTATTCAAACGGTAGTACTGGTCAATTCCGCTGTTCGCTTCCAGCAGAGAGGTTTGGCTTCCCAGTCCTTCATTCCGGTTCCCGTTCATGTTCAGCTGTCCCGAGATCAGGTTCAGGCTATCGATATCGTAGCTGATCTCCATCCCCAGATAGGCGTTATGGCTCTCCGAGCTGTTGGCCCCCCGCTGGTCTGTAACGGTGGGAAACTCCCTGAAAGTAGACCGGGTATTGAGAAAAGAAATTTCGGGAACATGGTATCGGCTGGCCCCGCCAAAGGCAGACAGTCCCCACTTACCCAGCCGGGCCGAAACCGAGCCGCCTGCACCCGGGCCGCCTACCGGAAAGCGCCAGCTGGTATTCAGGTTTCCCGTATAGCCATTGTCTATCCGTTTGTTTGTGATGATGTTGATGATACCTGACAAGCCCTCGGCATCGTACTTTGAAGGAGGCGTGGTAATGACCTCAATACGCTGTATGGAAGAAGCCGGCATGCTCCTCAGAACGTCCTTATAGTTTCTTTCCAGCATGCCGGAAGGCTTGCCGTTAATGAATATCCTGAAGTCTCCGTTTCCTTTCAGCAAAATGTTCTCATCGGCATCCAGCGACAGGAACGGTACCTTCCGCATCATATCAAGTACGCTGAATATCCTGCTTTCGGGGTCGGCCTGGGTGTCATAAATAAGCCGGTCAGCTTCCTGCTGCACAATGGGTTTTGCGGCGGTAACTTTTACTTCCTGAAGACCGGCGCTGTTTTCGCGCAGGGCTATTTTTCCCAGGTCTGCGGAACGGTCGGTGATCTGTACCGGAAGCGTATAGCTGCGATAGCCTACCCCGGTGATCTGTATTTCATAGCGGGAAGGCCCCAGGCCGGAAAATAAAAAGGAGCCGTCGGTTTTGGTATAGTCCCCTTTTACCGCTTTCTGATCTTTCAGAAGGGTTACGGTGATAAATTCCAGCGGCTTGCCCGAGGCAGAGTCCGTCACCATCCCCTTCATATGGTGCTGCGCACGGGCCGTAAAAAACCCGGCGAAGAGTAATAGTAAAGTTTGTAATAATAGCTTTTTCATAAGTTAATTCGTTAAGCTACGAGCCGGCTATACGCTTTTATTAAGCATGACCGGTCGGCGGTGCGCTCCGCGATGCATGGCTTGCGGCCTATAGCTCAGGACTCTTAGCTTTCAGTTTAGGTAATAGCTTTTCTGCAGGGCCACAGGCCCTTAAAATTTTTACTGTCAGAAATCCGGAATTTTGACAATGTTCAGCCGAACCGGCTTAGCGCTTTTCCAATCTGGCTCCACAAAGATACACAAGGTACTTTGTAATGCAAGGTAATATGTAAAATATTTTTGTTGTGGGATTTATAAGCGGCTTAATCCTTATTTTTCACATTGCCATCATCCGAGTCGATTTTCCTCTCAATCAAAAAGTTGATAATCAGGCTACTTCCGCCAAACAATAAGATCATGGCGATGACAATAGGCTCTGTCGGAAGATTCCTGTAGTTTTCCGTAATCATCAAAGCCGTCAGGATGCCCAATGCTACGCCCAGCGCCAGCATACCCAGCTTAAGCGTGAACCGCGCGCCTTCCTTCTCTTTTGAAGTAAAGAGTGAGGGGCCTACCCCCTTGTCAATCATGGACATTCTTTCGCGATGCCTTGCCGTAAAAAATACATACCCTAAAATGGTTATCCCTAAAATAAGTGCTCCAAAGGTTTCTCCTGGTCCCATAATTTTTTAATTTTTGGTCATGTGACAGGGATACCTGCAGAAAGGTTACAGAAAAATCAAAAAATCTGATGCATTCCGGTTTTGCCACACATGCACAGATTAAAAAGATAGGCCGGCCAAAAAAAACGGTGTATCTGTGACAAAAAAAATCCGATTTTCTGTAACCATTCCCACCTTTGCCCTGTCATATCGCCAACGTAACGTTTTTAATGAACGAAGACCTGATGTATGTGGAAAGAGTGAAAAGAGGAGATACCGCTTCTTTCCGCTTTCTGGTGGATAAATACCAGGATATGGCCTATACGATCGCCTATAAAATCCTGAAGAACTCCGGTGACGCCGAAGATGCGGCCCAGGAGGGTTTTGTCAAAGCTTACCAGCAGATCCACCGGTTTGAGGGAAGGTCAAAGTTTTCAACCTGGCTGTACACCGTTATTTACCGGTCGGCTATTGACAAAACACATCAAAAGCGTTTTTTAAAAATGGAGGAAGCCGGTTATGAGAAGCAGATGCATACCGATACCCCGGCCCGGAAATTACTGGAAGAAGAGCAGAATACGCTGATCAGGAAAGCGGTGGATGCACTGCCTCCTACCGAAAGCCTGCTGATCACCCTGTTTTATATGAACGACTGCTCTGTACGGGAGATCGCCGACATCAGCGGGCTGACGGAAATGAATATTAAAGTAAAGTTATTCCGGGCAAGAAAAACTTTACAGGAGCGTTTACGGTTTTTATTATGAGACCTTGGAGACATGAATAAGCTGGAGAAAATACTGAGGGAAAACCGGGTAACCGAAAAGGCCTCCGCTGATTTTTCATCAGCGGTGATGAAAAATGTGTATTCTGAAGCTGAAGAGGAGGCTGTGCGGGAGGCTGTTCTTGAACAACTTCTGCGCCGCTTACCGGCCGGCAAGCCCTCTGCCGGTTTCACAGCCAGGACAATGCAGAAGGTTTCCGCGACATCAGAGCCCCGCCCCCTGCTGGGCCTGTGGGGCCGGGCGGCACTGGCTGCTTTAGTGGCTGTTGCCTGGGCTATCTGGAGATACCTGAGCCCCGCAGAGACCTCTTTCGGGCCTATCGCCCAAAAGTTTTCGTCTCTCCCCTCCCTGAATATTGCCCCTGTATATGCCCTCTCTGTCCTGGGTATGGGTGTGCTGTTGTTGCTGGACTATTTTATCCGGAAAAACAGAGCCCATAAATTCAGGAACTGACGGGGAGACTGGCTCCTCCCCTGTAAGGAACAAATAAAATACGATACCCCGGCATTATGCATTTTCATGAATGTGCCGCTTACTTTATACATGCAGGATCCGGGACCGTCCCCTTCACTTTAACCCGGTAGGGCCACTGCGCATTTTCTTCGTCCTTGCGGGCCACCGTTACATGTGCGGAAGGGGCACCGCTGACCACCAGCCAGAGAAATTCTGTCTCTGCCGGAACCTTGAAAACTGTTTTCCCCGGCCTGTTGTTCATCTTCCCGTATACCCGGCTACCGTCTTTTTTCACGGCCACCAGCCCGTAGCGCCAACCGGCCGCTCCCGTACGAATGGCCCGGTAGCCCGCTTCACCGGCAAGTCCCTGCAGCTCTACTTCCACTTTCTTACCGGCTTTGGGCACTTTCAGCCGGATCCCGTTATAACCGTAGTCCTGCGGGCAGTTTTCCTCCGCAATACGGTACCAGCCGTTAACCTCTGTCACCAGCTTACTTTTATGGCTATTGGCATATTGCGCGGCCACCTGCTGCACCCGGGGGAGATCCCAGCTCATAAACCGCCGGGCCGCATCAAACATCTCATCGTTAAATTTCTCCTGCGATATGCCCGTGATGCGCTTATAGGTCATCACCGGGTCTTCTCCCTGTTCCGGACTTCGTAACAGCTTCCCGAAGAAATCTTTCCCGTGCTTTTCCGACCAGTACTCAATCACATAGGGAGAGTGATACATATTCGTGCCGTGCAGGAATGCAAAGTGGGTCTTTTGCAGGTAGCTGACCAGGTGATAATTTTCAAAGGTCATCCATTCCGGGTAAACCTGCCAGAGCATATACTGAGCCGACATCTCCATGACAGAACTGCGGAAGCCCCGGCCGCTGTCTTTCCCCGCCAGGTACTGAAACGAATGACCCAGCTCATGCGCCAGGGCACCATACGGCGCCTTGCTCATCCGGACTGCCGGGGTCCACAGGCAGCCCACATTCTCCGCCCCTCCGCCAAAAGCAGTTTGCTCATCGCCTCCGATCACAAAAAGAAGAATTTTGTACCTGTCGCTCAGAGATTTCCCCTTCTCCACGATCTTCAGCACATTCACATAATAATCATAGAAGCGTTCCAGCTCTTCGGAGGCATTCCGAACATCAAACCGCTTTTTTTCTTCCGGGTTTTTCATAGGATCCGCCCCGAACTCTTTCGCCCAGAAGATCACTATATTTTCCGACTCCAGATTGCGGTGATAGCTGAACTCACTTTCCGGGTTATTAAAATCATTCCCTTCCGGAATCCGCCAGATTCTGGCCGGGATAAGCACTTCCTTGCCGGACCTGTCCACGGCTGCATTTTGAGAAAATCCCGATACAACGGTACAGCAGAGTATCAGCCCGGTAAGCAAAATCCGGATATAGGTCATCATAGGTCTCTCAGCATTGTTGAGAAACAAATTAAACGCTGAAAAGAAAAGAAACCTTCCTTTTGAAACAAACCGGTTAAAAAATGAATACGAGATGATAATATCATTTCAGCCGGGGAATTAATTCACCAGTATAACTGCTCCGTCCGGTCCGATGTTCAGCGTTATCCGGCCATCTTTTTTCAGGGAGACTTCCTCCCTGGCCGGGCTGCGATCCGGCTTGTCTGAATAGAGCCATGCCTTTTTACCGGCTGACATAGGCAGGGTAACTTCTATTTTTTTGGCCTGCTTTTCGGCATTGATTCCGGCAATATACCATTTCTCACCATGCCGGCGTGCCAGCACCACGTATTTCCCCGGGTAACCGTCAATGAAGACGGTTTCATCCCAAACGGTAGGAATCTCCTTCATAAAATCAATAACAAAGGCGGGAAACTCCGTCAGGTTATTCGGCGTAATGCCAAAGTTCTGTACCGGAGTCTGGAAAAGGATCGCAGTGGCCAGCTGAAATGTTTCGGTGGTTTTACGGGTGGTTCCGCCATCGTTATTCCGGTTATGACGCTTATTCAAAAGCACGGGTCCGAAATCCATAGAGGCCACACTGTTCCGTATGAACGGGTGAAGGCTGGCATTATAGGCTTCATGATCATTCCAATGCTGATTGAAAATCAGGTTCTCGGAGGCAAGCACCGCTTCACTTCCCACAAAGTTCGGATACATGCGTTCCCAGCCCCGCGGCAGCGTACAGCCGTGAAAAATCACCACCAGGCCATGGTCATTGGCGTCTGAAAGGATCTCTTCGTACAACTGCATGGTCATTTGCTTGTCGCCGCCGAAGAAATCAACCTTTATCCCTTTAATGCCGATGCTTTGCATCCATTCCATTTCTTTTTTCCGGGCTACAGAGGTATTCATCCGGTTTTTAGGCCCCTGCGGAGCATCGCTCCAGTAGCCGTTTGAATTATACCACAGGCAAAGCCCCACATTTTTAGCTTTCGCATATTTCACCAGCTCTTCTATCCTGTCTTTGCCGATCCGGGTATCCCACCAGTTATCCACCAGCACAAACTCATAGCCCAAGTCTGCCGAGAGGTCAATAAACCTTTTCTGGTCATCAAAGTTGATGCTGTTATCCTGCCACTCCAGCCAGCTCCACGTAGAACGCCCGAACTGATAGTCTTTTGAAGGTTTATAGAGCGGCTCCACAAGATCAAAAGGAATAGTGGTTTCCACAATGGGCCTGAGATCAGCGCCGACGGTGATGGTCCGCCAGGGAGTTTCACCGGGCAGGGCAATTCCCGGCCTGGCGCTTCCGATGCCGTTGTTTTCGCCGGGCTCCGGGAAGGTAATGCTGTACAACCCCTCTTTTGTACTTTCACTAAGCTTCGAGCCGCAGTACAGGCTGCCTACTCCCGTTTCCGAAACCAGGGCCCAACCGTTATCTCCTACATGGAACAGCCCCGGGAAAGTATAGCCTACTCCGTATTTTGATGGTGTACCCACCGGTGCGTCCGGCACATATTCTTCCTCGTAGCTCGGCTTGGTAGCTTTCCAGCCGGTCACAGGCGTTGCCTGGGGGGTAAGGAAAGTGGTGGTAAAGTAGGGAAATTTAAACCCGGAAAGCTCTTTTTCAACAATGCAGCGGGCTGTTTCACCGTTTTGGGCCAAGGCATATTTAAAAGCCACATCGTTATTGCTCACCCGGAAAATCACGCTTATTTTTTCTTTATCAGGGGTCTCATAAGTACTGATCAGCTCACGGGCATGGTAATTTACCACGCTTTTCTTGATCCTGTTTTCTGTATAAGTCGTATTAATCACTGATTCTTTTTCTTCCACCCATGTCAGGTTCCGGCTAAAATCGCTCACATTGGTGATCATTCCCAACGGAGAATCTTCCAGGATGGTTTTACCGTTGTATAACACCTTATAGCTTAAGGTACCATCTTTCAGAATGAGGTTTACCTGTGTTTTCGTATCGGGACTTTTGATGATGGTCAGCGGTCTGGCGTACAGCGGAAGCAAGCCTGAAAGTAAAAAGAGATATACGATTTGTTTTTTCATTTCCTTATAAGCTCCTGGTTGATTTTTTTACAATTTACTCTGAAGTTACCAGCAATCAAAACCTGACGGTTTTCCGGCTGCCGTCCATGAGCAGAATATCCACCCGGCTTTTGTCAGGGGCTATCCGCGCGCTTTTGACCGGTGAAAGTTCTTTCCGGGTAAAATCCCCTTTTTTCCAGAGCTGCAGTGTGATCAGGACCTTCTCTCCGGAGAAGCGGGCCCGGGTACTGATGACGGCGCTTTTCTCCCGCACGGGGTGCAGGCCGGTGGCGTTCACGGTTTCCGAATCCTCCCAGCCTTCCACCGGTATTACGGCCAGGCGGTATTCGCCGTTACTGATGATGCGGGCTTCTTTCCCTTTTATTTTCCGGGTGGAGGTATGGATCCCCTTACCGAGATCCGGCAGGGAGTAATGCCCCAGCTGAAAGCCGGTCTCTACGGGCGAGATCACTTTATCTACCCGCAGGATGCCGTCAGCGAGGGGAATATCCGCCAGCCGGAATTGTATATC
>JBEBRR010000038.1:0-39255 GCA_040394735.1 Leadbetterella byssophila
AGGGCCGAACCGGTTTCTTTCTGTAAAACGATGATCACCGGGGGAATAAAAATGATCAGGCAGGCTTTCACCAGGTTATCAAACCTACTCATGGTTACCCCCTGGGTGCTTAAATATTTGGCAAGCGCCAGCAGGGTAATGGTTTTGGCGAGCTCGGCCGGCTGAAACTGAAACCCTCCGAACCTTAACCAGGAGTGCGAGCCTTTGATATCCGGGGCTATAAAAATAGTGAGGATCAGTACGCCTATCCATAAACCGTAAAATATATAGGCAAAGGTATCATATACCTTATAATCAATGAACAGAATGATCATGATGATGACAAATGCCAGCACCATAAACATGATCTGCTTACCGGCGTTATGATCGAGAGAATAAATGGGTTTGGGATTATCCACGTTATAGACTGCGGCATAGATATTGACCAGTCCTATGACCAGCAATATAATATAGATCCAAACGGTGGTCCAGTCCAGCCCCTTCTTAATGTCTATTTCTCTCGCCATTTTATTGTACTTGTGTCTGTGATCTTCCGGCTACAGTGGTATATCGTGTGTTCATAATGATTTCCTTATAGGCTTCACGGTTATGACTGCCTTTGAGAAATTTTTCCATGAGCATCCCGGCGATAGGCGCTGAGGCCCTTCCTCCATAACCCCCATTTTCAACTACAACAGCAATCGCAATCTTAGGATTATGTTTTGGGGCAAAGGCAATGAAAATAGAGTGATCATCTCCTTTCGCATTCTGGGAAGTACCGGTTTTTCCGCAGACTTCCACATTTTTTATCTGGGCGGCCCGGCCGGTACCGGCCTGCACCACCAGTTCCATTCCCCTTACTACTTCCTCAAAATGCCGTTTATCAATGTTCGTTTTATTGATCTCCGTAGGTGTGGCTTTCCCCCGGGCAGCATCAAGCCCCGTGCTTTTCACAATGTGCGGGGTAATCCAGTAGCCCCTGTTTGCAAATACTGTGGCCAGGTTGGCCAGCTTCAGCACATTCACCCCGTATTCTCCTTCGCCGATGCTGATGGAGTAGATGGTAGAATATTTCCACTGGTTTTTACCATACACCTTGTCGTAACCTTCTACGGTAGGGATCACGCCTTTGGTCTCGGAGGGCAGGTCTATGCCCAGCCTGCGACCGAATCCGAATCGCATGATCTGCTCATTCCATTTCTTCAGCCCTTCACTTACCGGAACAGACCTGCCGGTTTCCGGGTCATTGTGCACGATCCGCCGGAGCACATTATCGAAATAGGGATTACTCGATTTCTGGATAGCCATGTAAAGGTTAGATGTTTCTCCGGCGCTGTGCATGGAGAATTTGCTGTTTCCTGACAGGGACGTGGAAGGCGTGATCACCCCGTCACCCAGGCCTATGGCTGCCTGCACCAGCTTAAAGGTGGAACCAGGGCGGTAAAATGCGGAAACAGGGCGGTTGTTGAGCGGGCGGTCGGGATTCCGGGTCAGCTCCACGTAGTTTTTGGAAAACTCCCGGCCGGATAACAAGGCCGGGTCATAGGTGGGATAGGAACCGATGGCTATGATTCCGCCGGTAGCGGGCTCAATGGCCACCACAGCACCTACTTTGCCCTGGAAAAGGGAATCGGCCAGCTGCTGGACCCCCAGGTCTACATAGGTATACAGGTTATTACCGATCACCGAGGCGGTGTCATAACGGCCTTCGTGGTAAGAACCCTTGTCTTCTCCCTTGGAGTTCATCAGCACCAGCCGGCTCCCGCGCGTTCCTCGCAGTTCCAGCTCATAATATTTTTCAAGGCCAGCCAGGCCGATATAGTCGCCCTTACGGTAATATTCTTCTTCCTGCTCTTCGTATTGCTTTCTGGGAATCTCACCGATATACCCCAGGGCATTGGCCATGGTATTACCGGGGTATGTCCTGTAAAACGACTGTTCAAAATGAAAGCCCGGATACTGGATCATGGCATCGATCACACCGGAATATTCCTGTTTGGACAGCTGCCGCAGGAAGAGCGAAGCCCGTAGCTTGGAATAGTCTCGTGCCTGGGCCAGCATGGAATCCACATAAGGCTTATCCACCCTGAAAAGGTTACAGAAAGATACCGTGTCAAAAGGCATAACCTTCTGAGGGATCACGTACATATCGTATACTTCCTCATTGGCCACAATGAGCTTCCCGTGACGGTCATAAATCTGGCCGCGTAAGGGGATACTGATCTCCTTACGCACCGAATTCAGTGCGCCGATGGTTCTGTAATCCTTGTCAATCACCTGCAGGTAAAAGAGCCTGAGCAGGTAAATGGCACCGATGGTATAGATAAAAATAAGTATAGGGAACTTCCTGTTTTCGAACATGCACCTTAAGATCTGAAATTCAGATACAAAGTTCTGAAAATTTATGATCTTTTAACAGCATTTCCCCATAATAAAATTCCGTCGGCTTACCAGAGGGTTACGCCCTTGTAAAAGTCCAGGATTTTCGCCCTTAACACCGCTTCGTATTGGGCCGAAATCAGGTTAATATTCGCCCGGTCCAGGTTATTTTTAGCCGTCAGGTAATCAATGGAATTCCCTACTCCCTGATTAAACCGGATCTCTGCCGCACGGAAGGAATCGCTGAATGCCTGCACCTGTCTTTCCAGTGTTTCAGAACGCTCCAGTGCGGTCTGCAGATCAATGGCAGCCTGGTCTATCGATTGCTCCAGCCGGGTTTTGGCAGCACTGACCGCCACCTCATTACTTTTCACATTCAGCCGGGCTGTTTTTACCCTGTTCCGCTGCTCCAGTCCGTTGAAAACAGGAATGTTCAGGGTAAGTCCCACGGAAGAAAAGAAGTTACCGGTGAGCTGGCGGGTATAAGGAATATTATCACTGGAGTAATTGCTTACCTGGTGCATAACCGGGTACTGCTCTGCTCCTATCCGGACAAAATCGGGGGAAGCTACCGTACGGGTATCCAGAAGCGTGCTGGTACGGGCAGCACTGGAATAATTGGTATTTACATTCACTCCCAGACGTAAGGTGGGCCAGAGCTGCCCGCGGGCCACATCTACCGCTTTCCCGGCACTTTTCAACCTGAAATCAGCCGCTTTGATGGCCGCGAAATGCAGTAAGGCCGATTCGTAAATCTCCCCGGGCCGGGCTCCGTAAAGGCCGAAGCGGCTGAGGTCTACCTTCTGCAGGACCATGCTGCCGTCATACGATACGTTCATCAGCCTGCAGAGGTTCAGTTTGGAAGATTCCACACTGTTTCCTGCGTTAATCACTGACAGCTGCTCTCCTGCGTACTGTCCCTGGAGATCCGAAAGCTGAGAGGGAGGAATGCTCCCGTCTTTATTCAGCACCTCCAGTCTCTCTACCTGCTTCAGCGTGAGTTCCGACTGGTTTTTTACCTGGTTGAGCACTTCCTCATTGGTAAGCACGGTAAGGTAGGCCAGAATCACCTCAATGGTGAGATTGTCTCTGGCCTGCTGAAGGTCCATTTTCGCGGCTTCATACCCCAGGCGGTCTCTTGCTACGGCGCTGTTCAGCGCTCCGCCGCTAAAGAGGGTTATGCCCGCTCCTATACCGTAGTTCCCGTAGCCCAGCTGGGTGTTTACATACGCATTGGTAAAGGGGTCAATACTCCGGCCCTGGTTAATGCCATGCCCTACAGAGGCATTTACTCCGGGCAGCCTGTTCAGCCGCGACTGCTGCAGCTGAACTTCGCTGGTTTGTGCCTGAATGGCCGACTGCGTTACATCGGGGTTGTTTTTCAGGGCTGTTTCTATACATTCTTTTAAGGAAAGTGTGTTTTGAGCCTCTCCTGTAGCATACAGGAAAAGGGCAAATAAGAATAACAATAGCTTTTTCATCAGTATAAGTGAGTTCCGGTGGCAGTTCCGGGTAATGAGCCCGAGATACAGATTGCGTTCATTTAAAACGTTACCCTAAATCTTGGTTACCGCCACTTTTTTAATTAAATATTTAACTAATTATAATTTTGTATAAAAATACAATTTACTTATTTTCTATTCTTCCGTCGAGCAACTCTATGGTTCTTGACCCGTAAGCCGCATTCTTCTCGCTGTGAGTAACCTGGATGATCGTCATTCCTTCCTGGTTTAAACGGCCGAAAAGCTCCATAATCTCTTCTCCTTGTTTGCTGTTCAGGTTTCCTGTAGGCTCATCTGCCAGAAGCAGCCGCGGTTTGGCGATCAGTGCCCGGGCTATGCCTACCAGCTGTTGCTGCCCGCCCGACAACTGCGCAGGAAACAGGTCTTTTTTCCCTACTATGTTAAAGCGGTCCAGCATGTCTGCTACCAGCGCTTTCCGCTCGCTTCCTTTTATATCCTGGTACAGCAGCGGGGTCTCTATGTTCTCGTAGACAGTCAGCTCATCAATCAGATGATAGGCCTGAAATACAAACCCGATGTATTGCCTGTACAACGCCGACCGCTGCTTCTCCTTCAGGGTATGCACCGGCTCATTCAGGAAAGTGTACTCCCCTTCATTGAAATCATCGAGCATACCGATTACATTCAGCAAAGTGGATTTGCCGGAGCCCGAGGGCCCCATGATGGAAATAAATTCTCCCCTGTTGACCGTCAGGTCAACATCCTTCAGAAGATATACCCGGTTTCCGCCGGTGTTCACCCATTTGTAAATTCCTTTTAAATCAAGCATATTTTTGTTTTCCTTTTTTGTTTTTTCCTGGTCACCCTCACGCTTTAATGATCTCACGGAAAAACGATTTGTTATTCACTTCGCAACGCTTTCACCGGGTTAGCTATCGCCGCCCTGATGGCCTGGTAGCTGACGGTAAGCAGCGCAATTAACGCTGCAGCCAATGCCGCTATTACAAACATCCACCATTCAATATCGATCCGGAACACAAAATCCTGGAGCCATTTATTCATCATCCACCAGGCAATGGGTGAAGCGATAAGCACCGAAACCAGCACCAGTGAAAGAAATTCCGTAGAAAGTAAACGGGTTATATTAAATACCGAAGCTCCCAGCACCTTCCGCACACCGATCTCCTTGGTTCGGTTGAAAGCCGTAAGCGTGGCCAGTCCGAACAGTCCCAGGCAGCTGATGAGAATGGCGATAGACGTGGCCGCCGTTACCAGCTTTTGTGTGCGTTGCTCCTCTTCATAGAATTTTTTGATGGTATCATCATAAAACGTGTATTTAAAAGGTACACCGGCATACACCTTCTGCCATTCCTTTTCTACCGCTTTAATAGCAGAATTCCACTGATTTACCTGTTCAGGCAGCCTGATATTCAGGGTGGATCCGGCTATCCTTTTCGTAGTGATCAGGGTGGGACTGATAGCTGACTTTACCCCGAACTGGTGAAAATCGGCCACTACCCCTACAATGGGATAGGCTTTGGATTTTGTGCCCGTGCTCACCAGTATTTTGCCGAGCGCCTCCTCCGGTGAACCCAGTCCATAAGCCTCCACCGCTTTTTCATTGATCACGATTTCATTCATTGTATCTGAAGGCATGAAGTTCCGGCCGGCCAGCAATTTAAATTCATACAAATCCAGGTAATCGGTATCCGCAATTTTCATGTGGATCATGCTCTGGCTTTCCAGAGTATCTTTGTAATAGGTCAGAACATTGCCCCACATCGTATTATCCATTGGCCTGCTGCCCACTGCTACCCCCTCAAGAGAGGTCTGCCGGCTTAACTCGTTTTTCAGAACCAGTATCTTGTCTTTGTATACAGGATTACTCGTGATGTGGTAAGGCACATCTACCGTGATCATTCTTTCCTTATTGAAACCGGGGTTTTTATCCATAGCATACCGGAGCTGCTCATGGATGATAATGCTGCCGATAATAAATACCTGTGCAATGAGAAACTGGAAAACGATCAGCCCTTTCCGAAGCGAAAACCGGTCTCTGCCGACTACTTTCTCCGTTACTCCCTTCAGTACATTGACGGTATTTACCTTTGCGGCAAGCCACGCAGGGTAAACCCCGGAAATCACCGATACCACCAGGATGAGGCCAAGCATAAAGGCAATGAAGCCGGCGTAATTCATGTAATCCAGGAGTCCCGGAGGCAGAAAATCAGCGAACATCCGCACTCCGATGGCCGTAAAGCCAAAAGAAATCAGTACTGAAACGGACGTTACCACCATTGTTTCAGCAATAAACCGGAGGATCATTCCCCCCCTGGAACTGCCCAGGGTTTTGCGGATACCGATCTCTCTGGCCCGCTGCGGGAGCTGTGCCGTACTGAGGTTGATATAATTGATGCAAGCCAGCAAAAGGAGGAAAACCGCGGTAATCGTCAGCCCTCCCAGCACCTTTTTATCCGCTGTCCGTGTCTGGGCTTGATATTGAGGCTCAAAATGCTTTTCCGCCAGTGAAATAACTTCATACCAGCTTTTGTACTTATATTTTTCATAGGTCTCCCTGTTATGCTCAAGATTGGCCTTATTAACCTGATCCATGATTTTTGAAACCTCAGCTCCCGGAGCAGGTTTGATAAAAACCAGGTCATGGGATGACATCCCTCCCCAAAAGCCATCTGCCAGCTCTTCTTTTCCAAGGGGGATAAATTCATTGTTATCTTCGCTGAAACTGTTGGGAAAGTCATAGGCCGCCACCACTGCCGATACCCTTCTTACCACCGAATCATCGTAGGTAATGGTTTTCCCGATGATCTCTGCCGGGGATAAAGACGGAAAATATTCTTTGGCAGCTTTGTCGGTCAGCACCACCTTGTCCGGCGCATCCAGGGCATTTTTGATATCTCCCGACAGGAAGGTATGCGGAAACATCCTGAAATAATCAGGAAGTGTAGAAACCAGCTGGCGGTCAACCTCTTCGCCGTTCACATAACGTCTGATCTGCTCATTACGGTCCGCAGAAGCATGATGATGATACTTGTAAAACATGGGGACAGTCAGCTCTGCTCCCGGAATCTCATTTTTCAGGACGTTTACCACAGGCCTGGACACCCCGGAAAAGCCTCCTGTGGAGCCGTCACTGTCTTCACTTTTCGATATGACCTGGTAGATCCTGTCAGCACCAGGAATTTTCTTATCAAAACTGTATTCGTAATCTACCATACGAAAAATGATCCAGGATACACTGATACATACGCTCAGGCCCAGGATATTCAGAAAGGTATAAAGGCGGTTCCTCCAGAGCTGCCTGGCAAGGGTGATTAAAAATGATCGGATCATTACTTTTGCTTTTTCAGGTATATAAAATTTACAATTGGCCATTAACGATTCACGGGCCTGTTCATCTCCTGCCGGGAGTTAAAATCCCGGTTACGGAGATTTTCCCTTTTGGCTTTTCTTATTTAAGCCTGTACTGCGCGCTTCGCGCAGAAACGGCTTTATAAAAACATCTATTCCGTTCTCAAAGATTTTACCGGGTTTGCACCGGCTGCCTTCACGGCCTGAAAACTCACCGTAAGTAAGGTAATACCTAACGCTGCCAGACCGGCCAGGGCAAATACCCACCAGTGTATACTGACCCGGTAAGGGAAACCCGCCAGCCAGGTATGCATAGCCCACCAGGCTATTGGTGAAGCAAGAACAAACGATATCGCTACCAGCTTAAAAAAATCCCCGGATAAAAGGGCCGTTATACTCAGTACCGAAGCTCCCATCACTTTACGGACACCGATTTCCTTGATCCGGTTTTCTGCCATATAGCTTGACAGACCGAACAGGCCCAGGCAGGAAATCAGGATAGTCAGCAGGGCAAATAAAGTGGCCAGCGTACCCGTCCTTTCTTCATCGGCAAATTTGCGGGCGTACTGTTCATCGGCAAACCGGTAGTTCACATCGTATTCCGGGTTATACTTCTCAAATATCCTCTGCAGTGATTCTACATTACTTTTCGTTGAATTAGCCCCGTTCAACCGGATGTGCATCACATTAAAGAAACCGTTAGCTCCGCCAATGTACAGGGGAGTGGAAGGGTGATAAGGCGAGTTGATAATAAAATCTTTAATCACCCCTATGACGTGCCATTCCCGTCCCATATCGTAGATGATCTGGCCAACCGGTTCCTTGAAACCCATGAGCTTCGCCGCAGATTCGTTTAAGAGAGCGGCACTGGAATCCGCAGGAAAATGGTCCAGGTCAAAATCCCGGCCGGTGACCAGCTTCAGGCCGAGGGTCCCGGTAACCGCATTATCTGCGAAGAAACGGCTCACTATGGTCTTATCGGCCGGATCTTTTCCTTTCCACTCTATCTGCCAGGAATTGCTCCAGTCTTCGGTAACGGGCGAGCTGGTCATGGTAACTGAGAGAGCTGTACCTGAAGAGATGAGCTCATCTTTGATCAGCTTATAATTTTTGGCAGATTCTCCTTCGGTGAAGTGATAAACGAGGTTATTTTTTGCGAAACCGGTCTGCCTGTCCTGCGCCTTCTGTATCTGCTGACGGACAATGACCGTTGCTATAATCAGAACAATAGCAAAAGTAAACTGTCCTACGACCAGCACCTTACGGGGAGCCATCAGGGTACGCGGGGCTTTAAGTCCTCCTTTCAGGGCGCTTACAGGTTTAAAGGAGGATAGATAAGCCGACGGATAACTGCCGGCCAGCAGACCGGTAACCAGAATAAAACCGATGAAAAACAGCCAGAACAGCGGCTCCTTTGTTTCAATAATCAGATTTTTCCCCACCAGTTCATTAAACAGGGGCAATGCCAGCTGTACCAGGAAAAGGGCCAATACACCCGCAATACATGCCAGCAGCATAGACTCTCCCAGAAACTGTACAACCAGCGATCTCCTGTGGGCCCCGGCTACCTTGCGTATGCCTACCTCCCTGGCCCGTTTTTCGCTTCTGGCCGTGCTCAGGTTCATAAAATTGATGCAGGCTACCAGTAGTACAAAACCCGCAATCACCCCGAAAAGCCGTACAATTTCAATACGCCCGCCCGACTCTTTCCCGTTTTCAAAAGTGCTGTACAGATGCCAGCGTCCGGAAGGATAAAGGAAGGTCTCCATGTTCGGGTCACTTTTATCATATTTCTTTCTCAGTGTCTTTAATTTAGGCTCTATCGAAGCCAGCGAAGCGTTTTCTTTTAACAAGACATAGGTATGAACGGAATTATTCTGCCAAATCCCGTCATCTCCGCCCACCTTGCGCAGGTAAGCCCAGGGAAGCAGGTACTGAAATTCAAATTCGCTGTTGGCAGGCGGGTCTTTTACTACCGCAGATACCCTGAAATTGTCGGTATTGTCGAGCCGCAGGGTTTGCCCTATGGGGTCGGCGTCTCCAAAGATGCTTTCTGCCAGTTTTTCGGTCAGAACAATGGAAGATACATCGTCCAGTGCAGTGGCTTTATTGCCTTTCAGTACCGGAAACGTAAACATTTCAAGGAAAGTAGAGTCTACCGCCTTTCCCCGTCCGTAAAATTTTTTATCTCCAAAATCTATTTTCACCGGGGGCAGGTTGCTGACCCTCGAAGCCTGCTCCACTTCCGGGTAATCCTGCCGGAGAGCTGCGGCCATGGGTGAAGGGGTATTCTTCCAGTTTTCCACCTTTCCGTCTATGCTGTAACGGTTCCATACCGCGTAAAGCCGGTCTTTTTTTTCGTGGAAGTTGTCATAACTCATTTCATGGTGGATCCAGAGGAGTATCAGCATGGCCGAAGCCATGCCCACTGCCAGACCGCTGATATTAATAAAGGAGAAACTCTTGTTACGCAGGAGATTCCGCCAGGCAATTTTGAAATAGTTCCGTATCATAGCATTCAGGCGCTTTTATTCGGTTCTCAATGATTTTACCGGGTTGGTCATGGCCGCTTTCACCGCCTGGAAGCTGACCGTGATCAGGGCAAGCAGCACGGCGGCAACACCTGCAGCGCCAAAGATCCACCAGGAGGTTTCCACCCGGTAGCTAAACTGGCCGAGCCACTTGTTCATGGCCAGCCAGGCCAGCGGGCTGGCAATAGCGAAAGCGATTACCACGAGCTTCAAAAAACCCGAAGAAAGCAGCCCCACGATCTGCAGTCCGGATGCCCCCAGCACTTTCCGGACGCCCACCTCCTTAATTCGCTGGCGGGCGGCATAAGCTGACAATCCGAAAAGTCCGAGGCAGGCCAGCAGTACCGCCAGGGAGGCAAAGAGGTTAAAGACCCGCCCGGTACGCATTTCCGCTTCATACATGCGCTGATAATCTTCATCCATGAACCGGAAAATGAAAGGCCGGTGCGGCGCCAGCTCTTTCCACTTGGCTTCAATGGCCGCAATGGTTTTCTGCAGGTTATTGCCCTCAATTTTTACAATGGCAGTATTGGCCCAGGAGCTGGGAAACAGCACCAGCGGCCTGATAGGGGTATGCAGCGATTCAAAGTGAAAATCTTTCACCACCCCTTTCACTTCGCCGGGCCTGCTCTCATCGAGATACATTTTCTTTCCTACAGCCTCCTCCGGGCTCCACCCCAGCGCCCGTGCGGCCGATTCATTCAGGATGAAGTGAAAATAATTTTGGGTATAATCTTCCTGGCTCGCGTCCCTGACATCCTGAGTACTCAGATCTGCGCCCGCTATCAGTTCAAGACCGGTCACCTTCACATAATTTTCATCTACCGGGTTAGCCGTAACGGCCATGGTTTTGGAGAGATCACTGCCGCTCATGCTATAGCCTCCGCGGATGGTCACCGGTGTTTCGTAGGCTAAAGATACGCCTTTGACCGATGGCAGGGAGCCCAATCCGGTTTTCACCAGCTCACTTTTCTCATTCAGACGCTGATCCATACCCAGGAGCAGCCTGTTGTCCCGGTCATAGCCCAGCTTTTTCTGCTGGATATACCGGAGCTGCGAGCCAATGACAAACGTGGAAATGATCAGGAAAACAGAAATCACGAACTGAAAGACGATCAGGCCTTTCCGAAGGACATTTCCGGAACCGGTATTCTTAAAAGCGCCTTTTAAAACTTTAACGGGCTGAAAAGAGGAAAGAATCAGCGCCGGATAGCTGCCGGCCAGGAGAGCCACGGCCAGAGCGGCTGCCAGGGCCGCCCCCCACACGGCAGGGTGCCCCAACCGGGTGTAAGAAAGGGAAGTTCCGGCGAGGTTATTAAAGGAAGGAAGAAATACCGCAGCCAGTAAAAAGCTTATGGCAAGAGCGATAAAAGCCAGTACGGTCGATTCGGAGATAAACTGCCAGAACAGCTGTGAACGCCATGCGCCCGCCACCTTGCGGATACCCACTTCCCTGGCCCGCTCGGTACTGCGGGCGGTGGAAAGGTTTACATAGGTAAAGCAGGCAATCACCAGAATCAATACGGCCACACCTACGATGATATAAATATAGCTGATATTAATATTCGGTGTAAAAGCGTCATACGGCGAGTGCAGGTGAATACGGGTAAACGGTTCCAGCTCGAAACTCACCTGGAAGTCGCTGTCTCCCGTCTCCTTTTTCATAAAACTATCGATCTTGGCCTGAAGGGTTTTTAAAGAACCGGCCTGGTTCATCAGCAGGTAGGTGGTATAGTTGGCATCCGAATAGCGCTCTTCCTGCAGCGGCCCCCAGGAGGAGATAGAGGCTACCATGCTGTAACGGATCTGGGAATTCGACGGGCAATCTTCCGATACCCCGGTTACCTGATAGGGGTCCTGCCGGCTGTTGATCAGTAGTGTTTTGCCCACCGGGTTCTCCTCTCCGAAATATTTCTTTGCCAGTGTCTGCGTGATGACCACGCTGTTGGGCGCTTTTAGCACCTCCTTAGCTGTTCCTTTTAATAGTTTAAAATCAAAGAGTTCAAAAAAGGTGGAATCGGCATGAAGCACACCTTCTTCCTGCCAGGTGTTATCGCCGTACTTTACAATCCGGTCTGTACTGCTGAGCCTGACACCGCTCACCACCTCCGGAAACTGCCTTTTGAATTCGGGAAATACCTTGGTGCTGGTAAAATTGCCTTTGTGTCCGAAATCACCGGCCTTATACTCCATAATTACCCGCACGAGGCGGTCGGCTTTTGTATGGAAGCGGTCATAACTCAGCTCATGCTGCAGGTAAAGCGTAAGGAGCAGGCAGCAGGTGAACCCGGCAGCCAGGCCCAGGATATTAATGGAAGAGAATCCTTTGTTTCTCATCAGGTTTCTCCAGGCAGTTTTAAAATAGTTACGTATCATGGGTTGTTCGTAATTTCGTATTTTTTACTTTATCATAGGCTGTAATCCGTTCTCCCAGGAACAGCCTTACAAACAGTTTATTCCGTTCTCAGGGCCTCTACCGGGTTGGACACCGATGCTTTGACCGACTGATAACCGATGGTCAGTATTGCAATAAACAATGTGATCAGAGCCGCGATAAAAAACAGCCAGCCGTTGATCGTGGTTTTATAAACAAAATCCTGCAGCCAGTAATCTGCAGCCAGCCACGCCAAAGGAACAGCAATCACTATAGCTACCAGGATCAGCCGGACAAACCCCCAGCCGATCAATACATTGATCTCTTTTATACCAGCCCCCAGCACTTTACGGATACCGATTTCCTTGATCCGGCTGTTAACCAGGTACGTGGTCAATGCAAATAACCCGGTTAAAGTGATCAGAACCGCTGTTATGGCAAAGAAGTTGATGATGGTTTGCAGACGCCGGTAGGAAACAAACAGCTTTTCAAAGTTATCATCCAGGAACGAATACCGGATCGGGAAATCAGGATCAATGCTTTTCCATCTGGCCTCTACTGCCGTTATGGTAGCCGGCAGGTTTTTACTGTTCAGCTTTAATAATACTGCTCCGCCTGATTGATAAAGACAGCCTTTGATATTATTTATGGTAAATACTACCGGATCTATCTGCCTCTCAAAACCCGATATATTAAAATCTTTCACTACGCCTACAATCTGTATCGGAAAATCTTCACACCAGGGGAAGGTAATGGTTTTTCCGACGGGATCATCCATACCTAACTTTTTCATGGCCGACTCATTGATGACAGCTGTCTGGGTATTTTCATCCGCATAGCTGCCGTTGAACAGCCTCCCTTTTAAAAGCCCGATGCCCAGGGTCTTAAAATAGTCATCACTGACTTTCACGGACGCAAGCCGGTACTCTTTGCCCGCATGCTTAAATGCCCAGGTGGTGGTGTCAGTGAAGGAGTCGCCGGGCACATTGGTGGTCTTGGAAACATACTCTACACCCGGAATGGAAAGCAGTTCATTGCGGGCTGCTTCAAACCCGCTCTCTCTTACCTTCTGCACCGTTTGCAGGCGCATTACCTGTTCACCGGAAAAGCCTTTGTCACGGGTTTGCATATAGTGCATCTGCTTCCTGATCACCAGCGTGGAAGTGATAAAAAATACAGCCACCACAAACTGTACCACGATCAGCGAATCCCGGAGCACGATCCCTTTGCGACCTGTAGAGTAATTTCCTTTCAGCACCTTTATTACGTTGTAACCGGAGAGGAAAATGGCGGGGTATATCCCTGAAATAAGTATGACTGTCAGAAGACTTAAAGCTACCTGCCACAAGATAGGCCCTGCACCTACAGAATCCATAAAGCTCAGGGAAATGCCAAAAGCAGATTTAAAATAGGGAAGAATAACCATTACCATAATACCGGCAAGGCAAAGGCTGATCAGGCATTGCAGGGCGATCTCCGTAAAAATCTGAATGGCCACCTGCTTCCGTCCTGACCCGAGCACCTTCCGTACACCGACCTCCTTAGCCCGGCGCATAGAAGAGGCAATGGAGAGGTTACTGAAATTAATAGCTCCTGCCAGCAATAACAGCACGGCCAGCAGCAACAGGACAGACACTGCCGTGAAGCTGCTTTTGCCGTGTCTGGGAAAGTTATGAATATTTTTGACCGCTTCGGCAAACAGACCATCCCCGTGGCCCGCTTTCCTGTACTCTTCAAAAGACAGATCCTCCTTTTTTATCCGCTCATTATAATACGCCTCATTGATCCGCTGCTCCAGTCCGGCCAGATCCATCGGCTGATATGTTTTCACGTAAGTTTCAGCAGATGTATTGCTCCATTGCAGGTTCCCCTTTTCGTATATGTTCCGGTTTACAAACTGGGCCTCAAAATGGGAAGGTGACTTAGGTTGTTCAAAAACACCGGTAACCTCATTTTCAAATACATTATGCAGCCTGATGAGCTTTCCCATGGCCTCACTGTGGCTTCCGAACAGCTTATCGGCCACTTCTGTACTGATAATGATGGCGTTGGGTTTATTTAGTGCTGTAGCTGCATCCCCCACTACCAGGGAGTAAGGAAATACTTTTAAGAAATTGGAATCGGCCTCCACCCCGTACGGCTGAAATATTTTTTTATCACCTGCACTCATCAGCAATTCAAAATCACCCGCAGACTGCATGGCCGTGGCAGCCTCCACTTCAGGTAAAGTCTGCTTCAAAAAGCCAGCTAGGGGGTTAGGCGTATGTTTATTGATATCATCGCCTTTCTGTTCTCCGATCTTATATACGCGCTCAAGGGACGGGTCCCACCTGTCATAGCTCAATTCGAAGTTGAGATAAAGCAGGATGATCATGAAGCCGGCCAAACCGGTGGCCAGGCCAAGAATATTGACGGATGCATATAATTTACTCTTAACGAGGTTCCGCCAGGCGGTTTTAAAATAGTTTCTGATCATGGGTTTTTGCTTTTTCGTTCAAGTAATTTTCTTGTGGTAAGCCGTCTACTCTGTCCGTAATGATTTCACCGGGTTAGCCAATGCCGCCCGTATGGCCTGAAAGCTGATGGTGATGACTGCTACCACCATGCATAGCAGACCTGCAGCCGCAAAAATCCACCATTCGACCCCAATCCTGTAATCATAGCCTTTGAGCCATTTATTCATCGCATACCAGGCGATGGGTGTGGCTATCACGAAAGAAATACTTACCAGTTTCAGGAAATCTTTGGATAGCAGCACTGAAATGCCGGTAACACTGGCTCCCAGCACTTTCCTGACCCCGATTTCTTTGACCCGGTTAGCTGCCATATAAGCTGAGAGTCCGAAAAGGCCCAGGCATGAAATGATAATGGTTAACACCGCAAACAGGGAAGCGAGAGTTCCGGTACGTCTGGTGTCATCAAATTTCCGGGCATACTCTTCATCTGCAAAACGGTATTCAAACGGGTAATCCGGGTTAAATTGTTTAAAAACTCCCTGAATGGTTTTGAGGTTATCGGATACGGCCCTGTCAGGGTTCAGCCGGATGTGCAGCACATTGAACCAGGCTGAGGGCCCATTCACCATCATGGGCTCAACCGGTTCAAAAGGCGAAGAGATAATAAAATCTTTGATCACACCTACCACTGTCCATTTCTCCTCATCATTGGTAATCACCTTTCCAACAGGGTCCTTCAGCCGCATTTTTTTTACGGCGGCTTCGTTAAGCAACACCGCATTGGAATCTGTAGCGTAGGTGTTTACGTCAATGTCACGCCCTTCTACCAGTTCTGTCCCCATTACTTTAATGAAATCACTGTCTGTACTGAACCTGACAAAATCCAGCTTCTCATCTTCAGGTGTACTGCCAGGCCATGAAAAACCCCAGCTATCGCTCCACCGTTCGGTGATCGGGCTCATGGATTTGGAAACTCCTGTGGCCGCACCGCTCCTGACCAATGATTGCTTAATAGCGGGATAATGCTTGCCGATATCTCCCTGCAGCGATATGTATATGAGGTTATCCCGGTTATATCCCAGCTCACGGTTTTGAGCATGGCGGATCTGCCGCTGAATAATAAGCGTGGAAATAATCAGCACAATGGCAAAGGTAAACTGGAGTACCACCAGCACCTTACGCGGATCTAACGCCGCTTTTGCCCTTCGGAAAGTACCCTTAAGCACTTTCACCGGGTTAAAAGAAGACAAAAAGAACGCCGGATAGCTCCCTGCCAGAAGGCCGGTTAACAGCACAAAGCCCAGCAGCTCAATCCAGAATATGGGATTACCGTAATGGAGGTACAGCTCCTTATTTACAAGCGTATTGAAAGAAGAAAGGCTCAGCTGTACCAGCAATACCGCCAGAACACATGCGATCAGTGCAAGGAGGATGCTTTCACCTATAAACTGGAAAATGAGCGACGCTTTTCCTGCACCCACCACTTTACGTATACCCACCTCTTTAGCCCGTTTTTCACTACGGGCAGTAGAAAGATTCATAAAATTAATACAGGCAATCAAAAGAATAAAAACGGCAATAAGGGTAAATAAACGTACCGTAACTATTCTCCCGTCAGTTAGCTGACCGTTTTCACTCTTTCCGTACAGGTACACCCGGCTTATCGGATAGCTGAAAACTTCAGTAGTAGATTTATTGCTCTCTTTGGTATGATCAATGGTAACGGTTCTTACTTTTTGATTAAATTTCTCCTGTGAGGCCCCTTCTTTTAGTAACACATAGGTAGTGACCGAGTTATTCCCCCACCATTCATCGTCCCAGCCCAGCTTCTTCATATAAGACCAGGGCAGCAGGTACCCGGCCTTTATACGAGTGGTGTTGGGAAAATCTTTCACCACACCTGAAACTGTAAAGATGTCAGAACTGTCTATTTTCAGGGTTTTCCCTATAGCATCTTCCGTCCCGAATAATCTCCTGGCATAACTCTGTGTGATTACAATACTGTTTGCGGTGGCCAGAGCAGTAACCGGATCTCCCTGTGTTAATTCAAAATCGAACATGTTCAGGAAGCCTGTATCTACAAACAATCCGGATTCATTCAGCTTTTTATCACCTACGGTAAACAGGAAGCTGGTTCCCGACATTCGTACTGCATCTTCCACTTCCGGGTAATCTTTTTTCAATGCAGAAGCCATCACTTTCGGAGTGGAAGCCCATACCCATTTTTCACCGCTGAAGGTATCACGGTTATACATAAGGTATATGCGGTCTGTCTTAGGATATGTCCGGTTCATGCTTACCTCATTTTGTATCCATAACAAAATCAGTATAGCCGCCCCCATCCCTATACTCAGACCACTGATATTCAGCAGTGAAAAAGCTTTTTCCCTATTCAGGTTTCTCCAGGCAATTTTTAAATAGTTTCTAAACATGCTTTTATGTTCTTTCGTATTGCTATTCCGTTCTCAAACTCTTCACCGGGTTAGCCACTGCAGCTTTGACAGCCTGGAAGCTTACCGTGATTAATGTGACCAGCAGCGCTCCGGCAACTGAAAGCGCAAATACCCACCATTCTATGCTGATCCGGTACTCGTACTCCTGCAGCCAACCGTTTAAATAGTACCAGGCCAGCGGTATGGATATGGCACAGGCAATCAGTACCAGCAGTACAAAATCTTTTGACAGTAATACCCACAGGTTCAGTACTGAAGCCCCCACGATCTTCCGGATACCGATTTCCTTGGTGCGCTGTTCCGCCACAAATGAGGCCAGGCCGAACAACCCTAGGCAGCTGATCAGTATGGCCAGGCCTGCAAAGAAAGTAGCAAGTTTGCCTACCCTTTCTTCCTGTGAAAACTTTGCAGCATATTCTTCATCGGCAAATTTGTAATCAAAAGGAGCTGAGGGTATCACTCTTTTGAATACGTCTTCTATCACTGACAAAGATTCTTTGGCACTCTTGTCAGGGTTTAAGCGCAGGTTCATCCAGTTGACGTTTTCATAATCCAAAAGATAAACCGCCTGCTTCACCGGTTCAAAGGGCGAAGTGGCGATCATATTTTCCACTACCCCGATAACGGTATAATTCTTTCTGCCCCACTGTACGGTTTTGCCGACCGGATTTTCGATATTCATGAATTCTATCGCAGCCTTATTGATCAGGATAGCGGAAGAATCAGCGCCAAAGTCCCTGGAAAAGTCTCTTCCGTCCGCCATCTGAAAACCTACGGTCTTCCCGTATTCATGCGTTACCCAGAAAGTAGCAAAGTCAGTATCCAGGTTGGGGTCTTTCCCTTCCCAGTTAAAACCTCCGTTATTGCTCCAGACACCGGTCAGCGGACTGGATGATTCGGCCATTTCCACAATAGCCCCTTTCCGTTTGAGCTCGGCCCGGAGCACGTCATACTTGCCGTAAAACTCCGGTGTATTCATTTCTATCATGACCAGGCCGTTTCTGTCATAGCCGACAGGCCTGTTTTTTGTATGCTGAATCTGCTGATAGACGATTATCGTACCGATGATCAGGGCTACGGAAACGGTAAACTGCGCAACCACCAGCACCTTTCTGGGTAAACCTGCCAGCCGCCCGGCTTTAAACGTACCCTTCAGCACTTTTACCGGCCTGAAAGAGGACAGGAACAGCGCGGGATAGCTGCCCGCCAGTAAGCCCGTCAACAGCGTAAATACCAGGCAAATCAGCCAAAAGCCTCCGGTACCCCACGGTATATTCATTTTTTTATGGGCCACACTGTTAAACCAGGGCAGCAGGAGCTGGGTAAGCAGAAGTGCAATGAAAAAGGCGATAAAGGCCACCAGCAGGGATTCACACAGGAACTGACCGATCAGCTGATGCCGGGCAGAACCTACGGTCTTCCGGATACCTACCTCTTTGGCCCTCTTTTCCGAACGTGCCGTGCTCAGGTTCATAAAATTGATACAGGCCAGTAACAATACAAAAATGCCTATTACGGCAAACATCCTGACATATTCTATCAGTCCGCCGGTCTGAACACCGTTTTTCCAGTTATAGCGCAAGTGCCAGTCCTCCATCGGAAGCAGGAAAATCTGCGCATTAAACCGCTTGTCTCCTTCGGAAACCCGGTTCAGCTTGGATTTGAGAATGTTCTTATTGACCGTTGCAAAATCAGTGTGATCACTGATCTGGGCAAACCCCTGGAACGAATTATTATCCCACTGGGTTTTGGCATACTGAAACCATGCTTGCGTTGTGATGTATAAATCCCAGGCGGCTATGAACTCCAGGTCGCGGAAATCCGTATTGTAAGGCAGGTCTTCAAAAACTCCCGTCACCTTTACCTCATGGGAATTATCAATTTTCATGATCTTTCCGATAGGGTCCTCCTCTGAAAAGAAGGCCTTTGCCGCTTTGGCAGACAGGAGAATACTGCGCGGATCATCCAGGCCGTTCAGACTCCCTTTCAGCATTTTCAGGGAAAGGATCTTCGGGCCTTCTTTATCAATGTAGATCCCGTTTTTCTTCTGATGATCGTTTTCCCGGCTCAGAACATAATCCCCCTGCCATGACGCCATGGCCAGGTATTTGAAATTATTTCCGTACTGCGTTCTCAATTCCTCCCCCAGTGGCATCGGCAGGGCTTCTCCGGTATACACCTGGCCATTGGAGGTTTGCTTCTGCATTATACGGGCTACCTTATCGTAGTTCGTGTGATACTGGTTATAGGTGAGCTCATCCAGTAACCAGAAGCCGATCAGCATGGCTACAGCCATGCCCATGGCCAGCCCTCCGATATTAATGGCGGAAAACTGCTTGTTTTTAAGGAGGTTCCTCCAGGCGATTTTGAAATAGTTTCGGATCATTGATGTTGCTTTTTCATATTTTGTACTTTGTAAGGTGGTTTTCCCGTCTGTTCCTGGTTTTCCGGATCACACTTATGCGAAAAACGGTCTACCCAAAAATCAATCTCTTCTCAATGCTTCCACCGGGTTTGCCACTGCTGCTCTGACCGCCTGATAACTGACAGTCAGAATTGCTATTACCAGCGAGGCCAGCCCTGCCAATGCAAAAATCCACCACTCTATTTTAATTCTGTATTCAAAGTCTTTCAGCCAGCTGTTCATAAAATACCACGCTAAAGGAGAAGCTATCACAAAGGCTATTCCTACCAGCTTGAGGAAGCTTTTTGTAAGCAAAAATGAGATCCCGGTTACACTGGCGCCCAATACTTTTCTAACCCCGATCTCCTTGGTGCGGTTAGCAGCCGTATACGCTGAAAGTCCGAAAAGTCCCAGGCAGGATATAAGTACAGCCAGGATGCCGAAAAGCATAGCCAGCTGACCAATAAAGCGGGTATTTTTAAACATGGCTTCGTACTCATCCGACATAAACCGGTACGAGAAAGGCAAGGTGCTGTCTATTTTCTTAATTCCGGCTTCCAGGTCTTTCAGTTTTTCTGACAGGTGGTCTCCTCCGTTCAGTTTTACATAAATACTTCCTCCCCAGGATGCAATCTGCTCCTTCGACATGGGATAAAATATTACGGGCTGGTCAGAGGCATGCAGGTCATTGAACAGGAAGGGCCGGGTAACTCCCACAATATCCGAACTTTCATTTCCGCGGTACAGCTTTTTGCCGGCTTCTCCTTCCTTACCCATGAGTCTGGCAAGAGCGTCATTAATGATAATATTGCTTCCTTCACCGGAAACATCCGGCCGAAAATTACGTCCCTGCGCCATTTGTACGTCCAACAGAGGTAAAAAGCCCGCATCAATACCCACAAAGCTGATCAGCGGGTTCTGGGAATCGTCTTTTCCCGGCCAGCTGAACCCTCCACCATTGGAATAAATTCCGAGAATACTGGAAGTAGACATTCCCACCCGGGTTGCGGTGCCCTCACTGATGAGGGTTTGCTTCAACGCTTCGTAGTTCCCGCTAAGTTTTTCAGAAATGCCTACCGAGACCACATTCCGGAGGTCATATCCCAGCTCTCTATGACGCACATGATTAATCTGGCTGTAAATCACTACAATAGCAATGATCAGAACAATTGCAGAAGAAAACTGGGCCACCACCAGCCCTTTACGGATCAGCGAAGCGCCGTCTACCCGGTGGCTTACCAGTTTCTTTTTAATGGCATTGAGCGGGTTAAACGAAGACAGGTATAAACTGGGATAAGAACCGGCCAGAATCCCGCAGAAAAAAGCTGTACTTAATAACCCCGCCAGATTTTCGGTCTTCAAAAAACTGAAGGTCAATGGCATATCCAGCATCCTGCCAAAGGCAGGTACCACCAGGTATAAACCCAGTACTGCCAGAATCAGAGCGATGAAGGAAGTAATAATGCTTTCAAACATGAACTGTGCCATAAGCTGGACGCGGCTGGCACCTACTACTTTCTTAAGCCCGATCTCCTTGGCCCGCTTTTCACTTCGGGCAGTAGACAGGTTCATGAAATTAATACATGCAATCACCAGGATGATCACAGCAATAGTGGAAAATATCCTGATATAACGAATATTTCCTTCATTCGACTGCTCAGTGCCGTTTTTAAAACGGTTGTATACTGCCACGCGCGACAAGGGATATAAAAATACCTCGTGCCTTACCTGCTGATCAGATTTATCTTTAATAAAAGGTCTGAGTTTCCGGTTGATATTCTCTGCGGATGCCTGTTCAGCCAATGAAGCATAAGTACGCATACCGCACTGCCCCCAATAACTCCAAGAGCGGGCGAAGCTACTGTCCAGAAAGCCTTTATTCATTGATACAACAAAACCAGGCTTCAGACTGATATTTTCATCCGGGAAGTCATATACTTTCTTGACTGTGAAGAGATCATTTTTATTAAAGCTGAGAGTTCTGTCTATGGGGTTTTCATTTCCAAAAAACGATTCCGCCATCCTGGCTGATATAGCAATATGCGTAGGGTTGGCACCGGAATAATCCCGGGCTTCTTTTATTACGGGATAGGAGAAAATATCGAAAAAGGTGCTATCAGCATACAAACCGTTTTGGCTGATAAATTTCTCGTCCAATCCAAAAATTCCGCTTAAATCCAGGGTACGGGCCACCGCTTTAAACCCGGGAATTTCTTTACTGATGGCGGGTGCCATGGGACCGGAGGTGGAACTGAAGGTTACAATATCCTCGCCATACTGCTGGTTATTTTTGATGATATATATATTATCAGCATCAGCAAAAGAACTGTTGGTCTGCAGGTTATAATTTATCCAAAGAAAAATGAGAGCGGCACACACGATGCCTACGGCAAGTCCTAAAATATTAAGAAAAGAGAAGCCCTTATCTCTCAGCAGATTCCGCCACGCTACCTTCACATAATTCTTGATCATGGTTTTTATTTTTTACAGGTAAGCATTTTCATTAAAAAAACTTTGCAAAACACAACATCAGGTATGCTCAACTTAATATATTCTCCGTCACCGTCTGCCCGTCAAGCATCCGGATGATCCGGTGGCTGTACTTGGCATCATGCTCACTGTGGGTCACCATAATAACTGTGGTACCCTGCTCGTTCAGCTCAGTGAGGAGCTGCATCACCTCATTTCCGTTACTGCTGTCGAGGTTACCTGTAGGCTCATCGGCCAGGATCAGCTTGGGATGATTCACCACGGCCCGGGCCACGGCCACCCGCTGCTGCTGACCGCCGGAAAGCTGCTGCGGAAAGTGATTCCGGCGGTGCATGATCTGCATCTTGTCCAACACTTCTTCCACCCGTTTTTTCCTGTCGGCCGGCTTTACACCGGTATAGATCAGGGGCAGCTCCACATTTTCAAAAACGGTCAGTTCATCAATCAGGTTAAAACTCTGGAATACAAAACCGATATTATGCTTGCGCAGATCGGCTCTTTTGCGCTCGTTATAACCGGCTATTTCGGTACCGTTAAAGACAAAGCTACCGCCATCCGGGTCGTCCAGCAGCCCCAGGATATTCAACAGAGTTGACTTGCCGCAGCCGCTGGGCCCCATTACGGCTACAAACTCTCCTTCCTTCACTTCCAGTGACAGCTTATTCAGAGCAATGGTTTCTACCTCTTCGGTGCGGTAGTATTTTTCGAGATCGGTGATTTTTATCATGTCGTTTGGTTTTTGAGCTTTGAGCCATGAGCTTTGAGTTATGGCCATTGCTACAATTTGTTTATTTTTGTCAATTAATTAATCCATATTTTATGAGAGGCTTCACAAAACCTGAGATCTGGAAACGCAGCCACATACTTTGTCTGAAAGTATATGCTGTCACCAATAAATTATCCTAAGGAGGAAACTTTTGGTTTAACCAGTCAAATACGTCAGTCAGGTTCCTCCATTCCTGCTACTATTGCACAAGGCTGCGGAAGGGGTACTAATCCCCAGACTAACCGCTTTTTTGATATCGCTTTTGCATCACTTGCTGAACTGCAATACCAATTTATTCTGTCTCGTGACTTAAACTATCCCGATCAAACTACTTTTTATGAACTCCACGATGAAGCAGTTGGAATCCGAAAACTGGCAATTGCCTGTAGCCGAAAGCTCATGGCTCAAAGCTACTCCTTCAAAACCAGCTCCCGGATATCCCCGAAGTTCTCATAGCTGGAAGTAATCACTTTATCTCCCGGCTGCAACCCGCTGGTTACTTCATAGTAATCCGGACTCTGGCGGTTAAACTGCACATCTACCTTATAGGCGGTTTTACCATCTTCACTCACCTTAAACACCCAATTGCCTCCGGTTTTCTGGTAGAAGCCTCCGCGCGGCAAAAGCGTGGCGGTGGTTTCATCGCTCAGCGCCAGGCTGATCTGCAGGGTTTGGCCCCGGCGGATGTTCCCGGGGGCCTCTCCCGTAAATTCCATATCTACCTGGAACCGGCCGTTGGTCACCTGGCTGTAAACTTTCTTCACCTTTAGCTTGTAGGGCTTACCGGCAATGGTAACTTCTCCGCCCAAATCGGTATAGATACGGTTAATATAATGTTCATCGATATCCGCCCTTACCTTGAAGCCGTTGGTTACATCAATCTGCCCGAGCCGTTCACCTTTGTTCTTCAGCTGGCCGATCTCCGCATCCAGCGAGGTCAGCTGGCCGTCAATGGGAGCCCGTACCACCAGGTCCCCCACTTTCTTCCGCATGAGCTGCAGGGTATTCTGCATTTTGGCCAGCGATTCGCGGTCCTGGCTCTGCATCAGCCGGATCACCTCCTCATCCTGCTTCAGGATGTCGTCGGTAAGTTTCTTCCTCCTTGCCTGGTAATTGTAGGCATTTTCCGACTGCTGAAACTCCTGCAGACCGATCACCTTTTCTGCATATAATTTTTTGTTCAGAACGTAAATTCTCTCCGCTTCTTTCAGGGCGTTGTCTACTTCCGCCATCTGGTTCAGCTTGCCTATGGTGTTCTGTGTGGCATTATTCTTAGAGATATTCATTTGGGTCAGAACGTTGTATACCTGGGTTTCCTGGCTGGCCAGGCTCAGCTCAAGGTCAGTATTACCCAGCCGCAGAATAGGCTGACCTTTCGTCATCATGGCTCCGTCATCCACGAACTTCTCTTCCACGCGTCCGCCTTCCATTACGTCAAGATAGATGGTAGTCAGAGGCATGACCACGCCGTTTACCGGTATCGACTCCTTAAACGGGCCCTTCGTCACTTCACTGATGGTTATACGCTCCGTATCAACGTTCAGCTTTGCCCCGCCGGAAGTAGCGTAGATACTCCACGCTATCAGTCCGGCCAGACCTGCGATTCCGGTAATGGTCAGGATTCTTTTTGTGCCCCACTTTCTTTTTTCTATCTTTCTATCCATAATAGCTTTTTCATAATTTATCGTCAAAATTAAGATCAAAATTGTGCCAAATTATAAAATACTTATTTTCAATTTATTACAATTTAATTTCAGAAAACAGGTGTACGGTTTTGATACAACATATGTACGGTGACGGTACAGTTTCAGGACGGTTTTGCGGGATTCAGGAAAGCAGCGTAATTTTGATAAACCATACCAGGCATGTAAGTCCGTTTAAGTTATGATAAGAAATTCCCATAAGTCATTAGCTGTTAGAAGTTAGAAGCAACCGGCCGATAAATAAATCTAACAACTGACTTCCAACAGCTGATTTTATATACACGAAACTTCTATGGGCTTATATGCCGGATATGATTCAAAAAAACAGAGGATAAATGCAGTTAAAAAATGCTTCAATACTGGTAGTAGACGACGATAAAGACGTGCTTACGGCAGTAAGCCTTCTTCTTAAAACGGAAACTAAGGAGGTGGTCACCGAGCATAACCCGGAAAACCTGCGCCGCCTGCTCACCCAGCACGATTTCAACCTGGTTTTGCTGGATATGAACTTCAAGAGCCCTATTCATACCGGTAATGAAGGGCTTTTCTGGCTGAAAGAGATCCGGAAAATAAAACCTGAGCTGGATGTGATCATGATCACAGCTTACGGAAGCATTGACCTGGCCGTCAGGTCACTGAAGGAGGGCGCTACTGACTTTATTCTTAAACCCTGGTATAATGACAAGCTGATCGATCACATCGGGGAAGCACTGAGCCGCAAAAAACATAAAACGAAGGGAGGTGGCCCGGAAGGCAAGGTCTCCGAGCATGAGATTATCGGGAGGTCAGATGAAATACAGAAACTTTTCATCAAAATCAGGAAGATAGCGCCTACCGACGCCAATGTCCTGATCTTGGGGGAAAACGGTACGGGGAAAGATCTGATTGCCCGCGCCATTCACCAGCAATCTTTACGGGCAGGCAAGCCTTTTGTTAAGGTAGATGTGGGCGCCCTTACCGAGAGCCTGTTCGAAAGCGAGCTTTTCGGCTATAAAAAAGGGGCGTTCACCGATGCCCGCGAAGACCGCGAAGGGCGTTTTGAAGCTGCTAACGGTGGGACACTGTTCCTGGATGAGATCGGAAATATTTCACTTCACCTGCAAACCAAGCTGCTGAGCGTATTGCAAAACCGCCAGGTGATGCGACTGGGAAGCAACCAGCCCGTACCGGTAGATATCCGCCTGATCTGTGCTACCAATATCCCGCTGGAAGAGCTGGCCAACGAGGCAAGGTTCCGCAAAGATTTTGTTTATCGTATTCATACCGTAGATCTTCTTGTATCTCCTTTGCGGAAACGGGAAGGTGACATTCCCCTTCTGGCTCGCCATTTCTGCAAAGTCTATGGAGAAAAGTATTTCAAACCGCATGTAGATATCAGCGACAAGGCCCTGGCAAAGCTTATGGAATACCCGTTCCCCGGAAATGTAAGAGAACTTCAATACAGCATAGAACGGGCCGTGATTATGTGCGAAAATGATACACTGGAGCCCGGTGACCTGATTTTTCTTCCGCTGGAGTCGCCTTTGGCCGGCCGGGAAGAAAAAGACCTGACGCTAAGCTCTGTGGAAAAAAACACCATTCTCAAAGTCATAGAAAAAAACAACGGAAATATCAGTAAAGCCGCCAGGGAGCTGGGCATTACGCGGACCGCGCTTTACCGGAGACTGAACAAGTATGAAATCGAATAACCTTTTCTGGAAGCTGCTTTTACGCACACTTTTGCTTATCGCTGCTATTACAGCCGGTGTATTTTGCGTCTTTACAGGAAGGTATTCGTATATAATTCTTATTCTTCCCCTGATCATCTACCAGGTGTATGAAATGTATCGTTTTCAGAAGAAAACCCATGATGAACTGGAGCAGTTTCTGCTTTCAGTGCAATATCGCGACTTCTCCCGTTATTTTGATATTTCGAAAGGCGACTCCGAAGTGCGTTTCCTCCGGCACGGATTTAATGAGATCAATTCTACCATCAAGACGATCTCCCGCGAAAAAGAAATGCAGTACCTTTATCTTCAGAAGATGCTGGAGCTGGTAGATACAGGGATTTTGTTATATAAAGAAGGGGATGGTGAAGTCTTATGGATGAATGAAGCATTAAAAAAAATGCTGGATATTCCCTTCCTTCGCACCATTCATTCGCTGCAAAAAAGAAACCCGGCACTTTATGAGGCGGTTCTTCCGCTGAAAGCCGGAAACTCGCAGGTAGTCAGCCTCTCACGAAACCTCACCCACTACAAGGTACTTCTTTCCACCACGGCTTTCCAGACAGAGAGTATCTATTTCAAACTGGTGGCCGTACAAAACGTCAATGAAGCACTGGATGCCAATGAAGTCCAGTCATGGCAAAAGCTGTTGAGCGTACTGACCCACGAGATCATGAACTCAGTGGCTCCTATTTCATCACTGGCTGATACCCTTAAAAAGCGTATCGGGATGCAGGATGACGGCAGCCTGCTGAATGACCTGGAGCAGGGAATTGACACAATCAAAAAACGCAGCGAGGGGCTGATCCGCTTCACGGAAGCTTACCGCAACCTGAATAAAATCACCACCCTTCAGAAAAAAGAGGTACTGGTCAGAGATCTTTTCGAAAATGTATTCCAGCTGCTGGAGCCTACCCTGGAACTCAAAGGAATTGAGATGGAGATAATTCTTAAAAACACCAATCTCAGCATTTCCGCAGACCTTCACCTCATGGAGCAGGTCATGATCAACCTGGTGCTGAATGCCATAGAGGCTGTTAAAGACAAGCCTGAACCGCTGATTACCCTCTCTGCTGTCCGGGAAGGTGTGCGTACCGAAATCAGGGTGGCTGATAACGGCACCGGAATGCCCGAAGATATACTGGATAAAATCTTTATACCGTTTTTCAGTACCCGGAAAAAAGGAAGCGGCATTGGCCTGAGTATCTGCAAGCAGATTGTTTTGCTTCACCAGGGTACGCTCCACGTCAGGAGTAAGGAAGGTGAAGGAACGGTGTTTGTAGTGGGAATCACTTAAATGGTAGCTTTGCCTTAGCCGGTCACTTCAGACATATTATGCGATTCACAAAAGGTGGAGCCTGACATCTCCCTGCTTATTTTTCAAGTACGTCTAACAGCACCAGTGCGTGATTCTGCCCGGTGTTATGGGCGGCATACAGCAAGGTAACATTCTGGTTTTCGGCCAGCTCCCGGATCCGCTGAAGCTCTTCCGTTTTATCCTGCAGCTCAGCTTTATACATGCGCGTAAATTCTGCAAAATTTTCCATCTTATGCCCAAACCATTTCCGTAATTCATTGGAAGGCGCAATTTCCTTGTTCCATTCATTCAAATGAGCCCTTTCTTTGGTTATTCCCCGCGGCCACAGGCGGTCTACCAGAATACGATAGTCGTCCTGCACTCCGGCTTCTTCGTATATTCGTTTTATCTGAATCATTTTAACAGAAAATTTAATCAGGTCAAAATATGATCTTACCCGTTTTTAACAAAAGGCAGGCAGAAAATATCACTAAACCGGCTAAACCCAGGATAACATATCCCAAATGCCGCTGAAAGCCGGTCCGGACGAAGTAAGATTTTTCATTTTTATCAATAAACTGGGTGTACCTGTTCAGGTTATCCTGGTACGTACTGCTGTTTTCATAAAAATATATATTAATCCTATCTCCGACTCTTAAGCTATCTATTCCGTTTCCTGCATCTCCTGTATATATCTCAAAGGGATATTGGTAGGAGTCAATGATCAGATACCTGTATTTACCCGGATTTCTGAGCGGTAAATTCTCATACTGACTATCAAAATATACTATGGTTCCGTTCCGTTTGTCATAATCTTTCTTATCTTTCGAACTATTGATAATTAACAGACAAGCCAGAAAAGCAACAGCCAGCATTGTCCCGGTAATCCCTCTGAAACTCCTGTACATATACCTTTGTCATTAATCTCCCGGTAAATATCGTCCGGAATAAAGTTATTTCCCTATTTTTAAATCAAAAAGAATGCGCTTCCTCAAAAAAGGCATATTGACTACTTTTCAGGACGGCGGCCGCCCCGGTCACGCGGCCCTTGGCGTAAACCGGAGCGGCGCTATGGATCACTTCAGCCGCAGGGTATTAAATATTCTTCTGGATAACCCGGATGATCACCCCGCGCTGGAGATGCATTTCCCTGCACCGGAGATCGGCTTTGAAGAAGAGTGCTGCTTTGCGCTATACGGAGCTGATTTTGGTCCTCTCCTTAACAGCCGGCCCATTCTTAACGGAAAAGTTTACGAGGCAAAACCGGGCTATATACTGAAATTTACGCGAAAATATAACGGTCAGCGCTGTTACCTGGGAGTTCGGGGACAATTTGCCGCTGAACGCTGGCTGAATTCCTGTTCTCCGGATCCCGCAATGAAATATCCGGAATTGCCGGAAGAAGTAAAGGTGACCGGGCCGCCATCTCTGCGACCGTCAAGAGGGCTCATCCCGCCCCGTACACCTCAGAAAATCCGGTTTGTTCCGGAGTTCGAAGCGGACACCCTGGATACAGAATCGGAGAAAATGCTGCGAACGCAGAGCTTTACGGTCTCCCCTGAATCCAACCGCATGGGTTACCGGCTCCGAGGTGTTCCTCTGAAACGGCTTACCGTATCTGAAATGGTATCTTCAGCCGTATGCAGTGGAACTATCCAGCTGCTCCCCAACGGCCAGCTGATCATCCTGATGGCTGACGCCCAGACCACCGGCGGATATCCGCGGCTGGGCTATGTATGTGCCGCTGACCTGTGCGGATTAAGCCGCCTTGGCCCCGGCGATGCCTTTTCATTCCAGGCTGTAACGGAATGCGACGCCGTTCAAGCCCTGCTCAGGCAGGAAGAATATTTCAAAACTTTACGGAAACTTTTATGGACATCAACTGCGACTTAGGCGAGTCACTGAATTTCAGCCGTGACGAAGCCCTCATGCCTTACATCCGTTCGGCTAATATTGCGTGCGGCTACCATGCCGGTGATGAGCATATTATCAAAAAAACGCTGGAAAATGCACAAAAATACGGACTGCGTATCGGGGCGCACCCCGGGTTTGACGACAAAACGAACTTCGGAAGACAGGAAATAGACCTGGCAGCACCTGAGCTCCGGAGCCTGGTCAGAAAACAGCTGGAGTATTTTCAGAAACTTGCAGGTAAAATTCACCATGTGAAACCTCATGGCGCTTTGTACAATATGTCGGCCCGGCGACAGGACTATGCCCGCATCATTGCCGAGGAGATTTTCGATTTCGACCCGAACCTGGTGCTTTACGGATTATCCGGCAGCATGAGCATTTGTGAAGCCAGGCGCATTGGGTTAAAAACCTGCTCCGAAGTATTTGCCGACCGTGCCTATCTTTCTGACGGCAGCCTTGCTCCCCGAAGCAGAACAGGCGCCGTTCTGAAGGATAAAAAAATGATCAGGAAACAGGTGCATCAAATGGTGAAGGGCTTCCCCGTTGAAACTTTAGACGGCCCGCCGGTTCAGCTTCGGGCAGAAACCATCTGTATTCACAGTGACACGGAAGGGTCGGTAGAAATAGCGAAATGGGTACGGGAGGAAGAGAACAATGAACAGTTAAGGTACATTAGTTTTAATTAAAGAAGTTCCGCAACTATTCACTGTTCACTTCCTAAAGTACATCTGCATATTTATCCGAGCCCGTCAGCACCCGCCTGGCAAAGGGGCATAAAGGAATTATCTTCAACCCTTTTTCACGGGCGAAAGCTACGCCGGCATCTACCAGCTTTTTTCCCAGTCCTTTCCCGTTCTGCGAGGAGTCTACCTCCGTATGGTCAATGATGATCTTCTCCGTTCCGGCTTTGGAGTAAGTCATCTCTCCTACTTTTTCACCTTCCTCGATCGCTTCGAAAATTCCTTTGGTGTCGGTCTCCGTGTGTCTGATCTCCATATCTTATCTCGTTTAAGACTCCCTCATGCCAGAGGGGTCAGGTTATTTTCCCTGAAATAGGTAATTTTGGATAAAAACATTTCAGCCATGCGGCTTCCCTGCCATTTAGCCCGTTCTGCCTTTTCGCCTGCGAACAATGCGTCTACCGTTTCACCGAAAAGCCTCTTCCATTGTTCAAAATGTGCTTCACTGACCGGCATTCTCAGGTGAGGCGGAAAGGGACTGCCATAATAGGTATGCTCTTCAAGAAGTACGGTTTGCCAGAAACGGTACATCTTTTCAAGATGCTGCGGCCAACGGTCCCGGATAATTCCTTCAAAAATATCTTTTAAAAGCTCATCCTGTCTTACTTTTCCATAAAACGTATCCACCAGAAGCTGAATATCGGGGAGTTCCTGTATATCTTTCATAACTCTCTTATGGTTAAACCTGTTTCCTTCATTTAAAATTCCTTACCCGGTGAAGGAAGATTGCATTGTATATTTGCGATAAATTTATCGTAAATATAGAAATAAAAAAAGACAGCGAAGAATCAAGGAGTAAAAACTCTTCGCTGCCCCTTCTCCGGAGGCACGCAACAAGGTATCTCTAGCGTATAAGCTCCCCGCTGAGGGTCAGCAGATTTAGTTTCGAAATACGAAGATTATACTCTGCCGCCACCAGGCGGTTCATGATCGTGTTAAAGCGGGTCTGGGCATCGTTGATTTCCAGTATCGTGCTGGCCCCCAGCTTAAATTTTTCAACGGAGATCTCCAGGTTTTCCTGTGCTGTGGCGATGTTCTGCTGCTCCAGTTCAAGGAGGCGCTTCTGGGTCTCGTACTGATGAAATGCAGCCGTGATCTGGTTATCCAGGTTGTTCAGCAGCTCTTCCCGCTGAATGCGGAGAATATCACCGCTGATCTTGGCCGACTCAATATTCCTCCGGATTACTTTTCCATCAAAAATCCGCCAGGAAGCCGTTAAACCGGCCGAAAGACCTGTACTCTGGCTGTTGCTGATAAGACCGGCATTGTTATAGTTAAAGTTATAGCCCAAACTGCTGTTCAGGTTAATGGTGGGCTTCAGAAATCCCCGCGCTTCCTTTTGATCCAGCAGGTTAATCTCTTCCTGCTTCTTTAAGGCCAGGAATTCCGGATTCTGGCTTTTGGCCTGATCTTTCAGGTACCCCAGGTCAAATAACTGGTAGTCCTGTGATTCCCTCTCCACTGCAAAGTCAATGTTCGGATCACGGGCCAGCAGCCGGTTTACTTCAATTTTCGCATTCCGTAGCTGAATCTGCAGGTTGGTCTGATCGGTCAGCTGAATGGAAAGGTCGGCTTTTGACTGCAGGAAGTCCAGCTTGGATCCGCGGCCGATCTGCCACCTCTCTTCGGTCAGGGTCTGGCGCTCCTCGTAATACCGGATAATCTGGTTAATGAATTCGAGTGTGCTTTGGAGCCTTTGAATATTATAATAGGCTTCCATGACATCGCTGATGGTGTTCTGAAGAATGAGCTGACGCTGAATTTCTGATAGCTGCCCGAGCGATTTCAGCCTCCCGTAGATAGCGTGCATCCGCCCGCCGTTATACAGGGTATACTGAAGTGCCAGCGCTGTATTGGGCGAAACCGAGGTACCGAAACGGTTGATCTCCCGCCCGTCGATAAAGTTCTGGTGTACCTGGTTAAAGGTGGAGTTCATACTGGTATTCCAGTCAATTATAGGAGTCATGCCCGCATTTCCGCGAAATATCCGGTTATTGGCCAGATCCACCTGTCTTTGGGCTACCTGAATACCGTAATTATTTTCAAGGGCAGCATCTACGGCATCATCCAGCCGCAGGGTATCAGTCTGGGCAGAAACGGTAAGGGTCAAAACAATAAAAGCAGCCGTTATCAAAATATGTTTCATAAAATAGTTCCGGGTTCCAAGTATATAGTTCTGCGTCTTATTCATAGCGCCTGGTGTCAAAATCCTGCTCATGGCTATTTTATGCTTCAGCCATTTCATCAATGGCCTTCATTCTTTCAAAATTCTTTTCTCTGCTTAGGTAAATGTACATCGCCGGGATCACATATAAGGTCAGGATCAGCGAAAGAAGCAGGCCACCGATCACCACAATCCCCATGGAACGCCGGCTGGTTCCGGCAGCGCCGAGCGCCGCAGCAATTGGCAGGGCCCCGAAAGCCGTGGCCAGTGTGGTCATTAAAATAGGACGCAAACGGAGAACCGCTGCCTCCAGGGCCGCCTGGGCCTTCGAATAGCCTCTTTCCCTGAGCTGGTTGGCAAATTCCACGATCAGGATACCGTTTTTGGTTACCAGACCGATCAGCATGATCATACCGATCTGGCTGAATATATTGATGGTCTGGTCAAATAACCAAAGCGAGAGCACCGCACCGGCAATTGCCAGCGGCACGGTACACATAATGATCAGCGGGTCAATAAAACTTTCAAACTGTGCTGCAAGAATCAGGAATACCAGTACCAGGGCCAGCCCGAAAGAGAATAAAGTATTGGAGGAACTTTCCGCGTAATCCCGCGAGGAACCCGTAAGAGCTGTCCTTATCTGTGTATCGTTCAGCTGGTCACGGATAGCGTCCATGGCCCGGATCCCGTCTGAGATGGTTTTGCCCGGTGCCAGACCTGCCGTAACCGTGGCGCTCATGTAACGGTCATAGTGATACAGCTGCGGCGGACTGCTGTTTTCCACCACGCTTACAATGTTATCAAGCTGGATAAGGTCTCCTGCCGAATTTTTAACATGCATGCTTTTGATCGCCAGTGGCGCATTCCGGTCATCTTTTTCAAATTGCCCGATCACCTGGTACTGACGGCCATTCATTGTAAAATAGCTGAAACGCTGCCCTGAAAAGGCCAGGTTCATGGTCTGGGCCACATCTGCCACGGCTACGCCGAGGCTTTTCGCCTTTTCCCGGTCAATATAAACCGACAGTTCCGGCTTGGTGAATTTCAGGTCTACGGTAGAAATTGGGAAAGTAGGATCTTTCTCCACCAAATCCATAAACCGGGGAAGGTATTCCCGCATTTTCTCGAGATTAGGCGCCTGGATCACATATCCTACCGGCAAGCCGCCCCGCCTGCTTACCGAAATGGTCTGCTGCTGGTTGATAAAGGTTCTTCCGATAGTAAAGCTTCGTGTCAGGTTCGTCAGGTAATTGGCGATTTCGTCCTGGGAACGCTCCCGTTCCCCTTTATCGGTCAGCATTACCCTCCCAAACCCGGTGTTGGCTCCTCCGGATCCTGAAAAGCCGGGAGAGGTTACAGACATCACTCCTGTTACTTCCGGCACAGAATCCCGGATGACAGACGTGACCCTTTGTATAAAAGTGTCCATGGCATCATAAGACATGCCTTCCGGCCCCAAAAAGTTCAGCGACAGGCTGCTCCGGTCATCCAGAGGCGCCAGCTCGGAATTCAGCTTGCTTCCGAAAAAAAGCAGGATAGCCATTACAATCACCATGATAGGAGCCACCATCCATTTCCGCGAAAGAAAATTCGACAGGCTGGATTTGTAGCTGCTTTCCATCTTTTCAAAGTACGGCTCAGTAGCTTCATAGAACCGGGTTCTCTTGATTTCTTTCCGGTTCAGGTAGGCATTAAGCATCGGGGTAAGCGTAAGTGAAACAAAAGCCGAAATCAATACGGCACTGGCCAGCACTACCCCGAACTCCATAAAGAGCTTTCCTACGAAACCTTCCATAAAAATTACGGGAAGGAAAACAGCCGCCAGGGTGATGGACGTGGAAATTACAGCAAAAAAGATCTCATTGGCGCCCTTGATAGAGGCCTCAATAGGATTCATTCCCTCCTCAATCTTTTTATAGATATTTTCCGTAACCACAATACCGTCATCTACCACCAGACCCGTGGCCAGCACCACAGCCAGCAGGGTCAGCACATTTACCGAAAACCCGAAGAGGTACATAATGAAAAACGTACCGATAAGGGAAACGGGGATATCGATCAACGGCCGGAAAGCCACGATCCAGTCGCGGAAAAACAGGAAAATAATGATTACCACCAGTACAATAGCGATCAGGATGGTCTCTGCCACTTCCGTAACCGACTGCTTGATAAAGATCGTCGTATCAAAAATCACCCCCATCTTAATATCGTCGGGAAGGGTTTTTTCTATTTCCGCTTTCCGCTTGTAAGCCTCTTCGGCAATGTCAAGGTAATTGGCTCCGGGCTGAGGCTGAATGGCAATCCCGTTCATGGGAATCCCGTTCAGGCGAAGAATGGTATCCGGGTTTTCCGCTCCCAGTTCCGCATAGCCGATATCGCGAAGCCGGACAATGCTCTCGCCCACATTCTTCACAATCATATTATTGAAATCCTCCACCGTAGTAAACCGGCCGATGGTTTTTACCACCAGCTCAGTGGCGCTTCCCTGCAGCTTTCCCGAAGGAAGCTCCACATTCTCCCTGTCCAGCGCAGCACGCACGTCCTGTGTGGTTACGCCGAGGGCTGTCATTTTCCCCGGATTCATCCAGATCCGCATGGAATATCTTTTCATCCCCCAGACGCGGATCTCACTCACCCCTTCGATGGTTTCCAGGCGCGGGGCAATGGTGTTCTCGGCAAAGTCTGACATTTCCAGGATTCCCCGCCGGTCACTTTGCAGGCTGAAAGAAAGAATGGCATCAGAGTTGGCATCTGCCTTGCGCACTACGGGCAGGCCGTCGATATCCCTCGGAAGCTGGGAGACGGCGGAAGTCACTTTGTCACGCACGTCATTGGTAGCCTTTTCCATGTCCATCCCCAGGTTAAACTCCACCGTAATATTGGAACGGCCCTGGTTGGATGAGGAAGATACCGAACGGATCCCCTCCACACTGTTCAGCGCTTTTTCAAGCGGCTCCGTGATCTGGGATTCAATGATGTCGGCATTGGCTCCGGGGTAACTGGTACTTACATTGACAATAGGCGGATCTACGGAAGGGAATTCCCTTACACCCAGGTAATTAAACCCGATAACCCCAAACAGCATAATCATGAGATTAAGCACGATGGCCAGTACGGGTCTCTTGATCGATAAGGTTGAAATTGACATGATCTTAGTTCGATGCTACCGGGTCTCCGGCTTTTAAAGTAATTAATCCGCTTGTAATCAGGGTATCTCCCACACTAAGTCCTTTCAGAACCTCCACTTTGCTTACATCACGGAACCCGGTTTCTACCTTCACGAGCTCTGCTTTCCCGTTACGTTTGACAAAAACCTCCATACCATCCACCACCGGGATAACCGCTTCGGTAGGAACCATAATGGAGCGGCTCCGTTTTATATCTACCGTTACATTAACGAACATTCCGGGAATCAGCGTATTTCCCGGATTTTGCGCCAGTGCCCTGACTTTCAGGGTACGCAGACTGGCATCAATAGACGGATCGATGGCGGCTACGGTAGCATTATAGACCTCCGCCGAGCCATCGGTCTTGAAACGAATGCTGCTTCCCACATGAATATCGTTAATATAACGTTCCGGAGCGGTAAAATCAATTTTGATCGGGTTATACTGGGTAAGCGTGGTAATCACATTGGCCGGAGTCACATAGGCTCCCAGGGAAATATTTTTCAGGCTGAGCTTACCCGTAAACGGAGCCCGGATTTCGGTACGGCTCAGCTGCACTTTCAGGAGATCCTTATCGGCCTGGAGGGTAAGCACCTTGTTCTGAGAAATTTCGTATTCCTCTTTACTGATAGCATTGATATCCAGCAATTTCCGGTGACGGGCTTCCGTCTGGGCTGCCAGGGCCTCTTCCAGTTCAATTTTCTTCAGCTGGGCCAGGATATCGTCATCCTTGATCTTGGCAATCAGGAAACCTTTCTGCACCAGGGCCCCTTCCGGAATATGAAGGCCGGTGATGATACCCGAGATTTCACTTCTGATCTCTACATGGTCATTGGCCAGGGTAGAGCCGGAAGTTGATATAATGCTGGAGCTCTCCTCGTAACCCACCACTACGGTATTCAGCCGGGGGGCCGAGTTCTTTTTAGCACCCCCTGCAGGAGCTGCCTTATCCGGTTTATTGCTAAAAAACAGGAATTTTCCTAAAATGAGGGCCAAAATAAGCAGGCCGGCATAAATCAAAGGTCTCATAACGATGTTAAAGGTTCCGGAAACTATGGATAAGCGGCTAAAATAACATTATTCTGTTCAAAAGAAACCCCGGCGTGGATAATTATATTTAATTAATAGACAAAAAATGGATTTTTGTATCCTTTGGCTGTTAATTTTAGAGGAAAATAATACCGGATTGAAAACCTCCCGAAAAGACCTCCTTGCAGCCACTACTTTAATGGCAACTTCAGCCGTCGGGCCGGGGTTTCTTACCCAGACCACCGTATTTACCCGGCAACTGGCGTATGATTTCGGTTTCGTGATCCTGCTTTCCGTAATCATTGATATCATTGCCCAGGTTACCATCTGGAAGACCCTCACCTTTGCCCGTACCCCTGTACAACAACTGGCCGAGGCGCTGATGCGTGGATTGGGTAAATTTCTCATTATTTCTATCGCTTTTGGCGGACTGGTGTTTAATATCGGAAACCTGGCCGGTACAGGCATGGGAATAAACGCCATGTCAGGCCTGCCGGTGACGCAAGGCATGGTGATTTCTTCTGTTATAGCCGGGGTTATTTTCTATTCAGACAATTTCCTGCCCAAACTTGATATATTTATGAAAGTGATGGCCCTGGTGATGGTGACTTTATTGGTAGCCATGGTGTTCCTGGCCGATGTGGATTTCCTCAAAGCCCTGCAGTTTACTTTCGCTCCTGAAAAAACAGATGTACGCGCCACCATTACGCTTGTAGGAGGTACGGTAGGAGGCTACATTACTTTTGCAGGGGCACAGCGCCTCCTGGATGCAGGTATAACCGATAGCCGCCAGGTAGAAAAAAGCGCCTACCGCGGGATTCTTTTTACAGGCTTTTTCCGTTACTTTCTTTTTATCGGGGTGCTTTCCCCGGTACTGGCCGGCCTTGCTCTTAATCCTGAGAACCCTACTGCTTCCGTATTTTCCGATTATTTTGGCAGCCGGGGTGGCATTTTGTTCGGTGTGATGATCTGGGCTGCTTCTATCACTTCCGTAACAGGTGCTACCTATACTTCACTGGCTTTCTTAAAGGATCTCCATCCGGGCTTTCTGAAGAACAGAAAAATGTGGGCCCTTGTTTTCATTGCCGTTTCCCTTTTCATCAATATCCTCTTTGGTAAACCCGTCAGCCTCCTGGTTTTTGCCGGATACCTGAACGCATTCATCCTGCCCATCGGCCTGATCGTGGTGCTGACCTCACTGGTAAAAAACCAGGCGCTCAGCGGGGTCCGTATTTCAACAGGTCTTCAGACGGCGGCCTGGTGCGTAGCCGGCCTTCTGCTCTATTTCAGCATCCGGTCACTTTTTTAAACCGCTACAAATAGAACATTCTTCTTTCGAAACTATGTTTTTTATATTAGTTTTGCAGAAAAAGAATTTAAACATATGTTCGGATATCAATTTCCTACCTGGTTACCTATTTTATTCTTCGTGGTTTTATTAGTAAGCTCGTTCTTTGTAGGAAAGTGGCTCCTGAAAAACGACCGGAAATACAAGAGCTGATTTCACATTATTCCGTGCGTCAGGTGGGAAACCGGTATAGTGGGCAGTTTCTTCTGAAGGACTCTGGCCACTATACTGCTTCGCAGTCCGTTTGAGCAGATTACTGCCAGCTTATTTTCTTTTTCCAGCTCGGGTAAGAAATGATTGATCTCATGCGCGGGAATATTCCTTCCCCCGATATTAAAGTCCGCAAACTCTTCCTTTTCCCTTACATCTACTATTTCAGAATCTTTAAATTGCTCTTTGAGCTCCAGGAGCGTTATTTCAGTCATGGTTAGGCTGGGTTAACGGCCATTTAAAGCACTCCGTTATCCGCGAAGCTAAAATAGCCTTCATTGGTAAAAATCAGGTGATCAGCCACGGAAATATCGAGATATTTTGCTGCTGATTTTATCTTTTGCGTTAACATAAGATCTTCATCGCTGGGGCTCAGGCTTCCGGAAGGGTGATTATGGCAAAGCAGGATGGCATTGCTCAGGTTCTGCAATGCAAACCGGAATATGATCCGGGGATCCACCAGTGTGCCGCTCACGCCGCCGCTGCTCACGCGTATCGTTTTCTTCACCTGCATCCGCCGGTTCAGGCACAGCATCCAGAATTCTTCGTGCATAAGATCTAGCAAATACGGCTTCAGATGTTTATACGCCTCTCCTGAGTTTGTTACAATTTTCTTTTTCGCAGGCTCTTCCTCCCTCCTTCTTCTGGACAGCTCCATTGCCGCAATGACCCCTACCGCCTTGGCCTCTCCGATGCCCGGAATCTCCGTGAGGTCTTCCACATGGAGACAGGCCAGCTTATTGAGGTCATAATCTGCCTTTTCCAGTATGATCTTGGCCAGATCCAGCGCTGAATTCTCCGGAGTGCCCTTCCCGATGAGAATGGTCAGCAACTCTGCATCTGACAGGGCCGATCTTCCTTTCGTGACCAGCTTTTCCCTCGGCCGGTCATCTTCCGCCCAGTCTTTGATGGCACTTCTTGTTACCTTATAGGATTTTGTTACATTGCAGGTCATATCCGGATTTAGTTGAGCCCGCAAGTTATAAAAAAAGGGCTGACTTCTCAGTCAGCCCTTTGCTAAAAATCTTATCAATTTTAAGCCGCCAAGCCGTTAACGTGTTTTGTCAGGGACGACTTTAAGTTAGCTGCCTTATTCTTATGAATCACATTCTTACGGGCCAGCTTATCTACCATAGAAGATACGGTCTTCAACAATGAAGATGCTTCGATTGCATCGGTCAATGCTCTCAGTTTCCGGATCGCCGTTCTGGCGGTTTTATGCTGATAGCGATTTCTTAGTCTTTTCGCTTCGTTAGATCTGATTCTTTTAAGAGCTGATTTATGATTTGCCATTTCGTTATTATATAACTTTA
>JBEBRR010000039.1:0-37267 GCA_040394735.1 Leadbetterella byssophila
CGCTATGTACAAATACATTATCATCAGCGGCATCATTTTGTTCATAAAGCTGGCCATTATCCTATCCCGAAGCATCCGGCAGGAAATGACTATCCTGAATAAAATGAGGAAGTATCTGCATGCTATAGAAAGCGGAAGCCCCTGAAAGGGCCAACAAAAAAGGTTACCGTCCGGTAACCTTTTTTCAGGGAGGCTAATGGGGTTCGAACCCACGACCTTCGGAACCACAATCCGACGCTCTAACCGGCTGAGCTATAACCTCCGTTTTGGGACTGCAAAAATACTAAAATTTTATTCCTCAACAATCAAATACCCACTTTTTTTTCAATAATTTATCCCTCCGGTACCCGGTCAAAACCGCAATGAATTTGCGATCTGCTGAAAGAAAAGCGGGAGTGAACCGGGATAAACCCATACGATAAACAACACTCCCCATAATGCCCCCCACATATGGGCAAGATGATTTACGCGGTCAGCCTGGCGTTTATCCATGTACACGGAATAGGCCACATATATAATGGCAAAAACCCAGGCCGGAAATTCCACGGGGATGGGAAAGATCATAAGCTTGGACAGCGGCATTAGAACAATGGAGGCAAAAACCACCGCCGATACACCGCCCGACGCGCCCAGCGAATTATAACCCGGGTTATTCCGGTGCCTTACCTGGTCAGGTATATTGGCCACAATAATGCCCAGGATATAAAGGCCCGTGAAATAAATCCCGGCCTGCTGCCCGAAAGACATCTTAAAAATAGCCTCCATGTTGGATCCGAACATATATAGAACATACATATTCAGCAGCAGGTGCAGAAAATCTGCATGGATAAAGCCTGAAGTAAGCAACCGGTAATATTCCTTTCTCCGGTTTACGGTGTAGGGATTATCAATAAGCCGGTGAAGAAAGCTGTAATTATTGAATCCGTAGATACTCATAATTACCGTAATAAGGATAATGACAGTAGTTAAATTCATTTGTTCCGGGTTCTGATCTGGTGAATGATGGTTTGCAGATATTCCTTTTGTCCGGGCAGCGGAACTTTTAATTCCGCCAGGCCCCTTTCCGCCCTCTGAAAATATACCTCTGCAAGCTCAGCGGCTTCCGTGCGGATATTCAGGGCGTCATAAATGTTTCTTACTCCTTTTACCTTTGCCTCCGTATCTGTCACAAAAAACCAGCCCAGCAGGTCCTTTTCAAAAGGAGTTCCTGCCGACTTCTCCACTGCCCGGAGCAACAGCCAGGTTTTCTTATTTTCAATAATGTCTCCGCCTACCTGCTTTCCGAAAACTTCCGGATCGGCATATACATCCAGTATATCATCGGTTTGCTGAAAGCCCAGCCCCAGGTTCTCCCCTATCGCGTACAATTCCCGGCAGGTGGCTTCATCAGCGCCGGCGGAGATCCCTCCCAGCTCCATGGCAAAGCCCACCAGCACCGAGGTCTTCAGACGGATCATCTCCAGGTAGTCTTCTTTGCTTACTTCCGGCTTTTCTGCAAAAAGCATGTCGAGCTGCTGTCCTTCACAAACTTCAGCAGCTGTGCGGTTAAAGCGTTTTATTGCTGTTTTCAGGTACTTTTCGTCCATCCGGCTTAAAAGCTCATAAGCTGCTACCAGCATCACATCGCCGGATAATATTGCCCTGGAGGTATCCCATTTACTATGTACGGTAGGCTTCCCCCGCCGTAGCGGAGCCTGATCCATGATATCGTCATGCATCAGGGTAAAGTTATGAAATACTTCTACCGCCATGGCAGGAGAAAGCGCGCTCTGCCAGTTTTCGGTAAATAAGCCGGCAGTCACCAGGGTCAGTAAGGGGCGGATACGCTTACCGCCCAAAGACATGATATAACGGATAGGTTCATAAAGCTCGTCCGGCGACTCTCCGTAAACATAACTTTCGAATACATTTTCCAGCGAATCGCTGAATTTATCTAAAGACATCAATACTTTTTTATGCAAAACTAGCTAAATTATTTCTTGGATGCATGGGTTATTATCCGGTAAAGAGGATAGCTGATCCCTGCAAAACCGAGGGCAAAAACCGAGCTTCTCAGATCCTGGAGGATAGCTCCCACCAGGAATAATACAGAACATATCACCAGGAAGTACGGCACAAAAGGAAAACCCGGCACCTTAAACGGGCGGGGCAGCTCCGGTTCTGTGCGACGGAGCCGGATAAGTGACAAAAAACCGGATATATAGCTGATCACAAAAAAGAAAACCGCTATATCAGAGAGAATGGCACAGACCTCCTTCCCGGTCAGGATCAGCAGGACAGACAGGCTCACGGTAAAGCTCATGGCCAGCGCCGGAGCTCCTGAAGCGTTCACCCGCTGCGCAAAACGGGGAAACAGGCCGTCACGGCTCATCGAGAAAATTACCCTGGGAGAAAACATCACCTGGGCATTCATCAGGCCCAGGATAGAGATCATCAGAAAGAAGGTGACTATCCGCGCAGACCCGTCCCCGAAAATGTAACGGATAGCGTCAGAGGCCGCCAGTTTGGAGCCCGCCAGGATGTCTACGGGGATCACATAGAGAATGGCCGCATTCACCAGGAGATAGATGAGTATAATCAGCAGAATGCCGAAAATCATGGAACGGGGTAGGCTCTTTACAGGATCCACGTTTTCCTCCGAAAAGTAAGAAGCTGTATGCCAGCCGTCAAATGTATAGAAGATAGCCTGTAAGGCGGTGATGATCCCCAAGAAAAGAGCCGGGCGTTCTACTTTCTCCGCAGTTACTGCCAGCGCTTCATAATCCACGTTTCCGCCGAAAAGAAAACAGACCAGCACAAAAGCCAGCAGGCCCAGCGCCTTAAGGAAAGACATGATCTCCTGTGATTTACCGGCAGATCTTGTGCCTGTAAGATGAAAAAGAACAAGAATTACCAGCAGGCCAATGGAAATCAGGCGAATGTAAGGTTCCCACGCCGGTGTAAGCAGCACCAGGTATTCGCTAACGGTATAGGCTCCGAAGGCCAGCGCAGAAACCGTACCCAGCCAGTTGGAAATGCCGGTGAAAAACCCAAAGAACTTACCGAAAGCCCTGCGGGCGTACACATACCACGACCCTGCTTCCGGCATGGAAACTCCCAATTCAATGGCACATAAAACTCCCAGAAACGCATAGAGGCTTACCGCTGTCCAAACCAGCATTATGATCAGAGGATCTCCTATCACGGCGGCTATGGGGCCGGGCTTACGCAAGATGCCGGTCCCGATCGTCCCGCCTACCGTTACAGCAATTCCGAAGCCGATTCCCAGTAACTTCAGGAGTTGGTTTTGGCCTTTTTCCATTAACTTTTCCTCAACGCAATCAGGTCGCTGAGTATCTTTTCTCCTTCCAGAAGATAGACATCATTTTCCTTGTCTTCTTCCTTGGTTGATTTATTCAGTTTTTTTATAGATTTCCTGTTTTTCTCGGCATCCTCCATTTCTTTCTTCCTGACATCATAGTTCAGTGAAATCTCTTTTATATCCCGGTTGCTGCGATACTCTTCAATATCGGCCACCAGCTCTTTAAGATCATCGTCAACCCCCAGCCTGCGCTTGTATTTTTCATTCAGCTTCTGAACCACTTCCGGGTTGATAATTCCCAGCTTCTGATAAGAGGTAGACCGGATCTGATCATAAGGAAGAGCCCGGTTATAGGCTTTTTCACCCATTTCATCCACATCAAACGGTGAAGGAAGGGTAATATCCGGCGCCACACCTTTAATCTGGGTGCTGTTTCCGGTGATCCGGTAAAACTTTTCAGAAGTAAATTTCAGCTGCCCGTAGCGGCCTGCCGCAGAGCTGCCGTTTCCGACACCTGCTACGGCCGGTCTTCTGCCGTTCAGCCGCGCAAAATAACTATCCAGGTTCACCAGCTGCTGTACCGTCCCCTTACCGAAAGAATTTTCTCCTACAATCAGGCCCCGCTGATAATCCTGGATAGCTCCGGCAAAAATCTCGGATGCCGAAGCACTGAAGCGGTTCTGCAGCACTACCAGCGGTCCGTCAAAGGCCACTGTTTTGTCCTCATCTGACTCCACGCTCCCCTGTCCGATCGAGCTTTTACGTTGTACCACCGGCCCCGACTTGATAAAAAGCCCGGTCAGGTCAATGGCCTCTATCAGTGATCCACCGCCGTTATTTCTCAGGTCTACCAATACCCCATCCACATTTTGCCGGTTGAAGTCTTCCAGTATCTTTTTCACATCGGCAGTAGTGCTCTGGAACTCGCCGCCACGATTGGCATATTCAAAGTCACGGTAAAACATTGGGATATCAATCACTCCCAACTTATAATTCCGGTTCTCATGCTGCATTTCCACTACGGTTCCCTTGGCCACGGCTTCTTCAAGGTTAATTTTATCCCTTACCAGGCGTACGGTACGCGGCGAAGACCCCATAGGGGCCGAAGAAGCCAGTAGTTTCAAACGTACTACCGAGCCTTTCTTTCCCCGGATCAGCTTGATGGCATCGTCTGTCAGCCAGCCGATAATATCCTGGAATTCACCGTCATCTCCCTGAGCCACCGCTACAATGTAATCTTCCACATTTCCTTCGCCACTCTTAAACAGCGGGCCTCCCGGTACAATGCTCTTGATCACCACATAGTCGCCTTCATTCTGCAGGGATGCGCCTATTCCTTCAATAGATTGGGACATCGAGATATTGAACTGGTCTGCCGCCGACGGGATCATGTAGGACGTATGCGGATCGAGGTATTCCGTAAAAGAGTTCATGAAAAAGTGAAATACGTTCTCCGACTTATAGGCGGAAGTCCGTTTTTCCATCACGCTATAACGGTTTTTAAGGGTGGCCACCACGGCCGAATCCGTCTTGCCGCTGAGCTTGAGGCTTAATGCCTGGTTGATCAGGATCTTATCCCATTCCTTGTCCAGCTCGGCATCTGTTTCCGCCCAGCGGGTATTCTCCCTGTCGGTATTGATCACCAGGTCAGTATGATAGTTAATGGGCTTGTCCAGGAATTTTTCAATGTATTCTGACCGGGCCTTATACTTGGTCCGGTAGGTGTTGAATACATCAAAAGCTGCTTCCAGGTTGCCGTTTTTCATAGCTTCATCCAACGTAAACCTGTATTTTTCAAAACCTTCTATTTCAGGACGGGTAAAATAAAGCTTTCCCCCGTCAATATTGTTGAGGTAATTGTCCCACACGTGCGAGGACAGGGAATCGTCCAGTGAGAATTTATTAAAATGATAATCATTCAAAAACTGGGCTACCCGGGTCTGAATTTCATATTGTACGGAGTCCGGCTGTAAGGCATCGTAGCCGTAATGAGGAACCTGCGCCCGGCTAAGCGAGCCTGTAAGCCCCAGTATAATTATAAGAATTCCAGCTTTTTTCATACGTTCGTTTTTTATTCTTTGACGATATCCAGCAGCTCTATTTCAAACACCAGGGTTTGATTAGGGCCGATGGCCGGCGGTCCCTGAGGCCCGTAAGCCAGGTTTTCCGGGATAAACACTTTCCATTTCGACCCTACCGGCATCAGCTGCAGTACTTCTGTCCAGCCCTTGATCACCTGTGCCAGCCCGAATTCTGCCGGCTCACCCCGTTTGTAGGAGCTGTCAAATTCATTTCCGTCGAGTGTCCGGCCTGAATAATGTACTTTTACCTGGTCTTCAAGCGTGGGTTTGGCCCCTGTGCCTTCCTGCAGGATCTGGTATTGAAGTCCGGACGGGAGTGTTATCACACCGGCCGCTTCCTTGTTCTTACTTAGGAACGCCTGCCCTTTCTCTTTATTTTCCGTGGCAGCCTTCATGCTCTCATTCATAAAGTAATTCCGGATAAATTCACCGCATTGCTCCGGGGTCATGGTGGCTTTATCCGCCAATGTAGCATGTACGGCTTTCGAAAATACTTCAGCGTTTATGGCAATATTCTGCCTTTTGAAGGTATTGGCCACATCCACACCGATGGCGTAGCTGAGGGAATCATTGGTTGTTTTAAGCTCCTGACCCTGAACATTCAGGCTACCGGCAATCAGTAAAGGAACAGCAATTAATTGGAGTTTCAGTTTCATTAAAATCGGTCTGATCAATATTAAAAGTATAACAGGTAAACGTCTGATAACGTTAAATTTCGTTTTTTATTAACATCAAAATTAACAAAAAACATTGATATCAACAGGCATAATATTTGATTAAAGAGAAGAATAAAAGCGTTAATTATTTTTAAAATTACGTTCATGCGGTTTCCTTTGTATAATTATAACGTATAATTTATGTCTTTTCTTAAGGTATTTAAAAAACCATTACGGGTACTTGATAAGCCTCACCACTCTTCTACACTGAGTATCAGGGGCTTTCTGCATTCACTTCTGGTTACCCTGGTAGTGACCTCCCTGGCCTTCATGATCCGGCCTTTCGGCTTAGACCGGCTGGAAGCCGCCGAGCTGACCAATACGGTGATCACGGCAGGCGGGATTACCTTTATTATGATGATCCTGGCCCAGTTTCTTTTTCCGCTCGTTATTAAAGATTTCTATGTAGAGGGAAAATGGACCACCGGCAAACAACTTACCCAGCTGCTGATCATGTCTGCCCTGATCTCACTGGCAACCGTGTATTACCTGTATTCAAAAGGACTGGCCGCTTTTCCGCTGGACGCTTTTATTCTTTTCGGACTGAGCATCATTCCCCTGGGTATCCTGGCGGTGATCCAGCAGAATATGCTGCACAGTAAGTTTGAACGCCTGGCCCTGGAGAAGAATGAAGAATTAAAGCGAAAAGGCGTGATCAACTCCGAGAACCCCCTGAATGTTCTGGCCTTCAGAGGTAACGGAGAGAAGCTGAACCTCATTCCGAACCAATTGATTTATATCCGCCTCGGCGATGTCTCCGAATTTTATTACCAGAATATGCTGGGTGTGGAAAAAAGCAGCATGCATATTTCCCGTCAGGCGGTTCTGGAAGAGCTGAAAGGGCACCCGCAGTTTGAAGTTTTCCGCGGTGACATCATCGTCAATGTAAATGCGATCCGGCAGATCAGCGGTTCTGCCCGCGGGTACGACATTGAGATTGCCCGTATTGATGAACTGGTGAAGGTGTCGCATAAGGACAGGAAGAAGATAGAGAAGCTGTGAATTAATGGTTAATGCTGAACGGTTAATTGTAAATGGTCAATGGATATTTTTAACCATCATTCAGCATTAACCCTTCTCAAAACGTTTTCATCCATTTCCCCTGCGCCTTCATTACCTTTTCAATCACCTCGCGAACGGCGCCACGGCCCCCGGTTGCCGAAGTAATGTAATCAGCACGTTCCAGCACTTCCCCGACGGCGTCGGCAGGACAACAGGCCAATACAGGAAACGAATTCATAAGGAGAAGATCAGGAATATCGTCCCCTATAAACAGCACATCTTCTGCTGAAATCCCCTTTCCGGCCAGATAAGCGGCCAGTACATCGGGCTTTTCTGCCGTACCCACGCGGATATACACATCCGAAATCCCCAGCGCATTCATTCTTGAAACGATGCTCTCCTGCTTTCCGCCCGAGATCACTGCAATATGATACCCGCTTTTCAGGGCCATCTGAACCGCATACCCGTCACGCACATTAAAGGTACGGGTCACGTCATCTTTCGTAACGGTAAGGGTGGCGTCTGTAAAAACACCGTCTACATCAAAAACCAGCGTGGTAATTTTTTCGAATCTTTCTTCCAGGGTCATACACTATCTTGAGGCTATCCAAAGCACTAATTTTAAAGGCCCTCCGACAGACTCAGGGTAACATCAACGAACCGTAAAGGTTGCCTGCGTCACCCGGAACCCGCCCAAGGGCCATACTTTTTCAGATTCTGTCAGAATTTTATTCTTCCCGTCCTTTGTTCAGCTCCTCCTGCCATTTTTTGAGCTCTTCCCACTTGCCGTCTCTCGCCAGCGCTCCCTGCTCAGGCCAGGTGCTCGGGTCATGCATCTGGAAACGGGCGCCCCCCGCATCAAGAATTTCCTTCAGCTTCTCTACCGGGGTGTTAGCCAGCTCATCAAATGAATAAATTCCTGCGCTGTTAAACAACTCTTCGATCTTCGGACCTATCCCTTCCACAATCTTCAGGTCATCTTTTTTGATCTTCGGCTTTTCCGTCAGGGCAGCAGCGGCAATTCCCGTGGCAGCTGCCGCCACTTTGCTTTTCCGGCAAGCCTCCAGTTCGTTTTCCAGGAAGGTAGTCCGGTCGGAAAACTCTCTTTTCAGCTTTCCGTTCTCACTTTCCAGGAGGGAAATGCGATGATAAAGTTCCTCGGTATGCTTTTTCAGGCGGCTACCTACGAGCCAGCTTAAAAGCCACCATAAAAGAAGCCCGAGGACCAGTAAAAAGAGGAAAAGGTCCCACGGAAAATTACATAGTAAACAATTTACATTTTCCATAGTTTTATTTAATAAGTCTGATCGAAACTCTTCTGTTTTTTTGTCTTCCTTCCGCAGTGCCGTTATCGGCAATGGGCTCGCGCTCTCCTTTTCCTGATACCTGCAGGTTATCTGAAGAAAAACCTTCGGCCGTAAGGATGTCGCGCACTTTGCCTGCCCGCACCTCCGACAAGCCCTGGTTCAGCTCATCCGAACCCTCGTCGTCCGTATGTCCTGTGAGGCTCAGTTTTTCACCGGGATTCTCTTCCAGGTACTTTTTCGCCAGCGCCAGCCAGTCGCTGATCTCCTTTGTCCTGATGATGTTCGGGCTGCCCGACTGGAAATAAATATCCAGTGGTTCAAACAGCGCTTTCTCCGTTGGCGTCAGATCTAACCGGGAAGTATCAGTTTCCGTAACCGGAGGAAGGGTCTCCACCACAACTTCTTCTGCCGCCACTACTTCTTCCGTGTTGTCTGAACAGTAAGGTCTTCTGACCTGGTTCCAGAACAAACTATACAAAAATGACCCCAGCAAAATCACTAAAGGGATTAAAAATCTGTTCATGATCTGATTTGGGTGTAAATTATTAATAATGAGCTAAAATAAAGGCTATTTCAGTAAAAACAAACTTTTGAACTCATTTTTTCAATAAACGCACTAAGAAAATCCCGTTCATCCGGGTTTAACATTGCGTCAATCGTTCATTTTTGCTCTGCTTCAAAGAAATCAAGTTCAGCTATGGCAGCGGTATCATCTCCTCCGGCTGTTTCCGTAGCCGTTATTCTTACATACCTGCCGGTAACCGGCGACTGCAGTAAATACTTCCGGGTATTCGGATCGTTAACCAGGTTACCAAATTCAAAAGAACCCGCATGCTGCCAGCTCTCTCCGTCAGCGCTCACTTCCATCCTGCCCCGGGCTATCATTCCCCGCCCGTTCTGCTTCTGAGGCGTATATGCAAAAGCCTGCAAACGGTAGCTGCTGCCCAGATCTATGGCAATATACGGATCGCCTTCCCCTCTCTTCGCCTCCCACCAGCTTTGCCGGTTCTCATCGATGGCCGACACCGCCCGGTTTCTTCCGGTTTCTCCACTGGCACCCGCTATTTTCCACCGGGTTTTCGGAATCCCCAAAACTTCGGTCATTACAGTCCCTGTCTCGTTATTCATTACTGCCACAGCTTTTATTTCTCCGCCCGGCCAGGTAAAGGGCGCGGTGTAACGCAGACTTCCGGCGGCAGGTGTGCTTCCGTCAGTGGTATAAAATATCTGCATATCCTTATAGAGATTTTCGCCGGTATTTTCACCGTGCGGCTTCCAGTTAAAGGCTGCCTGTACGGGCCGGATAGCCACCCGCCCGTCTTCATTCCGTATTACTTCCAGCCGCGACGGCCTCGTTTTGTAAAAATATCCTGCCAGGGAAGCAATGGCCGGATCCAGCCTGCTTTCCTCCACCCTCAGCCGGAAGCGGCCGGAAGTCACCTCCGGGAAACGGAGAATCCGTTTGTATCCGATATTGGTAGCGGTGGCAATCTCCTGCCATCCGTTACCGATCCAGGCATCTACCGCATGCTTTTCCACCCGTTCGCTGTGCGTAGCCACCGCTTCCTGGATTACAATATGGTTAATGGTAACGGGGGAAGGGGTGGTGAGGATAATCTCCTTTACACCTCCGGTTAATACCTGGTAAGTACCGGAATTATCATCCAAAAGCTCACGAGGAGCCTTAGAGCCGCTGAAAAGATTCCGGCTGTAGGTTTCCCTTATACGCCGGCCCACTTCATTCAGCACACTAATGTCTTCCGGGGAGAATTTCCCCTCCCGGTTAGGAGGGATATTCAGAAGAAAAGTGGAATTTCCGCCTACAGAGCGTTCATAAATATCAAACACATCGTCTGCACTTCTCACTTTCTGATAGGTATCATCCCGGTAAAACCAGCCCTCCCGGATAGACGTGTTGGTTTCCGCCTGTTGATAATGCAGGAACTTCGCCTTGTAGAGCTCTTCCCTTCCTCCGAGATTTTCCGCAGTCAGATCCGGAAAATGGCTGGTGGTGTCCGGGTTTTCAGCATAGGGAATGACATTCCACTCGGTGCTTCGTGTTGCTCCGGCCTCATTACCGCACCAGCGGATGTCTTCTTTCCCGAATATAACAGCCCGGGGCGCCAGCGTACGGATCAGCTCTTTCCATGCCGCATAATTGTATTTCTGTCCACCCTTCCGTTTGGGATGCGCCCCGTCAAACCACACTTCGTGTACAGGACCGTACTCCGTGAGCAATTCAAAAAGCTGGTTCAGGAAATATTCATTGTAATCGTCCACTACAAACTTAAAGCGGGTTTTGCTGGCAAACGGCCTTCCCGGCATCTCGCGCGGGATAGCCCGTTCAGTATAAGGGCTGAGATTCCCGTAAAGGCCTTCCGGGCTTTCAATCTGGTAGAGATCCGCAGGAGAAAGATAAATACCCAGCTTAAGGCCATATTTTTTACAGGATACGGCCAGCTCTTTCAATATATCGCCTTTCCCGTTTTTGAACCCGGTAGACATCACCCCGTGCTTCGTATACCGGCTTTGCCACAGCACAAAGCCGTCATGATGCTTCACGGTGATGATCACCATTTTAATCCCGGCGGCTTTCATAGCTTCACACCACTGATCGGTGTGCAGCTCTTTGAGGTCAAATACCCCGGGGTCTTCATGCCCGTTCCCCCACTCCATGCGGGTGAAAGTATTGGGTCCCATGTGGATAAAGGCAATAAACTCGTTTTTCAGGGCGCTGAGCTGGTTGGCATCAGGCACCACATGTGCCGCCTTTTCAATCATCTGCTCCCTGCTGTCATCAGGAAACACAGCTATAGTATTCTGCGGTTTCAGCATCTGGCCCGTGAGAGCAGTGCTTATGCCTAAAAAGCCGGGCATAAGCAGCAGGGCATAAATAAACATCTGCTTCATAGGGAGCAAATATATCGATTTAAATATTAAGAAATACAAAAAAGCAAAGACCCTGGGGATTGTCCCTCTAACCAGGCAGAAGCTGCAGATTTTTCGGAACCGCATCTTTAGATCCGGATCCTGAAAAAATCTGCAGCCTCTTTATTCAAAACTCAGCCCCTTTGCCCGTTTTGCTCAAAACTTACTTCACAAGAATGAGGTCATCAAAGTGGAAGATCTCATCCTGGGCGTCAGGTCCGGGTATCCAGAAACCGATCTGGTTGAACGGACTGCCCTTTTCCCACAGCTTCACTTCGGCCAGCGGGATCTTAAAGTAGGTCCACTTTCCGGCGGGTACATTCAGCGGGTAAGACCGGTCTCCGTTTCCGAAACCTCCGGCACGCTTATCACCGGTGAGGTAGAGAGTATAATCCTGGGACGCACCTTTAATCCACACCGTCAGGTATTTATACGTTGCATCTTCCGGCACGCCCGGCCACCAGTTGGCGAAGTTGATGAGGTGCCAGTTTCCTTTCTGATAATTTTTGTACACGGATTTCGACCCGGACTTCGCTTCCTTATCGGTGATGGTACCGGGATCTCCCCAGGAGCCGTCAGCAAAACCCTCTCCGTAGTCTTCCGTGAAGATCACAAAAGCTTTGCTGAGGTTCATGAATTCCTGGGTGGTTTTCAGCAGCCCGGTTTCATTGATAATGTCCAGCGTACTCCGGTTCACATCAGATTTCGGAAATTTCACGGTAAGTTCATTTTTCGTCTGGGAAACAATGGTCAGCGCCTCCTGCGACTCCGTCAGCTTCACCGTATGTACATTTTCCAGGTTGGTGCCGGAAATCGTGATCTCCGTACCCTGTGAAAAATTATAATTGCTTACATCATAAACCACGGGGTAGGCCAGCACACGGAACGTAAAGCTTTTCTGCTGACCGTTACCGTTGGTAAGCGTTATATTCTGCTCCCCGCCCCCGGCATCCAGCGGCACGCGGAACATAAATACTTCACCGGTGTTTAAAGTGGGCTGAAAACCGGCCGGCACCTCTCCTTTTTCAAAGACCACCGAACGGATATCTCCGAGACCGGTTCCTTTCAGGATCACCAGTTCTCCGCCTGCTGCGGAGTCAGGCAATACGGTGGCCACATTCAGGTTTCCGGACCGGGCGGCAGGGGTACCGTCAGTATCTTCCGTGCAGGCCCAGGCGCCCCACAAAAGCATCAGTATAATACTATATTTTTTCATTGTTTCAGATCTTTTAGTCATTATAATAAGGAACTGCAGGTCCTAATAACGCAGGAGCCTGCACCGTTTCAGAAGCCGGAACAGGCAGATACATCTTTTCTTCGGTGAAGTTGGTGATGTAATTCGGACCGCCTTCCACGCTGCCCCGGTTTTGCCGGGAAATCATCTCTTTGGCTTTGGTAAAACCCTGGCGCTGGATATCGAACCAGTAATCTCCTTCAAATGCAAACTCCACTCTTCTTTCCTTCAGGATATCTTCCAGCGTAACGGAGGTTTTTGACGGCAGGCCTGCCCGCGCACGTACGCTGTTGAAAGCGGAAAGCGCACTGGCGTCAGCAGTAGAAGCCCCTCCGGCCAGCACAGCTTCGGCATAAATCAACAGCACATCGGCATAACGGAGCAGCACCACGTTATTCCCGGAGTTCTGTCCGTTCACCGGCTCTCCGCCGAAAGACTTCCCCGGTCCGGCAAAATACTTGGTGATATTGGCACGAACTGCATTTTTTATTCCGCCCGCAGCCTCCGGCTGAAGGGTGTCATAGCGGAAACCGTTCGCCATGAAGGCGTTGTATTCCGTTGCATTCGGACGCTGGGGTTTCCACTCCCGTTTCTCCCACCCGTGCTCCATCACTGACCACGCGCGTCTTTTATCGCCGAATTCATACGCGGCCAGGATATCAAGAGAGGGCATATACATTCCCCACATGGAAGCCTCGGCCGTCTGCAGGTTAGAAGGGCCTCTGTCCGGGTTTTTGATGTTTCCCGTACCCCAGGGATCCTGTGCAAACTGGTGCTGGATAGAAAACAGGGTTTCAGGGTTATTGTCCATTGACATTTTGGTAAACATGCCGTAATAGTCATCTACCAGATGGTGCTTCCCTGAGCTGATCACTTCCTGGGCCTTGGCTTTGGCACCGGCATAATCTTTTGTATACAGGAACAGCTTGGCGAGCATTCCCTGGGCCGAGGTTTTGGTCAGTCGGCCGGGCTCATCGTTCACGGGCAGCCGGGCCTCTGCTTTTTCCAGCTCTTCCCGTGCGAAACGTAGCACATCTTTCTGCAGATAACGGGGGATATCAAAGTTACCGGAGAGTGTTACCTCTGCCGGATCCGTGATAATGGGCGCGTCACCCCAGATGCGGGCAATATAGAAGTAGACGGTTCCCCGCACAAAATGGCACTCACCAATGGCAGGATCCAGGAAAGCGCCGCCACCATTGGCTTTTTTGTCCTCAAAGGTATTGATCAGGATATTGGCATACCCCAGAATTTTATAGAAAGCCTTCCAGGCCGCCCCTATCCGTTGTGAAGCCGCAGAGTAGGTCAGGTTCAGGTATTCCACATCCTCATAAGAAAACATATTGCCCGACATCACATCACCGATAGCATCCTGTGCCCGGCTTTCGAAGTCGCGCCAGGGCAAACCGCTGTACAGGGTGCTGGTAGCCCCTCTGACCTCCGCTTCGGTCGTATAGTAGTTTCCTGTAGTGGTTCCCGAAAGGGAAGGCCGCTCGATAAAGCTTTCGCCGCAGGAAGACAGCAGGAAAGCAGGAAACATTATCGCCAGTATTCTTTTATATTTCATGATTCTCAGATTAGAAATTAAATGCTTTATCAGAATTCAAGGTTAGCCCCGATGGTGAAGGTACGGGGATTAGGATAATGCCCCATGTCTACGTTCATCAGCCGGATATTATTATTGAATGCCCCGATTTCAGGGTCATACCCGGAGTATTGGGTAAAGGTATGCAGGTTCTGCACCGAGCCGTAGATCCGGATATTGGAGCTTTTGATGCTCTTCAGCACCTGAGCTGGCAGCCGGTAGCCCAGGGTAATATTTTGTACCCTCCAGTAGGAAGCATCTTCCACGTATCGGTCAGACATAGCCGTATTGTTGGTGTTGGTATTGGTAAACCTCGGCAGGGTACCGTCCGTATTGGTTTCGGTGTACCTGTCCAGTACGGTGCGCAGCTGGTTAGACCACGCGCTGTTCATGGCCTCTATCTGCCATCTTAGGAAGTTGTAGGCCCTGGCGCCATAGCTGCCCTGGAAGAAAACCGACAGGTCAAAGTTTTTATAGTTCAGGCTATTGGTCAGTCCCCAGGTGAACTTAGGGATCGGGCTTCCGATATAGGTCATATCTTCCGCATCGATTTTACCGTCTTTCTTGACATCTTTAAAGCGCACATCTCCTAACCAGGTCTGGTCAGGATCAATGATGTAACCGAACTGAGGCAGGCTGTTATCCAGATCGGCCTGTGTTCTGAAGAGGCCGTCGGTCACCAGTCCCCAGAATGATCCTACCGGCCGGCCGGGAGTGGTATGGGTGATCAGGTAGTTATTGTAATACACTCTTCCGTCAAGTGCTGAAGCAGCGCTGGCCGCCTGGTCATAGGTATTTTTGAAATGGGTGAAGACCAGGCTGGTTTTCCAGGTGAGATCGTCATTCCGGACATTCACCGAGGTAACGCCCAGGTCTATACCGGTATTTGTCATACGGCCGGCATTGCCCAGGGGAGCTTTCAGGTCATCCCAGGCATCGCCCACACCGATCAGCGTAGGCCCGGTCAGGAAGATGATCATATCACTGGTTACTTTCTTATAGGCATCTACCGTGACATCAAGGCGCCCTTTGAGTATGCCCAGGTCTACCCCCACGTTCGTGGTTTTCACTGATTCCCACTTCAGCTCGGGGTTAGGGATTCCCTGGATCATATTAGACGTTCCAAAGCCCACAGGGCCGGTAAAAAACTGCACCGCACCCACATACGCCGGGTTCGGGGCTCCGCCGGGGAAGTTCTGGTTACCTACCAGCCCGTAGCCGGCCCTTATCTTCAGGTGGGTATTGGGCAGCAGGTTTTTCATAAATTCCTCATTGGAGGCTGTCCAGCCTACGGATACCCCGGGGAAGTATCCCCACCGATTATTGGGACCGAAGTTGGAGGAGCCATCAGCCCGGAAGCTGGCCGACACCGAATAACGGTCACCGAAAGTATAGTTGGCCCGGGCAAACCACGACTCCATAGCCCAGTGTCCTTTCCCGCCGTTCAGCGCCCAGGTGGTCTGATCCGAGCTTCCCGTGTTCAGGTCCATGATATTGGCCTGGAGGTCTACTTTGGTTCCGCCAATGCCCTGGTAGTACGACATCTGGGCCTGGTGCCCCAGGGTGGCATGGAAATTATGCCCGTTCACCCATTTGACATAGTTGAAATAATTGGTAAGCGAGTAATAATAGCTATCCGAACGGTTATCAATCAACTTGCTGCGAAAGGTCTCCCCGCCTACATTCCCGGCTTTCTGGAAGGCAATATTGTTATCCAGCCCCAGCGAGAACGACAGCTCATTTCTCAGGCTGAGGCCCTTGAACAGGTTCAGCTCGGCAAAGACCGAACCGAAGGCTGTGGTGCTGGTCTTCTTGTTACCCCGGTACTGGCTGTTGCCCACGAGGTTGGCATTACTGTAGCGTATCCCGCCTACCGTATTACCACCGCCCCATGATCCGTCAGGATTTTTAAGCGGTACCAGGGGACTCGTTACCGCGCCCCACCAGATGGTGCTTTCTGCGGCATCGGCGAGGGTAACATTCTGGATACTCCGCGAAGCGTTCAGGCTCATTCCTACTTTGGCCCATGATTTCAGCTGGGTATCAAAGCTGAGACGGGTGCTGTAACGTTCAAAATCCGACCCGATGAGAATTCCCTTATTATTGAAATAGTTGAGCGAAACGTAGTAATTGGTTTTATCCCTGCCTCCGGAAAAGCTCAGCTGGTGATTCTGCATGCTGCCTTTCTGAAACATGGCCTCCTGCCAGTCGGTACCCGGCCCCAATAGCGAGGGATCGGCAAATTCTTCGGAAGGAGTAATACCGATGATGGGCAGGATCTCATTCTGGTAGCGGGAAAAATCTCTCAGGTCCATCAGGTCAAGCTTCCTGGCCACCTCTGAAACACCGTAATACATTTCATAATTGATCTTGCCTTCTCCGGCTTTCCCTTTTTTAGTGGTGATCATGATCACCCCGTTTGCTGCCTGCGAGCCGTAAATAGCCTGGGCAGATGCATCTTTGAGCACATCAATAGATTCAATATCATTCGGGTTCAGCATGGCCATAACCGAATTTCCTGTCTGTCCGTCAGAGCCGCCCAGCCCGGCAAAACCTGTGTTATAGGAGGTATTGCCGTTAATAAAAGGCACGCCGTCAATCACAAAAAGCGGGTCGTTGCTGTTGATGGAAGTTACTCCCCGTACTTTAACGGAGACTCCACCGCCGGGCTGTCCGCCGTTACTGGTGACGGTCACTCCGGCGGCTTTTCCCTGCAGCAATTGGTCAATACCGGCAGCCGGCATGTCTTTCAGCTCCTGTGCTTTGATGGAGGTAATGGAAGAGGTGATATCCGAACGCCTGGCGGTACCGTAACCTACCACCACCACTTCATCCAGCGAAGTTTCGGCTGATTGGAGAATCACATCCACGCGGGTCCGGTTTCCTACCCGTATTTCCTGCGGAACCATTCCCAAAGAGGAAAAAACCAGAACGGAAGCGCCCGTCACGTCCTTCACCGTGTAGTTCCCGTTCGCATCGGTCATCACCCCCTGCGAAGTTCCTTTTTTGATCACGGAAACTCCTGCCAAAGCCTCCCCGCTCTCATCGGTAACTTTCCCGGTAACGGTGACTTCCTGCGCCGTAACCTGAAAACTTCCCGCCAGGAGGACAAATCCCAAGATAAAAGATAAATAATTGCGCATAGCTGTTTGATTATATATGGTTGAAATATTGTACAAATTTGACAATTAATTTAACTTTTTAAGTAATACTATTTTACCTTTTTTTGACACAAATAATTTCAAATGTCAAAAATTCCCCTATTTTGCTTAAAATATTATAATAAATGTGAGGAAATTGTAAATATTTTTAACAAAATTTGAAAAGTCAACCGATTGCTTTGTCTGTTTTTGCTTTTACTACTTTTTTTACACGATAGTAGTATTTTTTTAACAAATGAGTAGTGTATATCATGAGATAACTTCTTTAACGGAGAACGATTGCTTCGTGGTTTTCGACCGGGTAAAAACCGGATTCGATTTCCCGGTTCATTATCATGAAGAGTTTGAGCTGAATTTTATTGAAAACGCCCCGGGCATAAAGCGGGTAGTGGGCGACAGCATGGAGCTGACGGAAGAGTTTGAGCTGGTGCTGGTAGGGTCTAACCTGCCCCACGGATGGATAGGTAAGGTTTCCCACAGCCGGATCATCCACGAGGTTACCATCCAGTTCCACAAGGACCTGTTCGACGAAAAATTCCTGAGCCGCAACCAGCTGAGCTTTGTAAAGTCATTGCTGGAATACGCTTCGCGCGGTGTAAAATTCACAGAGGAGGCCATCCGGAATATCCGGCCCCGGCTGATAAGCCTGAGCAGCAAGAACGGGTTTGATTCGGTGCTGGAACTGATCTCGATCCTCCATTATTTATCTATTTCAAAGGATATGCGCATGCTGGCCAGCCCCAGCTTTATGCAGGAACAGGTAACTTCCCGGAACCGGCGTATAGAGACAGCCTTCCAGTATATGCGGAACCATTACGATAAGGAGATCACCCTGGAAGATCTGGCAAAACAGGTAAGCATGACGGAGGCCAGCTTCAGCCGGTTTATCAAGAAAAGAACGGGACTTACCTTTGTGGAGAGCCTGAATAATATCCGCCTGGGGCATGCATCGCGGCTGCTGATCGATACCACGATGAACATCGCAGAGATTTCTTTCCGCTGCGGGTTCAATAATCTCTCCTACTTTAACCGGGTATTTAAAAAGAAATATGCCTGCACTCCCCGGCAGTTCCGGGATAATTATACGGGAACGAGGACATTTGTTTAGATTCCGGCAAAAACAGACATTTAACGGCAGAAATATATAAGTAAAAACGGGCTGGCAAGCCAACCCGTTTTCTATTACCTTTTTTTATTTCTTCGTATTAATGATCTGCACCCTCACAAAGTTGCTTTTTCTTCCTGAAGGAGTGATCACTACGGCTTTAAATACGCGCTCTTTGCCATTGGGTACCGTTATTTTCACCTGGTCTTTGAATTCCAGGTCCAGTTCAGAAGGGTCATAGTCATCCAGCGTATAATAAATCTTCGCTCCTTCCACAGAAGGCTTCAGTCCGCGGATCACATGTTCTGAGGCATAAATCACCGTATCTTTCAGGCCATACACTTCCGGTACGCGATAACGGGTGACGGTCTGGTCTATCCGGGCCAGTTCACGGGCCACTCTTGTCTGGGAGAACTCCTTCCAGTTTTTATGGGCAGGGTCTGTCCATGCAATTTCCGACAAGGCAAAAAGGCGGGGCAATATAGTAAATTCCACTTTGTTAGGAGTTTCGATATATTCTGTCCACACATTGCCCTGTACCCCTTTCACGTGCTTGCGCTTGCTTTCTTCCAGCTGGTGGGGAACGGGGTCTGATCCGTATATTTTCTCCATGGTAGAATACCCGCCGATGCTCAGCGGCTCCCGGTTCTTATCCGGCCCCTGCTTGTGATCCAGGTACAGGCCGTAGCTGTTGGGAGTCATGATCACATCGTGGCCTTCACTGGCCGCGGCAATTCCCCCGGCGTCCCCCCGCCAGCTCATTACGGTAGCATTAGGCGCCAGCCCTCCTTCCAGGATCTCATCCCAGCCAATGATCTTGCGGCCCTTGCTGTTCACATATTTTTCCATCCGCTGCACAAAATAGCTTTGCAGCTCGTGCTCATCTTTCAGGTGATGATCTTTGATTCTTTTCTGACAATGAGGACACTTTTTCCACTCAGCTTTCGGACACTCATCCCCGCCGATATGAATATACTCTGCCGGGAAAATTGCGATCACCTCATCCAGCACACCCTGGAGAAATTCGAAGGTCTGGTCTTTGCCGGCACAGAATACATCATCAAAAACGCCCCACGTCTGGGCTGCATCGTAAGGCCCGCCGGAGCAACCCAGCTCAGGGTAGGCCTGAAGGGCCGCCAGGGCATGGCCGGGCATTTCTATTTCGGGGATAACCGTTACAAATCTTTCTTTGGCATAAGCCACTACCTCCCGCGCTTCCTCCTGGGTATAAAAGCCTCCGTAGGGTGTATGGTCATAGTCACCGTCCTGCTTGTAGTTTCCGATCAGCGTTTGTTTCCTGAAACCGCCCACTTCGGTCAGCCTGGGGTATTTTTTTATTTCCAGGCGCCAGCCCTGGTCGTCCGTTAAGTGCCAGTGAAAAACATTCAGTTTATAGGAAGCCAGGATATCAATGTATTTCTTTACAAAGCTTATCGGGAACATGTGACGGCTCACATCGAGATGCAGACCGCGATAGGAAAAACGCGGCTCATCTTTTATAGATACTGCACCTGCTTTCAGCTCTTTCCCGGTAAGAGAAAGCAGCTGAACCAGCGACTGATAACCATAGAAGAGACCGGCATCGGCTCCTGTAATTTCAATGGCCTGAGGCGAAACCTCCAGCTGGTAAGCCTCTTCATTTCCTTTCGGGGAGGCAACAAAACGGATCACATTCTTGCCGCTCTTCTTTTCTGCTGTTTTGAGATTCAATCCGTACTGCGTATTGATATAGGCCTGAAACAGGTCAGCTATACGTTTGCTGTCAGCATTGTCATATGAAACCAGGGTGGCTGAATTGATAATAAATTCCCCGGCTTTTGCCTGAACACTGTTGGGCTTCGGAATAATATTTACGGGCTGCTGAGCCTGCAGAACGGTGCTTACAAAAAGGGTCAATACGCTTAAAAGCAGATATCTCATGTTGTTTTTATGGTTATTTCCTCCTCAAATATAGATAATTGGCTTTTCTATTTACAAAAAAATTTAATTATTTATGGATTTTTTTGTAAATTAATTTATTTATACTTTACAGGTTTGTCCGTGAAAATAAAAAGGGCTGCCGTTCCCGGCAGCCCTCACCTGTTTAGTTTGCTTCGTATCAATCGATCAGCACGGCTTCACCCGACTGCACGTCGTTCTCTACCGTCTTGAATTTCACGTCCCGTTTTACCGTGCCGTTCCTGTACTGAACATTCACCCGGTCATTGCGGTTCGCCACTTTCTGTATGTTAACCGGCTTTACCGGCTGACGGTCTTCAGAATCAGCGGCCTTATTGGTCTGCAGGGCCGGGTTCGCCTGTTTCGGCGGCGGTGCAATCTGCTGGAAACGCAGTTCTTCCACACCCGCCTTCATCAGGAATCCCACGGTTTCGGCATTTACTTTCTTAAGGAAGCTCTGGAACAGCTCCACGCCTTCAAACTTATAGATCAGCAAAGGATCTTTCTGCTCATAAGAGGCATTCTGCACCGATTGCTTGAGATCGTCCATATCCCGGAGATGCTCCTTCCATTCCTGGTCAATGATTCCCAGCGAAATGGTTTTTTCTATGGCCAGGATCAGTTCTTTCCCCTCAGACTCCACTGATTTTTTCAGGTCGGCATATACGGCCATGCGCCGGGTACCGTCGCCGATGACCGCCATATACGGCTCATCTACCAGCGCCTGCCGGTCATTCAGGATATTGCGGAGACCCGGCACGATATTCTTCCGGATGGCCTCGTTCTTCGCCTGGTAATGGGCTTCGGCCAGGTCATATAACCTGTGGGTCAGCGGGGTTCCTCCTTTGGCAAAATCCGCCTCGGAAATCTCCGGCTTCATGCCCAGCCGCTGCATGCAGCGCACTTCAAATTCCTCGTAGTTACCGGCTGTCTGCGTTACAATGTCTGAACAGGTATCGTAAATGATATTGGCAATATCCAGGGCAAGGCGCTCGCCGAAGAGCGCATTTTTCCGCCGTTTGTAAATGGTGTCCCGCTGAACGTTCATCACGTCATCGTATTCGATCAGGCGTTTCCGCATTCCGAAGTTATTCTCCTCCACTTTCCGTTGCGCCCGCTCAATAGAGCTGGTAATCATAGAGCTCTGGATCACCTCTCCTTCTTCCATACCCATCCGGTCCATCACTTTGGCAATCCGGTCAGAGCCGAACATCCGCATGAGGCCGTCTTCCAGGCTGACAAAGAACTGCGACGAGCCGGGGTCTCCCTGGCGGCCGGAACGGCCTCTCAGCTGGCGGTCTACCCGCCGCGACTCATGCCTTTCCGTACCGATGATGGCCAGTCCGCCGGAATCCCGGCTGTCAGGGGTGAGCTTGATATCTGTACCCCTACCCGCCATGTTGGTGGCGATGGTCACCGTACCCGGCTTCCCGGCTTCGGCCACAATATCCGCTTCACGCGCATGCTGCTTGGCGTTCAGTACCTGGTGCGGTATTTTCTTCAGGGTCAGCATCCGGCTCAGCAGCTCCGAGTTTTCCACAGAGGTGGTACCTACCAGCACCGGCCGGCCTATGCTCACCATTTCGTTAATTTCTTCCACTACGGCGTTATATTTCTCCCGTACGGTCTTATATACCTTATCTTCCCGGTCTTCCCGGATAACGGTTCTGTTCGTAGGAATAGAAATCACATCCAGCTTATAGATTTTCCAGAATTCCGCTGCTTCGGTTTCTGCCGTACCGGTCATACCGGCCAGCTTATGATACATCCGGAAATAGTTCTGCAGGGTAATGGTAGCGTAGGTCTGGGTAGAGTCTTCTACCTTCACACTTTCTTTGGCTTCCACGGCCTGGTGCAGACCGTCAGACCACCGACGGCCGTCCATGATCCGGCCGGTCTGCTCATCCACGATCTTCACCTTACCATCCATCAGCACATAATCCACGTCCTTTTCAAAAAGGGTATAGGCTTTCACCAACTGGTTAACGGCATGAATACGCTCTGCTTTGGTAGAATAATCCTTGATCAGCTCATCATTTTTCAGGATCTTATCTTCCGGGTTCAGATCAGAGCGCTCAATGGCCGCCATCTCGATACTCAGGTCGGGCATGATAAAGAACTGCGGGTCCTGTCCCTGGGCCGAGAGGTAATCGATTCCCTTATCGGTCAGCTCTACCGAGTTATTTTTCTCTTCAATGGTAAAATACAGGGGGGCATCTGCTTCCGGCATCAGCTTCTGGTTTTCCGCAATATAAATGGCTTCTGTATCCAGCAAAAGCTTCTTCATCCCGGTTTCGGACAGGAATTTGATCAGCGGCTTACTTTTCGGCAAACCTCTGTGCGCACGGAAAAGCGAAAGCCCTCCTTCTTTTTTATTGCCTTCAGCGATCAGTTTCTTGGCCTCTACCAGGTAGCTGCTCACCAGCTGTTTCTGCATTTCCACCAGCTGGGCCACCCGCGGCTTCAGCGCATTGTACAGCTCATCGTCATTTTTCCGCGTCATCGGTCCGGAAATGATCAGCGGCGTACGGGCGTCATCCACCAGCACGGAGTCAACCTCATCGACCATGGCAAAGTGGTGCTCCCGCTGTACCAGTTCTTCCGGGTCGCTGACCATGTTATCCCGGAGGTAGTCAAAACCGAATTCGTTATTGGTACCGTAGGTAATATCGGCATTATAGGCTTTTTTTCGCTGGGGTGAATTGGCGCGGTGTTTGTCGATACAGTCGCAGGTAATGCCGTTAAATTCAAAAATAGGCCCCATCCACTCGGAGTCCCGGCGGGCCAGGTAGTCGTTCACCGTCACCACATGCACCCCTTTTCCGGCCAGGGCGTTCAGGAACGCCGGGAAAGTTGCCACCAGGGTTTTACCTTCCCCTGTGGCCATTTCGGCAATATTTCCCTTATGGAGAGCTGCCCCCCCGATGATCTGCACATCATAATGCAGCATATTCCACTTCAGCAGGTTACCGGCGGCGTACCATTCGTTTTTCCAGATGGCCTTGTCGCCTTTGATCTCGATATGGCTTTTCGTCATGGCCAGCTCCCGGTCGAGGTGGGTAGCGGTCACTTCCAGCTCCTCATTTTCCGTAAACCTCCGGGCAGTTTCCTTCACAATGGCAAAAGCCTGCGGGAGGATCTCCAGCAGCACCACTTCGAGCTCTTCATTTCTTTTCAGGGCCAGCTCATCCACTTTCTTAAACAACTCTTCTTTCTGATCTATAGACAAATCGCCTGCTGCCTGCTCCCTGAGCTCTGCAATCTGCTTGTCAATATCAGCCAGTTTTTCCTGAATATAACCTTTCAGATCCTGTGTTTTTTGTCTGAACTCATCATTACTTAAAGCTGCCAGCTTAGCAAACTCCTCATTGGTGGCGGTCACATAAGGACTGAGCACTTTAATATCTTTTTCCGATTTTGTACCAAAGATTTTGGTAATTCCTTTCGTGAGAAAATTAAGCATAAGGTTTATGACGTAATGTCGTATTTTAATTACACTGCAAATTTATTTAATTACAACGTTCCGTTGTCAATAATAATGCGGTAATTACAAAAATCGGGATAAACGGACAAAATGGCAGGATAGTTCCGAGTAGTGAGTGATAAATAGTGAGCAACTGCTTACGCGGAACTCACTACCCGGCACCCGGAAACTCAATCATACTGCTCCAGCAGGTACCTGATCAGATCCGTGGTGGAAACCATGCCCGTCAGTTCCTCACCGTTCACCACAGGCATGGCGTGGAAGTCTACCTGTATGAATTTTTCGGCCACTTCTCTGATGCTCTGGTCTGCTGCTACCACAATGGGCCTGCTGATCATCACCTGATCCAGCTTCAGCATATCAAAAACGGCTTCATCGGCATCTTTCTGTCCTTCAAACATATCCCCGAAGCTCAATCGCAGGATATCGGTCTTGCTGATGATCCCCACCAGCTTTTTACCCGATACGATGGGCAGGTGACGGATATTATGCTCTTTCAGCAGGCTGTTGACGTGACGAAGGCTGCTGTTGACGTCTGCAGTGATGAGGTTTCTGCTCATAATGGCAGAAACCGGTGTTCTTTTCTTGATCATAATTGATGCCGGTTAATAGCTTAAAGCTACCGGATGATCACGAGACAGAAAATGACAGACGGCAGGAAGGGATATGAAGGGGATCATATTGCACGGAGGTTAACGGAGCCGCCGACAATAGAACCCTTTCTGCCCTGCTGGATATTTCAGAGAAAATCTTCCCTCAAAGGGCTGAATACATCGATCAGCTCTCCATCCTCAAGACAGACAGCCCCGTGAATGATACCTGAAGGGACAAAATAGACATCCCCTTCGGAAAGCACCCTCTTATCTTCCCCGATCTCAATCTCAAATTTACCTTTGGCTATATAGCTGGCCTGGGTATGCATATGATGGTGAAGGGCCCCGATGCTTCCGGTTTCAAAAGCTACTTTGACGATCATCATTTTGTCGTCATAAGTCATTATTTTTCTCTTTATTCCTCCTCCCAGTTCCTGCCATGGGATGACTGAGTCATCAACAAGTGTATTCATTTTCAATCTCTTTAGCATATTCCATTTATTCTCACCCGAAACCTAATCCTGATCCCCTTCTGCTTCGCGGTCTGTCATCCACAACAAAGGGTTCCTCACAGGTAAATTCCTGATCACCTCGGCTTCGGCCGGCTGATGGTTACCTTGCTGCCACGTTACAAACCAAGGCTCGATCCCGTAAGCCAGCGCTCCGAAAAGCAAGCAGGGCTGGGCTACGGGCCATTCGTCCCAGTACATCACATCTTTCGGATAAGGCCATTGGTTTTTATCTTTTATGTAGGGGAATAAAAACTCCAGGCCCTTTTGTAATGATTTCCCATCAGGTGTCTGAAAGCGGTAAAGGTCTGATTTTCCGTCAGACAGAATTTGGGCTATCATCACCATGGCGTCCAGGTTGAACAGGGAATAACCATAAGGCTTCGTTCTTTTCAGCTCAAGCGGGAAGCTGCCGTCTGCAGCCATCTGCTCAGGTAAAAGCTTATTTTTAAACCGGTCACGGCAAAATTCCATCAGCTTTTCATCGCCCGTAAACCGGGCAAAAGCCGCTACCTGCATTACCCAGCAGGTGCCGTGATTATTGGCTGCATTCATTTCGGCAATTCCGTAAGGATGGGTGGTAAGCCATTGCAGGTATTGCTTAAACCATGATTGATATCCGGCCGGGTCTGCATTTTTTGATTCCGATATGACGAGTAAAGCCTGCGAAACCTCCATCAGATGTATGGTATCAATAATTCCGATGCCCCGGCCTGTTACTCTTCCCTTGATAGATTGGGCATACAACAGGTTCGGGTTCATTCGGGTAAGCTCATCCTTAAACCAGGCATCAGCATGCTTTATACAGGCTTTTGCATACTTTTCATCTCCCGTAATTTTATAGGCAGAAGCAAGCGCTCCCATGATCCTGGAAAACCGGATCATCACCAGCCGGTGGGCGGTAAAATTATCCGGATTGGTTTGCCCGTCTTTCTGAATATAGCCGCTGTCAGGATGAAGAGGATCAGGCCACCAGTAATCTCCTTCAGAAGAAAAATCATGCGACCCTCCCGCACTTCTTGGGGCGGGCCAGGAGGTGATGGTTTCCGGATTTTGCTTCAGGGCCCATTCTGCTTCCTGAATAATATCCTGTTTCAGGGTGGCAACTGCCCTTGAAAAGAACTGGGCATAGCTTATATATCCACTTAAAAAGAGGATCATAAAAGTGAGAAAAGCAAAGATATTTTTTGGACACGTGGTGTTCTCCATATCAAAGACAGGAATATTTTTCCTATACGCAGCATACCTGTCTGCCTTTATTTTTACAGCTTTTGTCATTTAAAAAGGGGAGTATACATTAAGCTCCGGTATATTTCCTGCAAAGAAAGCATCATTTCCGGCTATATTGTTAACGTCCTCCTGTTACATCAATAAATATTCCCGTGGAATAGGAAGACTGCTCACCTGCCAGCCAGAGAACGGCTTCAGCCACTTCACCTGCCAACCCGCCTCTTTTTAAGGGGATCGTCTCCTTTATCCGTTCAATCCTTTCCGGCTCCCCGCCTGAAGCATGGATATCGGTATATATAAATGCAGGACGAACCGCATTTACACGAATATTTTCCCCGGCTAATTCTTTAGCTAGCCCGATGGTCAGAGAATCCACAGCTCCTTTTGATGCCGCATAGTCAATATATTCAAAGGGGGCTCCTGTTCTTGATGCAATGGAAGAAACATTGACAATGGTCCCTCCGTTCCCGCCATACCTCGGAGACATTCTTTTAACGGCCTCCCTGCAACAGATAAATATACCTAATGTATTGACCTCAAATATCCGTTGCAGCCTCTGCCAGGTGATATTTTCTAACCTGCACTGGGGTTCCAGTATTCCGGCATTATTAACTACTGAAGTTAAATTTCCGAATGCCGCATCTACTTCTCCAAATAAACGGACAATATCCTCTTCCCTCGAAACATCCGCCTGAAAGGCCTTTGCCCGGCCACCGGTTGCCCGGATTTTGCTTACCACCGATTCTGCCGCTTCTTTGTTTTGATTATAATTCACAGCTACGGCAAATCCTCTTTCAGCTGCAAGCAGAGCGGTAGCCGCACCAATGCCCCGGCCCGCACCTGTTATCAACATTGTTTTCATCCGAAAATATTTTATCTCTGTAAACTGCTCATTTCCCTTTAGGCTTCAGCACACTTTCATATGCCGATAAAAGGGCCTCTTTTATTATCTCCCGGGGCACTTCATCCAGCAGAAAAGTGGTAATTCCTCTCTCTCCCCATTTATTCGGAACAGGGTAAATACCGGCTCCCGCTTCGCAAAAAGCGCTTTGCTCCGGCCGTGTCAAAAAAATATTGGCCGAATGATCTCTTTCGAGATAAGTGGCGAACATTCTTTTCCCCGTCACCCTGAACCCGATCCTGTCAAAATGCAGGCACGATTCCGTTCCCGGAAAGGAAAGGGCCAGTTCCTCAAATTCTTCCCCTGTCATTATCCCTGTTTTTTCTCAACTGCTAATATCATTGAAAATCAATTATTTTCCAATGATACCGTTACTGGAAAACCGTTTATCTTTGTTCAGAGAAACGACATCCATGACACGCTGCAGCTACATACCTTTCTTTTTTTTCGCCGTGATGTGCGCAGCGGGAGCATTGACTGCACAAACCAACACGGCAGCGCTTACCATAAAAAAAGAACAATGGAGTACCGTATACCTGAACAATTACCCCTGGCGGTTTCAGGCAGGAGATGACCCTGGATGGGCAAAGCCAGAAGCAGATGACAGCCGGTGGGAAACACTGAACCCTAATTTCGGGAATGACAGTCTTCCCAAAAACTGGGAAGGGTACGGCTGGTTCCGGATATGGGTCAGGAAAAGCGACCCCGCCGCCACTGACACCTGGGGGCTATATCTCAATCATGACGGGGCATCGGAGATCTATTGGGACGGCCGTAAAGTAGCCGGTACCGGCCGGTTCAGCACTTCAGGAACAGACTGGGTGGCCCGGCGGGACCCCTATGCCATACTGCCCGTGGCCATCCCAGACACGCTACCTCACCTGCTGGCCATCCGCTATTGCAATTTCCGGCCTGCTTACCCGGATTTTGCAGGCTTTCAGCTATGGGCCGGTGATATGCATACCATGAACGTGCAGCGAAGGGAAGCCCAGCGTTTCATTGATTTTATATTGCTAAGCGGAGCCGCCCAGGCCATCCTTATTGTACTCCACCTGCTTTTGTTTGCTTTTTACCCGGCCAACAAAACCAATCTCTATTACAGCCTTTTTGTATTCAACACTTTAGCCGCGCTTTATTTCCGATATCTGATAGAAGCCGCTACCGATCCCTATACCCAGGCTTTTGCTTTCCGGCTTTTTCAGTCGTGTGTTGATCTCATCAATTTTACACAGCTGCTGCTCCTGTATACCATAAGTTATCATAAGCTGCCCGTCAGGCGGCTGGGATTATTCGGCAGCATTACCCTTTGTCAGCTGATCTACAACGGGCTCCATTGGGAAGAGCTGTCAGAAGGTTTTTCTTCTGCCGGTGCATGGCGGATAGCTACCGCAGTCATTGCCATCATCTTTTTTTCTGAAGGAGCGCGTGCCATTATCAGCGCTATCCGCAAAGGGAACAGGCGTCTCTGGCTGATTGCCGGCGGGATGGTGGTGCTGGGGATCATCAATATTGCAGTGGGAATGAACCTCTTTCAGTGGTTTACATTCAGGCAGATCATGACAGCCATGAGCTTTACCTCCCTGCTTATCCCCGTACTGTTTTCCATTTACCTGGCCCTGGACGTAGCCGATACCAACCGGCGGCTGGCCCGGCAGCTGAAGGAGAACGGGGAACTCTCTGCCAGAACGTTGGCACAGGAACAGGAAAAAACCAAATTAATTAAGGAACAGGCCGAAAACCTGGAACAGGCTGTGCTGGAGCGTACAGAGCAGGTCAGGCAGCAGGCCCGCCGCCTGCAGGAAATGGATGAAGCCAAATCGCGTTTTTTTGTTAACCTTACCCATGAGTTCAAAACACCGCTGACTCTCATTATGAATCCGGCCCGCGAGCTGCTGGATCAGGCACACACCGAAGAAGGCAAACAGTATGCCCGCTACATTCTCCAGAACAGCGAACGCCTGCTGCAGCTCATCAGCCAGCTGCTGGACCTGAGCAAACTGGAAAGCGGCCATGTGGAGATCTGTACCGAACCCCTGGAAATGATCAGCTGGCTCAGAACGTATATATCACATTATTATTCACTTGCCGGGCACCGGCAGATTGAACTATCTTTTTCATCACCGGCGGATCAGCTGTGGGTAAATGCCGATCCGGACAAGCTGGAAAAAATTTTACAAAATCTTCTTTCCAATGCCCTGAAATTCACCGGTTCAGGAGGGGCCGTCGCCGTAAAACTGGAAAGCAGCACCAATAATTATTTTACCCTGACCGTTTCCGATACCGGCTCGGGCATTCCCGAAAACAAACTGGCTTATATCTTCGACCGTTTTTACCAGGCAGATTCTTCGGATACCCGGGCAAAGGGAGGTGCCGGTATAGGACTGGCCCTCACCCGGGAGCTCACGCGGCTTCTGGGCGGAAGCATTACCGTAACAAGCACCGAAGGCCGGGGCACCACGTTTGTGGTGATGCTCCCGTTTACCGAAGTAGCGGGAGAGCAGCAAAATCCGGTTTCGGTTTTCCCGGAACCCGTGCCGGACCCACCTGATGCAGACGGGTTCAACAGTGAAATGAACGATGAACTTCCGGTGGTTCTTGTGGTAGAAGACCATGCCGACCTGCAGAATTTCATCCGCCGGACACTGAGCAGCTCATACAACGTGATCACGGCACCGGATGGCAGGGAAGGGATCGGATCGGCCCTCCTGCATATCCCCACACTGGTGATTACTGATCTTATGATGCCCGAAAAAGACGGTTACCAGGTATGCCATGCCCTGAAAACAGATGAGCGAACCAGTCATATCCCTGTTGTTATACTTACAGCCAGAGCTGATCAGGAGAGCAGGGTACAGGGAATCGAAACCGGAGCCGATGCTTACCTCGCCAAACCTTTTGACCAGCGGGAATTACTGGCCATAATGGAAAACCTGATCCGCACCCGTCACCAGCTGCGGGAAAAGTACGGGAAAAATAATGTATGGCTCAGCGCGCCGGAGACACTCCCCTCCATTGAGCAGGTATTTTTGGAACGCGTACGCCGGGCCGTTGAAACACATATAGATGACGACCAATACAGCGCCGACAGGCTGGGCAACGATGTGGGCCTGAGCCGCACGCAGCTTCACCGCAAGCTCAAAGCCCTGATCAGCCAAAGCCCCGGAGAGCTCATCCGTACCGTTCGGATGCAATACGCATACGGGCTGCTCAGGCAGCGCATAGCCACCGTATCTGAAGTGGCGTACAAGGTGGGATATGGCAATCCCGCCAATTTTTCCACCACTTTTTCCAGGCACTTCGGTTTTCCACCGAGCGAAGTGCCGGCTGGCTGAAGCCCGGTGCAACAAAATCAAATCTATTTGCAACACCGCCAAAAGCCCTGTTTCCCGCCTTACCCGTAATTTTGATGCAGTTAAAAACTGAACCCGTGAAATGGCAAAAGCATTTAACCCTACCCAACCGGTAATGAACAAAACTCTTTACTCGTAACTCACTACTCAAAACTAATATATCTACCTATGAAAAGTATTTTATCAGCAGCTGTCTTAATCTGGATGCTTATGGCGTGCCGGCAGCAGGAACAAGGTATTCAGGGCAAATGGAACAGCCTGCACTCTGAAGGATTTACGCTCTATTTCCGTGAAGACGGCACAGTAGATGCGTTTGACAACGGCAAGTCGTTTTCTTCCGGCTTCTACAAGACGTCCGGAGATACGATCATCGTTTATGAGCCTAATCTTCAGGCCTATCCTGCGGTTTATACCCTTCAGTTTAAGGGAGACAAAGTCACCTGGCATGTAGTATCCGATACCCTTTCGGGGAGACGGAAGGCCATGGACGGAAGTGCATTTAAGCGGATGAACGATTAGCCTGCCACGGTATGAGGAGGATCAATTGATGTATATTTATGGAAAAGAAGCTCATTGTCACAACGACGGCAATCCTGACCATCGCATTTCTTGTTATCCGCAAGGATACGGAGAACATACCGGGTGATAAAGTCACCCTGGGCAGGCAGCTGTTTTTTGACCCTATTCTTTCATCTACCCGGAAGATCAGCTGCGCCTCCTGCCATAAGCCCGAGTTTGCATTCGCAGACAGCAGCGTTATCAGCCCCGGTGTATATGACCGTAAAGGTACACGTAATACCCCCTCCGCCATGAACCTGACAGATGATGTCAGCTTTTTTTGGGACGGCCGCGCAGCCACCCTTGAAGAGCAGGCACTCCTTCCTATTGCCAGCCCCCACGAAATGGATCTGCCCGTAGACAGTGCGGTGACCCGCCTGAACAGCAGTGAACACTACCGGCGGGCTTTCCGACAGGTATTCGGGCAGTTGCCGGATGCCCGGAATCTCGCACAGGCTCTGGCCGGGTTTCAGCGCTCACTGGAAACTGCCGATACCCCCTTTGATGACTGGCGACTGAATGACAATGCAGATGCGGTAAGCGAATCCGTCAAAAGAGGCTTTGCGATCTTTAACAGCAAAGCCCGTTGTTTCCAGTGTCACTTCGGCCCCAATTTTAACAATACGGAGTTCAGGAACATCGGTCTTTTTGACGGGAAGATATTGCAGGACAGCGGCCGGGCCTCCGTAACCGGGAGGTCCGGAGATCTAGGCAAATTCAAGATAGGCCCGTTGCGCAATGTGGCGCTCACTGCCCCCTATATGCACAACGGTATGTTCAGAACGCTCCGCGAGGTAATTGATTATTACGACGATCCCGATAAGGTGGTCCCCGATCCCATTAACCGGGATTCATTATTATCCCGGCCACTGAATCTGACGGAACAGGAGAAAACAGACCTTGAAAATTTCCTGCGTTCGCTTACAGACAGGGGCCTGGGTACCGCTACACCCTTCTGAATCAGGGCTTGTCTACCCCTTCCAGCCTGGCCAGACTTTCGTTGTTTTCATTGTTCAACGAAAGCATCCCGCCTTCAATCCGGTATTTTTTAACATTTTCCAGTACAGTCAAAAACTGCTGTTCTACCTCCAGGTTAGGACACGCCATGAGTGTGGCCCGCATTTTGGTAAACGTGATTCCGTTATTTTCACTTAATGCAAATCCACCTCCTACTCCGTTGCACCCGGCGTTTCCGGTTACAGTACTGTCGGCCTCAGTGAAGCGGAGATGCGGAGTCATCTTAAAAGTAGTATCTAAAACCACGGCGCTGCCATTAAGTTCAGTGAGGTTCCATTGCTTCTCAAACAAGCTTACGGGAGTGGCCTCAATCACCGCTTCAGTTGTAGTTTCAGTACTCTCTTCTGTGTTTTTGTTATTGCAGGCCGTCAGGGCAATGGCCAGAGCCAGCACATAAAATGTTTTTTTCATCATTGTATTGAGTTGATTTACAGATAAAATACATGTCAAATTAACCCTTTCCCCGCGGAATAAAAAAATAATCCGGCTAAAAGTCGGCTTCCCGTGAGGTCATCCGGTCCTTCCCGGTAATGATCAGTTTGTTTTCCAGGAGTGTCAAAATCCCGTAAGCATTTCTGTCCGACGTTTCCACCATTCCCTCCAGAGTAATACAGGGCAGTCCCCGGTACACTTCAAATGCTCCTGCATGGTTATGACCGGAAACTACCGCTTTTACCTGCCTGTATCGGGTTAAAAGAGTCAGAATCTCGCGGTTGTTAAGCGCTTCATGAGCGTTATTTTCCGGTAGAAGCGGGTGATGGGTAAAAACCAGTACTTTCTTTTTCCCCGCTTTGCGCAATTGCCTTTCCAGCCATTTCATCTGCTTTTGGCTGATTCCACCGTTCCAGGGTACCACGTGGGTCCTCCCCTCCTTCTTCTGTTCTTCGGCCAAAAGTTTAAATTCGGCCTCCTCTTTACTGCCCGGAACAGTAGCATACGAAGAAAGCTCATTGGTATTTAAAAAGATAAAGCGCCAGCCTGCCCGGTCTACACTGTAATAGGCCGCCGGCATCCCCAGCATTTTATAAAGGGAGTAAGGAGCTTTCACCGATTCATAATCATGGTTTCCCAAGAGGCTGTACACCGGTGAATGACTCTGCTTTAGGAGATCTGTAACCGGTGCGAGGTCTTTAGGCCCTTCATCTACCAAATCTCCCAGCACTACCGTAAGGTCTGTTTGCTCCTTATTCAACGCCATTACGCTCTCCTTCAGCTTATTCAGCGAAGCCCGGTAAAAACGTGTACCCCTATCTGCCTTATCAGCATATTGAATGTCAGCAATCAGACCTATCCGCAGCGCCTTCTGCTGCGCATCCACCGCAATATTACCGGAAAAGAAAAACAGGAAAATAAAATATATACGTATTTTAATCATTCTGAGTCTGTTGATAATCAATTTCATTTCCTGTGCTTTAAACGTACCACCTTCCCGTCCATCGTTGAAACAATCAGCCCTTTTTTTACGGCTAACACAGGATTGACCATGGCATTCGATACCTTATACTGCCACACTACCCGGCCGCTCCGCGCATCCACTGCAGAAATCAGGCCGGAATGGCTGGGCACAAAAACGAGATTGCCGTAAGACTCAATAGCAGAAGGGGTGAGCTCATAGGGAAGCTGCAGGGCAGATTTCCAGCTGAGTTCCATTGCACCGGCCGACGCGGACACCCCGTACAGATTGCCGTCCATAGTCTTAACATACACATACCGGCCGTCTGCCGAAAGACCCATCGATTCCCGCACCCTGACAGAATCTCTCTTTTCCCGCCAGATCACCCGTCCGTCACGGGCATCCAGCGCCGTCATGAAGCGGTCAGGCGCTACCACAAATATGCGGTCGTTGACGGCTACCGGGTAGCAGGCTCCCGCCGAAAACATCCGGTTGGCATGACCGTTATTCCATTCCCAGATCAAACGCCCGGTAGACTGGTCCAGTGCATAAAAGCCATTGCTCCATGAGCCGAAAACCACCATGTTCTTATACAGGAGGGGGCGGGATGATACGTAGCCTTTCACCGGCTCAAAAGTCCATTTTATCACTCCTGTTTCTGCTTCCACAGCTCTGAAAACTCCGTCAGAGCCGCCAATAAAAGCTACACCAGCAGCTATGGCCGGCGATCCCAGCACGGCCCTGCCGGTGGAGGTTTTCCATTTCAGAGTACCGTCTTTCGCAGAAAATCCATAGATATAATGATCTGAAGAACCTACTATCACCGTGTTCTTCCACACCGCCGGAGTAGAATAGATTTTCCCACCCGTGCGACTCTCCCAGCGTTTTTTCCCGGTTTTATAGTCCAGCGCATAAAGTTTCCCCTGAGTATTCGCCGTGATCACCCGTTTCCTGTACATCGTAAATCCGGCTCCGAGATCACTGTCATCTTCGTATTCCCAGACCACCTCCCGCCTGTTCTCATTTTCCTTATTGACAGAGAAATCGGGGCGCGTGTAACCCCCTTCAGAAGGCACATACGTCTTCAGAGGCACCTCCAGCCAGGGCTCTTCGGTTTCCGCCAGGGGTTTCCGTACCCGGTAAACGGCTTTATCCGGAGTGATGGTGATCAGGTTATACCCGCCCCCCGGGTCTTTTGCCCGGAGGTTGGAGCGGCCCATCACTCCGTTGATGCCTTCCCAGTCATACTCTTTATTCTGATGGCCGTGTCCGCACATCGCAAACTGAATATTACGCTTTTTTATCCTGTCAACGGCCTCATACCAGTTGTTCAGGGAGTTATCCAGGGGATAATGATTGATAAAGATCAGGGGAGTGTGCGTATCTGGATTAGCCGCAAAAACCGAGTCCATCCAGACCAGGTTTTCCCGGGGAATCTGCCCGGGGCTCATGCGCATATTGGGCCCGGAGACCGTGCCCATGAACATATACCCTTTATGACGGAAAAAGAAAGTTTCTCCGCCGAAGATCTTCCGGAAAGAATTGGCTCCGCTTTCTGACCAGTTGCTGTCGTGGTTCCCGGGGATCACATACCAGGGGAGTATGAGGCTGTCAAGGATACGTTTGGCAAGCAGCAGTTCTTCATCCGAGCCAAATTCTGTGATGTCGCCCGTAAAAAGTACGAAGTCAATATCCTTTTGCGTGTTCAGGTCCTTTACGGTGGCCCGAAGGTCATCAGCGCCGGTGGCGCCGCCTACGTGGGTATCAGATACCTGCGCAAACCGGAAGGAAGACTGACTGAAGACAGAGCCGCTCCAAAGCAGGCTCACAATTAAAAGTAGTTTTCTCATGTGTATAAATTAGTTCCGAGTAGTGAGTTCCGGGTTTATTTTCCGGTTCTTGCTCTTGGCTATTTCATGAAAGTAATCTAAAAACTATCTGTCCATTAAATAAGAACGGAGGCTGCGTAACCCGCAGCCTCCGGAAAATCACTTTTATCTTATTCTCCCCAGCCTGGATTCTGGGTCAGGCTAAAGCCCCGTTCCTTGTACTGCTGGATCTCGTTCCGGCCAATGGGCGACAGGTAAACCCGGTCGGTGAAGGCACCGCGGTTGGCGAAATTCAGCACCACGTAGTAGCCTACCATCTTGTCGGCATTGGTACCGTCATACGTTACAATGGTACCGTCTTCTTTCATCACTTTCAGACGGCCCACATAAGAAGCCGTCAGCTGGGTGGCCAGCTCTCTCCGGGCATCAATCCACGGCCCGGCGGAATAATCGGGATTCTGGAAGTTCATATAGCTGATCTTCTTCCATCTCCGGATATCGTTCAACCGGGTATGCTCAAATACAAACTCCATTCTTCTTTCCCGACGGATCTCCCACATCAGCGGACTTACGTCAGCATCGCGGTCCGGATCATCCGGAAGGCTGGTCAGCATCAGGGGTGCTGTCTTCTGAACTCCTTTGGCTGTAGCCACGGCATCCAGCGGGCGATTCCTGATGGCGTTCACTGACTTATCCAGGTCGGCCTGGGTAACCGCCGCACCGCCATGGTGCTCCGCCAGGATCTGCTTTGCTTCAATCCAGTTCAGCACTACTTCTGCCAGGCGGTGAATCGGTGCATCACTGGTATTGGTGCTGCTGCCCCACTCCGGCGGGTAGGTTCCGCCGTACATGAAGCCCAGCGCTGACCGGCTGGCAAACTTATGCGCATAGGCCAGCGTGGAAGCCGGAACATTCACCGTATCCAGGAAAGTAGCCTCAAAGCGGGGGTCACGGGTCAGTGTCAGGTTGCGGATACCGAAACTTTTGGCATTGGCGACAGATGAGTTCTGCCACACTTTACCGTCACTGCATATAAATGATTTCAGCAGGTTCAGGTTAGCAGCGGCGGCCTGTCCTTCTGTACCGTTGCTGTAGGAGCCGATGGCGTGGGTCAGACGGGGCGAAACATAGCTTCTGAAAAGCAGCACTTCCGGATTGGAAGCCAGGTTTTCCGAAGCAAAAAGGCTCTTAAAGTCGCTTCCGAAGGTCCATTTGCCGCTGTTCATGATCAGTTGCGATGCCTCCACAGCCAGTTCAAGATATTTTTTGGAACGCGCCGCATCCAGGCCGTGATAGTGCTGCCACGATCCCTCAAACAGCATGCAGTTGGAAATAACGGCTGCTGCAATATAACGGTTTATGTAGCCCACACCATCATCGTTACGGATATTGGCTATCGCAAACTTGAAGTCGTCATAAACCTTGTCCATCACTTCCCCGCGCGGCGTACGTTCCTTGTACATGGAGGCCTCATTGCTCGGATCAATTTCCGCATCGAAATAAGGCACATCACCGAATACTCCCACCAGGCGTGAATATTCGTAACCTCTGAAGAGCCGTCCCACGCCTTCCCAGTGATTATACTGTTCAGCCGGAATTACACCCTGCATTTTTTTACTCATCCTGTCCAGCATCACATTGGCTTTGCGTACCCAGTAGAAGTTCCAGGAAGGCCCGGAATAGGTAGTCTGCATGGTAGGCGTAGCCGTGCTGGAGCCCCGGCTGTTGGGAACCGTGGTTTCAAATGCCGACTGCGTACCGGTAGTGGTAAAGTCATCGGCAAATATATAGCCCCGCAATGGGGTATAGGCTGTACCGAAACCGGAGTTATATCCCACAAAGTAGTTCACGTAAAAATCGTTGGCATAAAGCCTGAGGTCAGTTTCATTCTTCCAGAATGTATTGTCATTCACCTTGGTCAACTCGGGCCTGTCCAATACATCCGGATTACACGCCGCCAGTAATGAAGAGGCGGCTATCAGCATGCAGGTTATATTTTTCTTGATACTCATGTCTTTAACAATAATTAGAAGTTTAACTGAAGT
>JBEBRR010000040.1:0-37114 GCA_040394735.1 Leadbetterella byssophila
TCCATCACCCGTAGATCACCTTACTGTTTCCAGACAATTCGTCTGTGAAGGCTAACCCCGTGAAAACACCCCCTTAAAAATATAACCTCTTGAGGAATGTATATAATTTTTCAAATAAAACAGGGAAAATGGGCGCCAAAAACAAATTTGGCACATGCTTTGTAATGGATTTAGACATCCTGATAAGAGCGGGACGTATATCTTACAAGAATAAAACAAAAAAAAGACAAAAACAATAAAAATCGATGAAAAGAGTAATTTTAGCCGCCGTAATCCTGGTTTCCGTAGTTTTCGCCGGTACGGCGCATGCGCAGGGAGCATCCACTGACAATGTGACTGTAAACATTAAGCTTAAGCCGATCCATACTATCCTGGTAAACAGTGGCCAAAAGATTGTAGATCTGACGTATAGTACAAAAAATCATTACAGTGCAGGTGTAGAAGCTGCGCAGGCAGATCACCTGGAGATTTTTAGTACAGGAGCTTTTGAAGTTAAGGTAAAAACAGACGGGGATTTCAAATCCGGAAGCGAGTCAATACAGGCTTCAACAGTTAAAGTGACCTCATCTGCAGGTACAGCTAACCCTATCCCGGGATCACCTACCTACAGCCAGGACCTGAAGCTGTCAGGCTCAGACCAATCGTTCATTAAAAGTTCTACCGGTGGAAGAGATATGAAAATAAGCGTTAACTACAAAGGTGCAGGTGGAGATGACTACCTGAACAAATTCAGCAAGAGTCGCGGTGCTGCTGAAAACGTATTTACCGCACAGGTAACCTATACAATTTTAGCAGATTAAGATTTTGTTTCGTAGTTTTGTAATATGAGGGTGTTGTAGGCTGTGCTTGCAGCACCCTTTTATCTTACAAATAATATGAAAACGGGCTTCCTTTTCTTTTGCCTCCTTTGCGGGGCTGTGGTTCCGGGCTTTTCGCAAACCGGAATTTCCGTATCTCCTCCACGTGTATATTTTGAACTGGGGCCCGGCCAGACCGGTACCGAAAAAATAAGTGTTACCAATGCCAGCAAAACCGCGGTGCTGGACCTGGCTGTCAGTCTGGCAGACTGGCAGTATGACGAAAAAGGAAATAATGTCATTCTGCCGGCCGACTCGCTGAAAAATTCATTTGCTAAATGGGTAGTGGTCAGAGAAGGCTCGTATTTCTCACTTAAGCCGGGAGAAACCCGTGATCTGACGGTTAATGTGGTGGTTCCTCCGGTACTTCCCGAAGACATTTCTACGTATACAGCCCTGCTTTTTGTGTCGCAGATGAACCCGGTAGACGATGTCAACGCCCAGGGATCCAGCATCAAGGTAAGTGTGCGTTCCGGCATAAAGCTTTATCTCCGGCCGGCGGTTCGCCCCAAAGAAAACAAGCTGGAAATTACAGGATTGAAGTTTGACCGGCAGGCAGGGCAACTGCAGCTGGAATTCAGAAATCAGAGCAATGTATGGACCGACGGGGTGGTATATACCGATCTGTTAAATACGGGTACCGGTAAAGCGGTAAAGATAGAAGAGACCGGTTTTCGTACCTTGCCGGGAGACCGCAGGGTAATGCTTATTTCACTGCCGGCCGGACTCCCCAAGGGAAATTATACGGCCACAGTGATGATGGATTATGGCAGTGATTCCGAAATAGAAGCTGCCGAACTGAAATTTACATATGAATAAAAGGGGTTTGCTTATATTTTGCCTGCTGGGAGCAGTGATGACGGCTAACGCACAAACGTTTGGCGGCCACCGGCAGGGCTATCTCTCCATTAACAACTATAACGGGAACAGCATGACCTCGGCCATCACCCTGTTTCTCGACGGCCAAAATGTGGTGAATATGCCCAATTGGCGCATCACGGCAAGAGTTACGGGTCAGGTGGCTACCGACGGAAAAATTTTCCCTGCAGATAAGGTGAGCTTACAACCCCACATCACACAGGGTACGGCTAATCCTTCTCCTGTGCCCAGTGTATCGCAAATCGGGTTTTACCCCAATGTGATACTCAGCACCTCTGAGCAGGACCTCGTGACACAGTCTAACGCGCCGCTCTATAATACCGGGGGATACTATCGCTGGGAGTTTAAGTTCAACTGGACCATTCTTGGCGGAAGCTATCTGAGCAATCTTCAGAAATGGAAAGAGTACAGGTTCAGTATAGAATTCAGGTTTTATAACAGCAATAACCAGCTGATGGGTTCGGTTCCGCTGGATCACACCGTACAGGTGGGAGACCTGGGGAACCCGCCGGTAGAGAATAATTTCAGCCTGGTGGTTAACGGCGGAGCCCGAAACGGAACCCTCACGCTGCAATCGCGATCTGACTATGAGACGGGCGCCGGTGTTACCTATAACAATGGGCTTACGGTCAATGCCAATGCCGCATACCAGGTGACGGTCAATGCCAGTTCTGGTACGCCACACTTTTCTTACGGCAGCAATATAATTGACCTGAATGTGCTGAACGTTAAGCTGAACACCACCTCTTCAGGGGTAACGGCCCTGAATACGGTAACGCTTTCTACGGGGGCCCAGGTCATTGCCAAAGGGAGTTCTACCAACAACCAGAACGTTAATTTTGATGTAGGATACTCTATCAATCCGGCCAGTAAAGATAAACTGCTGTATGCCTATAAAGATAAGCAGCAGTCGGAAACTACCTATACAACCACACTTCAGTATACGATTTTGGCACAATGAAGAAAGCAGGGTTAAAATATGTGGGGATTCTGCTGCTTACTGCAGCATTTGCCGCTCCCTTTCTGTGGGAATGGGCCGGCTCCCGTATTAATCCTTCAATAGCCCCTTCTTCAGCAGAACTTCCGGGGAACCCGGAACCCGGCATGAGTCCGGAAACCCCGGATCCGGGGAATGCGCCCGTTCATGAAGAATCATTGGCGCAGCCCGGTGACCCTGCCCGGAAGCCAACTGCAGCGCCACTGTTGGACGAGCAGAAACCCCTTGAGCCGGTAAATGAAATAATCGCATATCAGGATAAATATATCCCGGAAGACAGTATTCTTCGGGAAGATAATGAAGTTGCTGAAGAAATCACAGAGCCCGCGCCGGAAACCCCGGAAGCTGCTGAAGTGCCCTCAGCCGGGCAGGGGAATGTGATTCCGCCGCTGGCAATAGTGAAAGCTGAGGTACCCGAATTGCCGGACCCTTCCGCCAGCCGGATCATCAGTACCTCTGTGCGGTTTGTCAATGCTTCGGAAACCGATTTTTCAGGAAATCTGCAGATAAAGACACCCCGCGGTGTGAGAAGTGTTTCAGGAGAACGGATCGAGGTGCGGCTGGGCGGCGGCGATACCCTTTTTGTGCCGGTGGTGTTTATGACAGGAGGCTGGATTCCTGCAGGAGAGAACCAAATCGAATTTACGCTGAAGGACACTTATGACCGGGAAGTGGAAAAGAGCTTTTCCCGCCTCCCGGTGACTGAAAAGGTCAACCTGCAGCTTACACTGGACCAACCCCTTCTGATGATCTCTAACCTGGCAGACTCCCTCTCGTTAACGGCAAGGGTACATAACCGGGGAAATACCGATCAATGGGTAACGGTGGTGATGGCCTATCCGGTTAACAGGGGCGGAAAGGCTTTCCGGGAGCTTCAGGGATGGGTAAGGGCAGGAAAAGATACACTTCTTACCCTCAGGGTGTGGCCGCGTGAAATCCTGTGGAGCGAGAATGTGACTTACGTGAATATGTCCGGTCTTTACGGGCCTGAAAAACAGGTATTCGGAAGTGCGAATCTTGCCATGCAGAGTGTGGTATCTTCGGGTCGTTACGCTGATAACGGGTCTGATGCTTTTTTGCTGTACGATAACCAGTATATTCCCCAGGAAATCTCCTTGAGCTACCGGCAGCTGGGAAGGAATGCCATGTACCAGGCCATGGGTGGCGGGCATATCGATCTTCCTGCGGGAAGCCTTTCTCTTCAGGGACTGATCTATAAATCGGCAGCGCAGAATGAGCTTACCGCATTGAATACCCTGGCCACCTATCGCTATGATAACCATAGCCTCAGCGTGGGGAATATCAATGAACAAATGGAGTATTCTACTTTTGGCAGGGGAGTGAAAGCTGTATTTTCAGATAAAAATAGCAGGAATACCCTTAAATTAGGGTTTGTAGACAATCAATTTAACCTGCTGAGCAACCGGAGCCTTTTCGAAAACGGCTATACATTTTTCGTAAAAGATCATATCGGCGCCGACAGGGCGGCGGGCCTGGATTATATGCTCCGCGAAGACCGCTGGGAGCAGGCCAGCCACCACATAGCCGGCGGGGAATGGAAACGGGAACGAAACAGGAACTGGAATTTTTTGCTGAGATCTCATGTAGGGGTATCCGATTATCGCCGGCGGGAGTCGCCGGTGCCTTCGGGCTCTGCCGAATTTCAATACAGCGGCCAGACCCATAATAATACGCTTTCAGGAAATTTCTATTACAGTACAGCGTATTTTCCCGGGAACCGCAGAGGTACCGTAAATCTTCAGCAGAACTTCAGCCGTCAGCTGAAAAGCGGGTCTTCTATCCGGGCCAATGCCTTTTATGCCAACTTTGCCCCCCGGTCTTACCAGTATGACATGGACGTGGAAAATGCCAATTTCAGGGTGGAAGGGGTTTATACTTTTCCCACCCGGGGAAATACCAGCATGGGAGTAGGCTACCAGCAGCAGACAGAAACCTGCAATCTCTCTTACCTGGGCGGCAGTGACCTCCTGCGGAATACGGCGGCTACCTATGCTCACCGCCTGGTGGAATACCTGAACTGGAAGGCCGGCCGCCACAATATTTATGCCGGCCTGGAGAACGGTATGGTGAGGAACTTTTATTCGAATGAATGGAAACCGCAGGGCCGTGCCAATCTTTTCTATAACCTGGGCCGGCTGAGCCTGAACTCTACCTACCAGTACGGAGGCTATTTTCTCAGCGAACAGAATTTAGCAGAGCAGGCAGGCAAAACCACGCAAAGGCTGTTAGTGAACGCCTCCTGGAATAAAGAGCTCCTGGGAGATAACCTGAACCTGAGCGCGGGGGCCAATTACAGCAAAGACTTTGTGGTGGGAACTACCTATTCGGCCTCCTTAAACTCCCGGTACAGGATCAACCATCAGTATTCCGTGTTCCTGAACAGTGTGGTATACAATTATGCTTTTCACAACAGGATATCGCTTACGGATTACAGCCGTACCATGTACAATGTGGAAGGCGGAGTAACCCTTAATCTGAATCAGCCGGCGCCTTCGACCGGAAAGAAAAGCAAGCTGAGCGTTCTGGTTTTTCAGGATAAGAACGGCAATAGCCTGAGAGATGCGGATGAGACCTCTGCAGAAGACTATATGATCATGCTGGGAAATAAGGTGTTCATGACCGATGAGAAAGGTCTGATCAGCTATTCCGGCCTGCCTTTTGGCAGCTATACTATAAAAGCAGGAGCGCAGGCAGGCTGGTTCCATAACGAAACCACCTTTGTGGTGGGAGGATTCCGGGAGAAAATTGAGATTCCGCTCCGCCAGGCGGGTTCTGTCAGAGGCAGCATTACCTACCGGTATGACGAGAGAACGGCCAAAGAATTTGTACCCCGGCTGGCAGGGATAACCTTTAAGGTTACCCGTAACGGAGAGCCGGTTCAGCGCGTGGTTACTGATAACGACGGGCATTTCCTGGCTTTTCTCCCTAACGGACAATACGTCATAGAAGCAGAGGCCCTGGACGAAAACACATTGGTGGTAAATCCGACCCAGTCTTTTTCTGTGGAATCCGGCCGGATGTCCACTCTTGAACCGTTCGTGTTCCAGGTGAGAAATAAGAAGATCAATATCCGGCAGTTTGTTCAGTTAGCCCCTTGAAATTAAAAAAATGGGATATATTTATCCTGAATTTACTTTTTCTTTTCAGTTTTGTGTGATCGAACGCTGAGAATCAGTAACTACCATATCCTGAACCTCCACCAGTTAATTATTTTCCTGTAGAGGCTCGGGCGGTTGTTTTTCCGTATAAAACGGGTAATGGCCGGATCGGGCCGGACAGCCGGGTTTAAGCGAATGGTTCCCCGTCCAAAATCAAGATTCTGGCGGAGCGTAGCAGCTACCGGGTTGGAGCCGGAACCGTCATCGCCGGTGGTTTGTATCCTTGAACGAACGGGAATAAGACAATATCCACCGTATTTTACATGATGGTAGGTCCACCGCACAGCCCAAGAGTTGATCAGCCCTCTTTGCTGTTTAATGATCATCGGAAGAATGTCTTCTCCTGCATCTTTCAGGCGGTTCTGCCGGTCGGGACTGTTCAGAAAGTCCGGAAAATCACTCACCTCCCAGTCGACCTTTCCCCAACGGTTTTTCCAGGTACCCCAGCCCAGTGAGGAAGCCCGGAACACCAGGGCGGTATCTTCCGTGTAGGAGATGACGGCCCCGGTACCAAAACTATAACCGGAAACGGAGAAAACGAGCGGATTCTCTTCGAAAGTGCGAAGTGCATCATTCATATACACCAGGAAATCAGGTGAACAGAGGAGGTCGTCTTCCATAACGATCAGCTTCCCGTAAGTGTTGATCACTTCAGTAACCCCTTCAATGACCGAGCGGGCCAGTCCTTTGTTTCTGGCAGAAGCCACGGTACTAACCGACCGGAACCCGGTAAGGTTAGCCAGGTAAGACCGGATAGCTTCTATAGGCGGTATATCAGACTCTTTCCGCGGGCCGTCAGAATAAACGATCAGCTCAGACTGGCCTGCCAGTGAATTCGCTGCCAGGGCTTCCACCGTTTTCCGGAGATGGTCCGGCCGGTTGTAACAGAAAATGACTATAGGAGCAAGTGCCATATCGAACAAATAGAAAATTTACCTCATCCGACAAATATAGAGCCGGTTTCAAAAATTATTATGTGGTACCTGGTGAAAACACCTTTGTGCCCTTAGTGAAAAAATATTGCACAAAAGCAAATGCACAAAGAAGAGCAATATCTTGAAATTCTTCAGTGACGTTTTTTCCCTCCCAGGGTTCTTATCTTCTCCTGCACCTGTAAAACTACCTGGTTCAGATCCGGTGAAATCCTCGTGACCAGCACTCCGCCTCCAAAAATAAAAACAATGGCCAATCCCTTTATCGTGATCTCCAGAAGGTTCGGTATGAGTCCTCCCCCCTCGTGCCAGTCCAGCAGCAGCGTGCTGCCGTATGCCAGCAGGGCCAGTCCGGCTACCACCAGCGTCTTCCTGCTGAAAGGCTGCATATTCAGCTTTCGCCAGATAAAAATATATTTGGCCAGGTTATACAGTAAGGTAGAAATAAATATGGCGGCGGCGGCACCGTTATAACCGATCACCGGTATAAGGAGAATATTGGTAACGGTGAGCACGGTAAAACGGAAGAGAAACATGAAAAAATCAACCCGGTAATACGCCGAATTCTTGAGAAGTTCCGAATTCAGTCCTGTAGCCATATCAAACACATTGGCCAGTCCGATCAGCAATACCACATATTTCCCGGCCCGGTACTTGTCAGGGTTAGGAATGATCTCAAAAATAGAGTCGATATTGCACCAGACCCCCAGGAACAGGAAAAGCCCGATGATGCTCAGGTTCAGGGCTGATTTGGTATAGATGGTCCTCACCTCCGCGGTGTTGCCCTCGGCCCAGGCCCGGGCCAGAACCGGGTCACTGATGGAGGCGATCGTATTCCGGGGAATGGAGATCACGATGGCAATATTCAGGGCAATGGTAAAAATGGCCGTATGGGTGAGTCCGTCCGTGAACATGGGCAGAATGAGCTTTTCCAGGTGTGGCAGGGCGGTAGCGGCGGCTCCCCCTACCATGGTCCACAGGCCGTATTTCACAATCTCCGGGAAAACGGGGGACCTCAGCACCGTCCAGTCCCACACCAGGAAGAAGCGCTGAAGCCGGTGGATATATAAAAGGAGCAGCAAAAGCGCCAGGACATAAATTACGGCCAGCCCGGTGACCATCTGTGAAAAGCTGAACCACCCTATATAATACCCGATCACCAGGAAGGAATTGGATAGCTTCAGGTAGATCTCCCGTACTACCGTAGGGATCACCACTTTGAGATGTGCCCGGCAATAGGCTTCCAGTACGGTCTGGTAGAGTACGGAAAAAGTAAGAAGCGGTAAAACCCAGGAAAAGGTGATCAGCGCAGGAGACTCCCGGTAAAGATGCTCAAAAAAGCTCCTGAACCCGTAAAAAGCGACCAGGAGGGCAAGGAATCCTGCCAATGGGATGAGAAGCAGGAAAGTGAAAATGCCATGGTGCTTCTTCTCCACATCGGCGAAGCGGTTGAAAAAGCGTACGGCCACATGCGGTATGCCCAGGTTAATAAAGCCGGCACCCACTACCGGAAAGCTGATCAGGATAGCATACAGACCATACTCTTCCGTGGTGAGCAGTTTATTATAGAGAAACAGCACATTCACTGTTCCGATAACTACTCCCACATAATTTACTAGGGAGCTTTTTAGGCTTTCACGGATGATGACGCCCATCGGTGATCAGGGTTTTACGGCTATACGGCCGGTATAATCAATACGGTTCAGAAGTATTTTTTTATCGGCAAAATACTCATCCACGGCTTTTTTACATCCTTCCCAGTGACCGTAATCGTCTATGATCAGAACGCCGTCTTTCTGAAGAAGCGGGTAAAGATGGATCAGCTCATGCCGCGTGCTCTCGTACCAGTCGGTATCTAAACGGAGCAGCGCAATCCGGTCCGGTAAAGTGGCAGGAAGGGTATCTTCCACTTTCCCCTTAACAAAAATAAGGTTTTCTGTGGGATAAGAAGTAGAATGGAGGTTCTGTGTTACATCTTCTATGCCGGCCAGGCACCAGACGGAGGTCTCCTTCCGGTCTTTGGTTTCCTCCAGCATCTGGGCTGCATTACGGCCTACAAAATCTTTGTCAGCCTCTGTGGGGGCAGACATTCCCTCGTAGGTATCATATAAATAAATTTTCCGGTTGTTAACCCCAAGGTGAGCCAGGGTAAGGGTGATCATCATGGAGCTTCCGCCCCGCCATACCCCGCACTCTACAAAGTCACCGGCAATGTCATTTTTAACCACATATTTAACAGCAGTGTAAAGGCTGTACATGCGCTCAATGCTCGTCATGGTATAGGGCCTGCATTTCCTGAAAATAGCCAGGAAATCAGGATCCGCAATAAAATCTTCGTCTTTGGGAATAGGCTGTATCCTGTACCCGAATGGCTTCAAAAATTTGGATATCATGTTGATTGTACCGTTGTTTCAAATATTTTTTCAAAGGTGCCCGCCTGTCTTTCAAGATGGTAACCCGCCAGTATATGCTTACGCCCTGCTTTCCCCATTTGTTGTGCGAGAAGCGGGTTTTGTGCCAGCCGGATCATATGCTGTGCCATCCCTTCCCAATCGCCTTCTTCGACAAGGAAACCGGTCTCCCCGTGGATTACCGCTTCTTTTATACCTGCATGAGCGGTACTGATGACGGGTAATCCGCTGCTGGAGGCCTCCAGGATCGTATTGGGCGTTCCTTCTTTATCCCCGTCAGGGGCGGTCAGGGAATGCTGCACAAAAGCGCGGGCGTGGCGTAAGGCGGCGGCTACTTCCGACGGACTTTTCCGGCCTGCAAATTCTACGCGGTCAGCAATGTTCAGCTCTTCTGCCAGTGCCCGGGCGGGTTCCAGCAGACTCCCCTCGCCGATTAAGATCAGCCGGGCTTCCGGAACTTGTTGCAATACCTTCCGGAAAGAACGCACCAGCAGCAACGGGTTCTTCTTGGGAGCAAACCTCCCCACAAAAATAAATACCGGATCCGCCTCGGCAGGATTGCTCTGGCTGAACAGGCCGGCATCTACGGCATAGGGGTTAAACCAGACTTTATTCTCATCGGCGCCGAGCGCAAGCAGGCTGGCTTTCATATCGCCGGAAACCGCTATAACCGCATCTGAAAGTCTGAACAGTCGGTTGTAAGCTTTTCGGAATTTCAGAAGAGTGTCATGATGATGGGCGTCAAAACCGTGAAAGTGAACTACCAGGGGGATGCCGGCCGCTCTGCAGGCATCCATAACACTTACTCCCATAGGGCCGTAGTTGGCCAGCACCCGGTCGATCCTGTTTTTACGAAAATATTTTTCCAGCTGCCGGCTGTACCAGGCAGGATAAAGAGCCGGCAGCAGGTTGCGGAATAATCCCCTGAAAAGCCGGATGTGAAAAGGGAAGGGCAGAAACGACCGGCCCGAGTCTTCTTCCACGGTAGGATACCAGCCTTCGTAAAGCACCTTTACAGGCTGCAAAAGCCGGATCTGCCGGTCAATAAAGGTTTCCGAATAGGCATTATGATTGGGCTTGAGGATACAGATGCGCATATCTACAGAGGTTTTTCCGCTACCAGAATATAGGTACAGGCATCGGTATCCCGGCTGCTCTGTGAGCTGAGCTGGTCAAGCAGCCAGATCTGAGGCTGAAAAAAAAGGGCAAACAGCGGGCGGGTGAACCGGGGAAACTTGAACAGGAGTCCATCCTGCAGCAACTGCATTCCCATGGCCGCCCGGCCAAGGATGCCCGAAAAATATTTCAGCTCGAAGCCGGCTTCCGAAATCACCTTTTTCAGTCCGGAGGAGGTCCATCTCCAGTAGTCGGTGGGGTCAGGATGGTACATCCAGTACCCGTGAGTGCTCAGCACGATCTTTCCCCCTTTTTTCAGTATCCGGAAGGACTCGCTCAGGTACAGTGCGGGATTCACCACATGCTCAAGTACCTGGGTGGAAAGCACCACATCCACACTTTCATCAGGTAAAAGAATATTCCCTTCCGGTGAAACAGGAATATCTGCTGTAGGATTTTCTTCCAGGTCCAGCCCGATGTACTCTTTGATGTGGGGGCGGATGATCGGCTCGTATGGCTTGTTCCCGCAGCCGTAGTCGGCCAGTACACATTCCCTGAAATTGAAATACTGCCCGAAAACGAATTCGATCTTTTTCCGGAGCTGGATCAGGTAATGATACCGTACCCCCATCCTGCCCAGAAGCCTGGGATACAGTCGCTCTATTCCCGCCTCTCTTTCGTTCATAACGATAGCGCTTTTCCGCAAAAGTACCACTTTAACCATTCAGTGATACGGAATTTGAATATTCTTTTCATCCCGCACTTTCCCTGAAACCGGGAAGCCGCTTCGTAAAAACAACGATTATGTGCGGACTTGTCAGGGTATTCTCCTAATTTTGTGCACTTTTCGAAACACTTAAAATTTATAGTACAGCAATGGCACAGTCATTAGCCGACAGAATCAATAATCTGGAAGAATCATCTACTCTTTTGATGTCTAAAAAATCAAGAGAGCTGGCTGCTCAGGGACACAAAGTGATCAACTTATCAATCGGAGAACCTGATTTCAAAACACCGAAGCACATTTGTGATGCGGCTAAAGAGGCCATTGATAAAGGTTTTCACTCCTATACGCCGGTAGCCGGGATCCCTGAACTTCGCAAAGCCATTGCGGAGAAGTTTAAAAGAGATAATCACATCGATTGGGCGCCTGAAAATGTGATCGTTTCCACGGGAGCGAAGCATTCGCTGGCCAATGTGATCCAGGTGCTGGTGAACCCCGGTGATGAAGTGGTGATCCTTGCGCCGTACTGGGTGAGCTATTCGGAGATGGTGAAGCTGGCCGAAGGGAAATCGGTTATCGTGGAAGGCTCTTTTGAAAATGATTTTAAAGCCACACCGGAGCAGGTGGAAGCCGCTATTACCGATAAAACAAAGATTCTGATGTTTGCTTCTCCCAATAACCCCACAGGCTCGGTTTACAGCGAGGCGGAATTAAGGGCTATTGCGAAAGTAGTGGAAAAGCACCCAAATGTATACGTGCTTGCAGATGAGATTTATGAATATATTAACTTCCGGGAAGAAGGGCATTTTAGTATCGGATCCATTCCTGAAATAAAAGATCGTGTGATCACTGTAAACGGTATGGCCAAGGGCTTTGCCATGACCGGATGGAGGATCGGCTTTATCGGCGCCGCCAAATGGATCGTAGACGGGGTGGATAAGCTGCAGGGGCAGGTGACCTCCGGAACCAACCACATTGCACAGCGGGCATCTGTAGTAGCCTGGGATGATATGAGCTCCGCCGAAACCATGCGGAAAGCATATCTTCAGAGAAGGGATATTGTAATAGGCCTGCTGAAAGAAATTCCCGGCTTTAAAGTGAATGTGCCGGAAGGAGCATTCTATGCTTTCCCCGATGTGAGCTATTATTTCGGAAAGTCAGACGGCACTAAGGTAATTAAAAATTCAGACGACCTGGCTTTATGGCTCCTGGAAAAAGTATATGTAGCTATAGTGGCGGGGTCAGGCTTCGGTGCACCGAAATGCATCCGGATTTCTACCGCTGCGTCAGAAGAATCCCTGCGGGAGGCCATCGGAAGAATTAAGGAGGCGGTAGCTTTGCTGAAATAAGTGGAAGAAGAATATACATACCACCGCCCTGTAATGTTGACGGAATGCCTCGAAGGATTGAATATCAGGCCGGACGGAATTTACGTAGATGTCACTTTCGGGGGCGGTGGCCATTCACGGGAAATCCTGAAATACCTCACCACCGGCCATTTGTATGCTTTTGACCAGGATGAGGACGCCCGGGAGCAGTCGCTGCGTATCTCCTCCCCGAACTTTACCTTCATCCGGGCTAATTTCCGGAATATCCGCAAATACCTGAAGGTCTGCGGGGTCAGTAAGGTTGACGGTATCCTGGCCGACCTGGGGATCTCCTCCCACCAGATCGACACGGCTGAGCGGGGCTTTTCCACCCGTTTTGACGGGGAACTGGATATGCGGATGAACAAAGCCTCAGAGCTCAGCGCGCGGGAGGTAGTGAATACCTGGCCGGAAGAAGACCTGCACAAAATTTTCGGCATGTACGGCGAGCTGAAAAATGCCCGCTCGGTGGCCCGGAATATTGCCAATGCGCGTACGTCAGTTCCTTTGATCACCATTTCAGACCTCAAAAAAGTACTGGGCCCGCTGGCGCCCCGCGGCAAGGAAAATAAGTTTTTTGCCCAGGTCTTTCAGGCGCTTCGTATAGAGGTGAATGAAGAGATGCGCGCCCTGGAGGAGTTTCTGCTCCAGGTTCCTGAGCTGTTAAATACCGGCGGGCGACTGGTGGTGATGTCTTACCATTCGCTGGAAGACCGGCCTGTGAAAAACTTTATCCGGAGCGGTAAGTTTTACGGGGAAGTGGAAAGGGATATGTTCGGAAATGAACTCAAGCCCCTGCAGGCAATCACCCGCAAGGCTGTGGAAGCCTCCCCCGCGGAAATTGCGCTGAATCCGAGGGCCCGGAGCGCGAAGCTCCGAATAGCAGAAAAGCCGGCATAAAAAAGCCGGAAATTTCCTGACCGGAAATTTTTAGCCTGAACCGCTGTTGGGATTGGGATTTTTATTTCTAAATTTGGGTAGTGCTTTACCTGAAATCTCAATTACCATGAATCAGTTTCGTCGCCGGAAGCCCCAGCAGGCCGCCCCGGCAAAAAAAAGAAAAAGCTGGTTAAGTTCCGCTGCGGACTGGATCACCCTTAAATTAGGACTGGAACAACGTTTGACGCCCCTGGCGCTTTCACGTATTCTCTGGATAGGTGTACTTGCAGTGGTTTATATTTATTTTCAGCATAATTTTGATCGCCTGATCCGGGACACCGAAAAGGCCGAAAAAGTACTCGAAGAAAAAAGGGCCATGTATATTTCCCATAAGGCTAACTACCTTTTTGCCAGCAAGCAGTCGGAAATTGAGAAAAAGCTGGAAGGGAGGGGTTTTACGAATGCGCAGTCGCCTATTAAAATATCCACGCAAACCCCGAAATAATCATGGCCGGAAGCAGTAAAATCAAAGATACCTTTATTCAAAGGTCGTGGGTGGTATGGGGGGCCCTCATGTTTCTCTCCCTGCTCATCGTATTCAAGATCATCCGGTTTCAGACATCTGAAAAAGAAGAGCTGATCAGCCTGGTGCGGGACACGCAGATGAAAGAACGGGTAATTGAGGCCAAACGCGGAAATATTTATGCTGCCGACGGGTTTTCCATCCTGGCCACTTCCACGCCGGAGTACAAGATGGTGCTGGATCCCAGCGTGGCGCGCCCGGCAGTTTTTGAGGCCCAGATCAGTGTACTTTCAGAAAAGCTGGCCGCATATTTTAAAGATAAAAGCGCAGCCCAGTATAAGGAGAAGATCGTGACCGCCCGCAAGGCAAAATTGCGGTACATGGTGCTGAACAATAAGCGACTTACATATAAGGAGAAGGCAGAGCTGGAAACCTTTCCCCTGTTTGACATCGGGCCTGCCAAAGGCGGAGGCTTTTTTGAAGAGAAGGAAATACGGTTCCACCCTTATCATACCCTGGCCGAACGGACCATCGGGAACCTCGATAAAAAAGATATCCGCACGGGAGCTACAGGGATTGAAGCGGAGTTTGATACTTACTTAAAAGGGGTTGACGGCAAGGGATTTTACGAAAGGCTTCCCGGGGGATATATGAAGCCGGTAGACCTGGAGTCGGATATTGCTTCTACGCCGGGGCAGGATGTGGTCACTACCCTGGATGTTAATTTCCAGGATATTGCCGAGAGCGCTCTCCGCACCCAGGTCAATAAAACCCAGGCCCGCTACGGAAGTGTGGTGCTGATGGAAATTGAAACAGGAGAAGTAAAAGCAATAGCGAACCTGACCCGTCATACCGATGCTGCCGGGCAGGTATACTTCAGCGATGACATCAATTATGCCGTAACCAGCGGTACCGACCCGGGGTCTACTTTCAAGCTGGCATCTATGCTGGCCATGCTGGAAAAATCCAACCTGCGGCCTACGGATCATGCGGTGACCTGTAATGGTGTGATCCGGCATAATAATGTGTCTTTTACATGTTCGCACAGCCACGGAGATCTCACGGTGCAGGAAGTTTTTGAGAAATCCTGCAATATCGGTATTTATGCGCTCATGAAGCGTACGTTCGGCTTTGCACGGTCAGATGATTTTTATTCTTACCTGCAGAAATTTTATCTTGATAAGCCCACAGGCTTTCAGCTGAAGGGAGAGCCGGCGCCGCTGATCAAAAATGCATCGAGCAAAACATTCAGCAGCACAACCATCCCCTGGATGGCCATAGGCTATGAATCCCGGATCACACCCATGCAGATGCTGGCGTTTTATAATGCCGTGGCCAACGGCGGATATTGGGTGCAGCCGCTCCTGGTAAAAGAGATCCGTTCGGGAAATGCGGTGGTACATACGTTCCCGGCCAAAAAAATGTCCTCTCCCATTGCCTCAAAGGCTTCGATAGCGCTGGTCCGGCAGATGATGGAAGGGGTAGTGAAAAACGGGACAGCCCGGAATATCAATTTCGGGGAATGTACCGCAGCCGGGAAAACAGGCACTGCCCAGAAAAGGGTAAACGGAGCCTATCAGAAAGGATTGTACTATACTTCCTTCATCGGTTATTTCCCTGCGGTTAAACCGCGTTACAGCTGCCTGGTGGTGATTGATGAGCCGTTGGGGCAGAATGTATACGGAGGAGATGTATGCGCTCCCGTGTTTAAAACCATAGCCGATAAGATTTATGCCTATGATATGGGAATGCATAAGACCCGGATAGTGAAGGCGGAGGGGGATAAGACAGCCGGTAAGCTGGCAGCGGGAAAAGCCACAGACCAGGCGGTGATTGCCCGGAAGCTGAACTTCGCCCGGAGGCCTTCAGGTGACGGATGGCTGAAGCCTGCCGCAGTAGGAAAAGATTCGGTCATATGGGTATCGCGCTCGGTAGAAGGTGACCTCAGTAACCTGATCGGTCTGACCCTGAGGGATGCTTTGCCCGTACTGGAAAATAAAAATTATTCGGTGCGCCACACCGGTTTCGGCCGGATAGCAGAAGTCAGCCGGGACGGCAGGCAGGTGAACCTTGTACTACGGTAGTAATAGAGTTCCGGGTAGTGAGTACCGAGCTCCGGGTGGGGCTCTGTGCCCTTTAAGCTTATTGAAAATTACCCGGAGCTCGGTACTCACTACCCGGAACTAACAATATACGCATGAGCAGATTGATCGACCACCACGGTTTATTCAAAGAAAAAACCCTAAAGAACCGCCGGTTTAAGCACGGGGACATCACCGGTCTGATTGCCGCATGCGGCTTTAAGAATGAGATTGTCGGACAGTCCTTTGAAGGGCGGGATATCCGGAAAATAACGGTGGGAACCGGAAAGAGGAAAATTCTGCTGTGGTCTCAGATGCATGGCGATGAGGCTACTGCCACCATGGCCATCTTTGATATCCTGAACTTTCTGCGGTCAGAAGAACCGGAATTCGCGTCGCTCCGGCGCATTATCCTCTCCGGGCTGGAGCTTCATTTTGTTCCTATGCTGAATCCGGACGGGGCAGAGCGGTTTCAGCGTCGTACGGCCCAGGAAATCGACATGAACCGCGACGCCCTGGCCCTCCAATGCCCGGAAAGCCGTATTCTCAGGTCGCTGGTTTTTGATATCCGGCCCGAATTTTCATTTAATCTGCATGATCAGGCGGTTTATTATGCTGTGGGGGACACCCCGGTACAGAGTACTATTGCGTTCCTGGCCACCGCCTTTGATCCGGAGCGGCGGTGGAACAGGGTGCGTACCCGATCTATGCAGGTGATCTGTAAAATGAACGAGGAGTTGCAGCAGATCATTCCCGGGCGTGTGGCCCGGTTTTCAGACGAATTTGAACCCCGTGCGTTCGGCGATAATATCCAGCAATGGGGAAGCAGCCTGATCCTGGTGGAGTCAGGCGCCTGGCCTGATGACCCGGAGAAGCAATATATACGGGCTTTGAATTTTCATATTATCCTGCAGGCACTGCACTCCATTGCGGAGGAAACATACACCGTTTATCAGCGGGAAGAGTACGAGGCCATTCCTCCGAATAACCGCATTTTCCTGGATCTGAAGATCACCAACCTGACCGTACCGCACCCGAATGGTGACTATACGGTAGACCTGGGGGTCCTTCGTACAGAAAAAAATACCAGGGGAGCAAAGAATTTTACCTTGGACAGCGTTATAGAAGAAATAGGTGACCTCTCTGTTTTTCATGGAATCGAGGTGCTGGATGCGCAGGGAGGGAAATTACGGCCTGTAGGGGACTTCCCTGAATTAAAAGAAAAATATAAACGCGCCCCCGGGAAACTGCAGACAGGTGAAAAAGCTACCTTTGTAATAGATTACGGCAGCACCCGGACCCTTGTACTGAATGGTAAAATTGTTTAAAGCATCCCTCTTCCTTCTTTTTTTGGCTTCATCTGCGCAGGCCCAGGAGCGTTCGGTATATGGCCGGGTGGTAGACAGCACGCGCCATGAAGGCATTAACGGGCTTATTATTCAGAATACTACTTCCGGGCAAATGGTGAATACCAATGCCACCGGCGACTTTTTTATCCGGGCCCTGCCGGGCGACTCGATCATTGTGATGGATATTGGTTATGAACGGGTAGGTACGGTCTATGACGGGAAAAACCGGTACCCGGTAATTGCCACGAAACGGCAGCCTGTTATGCTGAAGGAGGTGGTCATCACCGATAAGCGCCGGCGGGAACTGCAGGACGAGATCGATGAATTTCTGCGGAATCCGCAAAGCGGCGGAGCAATCCGGGAGGAAATTATCGGCAGCCTTCTTTCCCCTACCACCACCCAGCCGGGTATTGGTATTTCGATTGATGCCCTCTATGAGCTCTGGAGCAAAAAGGGTAAGCTGAACCGGAAGGTGGCCGATCTGAAGTATAACGATATCAAGGAGTTTTACGTAGACCTGAAATATAACCGGAAACTGGTGGCGCAGGTTACCCGGCTGGAAGAGCATGAAATTGATGACTTCATGGCTTTCTGCCGGCCTAATGAAGATTTTATCCTGCGCGCCAACGACTATGACCTCACAGGCAAGATTCTCCAGTGCCTGAAAGACTACAAAACCTCAAGGATTTTCAGAAAGGTGCGGTGAGCGAGTGCGCCGCTCATAAATGACCAGGTCGACCACCCGGTCATATGACATGATACCGTATTCCCGGCCGTTAGCTTTCAGAAAAAGACTGTAGAACGGTGAAATTACGTATTTCTGTACGCGGTTACGATAAGGCGCCCAGCGGGCATTGTCTATTTCGGCGTCCCGGTATACCGCCGGGTCAAGCCTGCTGTACAGGGTTTGGGCGGAGGTACTGTCTATATTCCACAAACGGCGTAGGGACCGCCATACCACATTATAGCGGGCAGAGTACTGAAAAAGCGGGTCGGGGTGATCCTTCCCGGCGAGCCAGGCAATATAGCTCGCCTCATCTTCCGAAGCGAAGCCCATCTGGTGGGCCATTTCATGCAGGGCTACGGCAGGCAGGTCCACATTGGAATTGATCCGGTTTACATTGGCTTCTCCACTCCAGAAAGTATAAATACCGCTGGTGCCCATAGCGGCCAGGAGCCGGCTGCCTGTGGCCATTTTGATAGAAGGTGTGTTGTATTTCAGAAAGGGCGCGGAGGTGTTTAAATAAGCTTGTGGCGCTTTTCCCAGGATACTTTCCGGGCTTATCCCGTAAATGGAGCTGTCGGCCAGCCGGCTCCGGGTGAGGTTCGCTTCTTCCACCAGGTCTTCGCACAGTGTCCGTAATTCTTCTGCACGGGCCGGAGCCGTATCGTATTGCAGCAGCGTGCTGACCGGTGCACGGTAATACAGCAGTCCCCAGGTAAGAGTATAAAAAAGAAAAACAGGCGAAGCGTGGGCCAGCAGGTGCAGGAGAGCATCTTTTGGTGACGTTTTTCCCCGGATGATGTTCCGGATATTTCTGACCAGAAGAATAAGGAGCAGCACGGCCAGAAGGTAGATGAGCACCAAGCCCAGGGAGAAAGGGAACCACGAGGTGACGCGCCGGAAGGTGCCGGAAAGGGGATAAAATACCCGGGGAATAAAGACGGTTTCTATCCACTGCGTCCGGGTACACAGAAACCGGAACAGCGCGAGCTGCAGGAGAAGGGTGATGAGACCGAGGTTTCGCAGGGAGAGATTTTGCATAGAAACATTGTTAAGCTAAAAGTGAAAAGATGCGGAACATTACTTATTAAATATTAGTGTTCCGCATCTTTTCACTTTTCGTTTCACTCCATATGCTCGGGAGTCAAACCATCAGAACTTCATAAATCACCGGATCGGGATTCCCTCACAGCCTCTTCCGCCACCGGGATAGAACCCGCAGATCAGCACGCCCTCTTCTCCGTTCTGGAAGGCCGTATTGATGATATCTCTTACTTCTTTGGAGGATTTAACCTGCTGGTTTCTGACCGAAGTAATAATAAATCCTTTTTCAAAATTGGTATTCTCGGATAGCAAACCTCCGCCACGGATATCTTTGATCCGTATGCCGCTGCGGATATTATAATTCTTCAGATCGGCTGCGCTGAGGTCTTCCAGCTCCATTCCCATTTTTCCGAAGGCTGTAGAAGATTCCGGATCTCTTTTGATCAGGTCCTCCCCTCCTGCATTGTTTCTCAGCGTTACGGTAATGTTCTTCGTAGAGCCGTTCCGGTCAATGGTCAGATTTACTTTTTCACCGGGGCGCTTACGGCCGATCAGTTCACGGAACTTGGCTTCCGAGCGGATATCCACCCCGTCGGCCTTCGTAATGACATCGCCTTTTTTCACCCCCGCGGCTTTGGCGGCGCCGTCTTCAGGAACAGCATTCACATAGATGCCCTGCTCCTGGGTAACGTTAAATTCTTTGGCATTTTTGCTGTTAAGCTCTACAGGTTCAATGCCCACATAGCCCCGCTGTACATCACCGTACTTGATAATATCGGCGGATACTTTCTTCACAATGCCCGAGGGTACGGCAAAAGCATAACCGGCATAAGCCCCGTTAGGAGAGGCAATAGCGGTATTGATCCCGATCAGGTGGCCGTTCAGGTTAACCAATGCACCACCGCTGTTTCCCGGGTTAACCGCAGCATCCGTCTGGATGAACGATTCGATGGGATTAATGGCCGGTTGCTGATCTTCTGATTCCCTGCTGAAGGGATTGCGGCGCTGGTTCCTGCCCAGGATATTGATGTTCCGGCCAATAGCGGAAATAATTCCCGCCGTAACGGTGGATTCCAGGTTAAAGGGGTTTCCTACGGCCAGTACCCATTCGCCGATCTTCACTTCATCAGAGTTGCCGAAAGTAATGGAAGGCAGGTTCTTTTCTTCGATTTTGATCACGGCAATATCCGTAGAAGGGTCACTTCCTATCACCTTGGCAATGTAGGACTTTTTGTTAAAAGTGATTACTTCAAGAGAAGTAGTGCCTTCTATCACGTGATTGTTGGTAACGATATACCCGTCATCGGAAATGATCACACCTGATCCGGATGATTCCTGGTTCTGCTGACGCGGAGAACCGAAAACATCTTCATCGAAACCGAAAAACTGCTCAAAAATAGAGTTAGGTCTCCGGTTGCTGTACTGCCGGGTGGTAATGGCCTTAATGTGTACCACAGAAGGTGCCGATGCCTCTGCAGCATAAGTGAAATCTCCCGGCTTGCCGGCAGGAAGATTGGTGAAAGACACCATACTGTCGCCCGTTTTACCGTCGGCGCTTTTGAATACGATATCATTTCCGCCGAGTTTGGTGAAGGCCCGCACCCCGAACAGGGTGACCAGGGTAGACAACACCGCTAATAGTACTGTCTTAAGGTTATTGCTTAATTTCATAATTGTAAATACGTTATACTTCTTTATACAGGCTGTGTACAGATGCATTTCCCGTAAAGGGAAAAATATACTTTTATGTAACGCAAATCTATTACAGAAAATTTATTAGGGTCAAATGTTCTTAACAAAATTTAAGAAATCATTTAACCCCAGAGGGCATACAGGTACATATAAGAATTCTGATTAAGAAAACTAATATGTACTTATATGCCTTATATGGTTCAAAATCAGTTGACCGAGATCAGCCGCGGCTCCTTTACTTTGGCTTCCTCTTTTTTAGGAAGATCAAGGGTCAGAACGCCGTTTTCATAAGTAGCTGAAATCTGGTCCGCATCTACGGTTCGGGGCAGACGGAAAGTCCGGTTGAACGAACTGTAACTGAATTCTTTCCGGATATAATTTTCCTTCTTCTCCTCATGGGCAGTGTCAGATACGGAAGATACCTCAAGCACCCGGTCACGGACCTCAATCTTAAAGTTATCTTTTGTAAAGCCGGGGATGGCCAGCTCAATCGCATAAGCCGTGTCAGTCTCTTTTATATTGGCCGAAGGGCTCAGCGCAGGACTGTAGGAGTTGTTAAAAAACTCGTTGAACAATGAATCGTAATTTCTTACCAGCGTTTTCATAATGATTAAAAATTTGTTTTACCTCATCCTGAACAAACCCGGTACCAAATCCGAAAAGAAGACAAAAAGACACAAAGATGGTCGGGGCGAAGAAATTAAATGACAAAACGGCAGTAAAATATAAAGGTAAGCGACAGGACAGTGAAAGCGCGCTGCCAGAGTAAAAGGTTCAACAGGTTTGTATTCTGCGGGCAGAAAGAGAATTTTTTTAGCAGGTACCTTGTTAAAGGATAATAATGTTAAAGTAAGGATGTTTGTTGAATTTAAAGATTTACCGGGAACCGCAAGGGTATGGCTATACCAGGCCGACCGGAATTTAAGTGAGGCCGAACAGGCCGGAATCCTGGACTTCCTCACTACAGCGGTGGACGGCTGGGTAACTCATGGAATGCCCATGCGGGGATCTGTGCAGATTCTTTATAACCGGATGATTGTTCTGGCAGCCGATACCGGTTTTCAGCAGCCTTCAGGCTGCTCCATTGATTCATCTACAGGCTGGCTGCAGGAACTGGGGAGAAATACGGGAATAAATTTCTTTGACCGGTCAATTGGATATTTTGAAGATGATCACCTGAAATTCTTTTCGGTTTTCGACGCAAAAAAACAAGTTTCCGGAGGAGTTATACAGCCCGGAACTCCTGTCATCAACCTGCAGGCCGGTACGGTATATGAGCTGGAGAATTCATTGGTAATTCCCGCTTCCGAAAGCTTTTTAAACCGCTATTTTTCAATGACGGAAAGCCGGTAAAACCCGTTTGTTCCTCCCGGTTCCCTGAATTTTCCGGAAAATGCTCGGCTTGCATAATATTTTTTGCCCAAAAGCGTTGAAATAATTGGATTTTTTTGAGCTGAGCCATAACTTTATTTTTATTTTCTATTGAATGAGCATTAATACAGGAATTGATTTTCGTTTGTCGGAAGAACATATCAGCATAAGAGACGCTGCCCGTGATTTTGCACAGACGGTTTTGTTGCCGGGTGTCATTGAGCGTGACATTGATTGCCGGTTTCCGAAAGAAGAAGTCAGAAAGCTGGGCGAGCTGGGTTTTATGGGCATGATGGCTGATCCGGCCTGGGGCGGTAGCGGACTGGATACCCTGAGTTATGTGCTGGCCATGGAGGAGATCGCAAAAATAGATGCCTCTGTGGCCGTGGTCATGTCGGTGAATAACTCCCTGGTATGTTACGGACTGGATAAATACGGTACGGATGAACAGAAAGAGAAATACCTGAAACCCCTCGCCTCAGGAGAAAAAATAGGGGCATTTTGCCTGTCGGAGCCGGAAGCCGGATCCGATGCCACCTCACAGCGGACCACGGCCGAAGACAAAGGTGATCACTACCTGGTAAACGGAGTTAAAAACTGGATCACGAACGGCAGCTCGGCCGGTATCTACCTGGTGATTGCCCAGACCGATCCCGCCCTTAAGCATAAAGGGATCAATGCGCTGATCGTAGAAAAAGGTCAAAAAGGTTTCGAGACAGGAAAAAAGGAAGATAAAATGGGTATCCGGGCTTCTGACACCCATTCACTGAATTTCAATGATGTGGCAGTTCCCAAAGAAAACCGGATAGGTGAAAATGGCTTCGGATTTAAATTTGCCATGTCTACCCTGAACGGTGGCAGGATCGGAATTGCAGCCCAGGCGCTAGGGATAGCGGCGGGCGCTTTTGAGCTTTCCGTGAAATATGCGAAGGAGCGGAAAGCTTTCGGGAAGCCCATAGCCGAACACCAGGCCATACAGTTCAAGCTGGCTGAAATGAAGACCCGGATCAATGCAGCCCGGTGGATGGTATACAAGGCCGCCTGTGATAAGGACCAGGGGCAGGATTATGTGGAATCAGCAGCCATGGCCAAGCTGTATGCCTCAGAAGTAGCCATGTGGGTCACTACCGAAGCCGTACAGATTCACGGAGGCTACGGTTACGTAAGGGAATATCATGTGGAGCGTATGATGCGCGATGCCAAGATCACGCAGATCTATGAGGGTACTTCCGAAATCCAGAAGCTGGTGATTGCCCGTGAGATACTGAAAGACTAAACATTTGGAAAATCTATAGTTTTTGAACGGCTGACGGCAGCCCCGCTAAAGAAAATGCAAAAGATAGCAAATTTTATTTTATCGATTTCCCTGAAATACAATTTTTTATCGGGGAATTATGAATATAAGCCGATAGATTGTACTATTTTTACGGGATTTTAATCGATAGCGCTGACCCGTTTGCTACTATTACTTAAAATGAGATATGGAAGATTATAACAAAATAATTGAATCCTTAGGTGTAAAATTCGGAAAGGCAAGGCATATCAATATTCTGCAGCCTATAAAGATCAGGAATTTTTATGATGTGGAGAATACCCTTCTGGTCTTGTACAACGGGGACGTTCAGATAGAAGGAATAGATGAAAAAGTAAAGCCCGGAGACATCCTTTTTATTCCGGGAGGGAAGCCCTGCACCATTACTTATGGCTCCGGTGAACCGAAGCCCATTTCTTACGAGGAGTTTATGACACAGCGGGATGTGTACTTCGAGCCCATGACAGATCCGGAAGAGATAGGCATCGTGAAAAACTCTTTCGGACTGGTGGCTTTTGAGGCCAAGGTGTTTGACTCCGTGAACTTCTTTTCCTCCCTGGATATTCCGCCTTTCTTTATTCCTCAGAACACCAAGCTGGCCCAGCTGATCAAAGAAATCCTGGTAGAAGACTTTACTGACCAGGCAGGCAGGGGCCGTGTGATCTCTATCAAGACGGAAGAAGCGGTGATCGAGCTGGTACGCCACATTCTCCGGAACCAGCTTTTTGTGGAGCAGCTGGCCACGAACAGTACCTATTTCAAAGATCCCCGCCTGATCGATATCTTTACCTATATTAAAAATAACCTTGCCGGAGACCTTTCGAATAAGCAGCTGGCCAACGTGGCCAATGTTTCGGAAGATTACGTAGGCCAGTATTTTAAGATTCTCACCGGGATCAATCCCCAGGATTACATTGAATACCAGCGGATGGAAGAGGCCGTAAACCTGCTGAGAACCACCAAGAAGAGCATTCGTGCCATAGGTGGCGAGGTGGGGTATAAAGATACGGCATATTTCTGCCGCCGTTTTAAAATGATGTTCGGTATTCCGGCCGGGAAAATGCGTAGAAGAGATTCCCTGATGATTTGACAAATTGCACGAAACTACGCCCGGGTTCCCGGCTATGCTCAAATTGACAACTAGCGACCGTCTCTGTGAGTTTGAGTATAGCCGGGAACCACGTTTTTAGAAAGACTCAAGACGCCTTCACCGCCTTCAGGCTCAAATCCAGGCTCTTCACCGAATGGGTCAGGTAACCCATCGATACATAATCTACCCCGGTTTCCGCATATTCCCTTACGTTCTCCGGCGTAATGCCTCCGGAGGCTTCTACCGGGAAACGTCCGTCAATAAGCGCCATAGCCTCCCGGATCTGATCATAGCTGAAATTATCCAGCATGATCCGGACCACACCACCCACCTGCAGCACTTCTTTCAGCTCCTCCAGGTTTCTTACCTCAATTTCGATGGGTAAATTCAGCCCATGCTCCTTTACATAATTCTGTGCAGCTGTCAGGGCGTTCTTTATACCGCCGGCATAATCGGCATGGTTGTCCTTGATCAGGATCATGTCGAAAAGCCCGAAGCGGTGATTCACTCCGCCGCCGATTTTAACTGCCCATTTTTCCAGGAGGCGGATTCCCGGAGTTGTTTTTCGGGTATCCAGCACCTTACAGCGGGTTCCTTCCAGTTTTTTTACAATGGAACGGGTCACGGTGGCGATGCCGCTCATTCGCTGCATACAGTTCAGCACCAGGCGCTCGGCTGTGAGGACAGAACGGTCCGGACCTTCCACGTACATTACAATATCGCCCGGCTGGATCGGGTCGCCGTCGTGCATCAGCACGTCGGTTTTCAGTCGCGGGTCTACCGTTTTAAATATAAGCTCTGCCAGCTCCACACCCGCCAGGATACCCGTATCTTTCACCAGCAGGCGGGCTTTGCCCATGGCTCCTTCTGGAACGGTTGACAGGGAGGTGTGGTCGCCGTCCCGGACATCTTCTTCGAGGGCACGGTGGATAAAAGTCAGCAGGTCTTCTTGTTTTATTTCCATTGATTTGGCTGAGATGTGAAGGTTATTTAACGCTTGAAAGATTTAAACCAGCTCCATATTTTCATCATCACTACCCCGAAAACCGCTTCTTTAAAGATTTTGGTAGACATTTTGGACTGCCCTTTGGTACGGTCAGTGAAAACGATCGGAACCTCGATGATCCTGAATTTATAAAGATAGGCATTAAATTTCATTTCGATCTGGAAGGCGTAGCCCACAAAACGGATTTTGTGCAGGGGGATGACAGAAAGAACCTCCCGGGAATAGCACATAAACCCGCCGGTAGGGTCCATGATGGGCATACCGGTGATCATGCGCACATAAATCCCTGCAAAATACGACATCAAAACCCGGCTCATGGGCCAGTTGATTACATTCACGCCTTTGATATACCGCGATCCGATAGCTACGTCATAGCCTTCATCGCGGCAGGCGGCCAGTAGCCGGACCAGGTCATTGGGGTTATGGGAAAAGTCGGCATCCATCTCAAAAACATAATCGTATCCCCGTTCAAGCGCCCATTTAAAACCATGGATATAAGCGGTGCCCAGCCCCAGTTTTCCCTTTCTTTCTTCCAGGTATAAAGCAGGAAATTCACCCTGAAGTCTCCTGACGATCTGCGCGGTACCGTCGGGAGAGCCGTCATCTACGATAAGAATCTGAAAAGCTTCCGGTAAGCCGAAAACCTTCCGTACAATAGCCTCAATATTCTCAAATTCGTTGTAAGTGGGGATGATAACAAGATTTTTCATTGCTTTACAGGTTTTTGGGGCAACAGTTCCTCCGCGTTATCTTCCAGCTTTTTGCTGGCGTCCTCCAGGATTTTCACCAATTGCTTTTTACGGGATAAATAGTATTCATAACTTTCGTAATAAGTGGCGGAGTCAGTTTTATGTTTTTTGAATACCTGGTGCTGAAGATATCGGAAGGCTACTTTGGAAGAGTCAGGGTTCCGGAGAAAAAAGTGATCTACTTTGCTTTCCAGTAGTTTAAGGTCTACGATCACGGCTGCCATCTCCTTTTCCGAAAGCCGTTTTCTGCTGCCGGAATTACAACTACAGACCAAAGTTAGTAAAATTATTGCTATTTTTATACCAGTGTTTTTCAACGGGAGGCAGTTTATGAAGGCAAATTTACGTAAACTGCCGTTTTACAGAGTCTGATTTTACTTAATATTCCTTAAAAGGTTTGAAAGAAATAATAAATAAGCTTAATAAGTATGAAATAAAAATCCGAAAGGCGGTGAACTCTCACCTGAACGGTAACTTCAGTTCGGTTTTTAAAGGAACCGGCCTGGAATTCAGCGACCTGAGAACCTACCAGTACGGTGATGACGTGCGGGCTATTGACTGGGTAGCCTCTGCCAAAGGCCAGGGAACTTACGTTAAAATCTTTAAAGAGGAAAAGGAGCAGACCGTGTTTTTTATGCTGGATGTCAGCGGATCACAGGAAGTGGGCAAGCAGGGGAACGTGAAGCTGGACACCGCCCGGGAACTTTGCGGGGTGCTCACACTGGCGGCTGTTAAAGAGACCAGCCAGGTAGGGGTGTACTGCTTTTCGGATGAGAAGGAGGCTTATATCAAACCGGATGCCGGGATGAAACAGGCTTACAATATTATATCGAGGGTTTACAAGCTAACGCCTTCTTCCCTGAAAACCGACCTGGCCGCAGCCATTTCCTTTACGTTGAATATTCTCAAGAAAAAGAGTGTGGTGATCCTGATATCCGATTTCCTGGATACCCGTTATGAGCATAACCTGAAAGCCCTGGCCCGTAAGCATGACCTGGTGGTTTTGCATGTATATGATAAAAGGGAGATTCAGCTTCCTGACCTCGGCATTATCCCGGTAATGGATAAGGAAAGCGGGAACCTGGTATGGATCAATACCAATTCAGGAAGCTTTAAACGGGAACTCCGGGATACATTTGAAGAAAACCGGCAGAAACTGCAGAAATTCTGTGTGCAAAACCGGGCCAATTACCTGGATATTGAGTCCGGGTCTGATTACGTGGCCCGTTTAATTCAGTTATTCCGGATAAGAAAATGAGAGGATGGGTGTTTATATTCAGTTTATGGACCATTACCGCCACGGGGCAGAAACCTGAAGCGGTGTTCTTTGAAGATTCCGTAACGATAGGTAAGGAGATCCGGATGGCGATGTCTTATCTTCACTCCGGGAAATCAGATATTGTTTTTCCTGATTCAAGTTTCGATTTCTCCCCTTTCCGCTATGTGTCATCCGAGCTGTTCGGTACCCGGACGGTAAAGGGAAAAAGCCTCGACAGCGTAATTTATACATTGGTTACTTACCAGCTGGATTCTGTTCTTTCCGTTCAGCCTTATATCAAAAACCTGCAGACGGGTGAAATGATCTATGCGGATTCCGCCCGGGTTCATCTGAAATTCAGCATTACGGCAGAAAACATCCGCCGGCCCGAAGTAAAGGAAACCGTAAATGTGTTTCACGTCAGAAAGGAGCTCAACCTTCCCAAAATAACCTATTATGTGCTGGGCTTCCTGGTGCTGGGCTTCCTGGTCTCCGCTTTTTTCGGCGAGTGGATCCGGAAAAAATACTATTTATGGAAGTTTGACCGGAACCATCAGCGCTTCCTGGCCGACTTCAGGAAGATGGCCCTGACTCCGGGCAGCATAGGCAATATTGAAAGGGCTTTAAAAGAATGGAAGGTTTATCTCGAAGAACTGGAAAATGAGCCCGTCTCTACAATGTCTACTTCCGAACTGGGTAAGCTGTATGAAAATGAGCGGCTTGAGTCAGCGCTGAAAATGTTTGACTCTGCCATTTTTGGCGGAGTGATCAGTGAAGAAATGCCTTTGGCCTACCGTATTCTGCAGGATTTTTCCGTGAAAAGATACCGGCAAATCAGGAAAGAAGGAGCGAGATAGTGAATTATTTTGAATAAGCGTTTAGCGGCCCAATAAACACTATGATTGTTAGGAATTTCATAGGATTTTATTTTAAATTGCGCCGGAATAAAATTCAATCCTAAAATTATTGATATGGAAAAAAGTATATGGCGAACCAAACCGATAAGTGCCTATGAGGCTGACATGAAAAAAAGTACCTTGAAGAGGGTACTGGGTAAGTGGAGTTTAACGGCTATCGGAATTGGCGCCATTATCGGCGGCGGGATATTCGTATTAACGGGTACTGCCGCTTATTACCATGCAGGACCGGCCCTGGCCCTGTCTTTTGTGGTGGCAGGTATTGCCTGTATTTTTGCTGCGCTTTGTTATGCTGAATTTGCGTCCATGCTGCCTGTGGAAGGTTCTGCGTATGCTTATGCCTATGGTACCGTAGGAGAGGTTTTTGCCTGGCTCATTGGCTGGGGGCTGGTGCTGGAGTATATGATGGGGGCTATGACCGTGGCGGTGAGCTGGTCAGGCTACTTCAATAAGATGCTCAAAATGTTCGGGGTGTATATTCCCGATTACCTCGTTTCCGATCCGGTATCTTATACCGGCGAAGGATTTGCCTTCAATTTACCCGCCTTCGTGATTGTACTGATTGTTACTTTTATCCTGGCCAAGGGAACCAAGGAGGCCGCCAGCACCAATAACCTGATCGTGATTCTGAAAACCTCCGTGGTGTTGTTCATCATCCTGGTAGGCGCTTTTTATATCAATTTTGATAACCTGGTACCCTTTATCCCTGAAGAAACCATGATCACAGGGCCGCACGGCGAGCCCGAAGTAGCCTATGGGTTTAAAGGGATTATTATGGGGGCCTCGGCCGTGTTTTTTGCCTATATCGGTTTTGATGCGGTTTCTACCCAGGCGGCGGAAGCCATTGACCCTAAGAAAGACATTCCTTTTGCCATCATTGCCTCTCTGCTGATCTGTACAACCCTTTATATCCTGATGTCACTGGTATTGACCGGTATGATGAACTTCCGGGAGTTCGGAACCATTCCTGACGGTTTGACCGCGCCTGTGGCGATTGCGTTTGAGCACGCTACCGGTATGACCTGGGCGGTGATCCTGATTACCGTGGCTGCTACTGTTGGACTGATCTCCGTAATGCTGGTAATGATGCTGGGTCAGTCAAGGATTTTTATGGGAATGGCGAAAGACGGTCTGCTGCCGCCGGTATTCAAGGATATCAACCCCAAAACCAAAACGCCGGTAAAGAATACGGTGATCATTGGGGTAATAGTGGCTTTTGTAGCGGCTTCCACACCCATCAGCACGCTGGTACACATGTGTAGCTTCGGTACTTTGTTTGCATTCTCCATGGTATGTTTTGCGGTATGGAGACTTCGTTATACCGAGCCCGGCCTGAAGAGAGGCTTCAGAACGCCGGTGTTGCCGCTGATTGCTTCCCTCGGGATTGCCACCAATATCTACCTCATCATGAACCTGGAGCGTTCAGCTATCTATATGGCCCTGGGTTGGTTAACTTTAGGATTCCTGGTGTATTTCCTTTACGGACGGAACAATTCGGTTCTTAACAAAGGAGGATACGACAAGATAGAAGAGTAACCGACGGAATATAAAATGCCCTCCGGCAAGCTAAGGGTGACAGCGGGAATACTCCCGGAAGCTAACGCCCTGTCACCCTTAGCTTGCCGTAGGGCATCTCTTTTCCTCTTCCTGTAACGATTAATTCAAAAAGTTTTTTATTTTTGCCCGCTCAAAAATGGCTCAAAGAGAATAGACCTCTCTCTTTCTGATTTATAAAACTCTGCCATGGGTCGGGGAGAACAAAAATCAATTTTAAAAATGAAAGTAGCAGTAGTGGGAGCCACCGGTCTGGTCGGTGGAGAGATCCTGAAAGTTCTGGAAGAAAGAAATTTTCCGGTGACTGAAATTATTCCGGTAGCTTCAGAAAGGAGCATCGGGAAAAAGATTACTTTTAAGGGGAAGGAGTACACGGTGGTAGGCTATGATGAGGCAATAGCCCAAAAACCGAACGTGGCTGTATTTTCAGCGGGAGGAAGCACTTCGCTTGCCATTGCCCCGAAATTTGCAGAAGCAGGAATCACCGTAGTGGATAACTCTTCCGCCTGGAGGATGGACCCCGGTAAAAAGCTGGTGGTTCCGGAGGTAAACGCAGATGTGCTGACGGCGGACGATAAGATCATCGCCAACCCCAACTGCTCCACCATTCAGATGGTAGTGGTAATGAAGCCTCTCCATGATAAATACAAAATAAAGCGGGTGGTGGTATCTACCTACCAGTCAGTGACCGGTACCGGCAAGGCGGCCGTAGATCAGCTGTTTGCCGAAAGAGCCGGTGACGAGTCGGCGCCCAAGGTCTACCCTTACAAGATCGACCTGAATGTACTTCCGCATATTGATGTATTCCAGGAGAACGGGTACACCAAAGAAGAGATGAAGATGATCAAAGAGACCAATAAGATCATGGGAGATAACAGCATAAAGGTAACAGCTACCACCGTACGGATCCCTACCATCGGAGGACACTCGGAATCAGTAAATATTGAGTTTGAAAATGATTTTGACCTGGGTACCGTGCGTGAACTGCTGGCGGCAACAGAAGGGGTGGTGGTACAGGATGACCCTGCTAACCTGGTATACCCCATGCCCATCCATGCGCACGGGAAGGATGAAATTTTTGTAGGAAGAATCCGGAGAGATGAATCACAGCCCAATACGCTGAACCTTTGGGTAGTAGCCGATAACCTCCGTAAGGGAGCAGCGACCAATGCAGTTCAGATAGCGGAGTATCTTGCCAAAAAAGGGTTGATCTGAATAAGTAAATAAACCTTTTGAAGTCCCGCTGACCGGCGGGACTTTTTTGTTACGATGAATAATTTTCAGAAAGGGGTGCTTCTTACGGTCTGCGGGGCCGTTTGTTTTTCCGCCAAGGCTGTCTTTGTCAAATTAGCCTATCAGGGCTATACAGTTTCAGATATCACACTGCTTACATTGCGCTATGTTTTTTCACTGCCTGTTTTTCTGCTGATAGCGCTGGTTCGTTACCTGCAGGGAAAAATGACGGCAATGAGCCCGAAAGAATGGCTGACAATTGTATTTGCTGCGATAATGGGCTATTACCTGGCCAGCTGGTTTGACTTCAGCGGGCTTAAGTACATTTCCGCCAGTATAGAACGGGTGATCCTGTTTACCTACCCCACCCTGGTGGTGCTTTTTTCCCGGCTGTTTTTCGGGAGAAAAATCACGAGGAAGGGGCTTGCTGCGTTGCTGATCTGCTACCTGGGGATCATCATAATAGCCTCTGAGACCCGGTTCTTTTCGGGAGATCATTTTGTGCGCGGAGCCCTCCTGGTCTTTCTCAGTTCCGTGACATACGCCATCTACCTGGTATTCAGCGGAGAGCTTTCCCGCAGGTTAGGATCTGTGAATACCAATACATGGGCTATGATTTTCTCGTCGGTTTTCGTATTTTTACACATGGGGCTTTTCTCTGATGAACGCATTTCAGGGCTTCCTGCCGGGGTGTATGGGTACGGCTTTGCCATCGCTATTATCAGTACAATTATTCCCACCTTCCTGATGATGGAAGGAATAAGGATCCTGGGGGCCAACCGGGCTTCCATCATAGGCAGCCTCGGGCCAGTATCGACCATCATCATGGGCTATTTATTCCTGGGGGAGAGGCTGACTGTCCGCGAGTTTGCGGGCTCTCTTCTGGTGATGGCGGGAGTATTCCTGATCGGGAAGAAATAAACGCTATTCAAACAATTTTCCCTGTACAAATTCCGGCCGGATATCCTTACCGAGGAGAGGGAAACGGGCCACTTCCTGGTAGTGCCGCTGGTGCTCCCGCTTGCGGAGAAAAACAAATTCCCTGACCTGGAAAAGGTCTTCGAAACGGCGTTCCTTCCATTTATCCCACATCGCTTTTCCCATTTCTTCTGACAAGTCCTTAAAGACGGTCAGGTGATAGGTGCCCGGGGTGTTTACGGAAGTGCGGGCAATGGTTCTCAACTCATTTTTCCGGCTGGTTATCCGGGTCAGCTCCCTGGGAGCCGGCTTCACCTGGATATAAAAAGTATGCACAAATGTGCCAAAATCGTTTAAACGTAAGGTGAAGGGGTTGATCTGGGAAATGAACTTCCTGAGCAGGGGGACGATCCGCGACTCATAGCTTTCATACTGCAGAAAGTCAAGAACGGTAATGTGGGGGGTAAAGAAGGGATTAGCGACCATATTTACCTCGCTATGAATGGTGTCTCTCAGTTTTTCAATTCTGAAAGAGACTTTTTTTTCCGGTTCAATCAATAGTAAGTAGGAAGCCCTTCTCTCTGAATTATCCATGAACTATTGGTATGTGATTGGTGCTCAGGTAGCCAAAGATAGGTGAAATATCTTAATTTTCAATAAGAGGGTAATAATTTTAAAAAGGAGGAGACCAGGACCGGGAATCTTCCTTCTTTAACCTTAATTTCGCGGATTAAACCAGGTATGCAATGGAAGCAATTGAAACAGTAAAGACCTACTATTCCCGTTTTAATAACGGAGACTGGAAAGGAATGAGAGCCCTTCTGGATGAAAATGTAAGACACGAGCCCAACCAGGGCGAGCCCCGTACCGGCCTGGACCTTTTTGAAAAATTCCAGGAGCATATGGAAAAGTGCTACGAGGAAATCCTGACAGATATGGTTTTCTTCAGTGAACCGTCGGGAAAGAGAGTTGCTGCTGAATTTGTGGTTAACGGAACTTACAAGGCCACAGATGAGGGACTGCCGGAGGCTACCGGTCAGAAGTATATTTTACCCGCTGCGGCATTTCTCGAAGTGAATAACGGGAAAATCACGCGCATCACCACCTATTATAATCTTCCGCTATGGGAAGCGCTGGTAGGAGCTTAAGCTGCAGGAGCTATCGCGGAAAAGAGATCAGTGGGGTGGCCGATGATCTTGCGGGATTAAGGATCTCGGTTTTCCGTGATTATCCCTACCTTTATGACGGGGACCCTGCATACGAAAAAGAATACCTCAAGACATATATCAACAGCGAAACTTCTTTCCTGTTCGCGGTTTTTGAGGGTGAAAAAATGGTAGGAGCTACCACCTGTATCCTGCTGGAAGATGAAACAGCCGATGTGCGGGAGCCGTTCCGGCAAAAGGGAATGGACACCCGCCTGGTTTTTTATTTCGGGGAGAGCATTCTTTTAAAGGATTATCGAGGTTTGGGACTGGGAAACCGTTTTTTTGAAGAAAGGGAAGCCCACGCCGCGCTATTCCCTGCCGTAGAAAGGGTTTGCTTCTGTGCGGTAAAGCGCCCCGAGAATCATCTGCTGCGCCCTGCAGATTATCAGCCGCTGGACAGTTTCTGGACCCGCAGGGGGTATGTAAAATCAGCCGGTATGGTAAGTTATTTTGAGTGGAAAGACCTGGATGAGGAAGAGGCCTCCGCTAAACCGATGGAATACTGGTTCAAAACGATATGAGAATAGCTGCTGCCAACTACCCGGTGAAATATCACGGTTCTCTTTCGGGGTGGGAGACGTATGTAGAAGGATGGCTCAATGAGCTGGCCGGAAGGGAAATAGATATTGCTGTTTTCCCGGAGTACGGCTCTGTGGAGCTGGTAAGCCTGCTGAGCAGCGAGGTGCAGCAGGATGCCTGTGCCCAGATCAGGGCCATACAGGTTTTTCACGAAGCTTTCCTGGAGCTTTACGAAAGGTTGGCCCGGAAATACGGCATGATAGTGGTAGCACCAAGCTACCCGTTAAAGACGGGAGAGAAAATAATTAACCGGGCGTATGTATTTTCGCCTTCCGGCCTGGCCGGCTACCAGGATAAGCTCTTTATGACCCCGTTTGAAAGCAGGGACTGGGGTATTGCAGCAGGAGAGCCCGAGCTGACCCTTTTCCGGACGACCAGGGGGAATTTCGGTATCCAGATCTGTTATGATGCAGAGTTCGGTATAGGTGCTCATGAGCTGGCCGGAGCGGGAGCCGGCGTTATCCTGGTGCCCAGCTGTACGGAAACCATCCGGGGCGCTACCCGGGTACACGTAGGGGCCCGCGCCCGTGCTTTGGAAAATCAGTGCTATACCCTGGTTTCACAGACCATGGGAGAGGCATTATGGACACCCGCCGTAGATTACAATTACGGTTACTGCGGGGCGTATTCTGCCCCCGATACGGGGTTCCCGGAGCTGGGGATTCTGCAAACCGGTAATCACCAGCAGGCAGAATGGATGATTCAGGACTTTGACCTGGGGCTCCTTGATAAAGTAAGAAAAGAGGGGGGTGTGCTTAATTTCCGGGATAGCCGGAGCACAGTACAGCTTCTGAACGGGAAACGGTTGAAAATCAATACGGTTGTAGTAAGTTAAAAGCTAAAAAATAAAAGTGAAAAGTTTAGGTATATTAAGTGGTACCTAGATTTTTCACTTTTATTTTTTCACTCATTTGAAAGTTACCCGCGTCCCCGGCCTTCACGCGGGTGCTTCACCCCCTGCTTTCTTTTGAAGTCGTGGCGGTCTCCTTTGCGTTCTTCCAGTTTTTTAAGCTGCTCCGGAGTAAGCACGGCGGCATATTTTTTCTTCAGCTCTACCCTTTCCGCTTTCATTTTTTCGCGCCTTTCCGCAGCTAAAGCCTGATGCTTCCGGGCTTCGGAGAGGTTGATCTCATACATTTTTTTGTATTGGTCGTCGTTGAGTTCCAGCTTTTCCTTCATGGAGGCGGTACGCTTTTCTGCAATTTTCTCGGGAGTAGGCCGCTCTCCTGTTCTTACGGGCCGCTCTGTTTTTTTATCCTGGGCAAATGCTCCGAAAGAAACTAAACCGGCTAATACGATCATCAATGCATTCTTTTTCATAATTTCAATTGTTTAAATTAAAAACTGATAATAAGAATCGGAAAAGGCAGAAGGGTTTAAGTGCTTTAAGGTTATTTAACGTTATTAAATATTGTTTAACATGCTCAGATATACGGTTTTCCTCGTGTTTATCAGTCTGTTTTCCCGGAATGCCGCGGGGCAGCATTCCCTGATCAGGGGGGCAATTGTGCGCGGCGATACGGCCCGGAAGGCCATTGCCCTGGTGTTTACCGGGCATGAGTATGCGGATGGCGGAGAGGCGGTTCGCGAGGCATTGAAAACTGCAGGTACGCCTGCCTCTTTCTTTTTTACAGGTGACTTTTACCGGAGCTTCCCGGCTCTGGTGGCCGGCCTGAAAAAAGACGGGCATTACCTGGGGGCACATTCCGACAGGCACCTGCTTTACTGCTCATGGGAGAAGCGCGACAGCCTGCTGATTTCGCAGGAGACGTTTCTGACCGATCTCCGGAACAACTATCGCGCGATGAAGAAGGCAGGAATAGAAAAGGCCCGGTATTTCCTGCCTCCTTATGAATGGTATAATGAGACGATCGCTGCCTGGACGCGGGAAGAAAACCTGCAACTGGTCAACTTTACTTCCGGTACGCTGTCGCACGCAGATTATACCACACCTTCCATGCCGAATTACCGCAATTCAGAAGTGATACTGGAAAGTATCCGGAAGCAGGAAAGAGAGAAAGGGATGAACGGGTTTATCCTGCTGGTGCATATCGGCACCCACCCCGAACGTACCGATAAGCTTTATCATCAGCTTCCGCAGCTGATCCGGGAATTAAAGGAGAAAGGATACGGGTTTGTGCGGATAGATGATTTGTTGGAACACAGGTGATGCAAATGACCCGCCCTGTCAAAGGGCGGGTCATTTATATTCCATTTAGTCTATTTTAAATTCAGAATCGGCAATCGCTGAATTGATTTTGATAGAGGTGAACTTCTTCTCAATTGTCATGCCCATGGTTTCCTGCACCAGGTGAGTGGCAAACTTCACGCCCGGCTCAAAATTTTTGTAATCCTTGTACAGCACATTGGCAGAGCCGGTAGGGCCTTCCACTACCTGTTTTACTTTCAGCCCGGAGTTTACCGAGTAGTATTCTTTCATTGCCGTAATACCTGGAATCCCGGCTATAGAGATTACATAGCAATCTTCATTATCATGTTTCTCATTTCCTCCTAGGGTCAGGGCGATATCGTCAGTAAAATATAGTGTTTCCGGGAAGATCAGGGCCTGCGTCATCAGGGCTTTGGAAGATTTCTCGTCCAGTAACTGGGAGTTGCCCATCTGCGATACCTGGGCCTGCTTGCCGTCAAAAACAATTTTCGCCAGCTCCACACCGCTTTGGTCTACCACCGAAGAGTACAAGTTGGGCGCCTTTTTGGACTCGATATTTTCCATGCTCTGGCCCATCACCTCGGTGGATGAGACGCCATGAAAATCTTTTACTTTCTCCATATTGGTTCTTCCGCCTATAGCCTCAAAGTATTTCTCCAGTACCTGCTGCGGGGTGATATCCTGTGCAAAAACGGGTGTGGAAAGTAATAGCGCAATCAGTAATTTTTTCATTGTCAGGTAAATTTTGAATGAATAATAAAATACAAATAAAGCAGATTCCAAATGTAGTATCTCAAAAAATAGGATTAAAGGGAAATTAAATCGGATGAGTGGCCAACGGTATTTCGTTCAAGGTCGTAGTCTTTCCGTCTCACTTTCGTCAATAAACCCTGAGGAAGCTCATTAAAGAAAGCTTCAAACCCCCGTTGACGACAAAATTCCGGTACACCTTCGAGGTTCTCTCCCAGGGAAATATTATGAATGAGTAAGCTATT
>JBEBRR010000041.1:0-37071 GCA_040394735.1 Leadbetterella byssophila
GCCTCGGTAACGGCCCCCAGCTTCCGGATGTATAACCTTGACGGTACCTGGTTCCGCGAAGGTCACGGGGTAGATCCCGATATTTTTGTAGACGAAGACCTGGGCGCTTTCTCCAAAGGCATTGATGTGCAACTGGAGCGGGCCATTGAAGAAGCCAAAAGACTGGTGAAAACCCAGCCGTTTACGATACCGCAGCGGCCGGGACCGGAGAAGAGATAGTGAACAGCTGATAGCTACCCCGGGGTACATGGCAGGTATCTGAAATGTACCCCGGCATTATACCCGTTCGGGAAAGGTAAACACTTTACGGATACATGACTCCACGGGGTTTTTCCCTTGAAAATTTTCAGGCAAATGAGGGCGTTCTGTTTTGTATTTTTTTATTTGCTGGCGGGCACACGACTGAGCGCCCAGTTAATAAGCCCTCTCCGTCTGTCGTCTATCACCATTAACGAAGGATTATCCCAGGGATTTATCAGCTTCATCACCCAGGACAGCCGGGGCCTGATGTGGTTTACCACCGGTGACGGCCTCAACAAATACGACGGCTACAGCTTTGTGGTGTATCACCACGATGCCGATGATCCGTACTCTGTGGGAAGTGATGACCTGACCTACGTTTTTGAAGATTCCCGGCAGCGCCTGTGGATAGGCACCCGGAATAACGGCCTGGATTACTTTGACCGCCGGACCAACCGCTTTTATCATATCCGCCAGGAAAACGGCCTGATCTCCAACCATGTTTCGTTCATCAGCGAAGATCACGAAGGGGCTTTGTGGATCACCACCGAAGCGGGGATCGTTCGTATGGAGATTTTACCGGCGGAAAACGGGGAGAGTTTCGCGGACAGGTACCGCCTGAGGTTCACTCCCCTCAAATCCGATGACCGTGTGGAAGAGAAAACCTTCAATAACATAGTCAAGGGCAGCATCTATTCAGACAGCCGGGGGCGGAACTTTTTTGTAACTGACCGTAACATCTATGAGCTGAAAAAGAAAGATCAGACCGCATATTCCTTTGAGAAGAAAGGCAGTTTCCCGGTGCTGAATTCAAACTTTATTTCGGGTATCCTGGAAGATGTGCACAGCCGGAGCCTGCTGATTAACAGTGACCGGATCATCCGCTACCGCGATCATGACTTTTCCGTGTCGCAGACCCTCCACCGGTTTACACCCGAAGTTCCGGGACACGTGTGGACCACAGCGCAGAAAGGGGGGATCTGGGTGAGTGAAAACGCCCGGTTACGGCATATTGACCCGGCATCGGGAGAGCAGGCGGTCTATATATCGGCCGACTCCCTCCAAAATGAAGCGTTGAAGACCACTACCTGCCTTTTTAGCGACAGGAAAGGGGTTTTATGGATAGGAACCGGTGGGTATGGACTGCTGAAGTATGACCCTGAAGTGGAGCGGTTTCACCATATTTTTCCGGGAACCCGCCAATACCGCCTGGCCGAAATCAGGCCGGGAGTGATTATGACCAATAATTTTCAGCAAATTGCCATTCAGAAAGGCAGGCCGGCAGCGGATGTGTCTGATGCCTTCCTGATCCGCCTGCGGAAAAAGTTTCTCCATCATAATATTCTCCGTTTTACGCGTGACAGGGAGGGGAACATCTGGGTGCCGGACGGGCGAAAACTTTACCGGTTTACCAATGATCTCCGGGCGGAAAATGTTTTTCACATTGTTCCCGATAAAAATACGGGCGGAACTTCCTTTGTTTACGCCGATAAAGCCGGGAATATCTGGTTTGACCTGAAACAGCAGTGGATGAAGTTTAACCCGCCTGCCGGCTTACATGCCGTTGACCTGCCGGTGGATGCAAACGATGTGGACAGCGATTTTGTGCAGGATATTTATGAAGACGGCAACCTTCTCTGGCTGGCCACGAAAAGAGGCCTGGTGCGGTTTAACAGGCAGACCATGACCATGGAGGCCGCCTACCGTCTTCAGTCGCAGGTACCGCATTCATTAAGTAACGACTTTGTTTTCAGTATCTGCAACGATATTGCCCGACCCGATCGCTTTTTGTGGGTGGGTACCAAAGGCGGCGGCCTGAACCGGCTGGATAAAGCTACGGGCGAGTTCACCCGGTACAGCACCCGGCAGGGCCTGGCCAATAACGTAGTGTATGGCATACTTCCCGGCGATGACGGGAATTTATGGCTGAGTACGAACAAAGGGCTTGCTGCCTTCAACCCGCAAACGGGCTTCTTCCGGAATTACGACGAGGCCGACGGCCTGCAAAGCAATGAATTTAACCGGTATTCCTATTGTAAAACGAGCGAGGGACTCCTGGTTTTCGGCGGTATGAACGGCATTAATTATTTTGACCCCGACGAATTGCGACCGCTTGATCCGCCTTCGGTGGTCTTTACAGATTTCCGGCTTTTTAACCGGAAAGTGGATGTGCGGGATCCGGAAGGTCCGCTGAAGGCCGACATCAGTTATACTTCGGAGATCCGGCTTCGTTATGAACAGAATATGATCACCTTCCAGTTTGCCGGCACCGATTACCGGCGGCAGGGAAGCATCCGCTATCGCTACAAAATGGAAGGATTTGACAAAGAGTGGGTGTATGCCGGTACCCTCCGCGAAGCTACCTATACGAACCTGGCACCGGGAACCTACACTTTCCTTGTGCAGGGCAGCTATGACAGTAATTCCTGGGGAGAGGAAAGCAGGTCGGTGGTAGTGTACATTCTGACCCCCTGGTATCTCAGCTGGTGGTTTTATGCCCTGGTCAGCCTTTCCGTATTTCTGGCCTTCTACGGTCTGTACCGGTTCAGGGTACAGCAGCTGCGCCGCATGGAAAAGTTAAGAAACCGCATTGCCAGAGACCTGCACGATGAAATAGGCTCAACCATCAGCACCATTTCGATCTACTCGAAGATCATGCAGGAGCAATCGGGTAAAACAGGTTTTGATAACCGCCCCCTCCTGGATAAAATCACGGCATTTTCCGGCGAGATCATGGAGTCAATGAAGGATATAGTATGGGATATCAATACCCGGAACGACACCTTTGACCGGATCATCAGCCGGATGCGGGAGTATGCCACACAGCTGCTGGAGCCGAAGGGGTATAGGGTGCATTTTCAGGTGGAGGAAAGCCTGAATACGCTGGTGCTGGGCATGGAGAAGCGAAGAGATTTCTTCCTGATCTTTAAAGAGACCCTGAATAACGTGCTCAAGTATGCCGGCGGTGAGCAGGTATGGATCTCCTTAACCCTGCGCTCAGACGAAATGACCCTCACCGTGAGGGATGACGGCAGGGGTTTCGACAGAGACCGGGTCAGCAGCGGGAACGGATTGTACAACATGGAGCAAAGGGCAGGGCATTTAAAGGGCCGTTTGCGGGTGGATTCGGCAGAAGGGCAGGGGACAGAAGTGGCGCTGACTTTCAAAATCAGCTGAAATGGCCTGAACGGGCTATTCTTTTGTATTATTTTTATCATTTATTTTGCTCCCGGATGTGACGCAGCATTGCTAAAGAACAGGCTATGATAAGGATTTCCATCTTTGATGATCACCACCACCGGCGTGAGGCGCTCAAACTTATGCTCAGCCTTCGCGGGGATATGGTGTGCATCAGCGATTTTGAAAACTGTAACCGCCTGGTTGAAAACCTGAAAGATAATGTGCCCGATGTGGTGCTGATGGATATCAATATGCCCGGTAAAGACGGCATTGAGGGGGTAAAACTGCTGCAGGCGCATTACCCGGAAGTTTGTATTATCATGCAGACCATTTTTGAAGACGATGAAAAGATCTTTAACTGCCTGCTGGCCGGCGCACACGGTTATATCCTGAAAAGTGCCACCAATGAAAAATTGCTGGAAGGGATACTGGAGGTAGTAAACGGCGGCGCTCCCATGACCCCCTCGGTGGCCCGGCGGGTTCTAACACACTTCCACAAAACATCAGACGGTTCCAACAAAGCCCTTTTTAACCTCTCGAAAAGAGAAACCGAGCTGCTGACACTCCTGGTGAACGGCTACAGCCATAAAATGATTGCGGCAGAGTTATTCATCTCCATCAATACGGTGAACAATCATATCAAAAAGATCTACGAAAAGCTCCATGTGCACAGCGTTTCCGAAGCGGTAGCCACCGCCTTGAAAAACAATATCGTTTAGACCCGATAACCTCCTGATCCTGCTGTTTTGTTCTCCGGCCGGCATGCTGCCTTCCGCAGCCTGTGAACTCATTCCGAAAGTAATGTTTTTTTCTGCCCGGCGGCATACACTGCCTGCCGCCGGTTACCTCATTTTCACAGGGTTACGCCGTTACGCCGACCTTAAAATGGCCTGTTTTGGCTATTGTCAGCCCTCTTTAGTGAAAATAACTTTGCCGCTGTAAATCAGGTATTTCCCGCTTCAACCTTTGAGGGAAGTACCGCTAACCTATTCCAAAATGAAAAAAACAATTACAAAACAAGGTACGGAGACTGCCAAAACTAACCAGCTATGAGAAAAGAAACAGGCCTTAGAAATCGAATGTTGGCAGGCTCCTTCATGGTACTCATGGGAGGGCTGCTGAATTGCCCGGATGCCGACGCACACGGGCTGGCGGCAGGGAACCCTACCCGTCATATGTATCTGAACGATAGCAATGAGCTGACTATCAGGGGTAAAGTGACGGATGAAACCGGTGTGCCCATGCCCGGTGTTACCGTTACCTTAAAAACGGAAAAAGGGGAGGTGATCACCGGCGCAATGACAGCGAATGACGGTACGTATCAGATCGTTACTTCCGGTGAGGGCGGGCAGCTGATCTTCACCATGGTGGGATATGAGGCCCAAACCATAACTGTCGGCAAGGCTGCTGTTATCGATGTGGTACTTAACCCGGCCACCGGCAGTTTAAGCGAGGTGGTGGTAGTGGGTTACGGCACACAGAAAAAAGTGACCCTCACCGGTGCGGTGACCAGCCTGAAGGGCGGGGAAGTGGTGAAGAGCCCGAATGTCAATATTGCGAACTCCCTCGCAGGGCAGCTGCCCGGTGTGATCATCAATAACCGCTCGGGTGAACCCGGCCGCGACGCACCCAATATCCTGATCCGGGGCCGCAGCACCACAGGCAACAGCTCGCCGCTGATCATCATTGACGGCGTGGAGCGCTCGGGCCTGGGTCAGCTGAACCCGAATGATATCGAGAATATTTCAGTGCTCAAAGATGCCTCTGCTGCCATTTACGGGGCGAGGGCCGCGAACGGCGTTATCCTGGTGACCACCAAACGCGGAACCGCTAACCGGCCGCCCACCGTTAATTTTTCGTACAACCAGGGCTTTACTACTGCCACCCGCAACCCGCTTATGGCCGATTCCCATACCTTCTTCAGCGTGTTTAATGAAATTGAACAGGGAGAAGGCCGGCCGGCGCGGTATTCGCAGGAAGAGCTCATGAAGTTTAAGGCCGGAACCGAGCCCGGCTATGCCAACTTTGACTGGTATGATTTTATAGTAAAAGATCAGACACCCCAGCACCGCTCCGACATCTCGGTATCGGGCGGAACAGAAAGAACCCAATATTATCTTTCTTTCGGGGAAGTGGGCCAGTCAGGGCAATACCGCTTCGGATCCACCTCGCTGAAGCAATACAATATCCGCTCCAATGTGGATGTCCGGGTGACGGATAACCTGCAGATGGGAATGAACCTGGCGGCCCGTTTTGATAACAGCCACCACCCCTACCAAAGCGCTAATGAGCTGAACAGCCATATATTTTTGTACCAGCCGAACTGGGTGCCTTACTGGCCGGGAACGGATAACCTCACGCCGAACCGCGATAATGACAACCTCATTAACTGGGTGGGGGATGCCTCGGGGTACAGGACTTCCCGCACCAGTATTCTGCAGACCTCTCTTTTCGGTACCCTGAAGATTCCGCAGGTGGAAGGGCTCTCGCTGTACGGGAGCGCTAACTATGACCCCACCAGTTCCTTTTCCAAAGCCTGGCAATTGCCTACCTATGTGTACTATAAGGATGCCGTTACCGGAGAATACACCAGGGGGCGTTCGGGCCGGGGTGCCAATAGCCCCGGGCTTACCGATCAGTCGGAATTTGCCTCCCGCTTATACCTCACCACCCGTGTGAATTATGACCGGACCTTCGGCGATCATACCCTGAGTGCAATGGGCGGATATGAACAGCAGAACAATAACGGCAACTACCTCATGGCCTCCCGCACCGACTATGTTTCCACCGCCCTTCCGCAGATCTTCGCCGGAAGTACCGACAAAACCAAACAGGCCAATAACGGTTCGGAATCGATGAGCACCCGGAAAAATTACTTCGCCAGGGTATCGTATAACTATCGTGAAAAATACCTGGCCGAATTTACGTTCCGCAGAGACGGCTCGCCTAACTTCGCAGCAGATCACCGCTGGGGTAACTTCCCCGGAGGTTCGGTAGGTTACGTGATTTCGGAAGAAAACTTCCTGAAAAATAACCCGGTGATCAGCTTCCTCAAACTGCGGGCTTCTTACGGCCTGATGGGCAATGACCTGATCAATGCCTTCCAGTACCTGCAAACGTACAGCTACGGGAACAACTACGTCATTGGCAATAACGACGTGAACGGCCTGGTGCAGTCAGGTGCGCCAAATCCGAACATTACCTGGGAAACGGCCAAAACCACCAACCTGGGCCTCGATGCCGATTTGTGGAACGGAAAACTGGGTGTGAACCTCGATCTCTTCAAAACCCGGCGTTCGGATATCCTGACGCGCAGATCTGCTGTTATCCCCGGCTATACCGGCCTGGCGCTCCCCGATGAAAACATTGGTATTGTAGACAATAAGGGAGTGGAGCTGGTGCTGTCGCATGCCGGCCGGAGCGGTAAATTGCGGTACAACATCTCCGGGAACTTCGCATTTGTGCGAAACAAAGTGATCTTCAGCGATGAGCAGCCGGCCGCCGAGCCGTACCAGTATGCCACCGGCCGCCCCATGGGTGCCGGCCTCTACTACAAGGCTATCGGGGTGTTCAGAGACCAGTCCGATGTGGATTCCTACCCGCATTTCATCAATGCCCGCCCCGGTGACCTGAAGTACGAAGACGTGAACGGTGACGGCGAGCTGAATTCGCTTGACCGCATCCGGGTGAACCAGACCGCTACGCCGGAAATCACCTACGGCCTTTCCGCGTCCTTTCAGTACGCTGGGTTTGATCTTTCTTTCCTGCTGCAGGGGCAGGCCAATGCCAAAGCCTACTTCGGTGATTATTTCCCGGTGATGAGTTATTCGCTCGGAAACTTCCTGGCCTGGCGCGCCGATGACCGGTGGACGCCCGAGAACACCGATGCCTCTCAGCCCAGGGCTTCCTATGATGTATTCAACAACAACACCTCCGGTTCCACGCAGTGGCTGTTCAATGCGGCCTTTCTTAAACTCCGGAATCTGCAGCTGGGCTACAGTATACCTGAATCGCTGGTGAAAAAGGCAGGCGTGGAAAAACTCCGGCTGTTTGTGAGCGGCAGTAACCTGCTCACCCTGGCCGATCACATGAAAGAGCTGGGCTTTGATCCGGAAACTACCGATTACTGGTACTACCCGCCTCAGCGTATTATCAACCTTGGAGTATCCTTAACCTTCTAAATTATCAGTAATGAAACGACTACGGTATTTTATATTCTCAGCCTTTACGGTATTTTCCTGTAACTCGCTGGAACTGGCCCCCCTCGACAGGCTTTCGGAAGCCAACGTATGGAGTGATCCCTCATTGATCCAATTGTATGTAAACGGTACCTACAGCTGCCTGCTGCATGAGTTTCAGCAGGACCTCATGTCGGCGGCCGGCGATGAAACCTATAATATCCATAACTGGGCCAATATGCGGATTGCACAGAACGGCGAGCTTACGGCAGATAACGTGTCTGGGGTTTCCAATAAGATCAATTACTTTAATTTCGCCTATTCCTATATCCGGAACATCAATATCTTTTTTGAAAAGATAGATGCAGCCCCCGGTGACGAGGCATTTAAAAACCAGGTCAAGGGGGAAATGGGTTTTCTGAGAGCCTACATCTATGCCAATCTCCTCTGGCGTTATGGCGGAGTTCCGCTTATCACGGAGGTGTTTGAACTGAACGGGGATTTCAGTGTAAACCGCGCTTCCTATGAAGACGGAGTGAATTTTGTGGTGGGCGAACTCGACAAGGCGGCGGCGCTGCTACCGGCCAATCAGCCTTCCGCTCAGCTGGGCCGCGCTTCGGCGAACGGTTGTAAAGCGTTGAAAAGCCGGGTGCTGCTATACGCGGCCAGTGAACTGAACAATCCCTCGCACCAGGCCGCCAAATGGCAGGCTGCCGCCGACGCCGCTGAAGCCCTGCTGAATGCCGGGTTCACCCTGAATGCCGATTACGCCGGCACCTTCCTGGGCCATAATTCCGAAATCATATTTGCCCGTTATTTTACGCAGGCCAATACCACCAGTTTTAACCAGTGGCAGGGGCGAAACGGGTCAGACGGTTTCGGCGCCAATAACCCTACCCAAAACCTGGTGAATGCATACGAAATGAAAGCCACCGGGCTGCTCCCGTACGCGACGGGCGGCGACGGTTCGCTGACGGTAAACGGGGCGTCGGGGTATGATCCGAATAACCCCTACACCGGGCGTGACCCGCGATTTTCGGCCTCCATACTGCACGACGGCGCCGTATGGGCCGGCCGGGAAACCGAGACCTTTGAGGGCGGGAAAGACTCGCCGGAAAGCACCACGGCCGGCTGGAACGCCTCGCTTACATCCTATTACCTGAAGAAGTTCATGAATGAAAATATTCCCCCTTCGGGTTCTACCGTCAGGCCTGTTAATCCGTGGATTTTCTTTCGCTATGCGGAAATACTGTTGAACTATGCGGAAGCAAAACTGGAGCTGGGCGATGAGGCTGCGGCAAGGGAATATATCAATAAGGTACGGGCCCGGCCCGGGGTGGAAATGCCACCGGTAACAGAATCGGGTGCGGCACTGAAAAAGCGGCTTCAGAATGAACGCAGGGTGGAATTTGCTTTCGAAGGCCAGCGTTTCTTTGATGTCAGAAGGTGGAAAATCGCGCTTGAGACCGAAAACGGCCCTTTGCTGAGTATGGATATCCGGAAAAACGGTACGGCCAAAACGTATGCGATCACGCCCTTAGCTAACCGGCTTTTCAGCGAGGCCAATTACCTGATGCCCATACCCCGGGCGGAAATTGATAAAAGTAAAGGCGCACTGACTCAAAACCCCGGATACTGAAACGATAAGACGGTGACGCCGGTTTTCCGGGTAAGGTTACGGTCATGGAATGAGATGATTAGAAAAATAGCTATGGTTTCGTTAGGTGGATTGCTGGCCGGTATCGGGGGATACGGCCAGCAGCTCCCCACCGGAAGTATTAACAGGAAAGAAGTAGTTCAGCGCCATACCCTCCACCTGTCTGACCTCAGTGAGCAGGGCCCCACGCAGGTAGGAAACGGCCATTTTGCCTATGGTTTTGATGTAACCGGGATGCAAACCCTCCATGACCGGTTCAGTACGATGTCAGACTGGAGCTGGCACAGCAGCCCGCCCCCCGCCGGTCTTACGGCCGCAGACTACACCCGGCCGCAGGTGGAGGTAGACGGAAGGATGGTTCCTTTTGACCTGCCTGACCCGAAGCAGCCTGCCCTCTCGCAGTGGCTGGCGGCTAACCCGCACCGCTTTAATCTCGGCAGGATAGGCTTATGGCTGAAAAAAGCAGACGGTTCGGCGGCAGGGGCTGCCGACCTGCAAAATACCCGTCAGCACTTTGACCTCTGGAGCGCTGTGGCCGTCAGCACGTTTACGCTGGAAGGCCAGCCGGTGAAAGTAACCACGGTGGGCGATCCCCGGGAAGACGCAGTGGCTTTTAAAATTGAGTCGCCGCTGCTGGCCGCGAACCGCCTGGGCGTGTTTATGGATTTCCCTTATGCAGGGCAGGGGGTGTTCAGCAGCGGTTCCGACTACCATAAACCGCAGCATCATACCACCACACTGAAAACCTTTCCGGAAAAGCTGGTGTTTGACCGGGGCATGGACAGTACCCGCTACCGGGTTACAGTAAATACAAACAGGGCTTTTCAGCTGGTGAAAGAGGCAGAACACCGTTTCAGGCTGAGCGCATTAAACGGAAACCGCCTCGAGCTGGTAGTGGCATTTGATTCACATAATGCCTCACCCGGCGAAAAAAACCTCGCTTTCGGGGATGTATTGCGACGTTCCCGGTCCTACTGGCCGGAATTCTGGAACAGCGGCGGGTTTATCGACCTTTCCGGCAGCCGGGATCCCCGGTGGAGAGAACTGGAAAGACGGATCGTACTTTCTCAATTTGCCATGAAAATAAACGCGTCGGGCGATCATCCGCCACAGGAAACAGGGCTGGTCAGTAACAGCTGGTATGGCCGGTTTCACTATGAAATGATCATTTGGCATATGGCGCATTATGCCCTTTGGAACCGCTGGCCCCTGCTCAACACCAGTCTTCTGGTATACCGGGACCATCTTCCCGGGGCCCTAAGCCGGGCGTCTGAGCAGGGATATGCCGGTGCGCGCTTCCCGAAATGTACCGGGCCCGACGGCCGCGAATGGCCGCACCCCATTCACGCCTTCCTGGTGTGGCAGCAGCCGCATCCCATCTTCTTTGCCGCACTGGATTACCGGGCGCATCCCTCGGCGGCCACGCTGGAAAAATGGTTGCCGGTAGTGGAGGCTTCGGCCGATTTCCTGGCATCCTATGCCTCCTTTGATTCCCTGGCCGACAGGTATGTTTTGAAAGGGCCCGTCTCCTTCGTTTCGGAGAATAATGACTACTACAAAGACCGCAACCCGGCTTTTGAGCTGGTGTACTGGCGATACGGATTGCGTACAGCTCAGGAACTAAGGGCAAAAGCCGGGCTCCCTGAAAATCCGTTGTGGAACAAAGTATACCAGCAGCTGGCGCCTGTGCCGGTAAAGAACGGACTTTACGAACAATGGGAAAACGCAGACAGCATGTGGACAAAACTAAACTTTGAACACCCTGCGCTTTTAGGAATCTACGGTTTGCTGCCCGGCGATGGGGTGGATCCGGAAGTGATGCGTGCTACCTTTGAAAAAGTAACGGAATGCTGGAAATGGGATACCGGCTGGGGCTGGGATTTCCCCATGGCCGCCATGGCCGCCGCCCGGCTGGGAAAAAGCGAAGATGCAGTAAACCTGCTTTTGCACAGCTCTCCTAAAAACAGCTATGACAGCCACGCTTTTGTAGGAGGAGGGAATCCCTATCCCTATTTCCCGGCTAACGGCGGGCTGCTCTATGCTGTGGCCTTCATGACCGCCGGCTGGGAAGGAGATGGCGGGCGCGCAGAACCCGGCTTTCCGAAAGACGGCTCCTGGGTGGTGAAGTGGGAGGGGCTGGAAAAAGCGCCGTGATGCTATGAATTTTAAGGAGAAGTCAGATATTAGCTGTTAGAAGTTAAACGCCTCGGCCCGCTCCGTAGCTAATTGCTAACACCTGATTTATAACAGCTAAAAATTTACAGACATGAGACTAACAATTTTTTTCTTCTTTCTTGCCGGCCTCCTGCCGGCGCTGGCGCAGGAATACCGCACGGCCGATATGCAGGTCAGCATTAACGGCAAAGGGCAGGTGACATCGCTCAGTGGCGGCGGGAAAAACCATGTGCCGGACGGGGAGCCGGGCACTCTTCTGCGGCTGGTGATACAGGGGGAGACCCTGCTGCCCGAGACGGCCACCTTCTCACGTGACCATGTGCAGCTTTCATTCAAAGGCGGTGCCGGCGCCCGTGTAAAAATCCGGACGCAACCGTCTTACCTCGTATTTACGCTGGAGGCCGTCAGTAAAGAGGCGGAGGCCGTCAAATGGGGAGCATTCCATACCATTATTTCGGATACCATCGGCGGAACGGCCGGGGTGGTCAGATCCGCTGATTTTGCGATCGGCCTGCAGGGACTAAACCTGAAAACCACGGGCGGCGAGCTGGTCAATGAAGAGGGCGCCATTTTTGAAAGGGGCACTACCGCCATGAGCCGGCCCTTCGGCTCGTCGCTGCAGGCATTTACCGTAAACCGGAGTGTGGATCGCAAAATCAAAGTATGGGATCGCTGGCCGGAGGTACCGGTGAAGGCCATTGCCGGTGGTGAGCCCGAAGGCTCTTCGGTGGCCCTTTTCGGCTGTGTGCCCGGCCGGGTGCCGGCCGTGATCAGGGAGATCATTGTGCAGGAAAAACTTCCTTACGCCCAATGGAAAGGCGAGTGGATCAAAACTTCAGCGGAAAGCGGCAGACCTTATCTTATCACTACTTTTACCGAGGAAAATATAGATACATTTCTTGATTATGCTGAAAAAATGGGCATGGCCGGGGTGTATCATGAAGACCCCTTCGATACCTGGGGGCATTTTGAAATGAAGAAAGCTTATTTTCCTAACGGGCGGAAAGGCTTCAGGGCCTGTGTGGATAAAGCGCACGCACGGGGTTTACGGCTGGGTTTTCATACCCTTACCACCTTTATCACCACCAACGACCCCTATGTCAGCCCCCGGCCGGATCACCGCCTGGCGGCAGCCGGCAGCGCCCTGCTGGAGGCTGACCTCCCGGCGGAGGCCACAGAGATCCCGGTCAATGCCGACCTGTATTTCAGGCTACGCAGTGACCTGAACAGCGTGCGGATAGGCGATGAGATCATCCGTTTCCGGGAAGTAAGCGGGGAGCCGCCTTACCGGCTGACGGGTTGTGCCCGGGGAGCCTTCGGTACGGCGGCTTCGGTGCACAAGGCCGGTGAAGAGGTAGTACGGCTGATCGATCATCCCTACAAAGTGTTTTTCCCCGGCTGGGAGATGCAGCAGGAAGTGGCCGCTAACCTGGTGGCTTTTATCAATGAAACCGGGGCCGATCAGATGGACTTTGACGGCCATGAAGGTACCTACGCCACCGGTATGGGCGATCTGTCATTTAATACCTTTGCCGAGCAGGTCTTTCGCGGGGCCGATCACCCGGTGGTGATGGGTTCGAGCCGCGACAACCACTACTTCCGGCATTTTAATCACTACCTGAACTGGGGAGAACCCTGGTACGGAAGTTTCCGCGAAAGCCAGACCGACGTGCGCCTGGCCTATCAGCCCGTTCATGAGAATAATTACATGCCCAATATGCTGGGCTGGTTCCTGATCACCGCGCAGACCGCCCCTGACGATATCGACTGGATGCTGGCCCGCGCGGCAGGTTTTGATGCGGGCTATGCACTGGTGCTGCGTAAGGAGGCACTGGATAACCCGCAAATGGAGGAGATCATCCGCCGGATCAACCTGTGGACGGCAGCGCAGCGGCAGGGCCTTTTTGATGCGGATCTGCGGAAATGGCTGAAAGATCCCCGGCATGACGCCCGCCTGGTGGAAAAGGAGGGAAGCCTCTACCTGCAGCAGTTTGAAAAATATGCCCTGGCGTATGAGGCCCGTGTGCTCCAGCCCGGCCAGCCTACGGCACAGTATATGGATTTTGAAAACCGGCAGTCGCACCAGGTCCCGCTGGTGGTGATCCATGCTTCCGGCGACGAAGGAACCATCACTAACCCGGTAATTGAACTGGACAACGCCTACCGGCTGGAACTTCCCGTAAGGCTGGAGGCCGGCCAGACACTGACGATGAGCGGCACCGAAAAGCAGTTTAGCCTTTACGACAGGAAGGGGCGGCTGATCCGTAAAGCAGATACAGGCAAAAGCCTGCCCGGCCTCGGCAGCGGGCAGCACACGTTGGGTTTCGACTGCACCACCGATGCCAATACCCAGGTAAAAATAAACATTGAAATAAAACTTTTAAATAATGAAACCCGTCTACGTCAGTAAGCGCTTATATTTTATACTTTCACTGGCAGCAGGGAGCCTTTTCCTGCTGTTACGGCCCTTTTCCGCGCGGGCACAATCCGGTTTTAACGTTATCCCTTACCCCGCTGAAGTAACTGTGCGCCCCGACAGCTTCGTGCTCAGCTCCGCTACGGTACTGGTCAGCCCGGAAAGGCGCTTTGCGTCAGAGGCTGCCCATCTGCAGGAGATGCTCAGCGAATACCTGGGTGCAAGGCTGCCGGAGAAACCAGCTCACAGCGGACACAATGCCCTTGTTTTGCAGTATGATGAGCACCTTGAAAAGGCGGAATCTTACCGCCTCGACATCCATAAGCACCGGATCACGCTGAGCGCCAGAGACGGGGCCGGTCTTTTTTATGCCATAGAAACCCTCCGCCAGATTCTGCCGGCCGCCCCTCAGGGCGCAACTTATGCGGTTCCGGGGATGCAGATCACTGACGCACCGGCTTTTGCCTGGCGGGGAATGATGCTCGACGTGTCGCGCCACTTCTTTTCCATCGATTATCTGAAAAAGTTTACTGACCGCATGGCCATGTACAAACTGAACAAGCTGCACCTGCACCTAACCGACGACCAGGGCTGGCGGATAGAAATCAAAAAATATCCGCGGCTTACCGCCGAAGGCGCCTGGCGAACGTTCAATAACCATGACCTGGACTGCATCCGTACGGCAGAAGAAACGGGCAACGATGATTTCCGGCCGGATCCGCAGCATATTGTTCAGAAAGACGGGCAGACCCTTTACGGCGGTTTTTACAGCCAGGAAGAAATGCGGGCCTTCATTCGTTATGCGGCAGAGCGGCACATCGAGGTCATCCCGGAAATTGACATGCCGGGCCACATGATGGCGGCTACGAAAATATATCCCGGACTTACCTGCGATAATGAGATCGGCAGTGTGATCGGTGTTTTCTCCAACCCCATCTGTCCCTGCAAGGAGGAGGTGCTGGCCTTTGCCCGGGATGTTTTTTCAGAGATCGCTGACCTGTTTCCTTCAAAATACATTCATATCGGCGGCGATGAAGTGAACAAAAAAACCTGGCAGGAATCTGCTTTGGTGCAGGCGTTCATGAAAGAAAAAGGCTATACCCGGGTAGAGCAGGTGCAGCGCTATTTTAACGATTATATGCTGAATTTCTTCCGGTCAAAAGGCAAAATTATGCTGGGCTGGGATGAGATCGCGGAAGGCGGAATTGATTCTTCGGCGCGGGTCATGTACTGGCGCGGCTGGGTGCCGGAAATGCCCTCGCATGCCACCTCCGCAGGGCACGAGGTGATCATGTCACCGAGCGGGCCGCTGTACTTTGATGCCATTCCGGATGCACTTACCCTGCCTTCGGTGTATCACTACCGGCCGCTGGATCGGGCGATGTATCGCCTGAGCGAGGCTTCTGAAAAGCGTATACTGGGCGTTCAGGCGAATGTCTGGACAGAGATGATCCCCTCCGAAAAACGGGTGGATTACATGGTGATGCCGCGCATGACCGCCCTGGCGGAGGTGGGCTGGAGCCAGGTATACCGCTACGAATCCTACCTCCAAAGAATAAATACACACTATGAGCGCTGGGAACGGCTGAAAATGAATTACCGGCTGCCCGATCTGACAGACCTGGTGGATAACTATGCGCTGCTGGGCAAAACCCCGTTTTTTACAGCTTCGCCGCACCCGCGTTTCCAGGTACGCTATACCCTTGACGGAAGCCTTCCGGTGGCGGCTTCGCCCCGGATGAAGGAACCCGTGATCCTGGAACGGGCCACGGTGATGAAGCTGGCGCTGTTTACCCCGGCCGGGAGAAGAGGCGATGTATATACCCTGAATTTTATCGAACAGCAGCTTGCAAAACAGCAGGAGCCCTCAGACCTGGAAGAGGGGCTTCAGGCCACCTCCCATAAAGGGTACTTCAAGCTGACCACCGAAATCAAAACCCCGGCCGACAGCACCTTCAAAACCTCTGCCATCGGCGTACCTTCTACCCTGAAAGCGCCGGCATTCGGCCTGAAGTTCAGCGGTTACCTGCAGGTGCCTGATACCGGCATTTATACCTTTTACCTGACCTGTAACGATGGCGGGGTATTGTACATCGGCGGGCAGAAAATCATTGACAATGACGGCCTGCACCCCGACAAGACCAAAGGAGGGCAGGCCGGCCTGCAAAAAGGGCTCCATCCCTTTTCACTGGACTTTATGGATTATGGCGGCGGTTATGCGCTGGATCTTAAATACAGTTTCGGGGGGAGTGCGCCGCGGCCGGTGCCGGCTTCCTGGTTTAAATCGAAAAAACCCTGAAAGGGGAAATCACCTGTAAATTATTTCAAATGGAACGTAGAAACTTTATAAAGTTGACGGGAGCCACTATGGCCTCCCTGTTGGTATCAGACAGCCTTTGGGCAAAGGAGGTGCATGTCATTCAGTTGCCCGATGCCGTCAGTATCCTCACAGACCAGGGCTATGTGCCCTTACACTCCTCCGGCAAAGCGGCCTGGGTCTACAGGGATGTGGAAGTGACCCTGAAGAAAAGCGGGAACAGCCTGGCGGTGCGGGTTACTTCGCCCACGCTGCCCCTGAAAGAAGTGCAGCTTTCCTGGGCCTTTGCCGCTCCGAAGGAGGTGAAGGTGCTGGGCGATGCCTGGGAAAGAACTTACGCCGACGTAAGCTTTCAGCGCCTGAATGCCGCCCGTAAAATGCCCTGGTATTGTGTGGAGCACAGTGCAGAGGGCACCGTATGTTTCGGGGTGAAGACCGGATGCAATACGTTTTGTTACTGGCGCGCAGCGCAAAATAAACTGGAACTTAACCTCGATACCCGCAACGGCGGTAACGGGGTGCTGCTGGGGAAGAGAACACTCCATGCAGCCGAGGTGGTCACTACCCGGAACCGGGACAATGAAAATGTTTTTGCTACGGTGAGCCGTTTCTGCCGGCAGATGTGCGAGCGGCCGCTGAAAGTGAAGCAGCCCGTTTACGGTATCAATGACTGGTACTTTGCCTACGGTAAAAACTCTGCGGAGCTGATCCTGGAGCATACGGCCCTGCTGGCCCCATTGGCTGCGAATACCGCTAACCGCCCGTTTTCAGTGATCGATGACGGCTGGTCAGAGGGAACCGACTACAGCCAAACCAACCGCAAATTCCCGGACATGCCCGGGCTGGTCAGCCGGATTCAGGGCCTGGGGATGCGGGCCGGCTTATGGACGCGCCCGCTGCTGGCCCGGCCGGGCACCCGTTCGAACCGCTTCGTGGAAAAGCACGGGGAGGTGCTGGATCCCACCATCGATGAAAATCTCCACGATATTCAGGAACTCTTCCGGCTCTACGGCCAATGGGGCTTTGAGCTGATAAAACACGATTACACCACCTTTGAGCTGTTCGGAAAATACGGGATGGACATGGGCGAAACCCTGACCTTCCCCGGCTGGCATTTTAATGACCGCACCCAAACCAATGCGGAGATCATCCTGAACATGTATAAAGCCATGCGGGCGGCAGCAGAAGGCAGCTACCTGATGGGCTGCAATACGGTGAGCCACCTTTCTGCCGGCCTGTTCGAAATTTACCGCATCGGTGACGACACCAGCGGGAAAGAATGGGACCGTACCAAAAGAATGGGCGTGAACACCCTGGGCTTCCGGTTAGTGCAGCACAGGAGCTTCTACGAGGCAGACGGCGATTGCGTGGGGCTGACCACGCAGGTGCCTTGGAAGAAAAACAAACAGTGGATGCAGCTGCTGGCACAAAGCGGTACCCCGCTCTTTATTTCGGCAGAAGCCGCGGCTGTGGGCGAAGAACAAAAGAAATTTATAAAACAATGCTTTGACGAAGCAGCGGGGCCTTTGCCCGCGGCCGAGCCCCTCGACTGGCTCGGCAATATCTACCCGGCACAATGGAAGCTGAATGACCGGGTGGTGACTTTTAACTGGGATTGAAAAATACAATTGGTTGAAAAAGGTGAAACGGCGGGCCGGGTGGCCCGCCTGTTTTTGTTTTTCGTCAGCTATCTTGTGACGGATACGCAATCTCATATGGATACATCCGCATGCTGCCAGGCTTCTTCAAAGGCTGATTTTATTGCCCGGGCTTCTTTGTCCTTTTTTTGCAGGGCAAGTGAACGATATAGCCCGTTCAGCGCCCAACCGTTCTTTTTCCAGGTCTGCAGGTCCTTCCTGTACACTTTTTCTGCTTCCGCGTATCTTCCGGCTTTCAGGAGAACGGCCCCCAGGTGATGCCTGACGGAGAAAAACCAGTCGGGGGGCTCATTATAGTTAAGATTATCTTCTGTCTGAACAGCTTCTTTAAGGAGGGAAACGGCGGTGTCGAACCGGTTTTCACCGGCTGCTATTTCTGCAGACAAAACCTTATCTGCAATTTTTACCAGGTCTGCAGTAGTGTTGATATCCCAGACGGTCAGGTGCTGTAAGGTGGTATCGGAAGCCAGCTTTTTCAGCATGTCGTATTCTTTTTGCGCATTGATTCTGTCATTTTTACCCATATAGGCCATTCCCCGGGCATAATGCAGGATGGCTTCCGGGTAGGCCAGCTCTTTTTCCGGCCGGGGAAAGGCCAGGATATCTTCCCAAAGGGCGAACTTCACGGCAATGTAATAGGGTATTGTATAGTAATGCTGTAAGGTGCCCCATCCCGGCTGATCCATGAGACCGGTAGACGTATGTTCCTGTAATTTCTTTGCTGCCTTCCGGGCCAGCATTGAATTTCCTTCGAGCGTGGCGGTGGCGGCCAGAAAGTGATAATTATGAGGGTAATAAGTGAGCGGATAAACGCCCTGAGCGTGGCAGGCGGTAGTATAGATGCTGTCAACTTCTACCGCACGCAGGTTGGAGAGCGTGCCCAGGTGGTAGTCACCGGTATGGATATAAATATGCGAAGGCATGTGCACCAGGTGCCCGGCTCCGGGAACCAGCGTATCGAGTAAACGGGCGCTTGCCAGTGCTTTTTCAGGGGTGGCGGAGGCTTCAAGCGCATGAATATAGAAATGATGGGCGCCGGGATGCCGGGGGTATGCCTTGGTCAGGTGCTCCAGCACGGCCATCAGCTCCGGGGTCCAGGGCCTGGGCTTTTGGGAATCTTTTTCGTAGAGGTCCCAGGGATGCAGGTTCATCAGCGCTTCAGCATAAAGCGCCCCGACATCGGGAACGGAGGCGTGTTGATCATATACCTTTTTCATAGCCGCCGCATAGGCGATATCCAGGTGGGACCGGTCGGGAGGGGGACTGGCTTCATAACGTTCTGCCAGGGCTTTGATAAGGGCAGCTTCCATTGGAGAGCATTTTTCCGACAACGATTGTGCTTTAACGGCGGCATCGTAGGCACGCTGATAGTTATCTTCTTCCATCCCGCCGTTATAGTTAGGCCCCAGTACATAGGCATAACCCCACCAGGCCATGGCACAGGCAGAATCCAGGCGGGTAGCTTCGTAAAACGATCTCGCCGCTTCCGCATGATTAAAGCCGTAAGCCAGCATCATACCCTGGTTAAAATACTGCTGTACGTCAGGGCTGACCGTTGTGATTCTGAAATCGATGCCTTCCAGGCCTTTAAACAGCGGTGCTTTTTTACCTGAAGTGTACCAGTCTTTGTCAGTAGTGACCGGGCTGTAACAGCCCGTGATCCGGGAGGCTTCTTCCCGGGTTTCCTTCTTATTATTACAGCCGAGGAGGAGTAACACGGCAAACAGGGTAAAATAGTTTCCAGTCATAATTATAGGGGTAAAAAGGGATTTCCACAACACAAAGTGAGTGTAAACGTAACTGATTTACTTTGAACTATTGATACGTTAATGCTTAAATTTTAGGAGGTTATGTCTTTTTGCTCCTCCACTTGCCCGTTCGGGATGATCACCGTGGCCCTTGTGCCGCCGCCGGCCGGGTTCTCAATTTTGAAAGTGCCTTTTACGGCCTCGGCCCGGCTGGTGAGGTTATGGAAGCCGCGTCCGTCATTTTTCCGGCCGGCAGGAATACCTATACCGTTATCTGTGACACTTAAACAGAGGCCTTCGGCCTGCCGGGTGAGGCTTATGGTAACAAGAGTGGCTTCAGAGTGTTTGATCGCGTTATTGACCAGTTCAAGGGCTATATTATAGAGCTGATGCTCTACCTTCTGGGGAAGTCGCGAAATATTTTCTCCTGTCTCCAATACAAACCGGATGCCGTCATTGTCCCCCAGCTTATTCACCAGTATGCGCAGGGCTTCGGTCAGTCCCTGGGTTTCCAGTTCCGATGGCAGCATATTATGGGAGATCAGCCGTACATCCTTGTACGCATCATTCACCATTTCGGATATTCTCTTGTGGATCTTTTGGTTGAATGCATCAAAATCAGAGGTATTCATAGATTCGATGTTCCAGCGAATGGCCGCCAGCTTGGTGTTCAGGTTGTCGTGTAATTCCGAGGCAACCCGCTTCCGCTCGATCCGCTGGCCTTTATCCAGGGCTTTCTCTATTTCCCGGTTTTTGGCAATGATCTGTTTATTTCTCCTGCGCAGCTGTTTATTGCTCCAGGTGATATAAATAATGGCAACGGAAACCAGAACCGACAGGGCGATCAGGATATTTTTCGTGTTTTTTAATTTCTGATTCTCCAGCTCTTTGATTTTGAGCCGGTCGGCCTGCTGTTGTTTTTCAAAATCATAGGTGAGTGCAGCTACCCGTGTTTTCTGCAATGATTCTGTATTGAAGATGCTGTCAGAAAGTGTTTTATAGGTTTTGAAATGGGATAAGGCGTCCTGGTAACGGTGTTGTCCTTCCAGGGCCAATGCCAGCTGCCGGTGGTATTCCGCCAGCTCTGCAATTAATTGGGGATCTGAAATTTCAGCCTCGTGCATCCCCTGTGAGGCAGAAATAATTACTTTCGGAAATTCCTTTCTCTTCAGATAGATTTTCCCTAACAGCACATTGGAGGGGTGATGAAACAGCTCCTCGGCTTCCATGTCTGAGCGGTAGAGGCTGTCGGACCTGGTGGCATAAGTAAAGGCCTGCCGGATACTGTCCATATCAAAATATACTTCTCCCAGGCGGGCATAGCTGCCCGGCAGCAGGTACCCGCCCCCCATCGCTTCGTATATTTTTATGGCGGAAGTGAGGTCTTTCACCGCCCGTGAATACTCCTTTTTCTTTTTATAGATCGTTGCCCGCTGGCTGTAGACAAAGGCTTTTATCCGTTCATCGTTGAGCTGCTCAGCCGTTTTTTCTGCGTCTTCAAAGCACTTGAGCGCCTCATCGTACATTTCGAGGTAGAGATAGGTAACGCCCAGGTTAGGGAGTGTGGCCCTGAGTGCGCTGATCTCTCCCGAGGCTTCCTGGAGCTTGCGGGCTTTCAGCAGCAGGTCAATGGCCTCAGCATATTTCCCTTCGTTGGTGGCTGTTTCGGCCCGTTCCGCATACACCGAACCTTCCCATATCTTATTGCCTGTCTCTACAAAGATCTTCCTGGCTTCTTCCATAAGTTCCCGGCTTTTCCCGGCATGTTCGGTGAATCCCGACCCGTATAGCTGAGCTCTGCGGAAGTATCCCTGGCCCTCCAGCAGTTTGTTCCCGGCCTTCCGTGACAGGAGTATGACCGTATCCAGGTGGAGGTGAGCTGTTTTCAGGTCTGTCATATCGTCCAGCTCCATCCGCACCAGCTGCAGCCTGGCCCGGGCTTCCCCGTCATAGAATTTTACGGACCTGGCCAGGGAAATGGCCCGGGTAAGGCAATGTTCGGCCAGCGAGTCCTGCCCGGATATCCAGTAGGTCCTTCCGGCGTCATTGAGCGCGTTGACTTTTGAGGTGTCGGGGAGCTTTTTAATGGCTCTGAACAGGGAATCGGTATCCTGTTGCCCGTATAGGGCGGCAGAAAAGGAGAGCAGCAAGATTAAAAAGCAGGATTTTATCATTATGTTTCACAGGAGGTTATACAAAAATAGTGAAGTTGAGCATATTATAGTAGGGAATGATGACTTTATGTGCGGTTTGAGTGAGGGCAAATATTTAAATACCCTTCGACCTGAGTTTGTCGAAGGGCATTTAAAAACGGATGCTGCTCTTATTTCAGACGTACATCCAGGTAAACCGAATGACGCCCGTAAGTCTCATAAAACGGTTTGAAAAGCACCCCGTCAATCGTAAATTCCAGCTTTTGAGGGTCACCCTGGATAGATTTACCCAGGTCCTTGGCATCGAGGTTCACCTGCCGCCAGTCTTTTCTGGCTTCAGGCTCCTGGGCGGCCAGCAATACCGGCCCGTAAAACAGGCTGGCAATGTTCGGCTGGTCCATCACCGGATCGAGGTGGAACCCAAAAGGCATTTTCAGGTCTATCGTATCCCCGTCTTTCCATTTCCGGCTGATTTTTAGATAGGATCCCGGACTTGCCTGTAGCTTTTGGGCTTTCCCGTTAATTTTCACAAAGAAGCCTTTGGTAGCCCAGGAAGGTACGCGTACATGAACGTCAAACTTTCCGTTTCCTTTTATGGTCAGGCGGGTCTGGTCCTCCTTCGGAAAGCTGGTGGTTTGCCGTACGGTTATTCCGCGCTCTGTCCAGTGCAGGGTAGAAGGGATATACAGGTTGACATAGAGGGCCTGGTTGTCCTTGCTTTTGAAGTAGATGGAGCTCTGCATTTTGGTATTGCTTTCTATGGCGGTACCGTTACAGCAGGTAAAGCCGGTCATATTCGGGTTTCCGAACTGCTTCACCGAACCGGGGCGGAGCGGCACGTGATAGGTATTGGCAGGCGTATGTTCGGCCACAGAGGCCAGGATATGGTTATAAAGGCCCCGCTCATAATAATCCATCAGCTCGGCGCGCTGATCAAAGAGGAACAGGTTATGGGTCAGCTTCAGCATGTTGTAGGTGGCACAGGTTTCGTTCTGTCCCCCTGCCGAAAGACCGTTTCCGTACAGGCTCGCCGGCTCGGCGGTGAAGCACTCTGCATTGGCCGGGTTCCGTGCCCCTGCTACCCCGCCGATGCTGTACATATAGTCATTGACAGCCTTATACCAGAAGTTGTCAGCTACCCGGTAATACTCCGGATCATGGGCTACGCGGTACATTTCAATACTTCCTACCACCTGCGGGATATGCTGGTTGGCATGGAGCCCGCGGAAGGTATCCACGTTTCTGGCCAGTCCGTGAGAATGCCCGGCGTCACCGAAAAACATCTTGATGTTATCAAACAGCTGCGCCGTTTTCAGATATTTCTGCTCATGGGTAATGTGGTATAACCGGGCCATGCTCTCATTCATACCTCCGAACTCACCGGCAATGTAGGTATTCCACATCTTGATAAGGGTATCCTGGGGCAGCTGGCTGAGCCGGGCATAAACCCAGTCGCCCATCCCGGTCGCCACATCCAGTGCTTTTTTATTGCCGCTCACCTCATACACATCCATCAGGCCGGCCAGTATTTTGTGCAGGGTGTAGTAAGGGGCCCAAACCTGGTTTTTCTGGCCACCATAACGGGCGCCCTGTTCCAGCATGATGAACTGATCAGGCGGGTAAGCGCTGATAAACCCTTTGCCCCAGTTCCAGTAATCGGTGCGGATACCGTCTTTGCTCAGGTCGGAATCGTAACCGGCTTTTCCGGGACCCACCGGCACTTTAACCGGGTCGGACACGTGCTTACTGCCTGCCGTTTTCGGTTTTCCGGACAGCTGCGACAGCTCATACAGGGTATTGACCATATATTCCATTTTTTCAGAGAAGCCGGTCTGGAGGGGCTTGTCATACCCCGTACCGGCATAGGCCTGGGCTATGGCTGTGAGGTAATGCCCGGTGGCATGCCCGCGGAGTTTGGTGTCCTGGCTGTCCCACACGCCCAGGGGCTTGGCTCCCTCCGGTTGCTTCTGACCAAAGGCGTCCCGGAACATATATAGAAAAGAATCGGGATTGGTTTTGGCCAGGGTACTGACAAACTTATCGCGGTTTTCAATGAACTTGGTGTCGTGCTGATGTGCGTCGGTTTCCAGTAAAATCCGGTTCAGGGGAAAGGCCTCCAGCCGGGAATCCGGTGCCACCGTTTTACCGGTATTTTTTACGGTGACCAAGGCTTTGGGCTCAAAATCCGTTCCCGGTACGCGCCCGGTAATGGTATAGCTTCCGGCTTCCAGAACGCTGCTGTTATCGGCAGGGGCAGGCCACAGCACCCGTACCGCGGGGCCGTCAAATCCTTTCTGGTAGGTTCCCTTCACATGGCTGGGCAAGCGGGGCAGGTTCCCGATCTCGGTTTCTACCTGCACGTCAGATACCCCTGTCAGCCAGGTATTGTAAAGCCGGGATTCTTCCTTTGAAAACCGGGGAAGGTTCTCTTCTGGCCTGCCTGTATTGACCGTACTTCCCTGGCGGCTTCCCGGCGCATTGTAATAGATGCCGGCTACCTGCCTTCTGGTCAGGGGAACCCGGTAGATCCGGAAATCGTGGATCAGGGCATTCAGGCCCGGATCTCCCGCCAGTAAAGACTTGCCGATATAAAGCCGGTTTCCTGCGGGCTGACCGAATACCGCCTCCAGTTCCAGGGAGATATCCGTGGCTTCTCCCACAGGTTGTGCATTGACATAGGTGATGAGAGATTTGGAAGGAATATCCACTACCACGGCCAGGTGTACCCACTTGTTCAGCTCCAGGGCCGAAGAGAGGGCTCCTTTTTTATCACCGGCTCCGGTGGTAATCAGGGCCTGGTAGCCTTCCTGGCTTTTTGTGCCTGAAGGAGCGGCAAAAAAGTGCTTTTGCGCGTCTTTCCCGAAATCAAAAAAACGTTGTCCCGCCTGGTGGGAACGGAGGTTGAGCCATCCGGAGATGCTGATCGACTCCAGGTCGGTCAGGGCTTCGCCGGGCAGGCTGACGTAAGAGTTGTTCCCGCCGGTCAGTGACAGCACCTTACCGAACCGGTTATCCTGGATAAACTGAGCTCCCTGCCCTTCACCGTGCAGGTTATTCCGGGACCAGTCTTTGGTATCTCCGTTAAACACGTAGCGGGCTATCATACCGGTTTCACCGATTCCGTCCAGGATCTGGTCTTGTGCCCGGGCGGTGTTCAGCACCGTAAAAAGCAGGATACCCCGCAGGAATAGTTTGTACATCTTCATAGTTAATCATTTTACAGCTTTGCAAAACTAGGAAGAATACACATGCTTCTGTAAGTCTATTTTAGCGAATGATTACATGATATTAACAGGTGTAAATAACAAAACTTTACTTTTCATGCCTAAAAACGAATAAATTTACGCCGGTAACCTACCTGGATATGCTCAGAGCCCTTTTTCTTACCCTGGCCGTTTTCTGCAGTAAGGCATCATTCGCAGCAAATGCAGCTGACTCGCTGCTGACGGAGCTGTCGCATGCCATTCGTAAAAAAGCAGAATACGACAACGAAAAGGAAAGCCGGATTGCCGGAACAAAAGACATGCTCAAAACCCCGGAGCTGAGCCTGTCGCAACGCTATGAAATCCATTATCGGCTGATCGAGGAATATAAAACATTCATTTCGGATTCGGCTATTCACTACTCCAAAGCCAACCTGGCCATTGCCAACGCCCTAGGTGATGCCCGGCGGATCACCGAATCGCGGCTTGATCTCAGTGCCCTGTACGTCATCGCGGGAATGTATATTGAATCGCTAGAATTGCTGAGATCCATCAGGAAAAGCGGCTTATCTCCGGATCTGGGTGTTAAATATTACGATACCTATAAACAGCTGTACAACTACTACTCCCAGAACAATCCCTACACGCAGCAGTACATTCATACCAGCGCCCTTTACCGTGATTCCCTGCTGACCGTTCTGCCGCCGGAATCTAACCGTTACAAAATTGTTCTGGCCGATAAGCTCCATGATGAAGGCCGGCTGGCCGCGTCAAAACAGATACTGCTGGAATGCCTTGGCCGCATGCAGACCGACAGCCACGAGAAAGCCATATTTGCCTATACCCTGGCCAATATTTACAAGAAAGAAGGGAACCCGGAGCTGCAGGAAAAATATTATACCATTTCGGCGATTTGTGATATCAAAAACTCAATTAAGGAAAACGCCTCCTTGCGGGCCCTGGCCTCTACCTTATACCAGACGGGCCAGGTGGAAAGGGCTTACCAGTGCATCCGCCTGTCGATGGAAGATGCGATCTTCTGTAACGCGCGGATCCGGACCTACGAAGCCTCCCAGATATTTCCCATTATTGATACGGCTTACAAGGAGCTTCTCAACAGCCAGAAGCGCAACCTCCAGTTCTACCTTGTGCTGGTGAGCATCCTGTCGGTTTTCCTGATATCGGCCGTGATCTATGTCTACCGCCAGATGAAAAAAGTGGCGCGTATCCGCCAGGAGCTGTCGGAAATCAATCAGAAGCTGAACGGGCTGAACAGCGAGCTGCAGAATAAAAACCTGGAGCTGCAGACGGTTAACCAGGAGATCTCTGTAGTGAACACCCGGCTTTCAGAAGCCAATAAAGTAAAAGAGACCTATATCGGTAACTTCTTCAACCTGTGCTCTACCTATATCAATAAGCTGGAGCGGTTCCAGAAAACGCTTAACAAGAAGGTGATGGACCGGAAGCTGGAAGACCTGTACCGTACGCTCAAGTCGAGAGATATGATCGATAATGAGCTTAAGGAGCTGTACGAGAACTTTGATAATACCTTTCTTCATTTATATCCCGATTTTGTTGAAGAGTTTAATGCTCTCCTGCTCAAAGAAGAACGATTTGTATTAAAAACCTACGAATTGCTGAATGTGGAGCTACGGATTTTTGCCCTGATCCGGCTGGGTATTACAGACAGCTCCCGGATAGCCGGTTTTCTTCATTATTCTGCCAATACTATCTATACCTACCGCACCCGGGTCAGAAATAAGGCAGCAGTGCCGCGCGAAGAGTTCGAAGCCCGTGTCATGCAGATAGGGTCGGTAAAGAGATTCCCGGAGGCGGATTAGAAGATTCGCGGCATACCCGCAAGAAAGTACAAAAAAATAGAATCATAGTTCTAAAAATAGAGATATCCGATCTATATTTTTTCGGATATTTTTTTGTATTAATATATTGTATTATAGTATTTTATATTAATGCATAATCTATATATTTTCCATATCAATTTTTCAGGCTGAATACCCTCCTCTACTTTTGCACCAGATGGAAAAATCCGGGTCTGTCCGGTTATTCAACCCAGCCAGCACCATCTGTAATCATTAAAAGACTTGTACTATGAGAAAAAATCAACTACCGTTTAAAGAACCGCCCTCATTAAAACCTTTCCTCCTGTTTCTTTTTTTATTGTTGAGCCTGCATCTTAACGCGCAGGACACACGCCGGATCAGCGGCGTGGTCACCGATGAAAAGGGAGAAAGCGTGGCCGGAGCCACCGTCCTCATCAGGGGAACGCAGAAAAGTACCATGACGGATGCAGACGGCCGGTTTTCGATAGAAAAGATGCCGGAAGATACCCATCTCCTTGTTTCGTTCATGGGGTATAAAACGCAGGAAGTGGTTCTGGAAGGGAAAAATGAGCTGAAGATCATCCTGGCAGAAGACACCCGGCTGTTAGATGAAATAGTGGTGGTGGGCTACGGGGTGATGCGCAAAAAAGACCTGACAGGTTCGCTGATCTCGATAAGTTCTGCCAAAATCAAAGATAACCCGGTAGCGAATATCGGTGAGGCTCTGCAGGGGCGCGCCGCCGGGGTGCAGATCGTAAATGCGGGCGCACCCGGAAGCAATGTTTCCATTCGTATCCGAGGGCTGGGCTCGATCAATAATTCCGATCCCCTGCTGGTGATTGACGGGGTACCTACCGACATCCCGCTGAATGCGCTGAACCCTAACGATGTGGAATCGGTGGATGTGCTCAAAGACGCCTCGGCCACTGCCATCTACGGGTCGCGCGGGGCCAACGGCGTGGTGCTTATCACCACCAAAAAAGGGAAGGCCGGCGACGGCGTGATCTCATTCAGCACCAACTGGGGTTTTCAGAATACCACCAGCGTGCCGGACATGCTCAATGCCCGGCAGTTTGCTTCTTTGCACAATGAGATGATGGCCGCTAATAATGAATCCCAGAGGCCCGATTTTGCCGATCCGGCCTCGTGGACCCAAAGTACCGACTGGGTGGGCGAGCTGCTGCAGCCCGGCACCATGAAGAATTATACCTTATCTTACTCCGGAGGCTCCGACAAAAGCAGCTATTATGTTTCAGGAGGATATTTTGAACAGGAAGGCACCGTGATCAATACTTCCTACAAACGTTATACCCTGCAATTCAATAACGAGGCCAGGAACAAGCCCTGGTTGAAATTCGGCAATCATCTTACTCTAAGCCATGATAACAAAAGCCAGGGGAACTACAGCGTGATCAATTCCCTGGCTTCACTTCCTACCCAGCCGGTCTTTAACGATGATCTGACCTGGTCGGGTCCCGGTGCGGAGGCTAAGTTCTACGGTGATTTACGGAACCCGATCGGAACGGCCCACCTCGAAAGCTCGGAAACAAAAGGATATAACGCACTGGGAAACCTGTATGCCGAGATCAGCCTTTCTGACCGGTTTGTCTTTAAAAGTACGGGCGGGATAGATTTTAAATTCTGGGACAATGTCACCTTCTCTCCCAAATACGACTGGAAGCCCATCCCGGTACCCAACTCTTACCGGGGCGAGTCGTCCAATAAAAGTATTACCTATCTGTGGGACAATACCCTGACCTACATGGATGTATTCAAAAGCAGGCATAACGTCAATGCAATGATAGGTTCCAGCGCCCAGAACAATGTGTTCTCGTACATGAACGGCAGCATTAAGGAATTCCTGTCGGATGATTTTAACCAGCTCAATAACGGGCTGCTGGATCCTACGGTAGGAGGGAGCAAAAGTGAATGGGCGCTGCTGTCGTTCTTTGGCCGGGTCAACTACTCCTTTGCCAATAAATATTTCCTGACCGCTACAGTGCGGAGAGACGGAACCTCACGGATCACGGAGGAGAACCGCTGGGGGACCTTTCCTTCTTTTTCTGCGGCATGGCGGATTTCGGAAGAAGATTTTTTCGGGAAAAACCATACTCTCTCCGACCTGAAGCTGCGGGCCGGCTACGGGGTAACCGGTAACCAGGGCGTGCTGGATAACTATGCGGCCTTTACCCGTTTGAGAACGTCGCAATATGTGTTTAACGGCCAGCCCGTTTCTACCCTGTACCCGCTGGTGATGCCGAACCCGGGCATCCGCTGGGAAACCGTGAAGCAAAGCAATGTGGGCGTAGATGCCTCCTTGTTCTCCGGAAGGCTGAACGCCACCTTAGATGCTTACATCAAAAATACCACCGACATGCTGGTGAGGATGGTGGTGCCCATTACGACCGGGTATTCGGATATCAATACCCCCATGATTAATGCCGGAGAAGTGCAGAACGTGGGGTGGGAGCTTAGCCTCTCATCGGATAACCTGCGCGGTGCGCTGGAGTGGACTACCGATTTCAATGTTTCCTACAATAAGAACAAGGTGGTTAAGCTCAATAACAGCGTTCCTATCTATTACGGGTACCAGCACCACCGGGAAGGCCTGCCTATCGGTTCTTTCTACGGGTATGTCACCAACGGCCTCTTCCAGAACTGGGATGAAGTCAACAATTATGCCTACCAGTACCAGGGGGCTGATCCGGCTAACAGCACGGCCCCCGGTGATATCCGGTTCCTGGACATCAACAATGACGGTGTGGTGAATGACTATGACCGCACGTACATCGGGAATCCCACCCCGGCCTGGAGCTTTGCGCTGACCAATAACCTGAAATACAAAAACCTGGATTTCCAGGTGTTCTTCCAGGGCGTAGCCGGAAATGAGATATACAATGCCAACCGGATCACCCTGGAGGGGATGTACACGGTAAGAAACCAGACCACCAGGGTATTGGAGCGGTGGACCTCAGAAGGCTCGGGCACTACCGTACCACGGGCCATTTACAGTGACCCGAATAAAAATACAAGGGTATCGGACCGCTTTGTGGAAGACGGCTCCTACCTGCGTCTTAAAAACCTGACCGTAGGCTATACGTTTGACCGGGGCTTCCTGAAAACTACCCGCCCGAGAATTTATATGTCGGCGCAGAACCTGCTGACATGGACGAAATACACGGGCTTTGACCCTGAAGTACAGGGAGGTGTGGATAACAGCAACTATCCTTTAACCAAAACCGTCAGTTTCGGACTGGACATTACGTTTTAATCTCTGCGAACATGAAAAAAATAACCTACTTACTGCTGATTCTGCTACCGGGTCTGTTTATCTCCTGTAGCGATTACCTCGACCGCGAGCCGTTTGAAGAACCGAGCTCCGGAACCATCAAAGACGAAGCCTCGGCTATTGCCATGACCAATGCGGCTTACCAGCCCTTGCAGCGCCCAAAGCTGTACAATATGAGAATGTGGACACTGGACATCATGGCCGGAAACAGCGTGGTGGGAGCCGGTGGCGGGGATGACGGTATAGAGACCATCCAGCTGGCCAACTTTGTGGCCGGACCCGACAATTTCGGGGTGATCGACCTGTGGCGGGGGCCTAATCCCGGCATCCTCTACTGCAATAATGTGATTGAGACCCTGCCGGGCATGGACATCAACCCCGCTGTGAAAGACCGCTGCATCGGGGAGGCCCGTTTCCTCAGGGCCAATTACTACTTTATCCTGGTGCAGCTTTTCGGCGATGTACCGGTGAGCCTTACGCCCGCCCAACCCGGCGACGATCTTTTCCCGGCACGTACCCCCCGCGAGGAGATTTACAACAGCATTATTGTTCCTGACCTCCTGGAGGCTATCCACCTTTTGCCTCGAAGAGAAGAATACAGCAACCAGGACAAAGGAAGAGCCAGTAAAGGGGCTGCTGCCGGACTTCTGGCCAAAGTATATCTCACCCTGGGTCAATACGATAAATGCATAGAGATGTGTAACCAGGTAGAGAGCCTGGGCTATACCCTGAATCCGGACTACAGCGATTGCTTCGGCGGAGAGGAGCGTAACAAAAATACGGCAGAGTCTTTGTTTGAGATACAGTACCTGGGCCTGACCAAGGCCGGTTTCTGGGACGATGAAAACCAGGCCAACTGGTTAAGCACCTACATGGGCCCCCGGAACACCGGCTGGGTAGGCGGAGGTTACGGCTGGAATCAACCCACAGAGGAGTTTGTGAAACTCTATGAAGCGGGTGATTTACGAAAAGACAAGACCATTCTCTACGAAGGCGGCCCTGCGTTTGATAACAAGCAGTACAAAAGCAGCATGTCAGGCACCGGCTATAACGTGAGGAAGTTCCTGGTACCCCTTTCTGTTTCGCCCGATTACAACACCAACCCGGCCAGCATTATCGCTTTGCGGTATGCCGATGTGCTATTGATGAAAGCGGAGGCGCTGAATGAGCTCGGAAACACCGGGGAGGCGGCTGAGCCTTTATTCGAGGTGAGAAAAAGAGCAGGCCTCACCAGCCTGGCGGATGTGCAGAACCTCACCCAGGCGGCCATGCGTGAAAAGATAAGAAAAGAGAGAAGAATAGAGCTGGCTTTTGAAGGGCACCGCTGGTTTGATCTCATTCGCTGGGACGGCGGTCAGTACGCGCTCAATTTCCTGCATTCCATCGGGAAAGTCAATGCCCAGCCCAAACATTTGCTGCTGCCTCTTCCGCAAAGGGAGATCGATGCCAACCCGAATTTAAAACAGAACCCCGGTTACTAACCTGATGTCAATTATGAGAAAAATACATGCATTTACCGGAATCCTGCTGCTGGCATTATGTGTCATGTCATGTAAGGAAAACTTTATAGAAACCAACCTGGGTGATCAGCCGTTGTCACTGACGGCCAGCACAGGTGAAGTGGTGCTGGATATCACCGCCGATCAGAGTAATGCGGTAACGTTTAACTGGACACCCGGATCTAATCACAATACCCACTCAGCCATCACCTATACCTTTGAGCTGGGGGTGGAAGGGACAGGCTTTGCAGGGGCATTGAAAACCACTTTAACCCAGGGAAGGAATTCGATGAGCTACAAAACCGGTGACCTGAACAGCCTGCTCCTGGAGAAATTTGAGATCAGCCCCAATACGGCCGTCAACCTCGAAGCCCGGGTAGTGGCCGATGTGCACCATGACCAGGTGCCGCAGCAGGTTTCAGAAACGGTTAAGCTTAAGGTAACTACCTATAAGCCGGTTTCATCTACCCTGTTTTTAATAGGAAGTGCGGCACCTAACGGCTGGAGTGCCGATAACGCCACCCCTATGAATGTGGTGGCCGGTGCTGCCGGCTCATTTACCTGGCAGGGGAAACTCAGCCCCGGGGAGTTGAAATTCATCACCACAAAAGGCGCGTTTTTACCTTCGTATAACAAAGGGGCCGATAACACCAGGCTGCTCTTCCGGGAGTCAGACAGCCAGCCGGATGAGAAATTTATCATCCCTACCACAGGGATTTATAAAATTGTGGCCAATATCATTAACCTGTCGGTCATCATAGAAGCCATGGACGCTCCGGAATATGCTAACCTGTGGTTTGTGGGGCATTCTACGGGCTGGTCGTTTAAACCCATGACCCTCAATGCGGCCGATCCTTTTGTATTTCACTACAATGCCGAGATCACGGAAGGCGGGGAGTTTAAGGTAGCTACCTCTCCCTCGTTTGATTCCAACGTGGTTTTCCTGCGGCCGGAAACCCATAACCAGGGGCCGGGAACCGGCCTGAAGGTGGTGAAATGGTCGGAAAGTGAAAAACCGGGCGGAGCCAACGACTATAAATGGAATATTCCGGGCGGGGTGTACAAAATAAAGCTGGATACCCGCGACATGCGCATCGATATTGTTAAGTTTACTCCCTTTACCATGATCTACCTGGTAGGAGATGCGTCAGCGAAGGGTTGGGATGTAGGTAATGCCACTCCGATGAACGCTACGACCAGCCCCTACAAATTTACCTGGACAGGCACGCTGAAGCCGGGCGAATTGAAGTTCACCTGTGATAAGCAAACCGACTGGAACGGTTCGTGGTTCCTGGCCGGTATGAACGGGGCGGCACCTACCGGAGAAACGGAACAGATGATCTTCAGCGCCAAAGGCTCCGTTCCGGATAATAAATGGAAGATACCGGAAGAAGGGAAGTATGTAATAGAGCTGGATCAGTTAAACGAAACCGTCAAAATAGTAAAGCAGTAATGGGTGAAAAGAGGGCTGAAACCATTTTCAGCCCTCTCTTACCCGGAACTATGTACCCGGAACTTTTTTAAAATGAATAAACGGATTTTATTCCTATTAACTTTATTCCTGTTCCTCCTGGGGGCATGCAAGGACAAAGATGGCCCTGGCCGGGAAATAATCACGTATGGCGAGGCCTATTTTAATGACGGAATCCATACCGATAAAGCGCGTTATGCGCCTGGTCAGCCCGTTACTTTTTACCTCAAAGAACCGCCGAAGGAAAGGCTGACCGTGAATTACTATCATCTCGGCGAGCTGATTTCCAGCGGAGAGGTCACCTCGTCTACCTGGACATGGACCCCGCCCAACCAGGATTACCGGGGCTACCTGGTGCAGCTTCTGTCCGGTGAAAAAGTAGTGTACAGTATAGCAGTAGACGTTTCCAGCGACTGGAAGACGTTTCCGCGCTACGGCTTTCTTTCCTCTTTCGGGAGCATGTCTGAAAGTTCGGTGGAGAACATCATTAACACCTTAAACCGCTACCACATTAACGGAATCCAGTTTTATGACTGGCACTATGAGCATCACCAGCCGCTGGCCGGAACGGGGGAGGCGCCACAGGAGGTTTGGCGCGACATCATCGGCCGCGATAATTCACTGGCTACCGTCAGGAATTATATTAAAACGGCCCGGTCGAAAAACATGACCACGCTATTTTACAACCTGGCCATGGGGGCGCTGGACAATGCCGCACAGGCCGGAGTAAAAGAAAGCTGGTACCTCTTTAAGGATCAGAATCATAACCAGAAAGATTACCACCCCCTGGGCCCGCCTTTCAAGAGCAATATTTACCTCACCAACCCGGCCAATGAAGAGTGGCAGAATTACCTGGGCCTGAAAAACAATGACGTTTATACCGCCCTTGACTTTGACGGTTTTCATGTAGACCAGCTGGGAAACAGGGGAGACGTGTACGACTACCCGGGGCAAAAGGTGCCGCTTGACCAGACCTATAAACCCTTCCTGGAAGCCATGAAACGCCGGCATCCGGGCAAACGGCTGGTCATGAACGCCGTAAGCCAGTTTGGACAGGAAAACAGTATTTCAAAGGCAGATGTGGATTTCCTTTACACCGAAGTGTGGAACGAGACCCGTACCTATGAAGACCTGGCCGGGGTAATTCTGGATAACGACGCGTATTCGGGCGGCACCCGGCAAACCGTTCTGGCGGCGTATATGAATTATGCAAAATCAGCCGGGAAAGGTTACCTGAACAAGCCCGGGATACTCCTGGCCAACGCGGTGATTTTTGCGTTTGGCGGAGCCCACCTGGAACTGGGAGAGCATTATCTGAGTAACGAGTACTTCCCGAATTCTAATCTCCAGATGAAGGCAGACCTCAAAGAAGAATTGCTGGCGTACTATGACTTTATGGTCAGCTACCAGAACCTGCTGCGCGACGGCGGCTCATTTTCTGCCGTCACCGTAAGTTCCGGGAGTAATCAGCCGGCCATCAGCAGCTGGCCGGCAGGGCAGGGGCAGGTGGCCGTCGTCACCAAAAAGCTGGCCGGCCGGCAGGTGGTGCACCTCATTAACTTTACCCGGGCCGGGTCTATGGAGTGGCGGGATACCAACGGTACTCAGCCCGAGCCGGAAACGGTGACCGGCCTGACCCTTACGGTAGGCGTAACGCAGCCCGTAAAAAAGGCCTGGCTGGCTTCTCCTGACCTGCTGAAAGGGCAGCCCCGGGCTTTGTCTTTCACGAATAAAAACGGGAATGTGGAAATTACCGTACCCTCCCTTAAATATTGGGATATGATCGTATTTGAATATTAAAGCAATAAAAACATGACAAGATTTCTGATCATAGGTATCCTGCTCCTCCTGCCGGAAGCTACTAGCGCCGAAGACTGCATATCGTATGTGAAGACCGGGAAGCAGGTGACCTTTAATACCAACACCGCTTCCAGGCTCCGGCTTGAGATAGTGAGCAGCTCGGTAGTTAAAATCTGGTACGACCAGAACGGCAGTTTCACCCGGAAAAACGAATCGTTTGCCGTCATTAATACCACCCTGGAAGATGTGGGAGAGGTTAATGTCAACGATGAGCCCTCCTGCTATGAAATTTTCACTTCAAAGCTCCGGATCAGGGTAAATAAGAGCCCTATGCAGGTGCAGATTTTTGACAAATGGCAAAAGCTGGTCTACAGCGACTTTAAAGAAAAGGGACATCTTTCAGACGGGAAAGCCGTTAAGGCGCATAAGGTGCTGAGGCCCGACGAGCAGTTTTTCGGCCTGGGCGAGAAAACCGGCCCGCTCAACCGCCGGGGACGCCATTATAAGATGTGGAACAGCGACCGGCCCTGCTACAGCGTGAACGAGGACCCGCTGGCCAAAAGCATCCCGTTTTTTATGAGCAGCTACCGGTACGGTATTTTTTTAGACAATACCTACAAATCGGAATTCCGGTTCGGGTCGGAATCAGAGGAATATTACTCTTTTGAGGCTCCTGACGGGGCGTTTGTGTACTATTTTATTTACGGGAAAGACTACAGGGATATCCAGCAGCAATACATTTCGCTGACCGGCAAGCCCATCATGCCGCCCAAGTGGGCATTGGGTTTTGCCCAGAGCCGGGGCCTGTACACCAAAGAAAAGCAGGCCCTGGAAATCGCCTCGGAATTCAGGAAACGCCGGATACCGTGTGACATCATCTACCAGGACATCGGCTGGACCCAGCATTTGCAGGATTTCAACTGGCGGAAAGGCAACTACTCCGATCCGAAAGGCATGCTGAAAACCCTCGGGAGCCAGGGCTTTAAAATGATCGTTTCCCAGGATCCGGTCATATCGCAGCGCGATAACCCCCAATGGACGGAGGCCGACCGGCTGGGGTACTTTGTGAAAGATGTAAGAACCGGGAAATCGTACGATATGCCCTGGCCCTGGGGCGGCAATTGCGGTGTGGTAGACTTCACCCTGCCCCGGGTGGCCGACTGGTGGGGAAAATACCAGCAGAAACCCCTTGACGACGGGGTCAGCGGCTTCTGGACAGACATGGGTGAGCCCGCCTGGAGCAATGAAGAAGACATTGACCGCCTGAATATGAAGCATCATATCGGCATGCACGATGAAATACACAACGTTTACGGGCTTACCTGGGATAAGGTGGTCAAAGAACAGTTTGAAAAAAGAAACCCGGGGAAACGGGTGTTCCAGATGACCCGCTCGGCCTATGCCGGGCTGCAGCGCTACGCTTTCGGGTGGACCAACGATAGCGGAAACGGCAATGACGTGCTTGAAGGCTGGGGCCAGCTGGAAAACCAGGTGGCCGTAGGTATTTCTGCCGGCCTGGGGGGTATTCCTTTCTGGACCACCGACATCTCGGGGTATTGCGGCGATATCACCGACTACCCGGCCATGGCCGAACTTTACACCCGCTGGATGCAATTCGGCGTATTCTGTCCTTTAAGCCGGGCACACCATGAAGGAGACAACGCCGTGGAGCCCTGGATGTTCGGAGACATCGTGGAAAAAAATGCCAAAGCTGCCATTGAGCTGAAATACCAGCTGTTTCCGTATCTCTATACCTATTCGCGCAAAGCCCACGATACCGGCCTTCCGATTACCCGGGGCCTCTTCATGGAGTACCCCAATGACCCGGAGGCTCTTAAGATCGATAACCAGTTTATGTTCGGCGAAGAACTCCTGGTGGCGCCCGTATTGAAAAAAGGAGAAAGGGTAAAGCGTGTGTACCTGCCGGAAGGCGAATGGATAGACTTTAACGATAAAAAAACGGAATACCTGGGCGGGCAGCGGGTTCCCTACAAAGCCCCGCTGAATACGATTCCCGTTTTTGTCAGGAAAGGCTCGGTCATTCCCATGATGCCGGTCATGCAGTACATTCATGAACAAAAAGATTACCCGGTAACCTTTCATATCTTCCCCAACTATGAAGATGAAAAAGCCTCTTTTACCTTGTATGAAGATGACGGCGAAAACCAGGATTACCTGGAAGACATTTACTCCGTTACCCGCCTGGTTTGCTCTACCGTGGCTTCGGGCCTTGATATTGTGATCAC
>JBEBRR010000042.1:0-36542 GCA_040394735.1 Leadbetterella byssophila
TGCTGGTTCCAGTCTTCGCCCAGCTCAAATGCAAGCGCATCCTGCTTGATACCCAGCATTTCGCGAAAGCGTTTTACGTTGCGTCCTTCATGGATCTTCGGATTTTTGGCGGCATGTGTCATAGTTCAAAATAGTTTTTGTATTTATCAGATAAGGTGTTTTTCTGTTCCTGCCTTCCCTTAAAAAGATATTTTGGGGAGGGGCATTATTCGGGAGTAAAAGTAGTGTTTCTTTTCATAAAAGAACAACCATAAAGATACGTAAAAAACATAATAATAGCGAATTATCTGCTGTAAAATACAGGTTTGTGTTCTGGCTTCTTCATTGAATTTCAAAATGTCCAGTTTTTTTGCTAATAAACTGGACAAGTTAACTATCTTTTCATCATAATAAATAGAATGAAAACGTCTGAATATATAGCATTTACTGTAGATAGACTGCCCAAGGGCTATGTATTCACCTATGCTGATTTTACTACAGAGGTAAACCGGAAAGAAGCAGTGATAAAAGCTCTTAATCGTATGGTCGCTTCGGGCAAAATTGCCCAACTGTCTAAAGGAAAATACGATAAACCCGAAAACACACCCTTTGGCAACCTTTAACCCAATCAGGCACAAGTAGTAAAAGACTTATTGGAAGAAAACGGGAAAATAACGGGCTATCTTACAGGTTACAGCATTTACAATCAATTGGGGTTAACCACACAAGTGAGTAATACCATACAAATCGGCAAAAACCAGGTTCGCCCTAGTTTTAAACGGGAACGCTATACGATTGCTTTTGTAAAGCAAAAGAATACCATTACCAAAGAGCTATACCTTACCCCGGATACTTCCAATTGCCGCGATATTCCCTTTTTAGCAATTGATTGGCTGCAGGATCATTAACAAATTCTTCTTTGTTGCCGTCCCACTCCAGGCTCCTTCCGGCTTTCAGTGCGGCCATGCCCAGCAGGCTCATGTTGGTGGCCCGGTGTCCCTTCAGAATATCGGCAAAAGGTTGTTTCTTTGCCTGAATGGCCTGCATAAAATCGGTCCATACCAGGGCGATATTCTGGCTGTCGGGTTGATCCAGTTGCGCCGGCTGATGGATGATTTCTTTTTTATTATCCTTCGGATAAAAGCTCCAGCCGTTCTGCCAGCCCATGTGGAAGGTGCCTTCCGTGCCGTGGAAATAGACACCTACATTCTCGGTGCGGCTTTGCGGCCGGCCGTTCAGGTTGGAATGCTCCCAGATGCAGTTAAAATCTTCGAAATCATATACGATGACCTGGCTTTCCGGGGCGTTATAATGATCGGTTTTTATCTTATCGGAAGAAGTGGAATAAATGCGTTTTGGGGCGGTTTCCTCCGCCCACCAGAGGATCTGGTCGAACCAGTGCGGACCCCAGTCGCCGGCCTGGCCGTTGGCAAACTCCAGCCGTTGCCGCCAGCCCCGAGGGTGGATAGCGCTGCTGTACGGAACCAGGGGAGCCGGCCCGCACCATAAGTCCCAGTCGAGCCCTTGCGGAACCGCTTCATTTTCCGGTAAATTTCCCGGCCAGAAATTATAGGTGACAAAAGCCCGCACTTCTTTGACGATGCCTGCTTTGCCTGCTTTTAAAAACTCCATACCGGACACATTGTGGGGAGAGTATCTTCTGTGGAAGCCCACTACGCAGGTCTTACCGGTCTCGTGCACGGCTTTAACGATAGCCTTACCTTCATTGATGGTGTGGCCTATGGGCTTTTCCAGGTACAAGTGGGCGCCGGCTTTCAGGGCCTCAATGGCAACGAGGGCATGCCAGTGATCGGGTGTGGCATTGATGACAATATCGGGCTTTTCTTTCCGGAGCAATTCGCGGTAATCTTTGTAGGTAGCCGGGCGGTCGGAACTCATTTTCTGAACTTCCTCCAGGCATTTTTTCAATTGATTCTCATCTGCATCGCACAGTGCAATGAGCCGGCATTCCCCATGGCGCAGGGCCTCCCTCAGAATGTTGGTTCCCCACCAGCCGCTGCCGATCAGAGCCAGACGGTATTTCGACTGCCTGGCGTAGGTAATGAAAGGATGCGCGAGCACTCCGCCGGCCGTAAGAGAAGCGGCTGCTATAAATTGACGTCTTTTCATAGTTTTGGTTTTGACCCTCTACAAAGATACACAATACGAATTGATACTTGTCTGAAACTAATTTCCTAAATAATTTGTATATTGTATATAACCAATATTCACAGAGCTTTTATGATAGTATCTTTCCAGCATAAAGGATTAAAGTTATTTTGGACGAAGGGGGATAAAAGCAAACTCCCCTCCACGATGATTTCAAAGATTGAAAGAGTATTGGTTATAATTGACAACCTGCAAATTGTACCGGATGATCTTGAAGGTTTATTTCTCCTTAGACCTCATCCTCTGAAGGGGGATTTACAGGGTTTCTGGGCAATGAGTATTACAGGAAACTGGCGCCTGATTTTTAAATTTGATAATCAAAAGAGAGTAGCATTTGACATAGATCTGGTGGATTATCATTCCTAAATATTTTGAGAAATGGAAAGACATAAAAGCATTAATATTCACCCCGGGCTTATTTTGTTGGAAGACGTGATAAAACCTCTGAATCTGACTATTAGTGAGGCGGCCGGCTTATTGGATGTATCAAGATTGACCTTATCTAAAATTGTTAACGGTAAAGGGGCTATTACTCCCAATATAGCCATCAGGATTTCATTGGTCTTCGGAGGTAAGGCAGATCTCTGGTTAAGAATGCAAAGAAATTATGATTTACAGAAGGCCGAAGAAGAATTTAAGAAAAAATCTGTAACTCTGCATAGGTACGAGGTTGCTTGATTGAGAAAATTGTATAATTTGACAAATATTTAATTAATTTTCTCTGTTTAAAGCCTGAATATATCGCTCCGGCGCTTCCATAAAAGATTTAGTGAGCTGGTAATGATCCGTTTCAGTATAATGCCGTTCGCTGATGCTCCCGATATCGAAATGCAGGATCTGCGCATGAGGCATGGCCATGATAAGAGGTGAATGGGTGGCAATAATAAACTGAGACCCGCTGTCTTTTACAGCGTCCATGATCATTTTGATCAGGCTTAGCTGCCGCGCGGGTGACAGTGCGGCTTCCGGCTCATCAATGAGGTAAAGCCCCTTACCGGTGATGCGTTGGTTAAAGAAACGGAGGAAGCCCTCGCCGTGCGACATGCCGTCGAAATTTTCCGTATACCGGTCGGTATAGCCTTTCCGTTCCGCTTTCAGGGTGCCCAGGGCCCTTTCCAGGTCGCCGCCCGTCCAGTTATTCCTGATCTCCTGCATTTCAGCATCCAGCTCAGCAATATTTCTCAGGATATTTTTTACAAAACCCAGGAAATCTTCGGCCCGCACGAAGAACCCGGCCGAGGTCTTCTCCCCGAAGCGGAGGCTCATCATTTTCCCCAGCCTCCGTGCCGGCTCCATCAGGGGGTCTTCTTCCAGCGAAAGTCCGCCCACCGTGGGTACCCGCGAAGCATAGGCCAGGGCTTCCAGGAGGGTGGATTTTCCGGAGCCGTTTTCGCCCACTAAAAAGGTGACCGGCTGTTTTAAGGAAATGTCCGGCAGGTTTTCTACCAGTTCCAGCGTGAACGGGAATGCTTTTTCGTCGGGAATATTTCGTAGTCCGAAACCGTTGAGAATCATATCCTGAATTATATATATTACAAAGTTAACTTAAACCCGGAACCTTGTACGGCTTCCATAAAGTTAATCTGAAAGGATATGCGTAGTTTTGCCCCTTCAAATTTTTTAACGGATATGGATAACGCTGCCGGTTTAACTCCCAAACATCTTCTTGTAGCTCTTTTAATCGTTGTGGTCTGGGGGCTAAACTTCATTGCCATCTATATGGGCTTAAAAGAACTCCCCCCGTTTCTTTTTTGTGCGATTCGTTTCGGGCTCTCTGCATTACCCTTTGTTTTCTTCCTGCCTAAACCGGAGGCCCCGTTAAAATACATTATCGGGTTTGGGGTGTTTAACTTTGCCCTGCAGTTTGGATTACTTTTCAGCGGTATTTACCTGGGATTATCCCCGGGCTTAGCCTCACTTTTGCTCCAGGTGCAGGTCTTCTTTTCTATAGGTTTGGCATTTTTATTCTTCGGAGAAAAACCGGGTTTCTTAAAAATCCTGGGCTCGCTGATTTCATTCATCGGGATTGGCATTGTTGCTTCGAACGTAGGCGGAGATGTCAGCATCACCGGGCTTATACTGACTTTGCTGGCTGCTTTTTCCTGGGCTTCGGGAAATATGTTTACGAAGAAAGTAAATGCCGGATCCCCGCTGGCGTTGGTGGTCTGGGGTAATCTTGTGGCATTCCCGTTTATGGCTCTGGCCTCTTTTTTTATAGACGGTAGGGCTGCCATTGTAAGCTCATTTCAGCATATTTCCTGGGTCACCCTGGGGGCGGTGGCGTATGTGGTTTACCTGTCTACCCACCTGGGTTACGGCCTTTGGGGCTTTCTTATGAAAACCTATTCCACCTCAGTGGTGGTTCCTTTTACGTTGCTGATCCCGGTGGTTGGTTTTCTGAGCTCCGCCTTATTTCTGGGAGAGCATCTGACTACCTGGAAACTCTGGGCCTCCTTTTTCATCATGGGCGGCCTGATCTTCAATTTGTTTGAAAAGCAGATCGAAAAATTGACAGGAAAAGTAAAAATGAGCTTTACAGCAAAGTAAGGCAGGAAGAAAAGCTTTACATTTGTGGGTACCGGCATCCGGTTCAGGAATATGACGGTAACTTTTGAACGCGAATAGTTATGACCAGGAAGAAGTTCACAGAGCAAACGGCGTTGGCCGGAGCAGGATGGGCATTTCTGAATCCGTTGCTTCAGGCTTTTTCACAAACCCGTGATCAAATGGCAAAAATATTTATTACCGGCTCTTCTGACGGGCTGGGCCTGCTGGCTGCGAAATTACTGACAGAACAGGGACACCAGGTGGTTCTGCATGCCCGGAATGAAAAGCGCAAAGAAGATACCCTGAACCAGGTACAGGGAGCCGCAGCGGTTTTAACAGGCGATCTGTCCGGTATTGAAGAGACAAAGGCGCTTGCTGAACAGGTAAATAAACTCGGCCGCTTTGATGCCGTTATTCACAATGCCGGGGTTTACAATGCTCCGGCGCAGCAGATATTGTTGGTAAATGTACTGGCGCCCTATATGCTTACCTGCCTGGTACAAAAGCCTGAGCGGCTCATTTACCTGACTTCAGATATGCATCTGAACGGACGCCCGAAGCTGGAATATCTTAAGACGGACGTGGAGCGGATAAACTATTCCGACAGCAAGCTGCACGTAATGATGCTCTGCAGGGCCGTTGCACGGAAATGGACAAATGTTTATGCCAATGGCGTAAATCCGGGATGGGTACCTACCCCAATGGGTGGCCCTAATGCCCCGGATGACCTGAAAAAAGGGTACGAGACGCAGGTGTGGCTGGCTACAGGCAATGACCCGCAGGCCAGGGTGAGCGGTCAGTATTTTTACCACCGGAAAACGCAGCGTGCGAACCCGGAAGCCGGGAATGTTCTGCTTCAGGACAAGCTCCTGGAGATATGCGGGGAACTGACCGGGGTGTTGTTCCCCGCTTAGCATTTTGCTGGATTGCAATGATGAATTATTAATACATAAAGGCATGAATATACAGATTGTTAAAGCATTCGGGACAGAAGCTCCCACCGAAGACCTTAAGCCGCTAAGCATAGAGCGCCGGGAAGTGACGGCCAAAGATGTGGAAATTGAAATTCTGTATTGCGGCGTGTGTCATTCTGATCTGCACACCGCCCGCAATGAATGGCGCGGAACGGTTTATCCGAACGTGCCGGGGCACGAAATTGTGGGACGGATTACTAAAACCGGGAGTGAAGTAACCCGGTTCAGGGCAGGCGACCTGGCCGCGGTAGGCTGCATGGTAGACAGCTGCCGGGAGTGCGAGCAGTGCAGGAAAGGCAGCGAGCAATATTGTGAGAAAGGAAATGTACAGACGTACAACGGTCATGAAAAATACCTGGACAAACAAACTTTCGGAGGGTATTCAGAACGCATAGTAGTGGATGAAGATTTTGTATTGCGTGTGCCGGAAAACCTGGATCCGGCGGCGGCAGCTCCTTTGCTGTGTGCGGGGGTAACCACCTGGTCTCCCCTGAAGCACTGGAAGGCAGGGCCGGGAACAAAAGTCGGCGTGGTAGGCATCGGCGGCCTGGGCCACATGGGCGTAAAACTCGCCAAGGCTATGGGGGCGCATGTGGTGGTGATCACTACTTCGCCGTCAAAAGTGGAAGATGCCCGGCGGCTCGGAGCAGACGAGGTTATCCTGTCTACCGACAGGGCGCAAATGAAAGCCCATGCCGGCACGCTTCATTTTATACTGGACTGCGTATCTGCGGAACACGATGTGAACGCTTACCTGAGATTGTTAAAAGTAGACGGAACACTGGCCCTCGTTGGAGCCCCTGAACATCCGCTTCCCATTGCGGCATTCAGCCTTATTCCTACCCGCCGGAATTTTGCAGGCTCTACGATCGGAAGTATCCGGGAAACCCAGGAAATGCTTGATTTCTGCGGAGAACACCAGATCGTTTCCGATATTGAGCTGATCAGAATACAGGATATCAATACGGCTTATGAACGCCTTCTGAAAGGAGATGTGAAATACCGCTTTGTGATTGATATGTCGAGTCTGAAGAATTGACACAGGAAGGTTACCCCGGAAAAATGGCATGACAATAGACCGGATCATCGACAACGTATACCCTCTTCCGGAAGCATCCCGGCTGGCACTCCGGAAACACATATCGGAAGTCAGCTTTCCGAAAGGGCATGTTTTGCTCAGGGCTGAACGTATCGAAAGAAACATCTACTTCATCGGGCAAGGGATCGTCAGGGCTTATGCCCGAACAGACGGGGAAGAGACCACTTTCTGGATCGGAAAAGAGGGCGATACCATTCTATCGATGAAAAGCTATGTGACGGGTGAAAAGGGATATGAAGATATTGAGCTGCTGGAAAACTGCGTGCTCTACCAGCTGAATACCGAAAACCTTCATCAATTATTCCTGGAGGATATTTACGTGGCCAACTGGGGCCGGAAACTGGCCGAATATGAGCTGGTAAAAACAGAAGAAAGGCTTATTGCGCGCCAGTTCCAGAGCGCAACCGAACGGTACCGGGAGCTTCTCACCCACCGGCCTGATCTGCTTCAGCGGGTTCAGTTAGGGCATATTGCATCATACCTGGGCATAACCCGGGTAAGTCTCAGCAGAATACGCGCAGAAATAAAGTAGAAGCTCCATTTTTTATCATTTGTAAAATTCCGTCTCCTTTCCGTTTCCGAACTTTGTAAAAAAAACAAAGGAATGAACTGGATCATTTTAATTCTTGCAGGCCTGTTTGAAGTAGGTTTTACATTTTGCCTGGGCAAAGCAAAAGAGACCACCGGAAATGAGATGTACCTCTGGTATGCCGGCTTCCTGGTAGCGATAAGTGTCAGTATGGGACTTTTGATCAAAGCCACCCAAACGTTGCCCATCGGTACCGCTTATGCCGTATGGACGGGTATCGGGGCGGTAGGAACCGTGCTGGTAGGAATAGGAGTGTTTAAAGAGCCGGCAAGCTTTCTGCGCTTACTTTTTCTCATTACCTTAATAGGGTCTATTGTAGGATTAAAGGCGGTATCAACGCATTGATTCCCTGCCCGGGCTGGCAGAGGCCGATCGTAAATAGGATCTTACTCCCGGCGAAGGGCATTAAAACGGGAGCATTTTCTTGCTCATTCATTGGGAATCTGCTAACTTAATTTTCTATTTGCAGGTAATTGTATGACAGGCTTGGCCAGAGAATGTATCATGTCCGACACCAGTATAGGCACACTTTCCGTATTTGAGCTGCTCAGGCATACGCAAAGCAGTAACTTTATGGAAAAGAAAGACTTTTCTGACGTCTACCCGCTTATCCTTGAACTGAATACCGGTGTTTTTACGAAAACGGCTTCTTCCGTCGGATTTCCGAATGTTTCGGTTAGTCAGCAGGGGAATTCGCTTGTTTCTTCCTGCTCGTGTGGTCATGACGCCCGGAAGCTTTGTGAACACCAGGCCGAGATTATCTATTGCCTGCTGGAAGAAAGGAATTACCGTATATTTTTTGATAATGCTCTGCGTCATAAGACTTTACTGGAACGGGCCAGAGGCTATGGCCTGGAATTTGAGCCCAATCTCGATGCCTACTTCCGGCTAACGTATACGGAGGGTAAGCTCCATGTGGAAACCAGGATAAAGGAGTTGCTTCCTATGGATAAGCAGATGTTCAGGAAAGCACTGCATCCGCAGATGAGACCGGTGATCATTGAACGGGCCGCAGGAGTAACCGCTAAAAGGCCCGTCCTGGTCATCAGCAGGCATCGCTATTACAGCCACCTGAATTTCCTGCTGATGGAAGCGGAGGTCACACAGGCCGGGAAAATCAAGAACCCCGTAAATCCCACTGAACCCGGTCAGCGCATCTGGAAGGCCGGTGATCCGGCAGAAATTAAATTCTATGCGGCTATGATTGCCTTTCAGAATAAACATTCTGAAGGCAATACGGATGCTGAACTTGAAGTGCTACGGCAGATTGCTGCTAATCCGCTGAACCTGGAGGTCTATTACCATGACAGGAGTATTTCGGAAACTATTTCGGCGAGGTCACTGGTGTCTTCGGGACTGAACCTGTTGAAGGCGGAAATACAGCTCACGGTTTTTAAAAAGGAGCCTTTTTATGAGGTTACAGGAGAGTTATTGTTCAACGACATTTCCCTCCCTTTTAAAAATGTGGTGCTCCGGAATGACTATTTTGTGTTTTACCGGCAGATTTTTTATCTGATAACCCAGCCTGACCTGCTGCGGGTGATTCGTTTCTTCAAGGCTAACAATGAGATTCTGCTGATCCATGCTTCCAAATACGATGAATTCCTGGAGACCGTGCTGGCCCCACTGGAACAGCTTGTGCATATCAACTACAGCTACATCCGCCAGGCCACGCCGGCGCAACTGGCGGAGAAGAATTTCCGGACGGAAGCCATTGTCTATCTGCAGCAGGACGGGAATTATGTTTCTGTTACACCGGTAATGAAATACGGCTCAAGGGAAGTGCCGGTCTACTCCCGGAAACAACTGTGGGATACCGACCAGAACGGGAATGAATTTAAAATTGAACGGGATGATAAAGCAGAGATCCGACTTACGGCGCTTGTAATGGACCAGCATCCTGATTTCAGGCAGCAAACAGAGGAGCATCAGTATTTTTACCTGCACAAAGACAAATTCCTGGATGAACATTGGTTCCTGGAAGCTTTTGAGGTGTGGAGAAAGGAAGGGATCACTATTCTGGGGTTTAATGAGCTTAAAAACAATAAGCTTAACCCGCACCGGGCAAAGATCAGTGTAGAGGTTGACTCCGGAACTGACTGGTTTAATGCCCGCCTGAAAGTGCGTTTCGGAAAGAAAGAGGCTACATTGAAGCAGGTGCACCGGGCCATCCGGCACAGAAGCAGGTTTGTTCAGCTGGATGACGGCACCCGGGGCATTATACCGGAGGAATGGATGGGCAAAATTGCAAGGTATTTTCAGCTGGGAGAGGTGGATGAAGAGCTGCTGAGAATCTCCCGGGTGAATTTTCCGGAGGTGGAGGAGCTCTTTGAGAAGGAAGTACTGAGTGGGGAGGTGCAGCGTGAGATTGCTCTATACCGGAAGCGGCTTTCCATGCCTGTTCCGGAAGTACCTGTTCCGGCAGCATTGCAGGCAGAGCTGCGGCACTACCAGCGGGAAGGGCTGAACTGGCTTAGCCACCTGGACAGCCTGGGTTTCGGCGGCTGCCTGGCGGATGACATGGGACTGGGCAAGACTATTCAGATCATCGCATTTATTCTGCTGTACCGGGAAAGGTACGGATCCGGTACTCACCTGGTGGTGGCTCCCACCTCCCTGCTGTTTAACTGGCAGGAAGAACTGAAGAAGTTTGCTCCCTCCCTGACGGTAGGCGTACATCACGGGGCGGAAAGGCAGAAACACACCGCAGGGATACATCAATATGAAGTGGTGCTTACCAGCTACGGAACAATGCTGGCGGATATCCGTTTCCTGAAGAATTTCCGGTTCGATTATATTTTCCTTGACGAGTCGCAGGCCATTAAAAATCCCGGTTCTGAACGTTACAAAGCGGCGCGCCTGCTGCAATCGCGGAACAGAATCATACTGAGCGGCACACCTGTTGAAAACAATACATTTGATCTCTACGGGCAGCTTTCTTTTGCCTGCCCCGGCTTACTGGGAAGCAGGCAGTATTTCAAAGAAATCTACTCTGTGCCTGTTGATAAATTTGAGAACAGCAGGCGGGCCCTTGAACTCCGGCAGAAGATCAGCCCTTTTATCCTGCGGCGCACTAAAAAGCAGGTGGCGCATGAATTGCCCGAAAAAACAGAAATGGTGATTTACTGCGAAATGAACGCAGAGCAGCGTAATGTGTACAATGCTTACGAAAGGGAACTCCGGGAGTTTATCTCGGCTACAGACGACGACGAAGTCAGTAAAAACAGCATGCATGTGCTGACCGGTCTGACCAGGCTGCGGCAGATCTGTAATTCTCCCGTCTTACTCAGGGAAGGGCATTCGGGAGATAATGCAGTGAAGATGGAGGTGCTGAGCGAGCAGATCGTACATAAGTCGGGAGAACATAAAATACTGGTGTTTTCGCAGTTTGTGGGGATGCTGGAGCTGATCAGAGCGGAACTGGAGCAGAAGGGGGTCTTGTGCGAATACCTGACCGGGCAAACGAGAGACAGGGGAGCCAAAGTAAGGAATTTTCAAACCAATAATGATATCCGTGTTTTCCTGATCAGCCTGAAAGCCGGCGGAGTAGGGCTGAACCTCACGGAAGCCGACTATGTATATTTAGTGGATCCCTGGTGGAATCCGGCAGCAGAAAATCAGGCGATAGACCGTAGCCACCGTATCGGGCAGGATAAAAAAGTAGTGGCGGTCCGGTTAATATGCTCCGGTACGATTGAAGAGAAAATCATGAATCTTCAGAAGAAAAAGAGCCGGCTGGCACAGGATCTGGTCAGCACAGACGTTAGTTTCTATAACAGCTTATCAAAAAGTGAATTACTGGAAATTTTGTAAAACTTTTTAAGAGAATCCCATATGAAAAAAATAATCATCATCGGCGGCGGATTTGCGGGAATGAACCTGGCCAAAAAGCTGGCCGGTGTAAGGGGGATGGAAGTGGTGCTGGTAGACCGGAATAATTACAACTTCTTTCCGCCGCTTATATACCAGGTAGCCTCAGCATTTATAGAACCGTCCAATATCAGCTATCCTTTCCGGAAGATGTTCCAGGGCAAAAATAACGTACGTTTTTACCAGGCGTCCTTTTTAAGTGTGGATACGGCGGCCCGCCGGATCGAAACCGACCGCGGAGCGCTGCACTACGATTACCTGGTTTTTGCCCAGGGTACACAAACCAACTATTTCGGTCTGACGGCCATCAGTAAAAAGGCGCTGCCTTTAAAAAATATTGAAGATGCCCTCCGGATCAGGAATACCATCCTGCACCGGATGGAACAGGCCTGTAAAACCGGCGACCCGGAAGAAAGAAGGAAGCTGCTGACCTTTGTGATTGCCGGCGGAGGCCCGACCGGTGTGGAGCTTTCCGGAATGCTGTCGGAGATGAACCGGCATATCCGTAAAAAAGACTACCCCGAGCTCACGGATGACCCGATGCACATTTACCTGGTGGATGCCGCTCCGGTCTTGCTCGGAACCATGAGCCGGAAATCGCAGGAGGAAACCCTTGCTTCGCTTTCGAAGCTGGGGGTAAAGGTCCGCCTGTCTGCTGCGGTAAAAGATTTTAATGATGATATGGTGTATCTTTCTGACGGCGGGGAGATTGCGGCAAAAACGCTGGTTTGGGTATCCGGGGTAACTGCTCATGAAGTAAAAGGCCTGCCCGAAGAGGCATTACGAAGGGGCCGGAGGATTGCTGTGGATGAATTTAACCGGGTGGCAGGCACTTCAGACGTTTTTGCCATAGGGGATATCTGCTACCAGGACACCGATGAACAATATCCGGACGGACACCCCCAGGTGGCCCAGGTAGCCATACAGCAGGGAATCCTGCTGGCCAAAAATCTGAAGAATATGACGGGCGGAGGCCCGCTCCGGCCTTTCCGTTATACGGATAAGGGCAGTATGGCCATTATCAGCAAGTACAAAGCCGTGGCCGAGTTACCGGTAGGTTTTTTCAGGGGAATCCTGGCCTGGTGGATGTGGCTGCTTATTCATATCCTGCCGATTGCCGGTTTCAGGAACAAGCTGAAGCTGCTGAGCAGCTGGTTCTGGAATTTTATATCGAACGATCCGACCCTAAGGCTGATCATTCCTTCGAAAGACAGGACCACCTGAACTTTTCAGAGGGCCTGACTCACCGGAGCATGAAGCATGGTGTTTACGGCTTTCAGTATGCCTGCGGCGTCAAAACCGCATTCAGCCCAGAGCTGGTATTGCTCGCCGTGTTCCACAATGCGGTCCGGAATACCCAGGCGCTTTACTTTGGAGGTATAGCCGTGATCGGTCATAAATTCTACAATGGCCGAGCCTATCCCGCCCTGCAGGCAGCCGTCTTCCACGGTAATAACATTTTCAAACTTACGGAAGACTTCATGCAGCAGTTCCTCGTCGAGCGGCTTGGCAAAGCGCATGTCGTAATGCGCCAGGCTGTATTCACTGTTTTGAATGGCTTTGACGGCTTCATTTCCTATGGGTCCGAAAGAAAGGATGGCCAGGTCTTCCCCGTCTTTTAATTTCCGGCCTTTGCCCACGCTGATTTCCGAGAACGGTTTGCGCCAGTCAGGCATAACGCCTTCACCCCTGGGGTAGCGCAGGGTAATGGCCTGCTTACCTTCCTGGAAGCGGTCTGACTGGGCCAGGAACATCAGGTTGCGCAGCTCTTCCTCGTTCATGGGAGAAGCCACCACCATATTGGGAATACAACGCATATAGGCAATGTCATAGGCGCCGTGGTGAGTAGGGCCGTCGGCTCCGGCAAACCCGGCGCGGTCGAGGCAGAAGATGACGGGCAGATTCTGGATGCACACGTCATGGATCACCTGGTCATAGGCCCGCTGCATGAAAGAACTGTAAATATTACAGAATACGGTCAGGCCCTGAGCCGCCATACCGCCTGAAAGGGTAACGGCGTGTTGCTCGGCAATGCCCACGTCAAAAGCCCGGTCAGGCATGGCCTTCATCATAATATTCAGCGAGGAGCCCGAAGGCATAGCCGGGGTGATGCCCACAATCTTCGGGTTTTTCTCCGCCAGCTCCACGATGGTATGCCCGAATACGTCCTGGAATTTCGGAGGTACGGGGATCGTATGTACCTTCTTCTTGATCTCGCCTGTTACCTTATCAAAAAGACCCGGAGCGTGCCATTTGGTCTGATCCTCTTCGGCAAGCTTATATCCTTTTCCTTTTACGGTAATACAGTGCAGGATCTTGGGGCCGGGGATATCCTTCAGGTCGTTTAATACCGAAACGAGATGGTCGATATCATGTCCGTCTATCGGCCCGAAATAACGCAGGTTCAGGGCTTCAAAAATATTGCTCTGGCTGAGCAGGGCTCCTTTTACGGCATTTTCCACCTTGGCAACCACCTCGCGGGCGCTTTTGCCGAAGGTACTGAATTTGCCCAGGAGGTTCCATACATCGTCCTTTACCCTGTTATAGGTCTTGGAGGTGGTGATATCAGTCAGGTATTCTTTCAGGGCTCCCACGTTGGGGTCAATGGCCATGCAGTTATCATTCAGAATGATCAGCAGGTTGGCATCTTTCTCCATGCCTGCATGGTTCATTCCTTCAAAGGCCAGTCCGGCGGTGAGGGCGCCGTCACCGATCACCGCAATATGGTGTTTGTCTTTGATACCGTTATGCCGGGAAGCCATGGCCATGCCCAGCGCAGCAGAAATGGAAGTGGAGGAGTGGCCCACACCGAAAGAGTCATAGGGGCTTTCCTTCATTTTCGGGAATCCCGATATCCCGCCGTACATCCGGTTGGTATAGAAAACGTCTTTCCGGCCCGTCAGGATCTTATGGCCGTAGGCCTGGTGGCCCACATCCCAGATCAGCTGGTCATAGGGCGTGTTAAATACATAATGCAGGGCCGTGGTGAGCTCCACTACGCCCAGGCTGGCTCCGAAGTGTCCTCCGTTGACAGACACCATATCAATGATGTATTGCCGGAGTTCCTGGCAAAATTGGGGAAGCTGATCGGGAGTCAGTTTTTTCAGGTCATCGGGGTTATTGACCTGTTTCAGGAGTTCGCCTTGGTTTGCTATCATGGTATTAATCTGCACTCTGACTGGCTTTGTGCAACCTGTTTTTTTCTTCGTTGGTGAGGCTGGAGTAGCCCCCTTTGTTTATTTTGTCCAGCAGATAATCGATTTCCTCTTCGGTGGGAATGTTATCTTTGTTAAACTCACTGAATTTAATGATCTTGCCCTTGTCAGTGCTCTTATTCTGGCTGTATTTCTGGAATATCGAACGCTTTTTGGGCTGCAGCACTTCTGTGGCCCATATAGAAAAACGTTCCAGGCCGTAGGTGAGATTAATGCCGGTTCTGAGCAGCTTCATCTGCACATAGCCGAAAACCGCACCGCCCAGGTCGAGCACACCCAAGGGAGGGTTTCTGAAAATAGACAGCACCAGCAGGGCCAGCACCAGCAGGCGGGTTTTGATCCGCAGGGTAAAGAACATGATCTCACTTTCAGGGTTGAGCGCTACATAGGCGTACATCAGGGCAAAGCCCCCGGCAGAGGCCCCGTAAAGGTAACCGCTAAAGTTAAGCTCTTTGTTAAGCAGGGTGAAAAACCCCCATACCAGCAGGAAAAATACAATAGCTACGTAAGAACCGGAGAGATAGGTAATCAGCATTTTTCTACCCCCTATAAAATCAGCCAGCATATTTCCGAACCAGTAAATGATGATCAGGTCAAACAGCATCGAAAAGATGCCTTCCTGGGTAAAGGGATGGAACAGGAGGGTCCAGGGCCGCCGCAGCAGCTCCATAAAGCTACTGCCGGTCAGGTAATTCCGGGAGATGGTATCTGTGGTAAGGGCAGCATCAGGAAACAGGCTTACCCCGAATTTGATCAGGGTAAATCCGAAGAAAACCACCAGGTTGATAATGATCAGCTGAGTAGCCTGGTTGCTGTTCCTTTTGAAAACGTCCACTATGTCAGTGAAAACTTTGCCCATTTATATCCTCTGCTTAACGAAAACAACTACGAATTTAATAAAAGTTTCTTTTTTTGAAGTGAAAAAACTGCAATAAAATAAAACCGGTGATCAGTCCGCCGATATGCGCCCAGTGTGCAATGCCCGAAGAAGTTCTGCCAAATGCCTGAACAATCTCAAAAACGGCATAAAGCGCCACAAAGTATTTGGCCTTGATAGGAACCGGGAAAAACAGCAGCATCATTTCAATATTGGGGAACAGCATGGCAAAGGCCACGAGGATCCCGAAGATGGCCCCGGAGGCTCCCAGCATGCTTTTGATGGCCAGGTACTGAAGCTGGGCATCGCTTTGTGAGCTCTGGAAAAACTGGAGGTAATCCATCCCCATATTGAAAAATGCCGCTCCGATGCCACAGATAATATAGTACCTCAGGAACCGTCCTGATCCCATAAAGGCTTCAATAGCCGGGCCGAAGATCAGGAGGGCAAACATGTTGGAAAACAGGTGCATGAAGGTATCGCGGCTGTGCAGGAACATATACGTAATGATCTGCCAGGGCTTGAAATTGGGGTTCCACAGCTCCGGTGTGCCGGGCAGAACCGGGTTATAAAAGGAAAAGATCAGCCGGATGAAGTCGTTCGGAACCAGGTTAGCCACAATGTGGATGACAATGTTGACAATCAGCAGGTTTTTTACCATGGGGGTAAGGTTCGAGAACATATCTTTTTAGTTTAATTTTCCGTTGTTAAAAATGAGTTCGCCTACTTTATCCAGGCTGAGGATGGTCATGACGGGTTTGCCGTCAGGACTGATAGCAGGCATAGCGGTTTCGAAAAGCTGGTCCACAAGATGGGTAAGTTCCGTTCTGTCGAGGGCTTTATTCATCCGGGCAGCGTATTTTTTAGCCAGGGTGCGGGCCAGTGTTTCTTTTTTCCCCAGGGTGCGGTTATTTTCATTTTCCTTGAAAGATTCAAGGATACTCCTGAACAGGACCGCTTCATCTTCCTCAGCGAACTGCGATGGCACCCCGTTGATCAGGTAGGTATGCGTACCAAATTCTTCTATGCTGAAGCCGATGCTCCGGATCATTTCCAGGATATCCCGGCTCAGGGCATAGTCAAGCGCACTCAGCGTAACGGTCTTGGGAAACAGCAGTTGCTGGGAGTGAGCCTGGGGCGACTGGATCTCCGCCAGGTATTTTTCATACAATACGCGTTCAAAAGCGTAGCGCTGATGGATGAGCATCAGCCCGCTTTTTACCTGGGTCAGGATATAGGTATTATGAATCTGTATGATGTGGGTCTCATCGGTCTTCTGAAAATCTCCCGTGCGGTTCGCTTTGCTGGAAAACAGGACCTGTTGCTGCGGTTCAGCTTCGGTATTTGCCAGGGAGCTGAACGATTCGAACATTTTCTCCCAGTTTTCCAGGTTCTCCTTATTGTTCATTTCCGAAGACCGGTAGGCGCCGGCCGGTGTCTGGCGGACAGGCTGCGGAGCAGGCGTCGGAAAATGGGTCAGGTTGATATCGGAATCGAAATCAATACTGGGGGTCAGGTTGTAAACGCCGATCGACTGTTTGACGGCAGAACGGAGGACCGCATAGATGGCCTGCTCGTTATCAAACTTGATCTCTGTTTTGGTAGGATGAATATTGATATCAATGTTCTCCGGGTTGATCTCCAGGAAAAGGGTATAGAAAGGGTGGGTTCCTTCCGGAATGGCCGACTCAAAGGCACTTACTACCGCATGATGCAGATAAGCGCTTTTAATGAAACGGTGGTTCACGAAAAAATACTGGTCACCCCGGGTTTTTTTAGCCGACTGCGGTTTTCCCACATAGCCGGTGACCTTAACGATATCGGTTTCGATCTCACATTTTGCGAGCTGGTCGCGGTACGATTTATCGAGCGTGTCGGTAATACGCTTGCTGAGCTTGGAAGCAGGCAGGTTCAGGATCTCGATGTCATTATGGAATAAAGCAAACTGGACTTCCGGGTGAGCCAGAGCCACGCGTTGAAATTCTTCAATGATATGTTTCATCTCCACCGGGTTGCTCTTCAGGAATTTGCGGCGTGCCGGAACGTTGAAAAACAGGTTTTTAACGGCAATGCCGGTCCCCTGGCTGCATTGAATAAACTCCTGCTCCCGTACTTCCGATCCCTCGATCCGGATCAGGGTGCCCAGCTCGTCGCCTGCCCGCCGGGTGCGCAGCTCCACCTGTGCCACGGCGGCAATAGAAGCCAGGGCTTCCCCGCGGAATCCCATGGTACGGATATGAAAGAGGTCAATCGACTCCCGGATCTTGGAAGTAGCGTGGCGTTCAAAGCTCATCCTGGCGTCTGCCGGAGACATTCCCGAGCCGTTATCAATCACCTGGAGCAGGGCCTTTCCTGAATCTTTTACGATGAGGGTGATCTGCGTGGCGCCGGCGTCAATAGAGTTTTCCAAAAGTTCTTTCACCACCGATGCCGGTCGCTGAACCACCTCACCGGCAGCGATCTGGTTGGCCAGCGCATCTGAAAGAAGTTTTATTTTGTCCATTATTTCCTGTTTACCGTTCGCCTGCGGACGAACCATGCAGATTAACTGCAAAGTTCTTGATTTTTGTAAGAAAAACCGAATTATGCATCCGGGAAGTTTATAGGTAAGGTGAAATTGAAATTCTTTTTGTCCGGCCATGAAGGAGCAGAAGCCAGGCTGTTTCTCTGTTCGGTATCTCCACCTGTTTTATAATATTTCAATATTTGTATAAATGTATATTTATGAAATAAAAAATTTGTATAATTATAAATTAATTTAATATTTTATTTTCAAATTCAACGCCTTCCCACCCGTGTTGCATGAACTGGCGGATATTCTGGTGGTCAGTACCTTCGGGATGCTCCAGAACCGCCCGGTAATGCTCGGCAAAAAGCAGGAGGGTGTCTTCTTTGCTTAACTCATTCAGACGGGCAAAGTAAAGCACTTTGGCGCTGCCCTGGTTCTGGGTAACTTCATTGTACTGGCTGCCGTTGCGGAATGCGGAAGGGTGTACGGTATAACGGTCTTCAATGTACCGGATAACGTCGGAAAAAGCCAGCTTCCCGGCTCTCAGGTTTTCTGTCAGTTCATTCATAGATTTTTACGGGAAGTTAGGGCATCCGGATGAATGCCTTTAACGCCTCAAAATTAATCAATCGCGACCGTAAATCAGGCTTTCGTTATAACATTTTATGCCATCAGAAACCCGGCTTTGTACTCTTTCGGGGTTATTCCCTTCACTTTTTTGAAGTGCCGGTAGAAGTTGGATGTGTTTTCAAAACCGCTGTCAATGGCAATATGCTGAATGGTGTAGTCGGTTTCTATAATTAGCCGGCAGGCATGATTCAGCCGCACTTCGGTGAGAAAATCAAAATACGATTTATTGGCCGTGATTTTAAAATACCGGCAGAAGGATGTGACGCTCAGGTTGGTGAGCTTCGCCACATCTTCAATGAAAATCTTTTCCTTGAAGTTCTGGAGCGTATAGGAGAAAATCCTGTCTATCCGGTTTTCATCCAGCTTATTGAATTTGGAATACTCCAGGCTGTTCGACAGCACTTCGTACTCCTGGTTCTCAAGAAGGACATTGAATATGCGCAGCAGGTAAATAAGCTTGTTCAGGCCGCCTTCGGTTTTCATCATCCAAAGCAGCTCCTTGATGGCTTCTTTGGAAGCTCCGTGAATAATGAGCCCGTTCCGGGCCAGCTCGTTCAGCTTGTTGATTCCCTGGGTTTCCGAAAAATTCAGAAATTCTTTTCCCAGGCATTCGGGATGAAAGTGCAGCACAAGTGCCTCCACGTGATCATTGGTGGCGGTATCTGACAGGTTGCATTTCCAGGTATGGGGGAGATTAGAGCCCATCAGGATCATATCATCTTTATAGAAATGACCGATGTGGTCGCCAATAAACCGCGTGCCTTCGCCTTTGATCAGGTAATGCAATTCTATTTCAGGATGATAATGCCAGACCGTACCGAAATGAGGCAGCACATCATGCCTGAGACTGAACGCATTATCCAGGGCTTTGGGAACAATATGTAATTTAGGTGTAAGGTTCATGGAATAAAGATATGTACGAAATTATAAAAATGGGAATTATTGAAAGAATAATATGATAATATATTGGATAAATATGAAAATTTAGGGAAATGTTTCTTGTGAAAAGCGGGTCACCTTTGTACTATCAAATTTTATTCAACCCTAATGGAAAATAAGCAGGTATTGTTGGTTTGCAGTGGAGACCTCCGGCCGTCGGCCAATCTTAAATGCTGGCCTATGCAGCAGCAAATGGAGGAAAATCTGGCCCGTACAATAGGTCAGTACGGATGGTCAGTGAAGAGAGCGCATGCCTATAACGAGGAGAAGGGGCATGGCTTCATTGATTACCAGCACGAGGGAGTGAAGGTGTTCAGGAAGATAGATAAAACACGCCCGCTGATCGTGGCGGAAAGTGTGTGGCAGTACAGCCATCATGTACTGGCCGGGCTGATCTCCCACCAGGGCCCGGTTCTGGTGGTGGCCAACTGGGACGGAACCTACCCCGGCCTGGTGGGAGCGCTTAACCTGACGGGTTCGCTCACCAAGGCAGGGGTGAATTACAGCTTTCTATGGAGCCGGGATTTTACAGATGCTTTTTTCAAAACGGGGCTGGAAGAATGGCTGAATACCGGGAAGGTAAGCCAGGATTACTCGCACGTGTCGCGCTTCAGCCCGGATACCCTTTCCGGCAGCGACCGGCAGCTGGCGGCTGACTTTGCCGGCCGGATACGCCGTGACAAGGTGATCATGGGGGTATTTGATGAAGGCTGTATGGGCATGTTCAATGCCATTGTGCCCGATGCGCTGATCCATGGCCTGGGAATATTCAAGGAGAGGCTGAGCCAGTCTACCCTGTATGCCAGGATGCTCACCGTTACGGATGCGGAGGCCGAAGCCGTACTGGGCTGGCTGCTGGAAAGGGGGATGCACTTTGAGTGGGGCACAGATCCTGCCACCGAGCTGACCCGTGATCAGACCCTGGAACAATGCAAAATGTATATAGCGGCTCTGCGCCTGGCGGCAGAGTTCGGGTGCGATACCATCGGTATCCAGTATCAGCAGGGCCTGAAAGACCTTACGCCTGCCAGTGACCTGGTGGAAGGCCTGCTGAACAATACCGACCGGCCGCCGGTTCAGGACGAGCAGGGGAACGAATTATATGCGGGCACCGCGCTGCCCCACTTTAACGAGGTAGACGAGTGCGCCGGCATAGACGGCTATGTTACCTACCATTTATGGCGGGAGCTGGGCCTGAACGGGGATAATACCCTGCATGACCTGCGTTACGGCGAGAATTTTACCGTAGACGGCCGCGAAGAGTTTGTGTGGGTGTTCCTGATATCGGGAGCGGTTCCGGCTTCCCACTTTGAGGGCGGTTATGCGGGCGCGAAAAGCCTGCGTCAGCCGGCCATGTTTTTCAGGAAAGGCGGCGGAACCTTATGCGGGGTGAGCCGCCCCGGAAAGATTGTCTGGAGCCGGGTGTACATTGAGAACGATGAATTATGGTGCGATATCGGTACGGGAAGAGCCGTGGAGCTGCCGGAAGAAGAAACGCAGCGCCGCTGGAAAATGACCGACCCGCAGTGGCCCATTATGCACGGGGTGCTTGACGGCGTCAGCCGCGACCAGATGATGGCCAAGCACAAAGCCAACCACATCCAGGTGGTGTATGTAGACGGCGATTTTGACGTGCGGAGAGCGGCAGAGATCAAGGCTGCTACCCTGGAAAGCTTAGGAATCAAAGTGAACTTTTGCGGAATATAAAAGCCATGAATCACCTGCCTGTATTTGATATTGCCATTATTATTGCCTACCTGGTCGGAATGGTGCTGGTGGGGGTGTATTTCTCCAGGAGAAATACTTCCGCCGATGAATTCACGCGTGCTGCCGGGCGTATTCCCGGCTGGGCCATCGGGATTTCCATTTATGCTACTTTCCTGAGCTCCAATACCTTTCTCGGAGTACCGGGAAAGGCCTACGGGGGGAACTGGAACGCATTTGTTTTCAGCTTGTCGATGCCCCTGGCGGCCTGGTTCGCCACCCGGTATTTTGTGCCTTTTTACCGGGGTACAGGGGAAGTTTCGGCATACACTAACCTTGAGAAGCGGTTTGGAACCTGGGCCCGTACCTATGCGGTGATATGTTTCCTGCTGACCCAGCTGGCCCGGATAGGTTCTATTTTCTTCGGGATTTCCCTCACCCTGCAGGCGCTTACAGGCTACAGCATGGTGACCATCATGGTGATAACGGGCATCTGTATCGTGATCTATACCGTGATGGGAGGCATTGAGGCGGTGATCTGGACCGAAGTGGTGCAGGGTATCCTTAAAACCCTGGGGGCAATTATCATTATTTATCTGGTGGTCAGGGAGGTGCCGGGAGGTTTTGCGGAAATTATCCAGACCGGAAAGGCTAACCACAAGTTCAGCCTTGGCTCCCTGGCGCCGGATTTTGTAAGCTCTTCTTTCTGGGTGGTGCTGCTCTACGGGTTCTTTATTAACCTGAATAATTTCGGGATGGACCAGAACTACGTTCAGCGTTATCATACGGCCACCAGCGCACGGGAAGCGAATAAATCGGTGTGGCTATGCGTGTGGATCTACGTGCCGGTGTCTCTTTTGTTTTTTGTGATCGGTACCTGTTTGTACACCTATTACCAGCAGAACCCGGAACTCCTGCAGACCATCACGCTTCAGGCGGCATCCGAACGGCTGGGCCTGGCGGCCAGTCATCCCGAAGTGGTGAAGCTTGCGGCCACCATGAACCCTTCCGACTACGGGGATAAAGTGATGCCGCATTTTATGGTGCATATGATCCCTACCGGCCTTTTGGGCCTGATCATCTCCGCCATCCTGTCGGCCGCCATGAGCACCATCAGCTCAGGCATGAACGCTTCGGCCACCGTATTTACCGAAGACATTTACAAGCGCTATTTCAACCGCGGCTCTTCTGAAAAAAACAGCCTGAAGGTGCTGTACATTGCCACAGTTATTGTAGGACTGATCGGTATGCTATGCGGAATAGCCATGATCGGTATCAAGAGTCTGCTGGATGCCTGGTGGACCTTGTCAGGAATCTTTGCCGGCGGTATGCTGGGGCTGTTCCTGCTGGGCCTGATCAGCAAAAAAACGGAGAACAGGGATGCACTGGCCGGAACCCTGGCCGGCATCCTGGTTATTCTGTGGATGACCTTCTCTTACCTCATCCCGGACTCGTATGCTTACCTGAAGAATCCTTTACACGCCAACATGATCATTGTGGTGGGAACGCTGACCATTTTCCTGGCCGGCAACCTCAGTAGAAAAATAAGAAAAAACTAAAAATTATGACCCATAAAAAATACGTACCTGTAATGCTGATGCCATTCCAGGATGACAAGACTATTGACTATAAAAGCCTGGATGAACTGGTGGATCTCTACCTTGATGCCGGAGCCGGAGGCCTGTTTGCCAACTGTCTTTCGAGTGAAATGTTTGATCTTTCGAAAGAAGAAATGCTGCGTTCGGTAGCTTTTATTGTGGAGAAAGTAAACGGCAGGGTGCCGGTGGTGGCAACGGGAACTTTCGAAGAGCCTCTTGAAGACCAGGCCCGTTTTGTAAAGGAAATATATGCCACAGGAGTAGAAAGCGTGATCGTGATCACCGGTCTGCTGGCGGCAGAAACCGATGATGAAGCAACGTTCCGGGCCAACGTGGGAAAACTGCTGGCGCTGACCGATAACGTGCCCCTGGGCTTTTATGAATGCCCGGTACCCTATAAACGGCTGATCCAGGCCGATTTCCTGGGCGAGCTGGTGGCCTCGGGCCGGGTGAACTACCATAAAGATACCTGTCTGGATATTGACAGTGTACGCCAGAAGCTGGCGGCTACCCGTGATTATCCCCGATTCGGGTTATATGACGCCTATATGGTCCATGCGGTGGAGTCGCTGCGGGCGGGCTCGGCGGGGCTGTCGTGCATCCAGGGCAATTACTTTCCGGAGCTGGTGGTGTGGCTGTGCGATCACAGTGATGAAGACTCGGCGGAAGTGGCGGAAGTGCAGGACTTCTTTGCCCGGAATATGGATGTGATGCATGACACCTACCCGGCCAGCGCCAAATATGTGCTGCAAAAAAGAGGAGTAGACATCCGGATGACCTGCCGTAACGGGAGTGTCACAGACCGGCAGGAAGAACTGGACCGGCTCCTGGAGGAGTTTGACGCGCTCTCCGAGCGTATCGGGCTGGTATCCGTAAAATGAAAACCAATTAACCTTAAATGAAAAACAAATTATGAATCGAAATCTGATCCAATTCCCTTTGGTTTTGATTTTGCTGCTGTTTTCGCTTGGCGCTTTAGCGCAAAGTGTCATTACCGGAAGGGTAACAGATGCCAAAACCAATGAACCGTTACCGGGAGCTACCGTCACTTTTGCCGCGAACGGCAGAGGAGTTTCAACCGATGAAAACGGTAATTTCAGGATAGAAGTACCGGAAAAGAAAGGAGTACTGACCGCCTCTTTTATAGGCTATGATTCAAAGGAGGTTCAGCTGAATGAAAATTCCGATAATTTAGAGATCGGGCTGAATGCTTCCAATGAGAGCCTGGACGAAGTGGTGGTGGTAGGATACGGTACCCAGTCGAAACGAAAAGTGACGGGAGCCGTTAGCAGCCTGGATATGTCGGTGCAGCAGAACAGCCCTTCGGTAAATGCAGGACAGGCCCTGCGGGGTAGAATAGCCGGCGTTCAGATCCTGGATAACGGAAGGCCCGGCCAGGATCCCAGCATCCTGATAAGGGGCCAGCGCTCGCTGAGCGCTAACAATGCGCCCCTGATCGTGCTTGACGGGATCATCTTTGGCGGAGCCCTGACCGATATAAATCCGAATGATATCCTGTCAATGGATGTCCTTAAGGATGCCAGCGCCGCTTCCATCTATGGTTCAAGGGCGGCCAACGGCGTTATACTCATCACCTCCAAAAAGGCCACTACGGAGGGAGTGGTGATCACCGTAAATTCCAGCGTGTCAACGTACGCATGGGGTAAGAAAATTCCTTTTTTCAGCCCGGAAAGATATGTCCAGAGTAAGCTGGATTACCGGAAGCAGTCAGGCCTGGAAGCTGACCCGGCTAAAATAGCCTCTTATCTGTACAAGACGGAGGCAGATAATTACCTGAGCGGTACCGTTACAGACCCGTATGACCAGGTCTCCCAAAAAGCAGGAATGTTCAATTATGATATCAACCTGGCGGGAAGAAGTACAAAAACCAATTATTACCTGTCCGGTTCGTTCTCAAAAGAAGCAGGACTGCTGGTGAACGATGATTTTAAGCGGCAGACGTTCCGGGTGAACCTGGAAACGGAAGTAAACCCTTTCATTAAGCTGGGACTGACCTCCACCTACGGGCAGAGAGACATGAGCGGGGTAGCGGCATCGGTAGGAAGCCTTTATACAAGCAGCCCTTACGGAACCTGGTACTACCCGAACGGAGATCCTTCGAAATATGTGGTGACGGAAGACCAGGTATCTTCCAACCCGCTGTACAATGCGCTGATGACGGATAATGAAGAGATACATAATAACCTGCTGAGTAATTTCTATACGGAAATAAACCTGCCGGGAATAGAAGGCCTGAGCTTCCGGGTAAACTTCTCGCCCAATGTCAGGTGGAGCCATAATTATAATTTCTTCCGCCAGGATCAGTACCTTACCAACAATACCACGTATGCCAATAAGCTGAACAGGAACGGTTTTGACTGGGTATGGGAAAACATTGTGAAGTACAATAAAGACATTAACCGTCATCATTTTGATGTGACCCTGCTATTTGGTAAAAACTACATGAAGCAGGAAGAAACCCAGGCCAATGCCAACCAGCTGAGTTCGGATGCCCTGGGATACAATGACCTGAGCCTGGGGACGATCCTGACCAACAGTTCGTCGGCCTTTGAGATCCGCGGTATTTCTTCCATGGCCCGCCTGAACTACGATTATGCCGGAAAATATATGGTTACGCTCACTACCCGGCGCGACGGCAGCAGCGTTTTTGCCGCCAACAATAAATACGCGCTGTTTCCTTCAGTGGCCCTGGGCTGGAACGTGACCGGTGAGGATTTCATGAATGACCAGAGCCTTTTTGATAACCTCAAGCTGAGGCTGTCCTACGGTTCGATCGGTAACCAGGGAATTGACCCCTACCAGTCGCTGAGCTTATCCGGCATTACCCAGTATGTGTACGGAAACGGCGGAAGCATGTCTATCGGGGCCTACCCGAACATCATGGGGAACGATGACCTTCGTTGGGAAACCACGTATTCCGGTAACCTGGGCATAGATTTCAGCGTGCTTAACCGGCGGATAAGCGGTACAGTGGAATTGTACAATACCAAAACCAAAGACCTGCTCGTGCGGCGGTCCATTCCGGCCATGAACGGCTATCTGAATGTGCTGACCAATATCGGGGAGGTACAGAATAAAGGGATAGAACTGTCGCTGAACACCGTAAATATCGCTTCCGAAAAATTCGGATGGAACACCGGTTTCAATTTCACCTATAATGTCAATAAGATCACGAAGCTCTACGGTCAGGATCTGGATAATGACGGGGTGGAAGACGATGACCTGAGTAACCGCTGGTTCATAGGCTCTCCCATCAATACCTATTACGATTACGTATTTGACGGCATCTACCAGGTAGGAGATGAAATGCCTGCGGGGTATAAGCCGGGATATGTCAGGCTGAAAGATCTGAACAATGATGGTAAAATAGATGCCAATGACAGAACGATCATAGGTTCAGGCGGTCAGCCTAAATTCAAGTTCGGGCTCTCCAATGAGTTTTACCTCGGTGATTTTACCATTTCAACCTTCTTTAACGCCATGACGGGCTGGATGAGCAACTTCCCGCTGCTGAATACGGCGGTGAGTCCTAACGCTCCCGGCCGTGGGCTGAACCAGCTGGATGCCGGCTACTGGACGGAGGAAAACGCCTCCCAGACCCGCCCGTCACTCCTGTACACCAACCCGCAGGGACACGGATGGTACGTAAGCCGGAACTTTGTGCGCCTACAGGACCTGTCTGTTTCTTACCAGGTGCCGCAGTCGGTGACCGACCGCCTGAAGCTGAGATCGTTCAGGGTTTATGCCAACGCTAAAAACCTGTTCACCTGGAGCGACTGGCCGGGTACAGACCCTGAGATAGGGGGTACTTCCTCTGACCAGCTGTACTCTTTACCGCGGATATTTAATATTGGTTTAGGTTTTAGCTTTTAATTGATGAAAACAGTAAATAATATGAAACGCATTTTAATTTTACTGACAGGGCTGATCTTCTGGGGCTGCCAGAAAGATGAGCTGAAAGAAACCCCGCTCTCCAATCTGAGTGCGGAGCAGATTCTGACTACCCCCAATGGTTTCAGGATGTATCTTACGGGACTGTATGCGGCTGCACGGGAGGAAATGTCGATGGGCGATAATACCTATTTTGCTTTAAACTTTGCAGCTACGGATATCGGCGCCGATGCCGGTGTGGAATACATAGGCTTAAGAAACTACCAGACGACCTATACGCCCACCAACTCCAACCTGAATACGCTGTGGAACTGGGCCTATACGCAGATGATCGTCAGGGCCAACACGCTCCTGCATTACGGCGAGAGCCGCAGTGATATCTGGGCTACCGAAAAAGAAAAGAACCAGATCATGGCGGAAGCCCGCTTCTTCAGGGCTTATACCTATAATCTCCTGGTGAATTCTTTCGGAGGGGTGCCTATTGTTGACCAGATCACGAATACGCCTAAAAATGATTATTCCCGGGCGTCTAAAGAAGAAGTGCTGAACTTTGTAAAAACCGACCTGGAGTTTGCGGTGAGCTGGCTGCCCGCTGTTACGGAAGGTAATTTTGACGGCAAGCTGACCAAAGGTGCTGCACAGCACCTGATGACCGAAGTGTATCTGAGCCTGAATGACCCTGAAAATGCAGTAAAGGTATCTTCTGAGCTGATCGGTTCAGGCGATTACAAAATTATGACATCGCGTTTCGGCTCAAAATCAACGCAGCCCGGCGATGTATTTTCAGACTTGTTCCTGGACAGAAACCTCAACCGGGCATCCGGAAACCTGGAATCCATTTTTGTGTGGCAGTTTGAAAATAATGTACAGGGAGGAGGCAGCAGCCTTAACGGAAATGTGCAGATCAGGAACTGGGCGCCGTTTTTAAGTAAGATTGTGGCTCCTGACGGTGTAGCCATGCTGGTGGTAGACAGCCTGGGAAGAGGTGTGGGAAGAGTGAGGGGGACCAACTATTTCCTTTACGACATATGGAAAGAGAATAAGCAGGATATGCGTAATTCTCCCTACAATATGCGAAGAAAGTTTTATTACAATAACCCGGCCTCCCGGTATTTTAACCAGGAGGTAGAAGCCAGGACCGTCCTGGATGATACCATGCGGAACCTCTATCCTTATTCCCGTAAGATTGAAGGAGAGCCCTGGGCGAACAATGCCACTTCAGGCCGTTCGGCCAAGGATGTGATGGTATTCCGGCTGGCCGAAACCTACCTCCTGAGAGCCGAAGCATATCTGAAGCTGGGCCGTAAGGATCTTGCGGCAGATGACATCAATGTGATCCGTAAAAGAGCAAATGTGCCTGCCGTAGCTGCAGAACGGGTGGATATCGATTTTATACTGGATGAAAGAGCGCGGGAACTGACAGTGGAGGAACCCCGCAGGCGGGTGCTGGTGCGCTTAGGTAAGCTGGTAGAACGGGTAAGAAAGTATAATTTCCTGGAGGAAACGAAAAACTCGATCCAGGACTATCACATGTACTTCCCTATTCCGCAATCGGTGATCGACGCGAACTACGGGAAAAAAATTGATCAGAATCAGGGGTATTAACCATTAAAATTAACAGATTATGTTACGTTCCTTCAGAATTGAAAAAATCGTATGTTCATTTGTCTTAACGGCATGCAGCCTGGCAGGTTTCAGCCAGGAGTATAAAATTCCTGAGCTGGCTACCAAAGGCAAATACGGGGTGGTACATTCCGAGTTAATTTATGGAATGGACCAGAAACCTACGGCCCAGTGCCATGCCTCTACCATTATAGAAACCAGTGACGGCCTGATGTGCGCTTTCTTTGCCGGAACTTATGAAAAGCACCAGGACGTGGGTATCCGGGTGTCGCACTACAAAGACGGAAAGTGGAGCTGGCCTGTGGAAGTGACCAACGGCTTTCTGACAGACTCCGTGAAGCATCCGGCCTGGAACCCGGTTTTGTTTCAGCCGAAAGGCGGTCCTATTTATCTGTTCTATAAGGTGGGGCCCGATGTAGATAACTGGTGGGGCGTTTATACCACTACTTCAGATGAAGGTAAAACGTGGACAAAACCGGTGACGATGGGGAAAAACAAGATAGTGGGGGATTTACTGGGACCGGTAAAAAACAAGGCGGTTCAGTTACAGGACGGTACCATTATTTCGCCTACCAGCCTAGAAAGAAGGGGTACCCCCAACGGCAGGGACTGGCGGATTTATTTTGAAATAAGCAAAGACAACGGAAAAACGTGGAAAGTAGTGCCGCCTATCAATGACGGAGTGGAATTTGATGCCATTCAGCCCAGTGTTCTGATCCATAAAAACGGTGACCTGCAGATTCTGGCCAGAACCTTGCAGGATGTGCTGGTGACCAGCTGGTCAAAAGATAAGGGAGAGACCTGGTCAAAGCTGGAAAGCTCCGGCCTGCCCAATCCTAATTCCGGAACAGATGCCGTAACGCTTAAAGACGGCCGGCATTTGCTGGTGTATAACCATTCTACCAATAAAGGCGCTGAGCCTAAAGGCCGGAATATCCTTAATGTGGCCATCTCTGAAGACGGGAAGAACTGGAAAGTGGTGACCACCCTGGAAAATGAGCCTATCTGGGCGGGTTATTCCTATCCTGCGGTTATTCAGTCTTCTGACGGGCTGGTTCATATTACCTATACTTACAGCAGGAGATCCGTTAAGCATGTGATCGTTGATCCGACGAAGCTTTAAACGGACGTTATCCGATTTTTCCGGTCGTACCTTTGCCGGTGTCAGAAGATGCCGCGCAGGTGCGCCTCCCGGAAACGGATAAACATCAAGAGCCGGATAAAAGACAACAATTAACCTTAAATGAAAAACAAATTATGAATCGAAATCTGATCCAATTTTCTTTGGTTTTGATTTTGCTGCTGTTTTCGCTTACCGCTTTAGCACAGCGCGCTATTACGGGAAAAGTAGTTGACGCCAAAACCAGTGAACCGCTTATTGGTGCTACCTTAAAGGTAGAAGGAAGCCAGGCAGGTACCCAAACCAATGCCGACGGGGAATTCAGCTTTTCCTACAATTCCCTGCCGGTAAAAGTGCAGGTGAGCTTTGTGGGTTACGTTACCCGGAGCATAGAAGTGAGGGATACCCAGGCATTGACGATTGAGCTGGAGCCCGATATGGAGCTCCTGGAAGATGTGGTGGTGATCGGTTACGGAACGGCCAAAAAAAGTGACATAACCGGTTCGGTGTCAAGCATAACGGAAAAAGACTTTAACAAAGGGGTGAATGTGTCGGCAGAACAGCTGATCGCAGGTAAAGTCTCCGGTGTTCAGATTGTGCAGAGCAGCGGGGAGCCCGGCGGAGGGATCACGGTGAACATCCGGGGAATGGGCTCGCTGAATGCAGGTAATTCCCCGCTCTACGTGGTAGATGGTTTCCCGATAGATAATTCCAGTGCAGTGAGCGGAACCGGAGCTAATTTTACGGGGATGCGTACCGCCAGGAACCCGTTGAACTCCATCAATCCCAATGATATTGCTTCGATAGAGGTTTTAAAAGATGCCTCGGCTACGGCCATCTACGGTTCAAGGGGAGCCAACGGTGTGGTTTTGATCACCACAAAAAGAGGAAAGGAAGGAGGCTTAAAGGTCAATTATGACACCTACTACGGAGTTCAGAACATCATGAACGATATTGACCTGTTAAGTGCCAATGATTACAAGGCGGTCATGAACAGCCTGATAGATGCCGGCGCGGGTAACGCCAATCTTAAGATCGGAGAGTTTTCGGGGGGCACAGACTGGCTGGACAGGATGTACCATAAAGATGCCCCTATTCAGAATCATAACTTATCTTTTTCAGGCGGTAACCAGTCGACCAAGTACCACACTTCGCTGAATTATTTTAACCAGGATGGCGTGCTTATCAATTCCGGCAACAAAAGATACAGCGCGAGGATCAACCTGGAGCATACCAACAAAAACTTTACATTCGGAACCAACATTTCCTCTTCTTATGTAGCCGATAATTATGTGGCCAACGGCATGGATCTGAACGAAAGGGCGGGTATCATCTATGCCGCCATTGCCTATGAGCCCACCCTGTCGGTGTATGACCAGGAGAATAATTATGTGTTGTCAAAGAACATGAATATTGACAACCCCCTGGCCATTGCCAACGGTAAAACCTCGGTATCCAACCTATACAGAACACTGGGTACCATTTACGGGGAAGTGAAGTTCCTGAAAGATTTTACGGCGAGATTAAACCTGGGGGCAGACATCACCTCGCAGCGCCGGGATACCTACATAGACCGGCAGACCATGGAGGGACGGTCTAACGGCGGAATTGCCAGTATCCTGACCGGAACCAATAACAGCTTTTTATCAGAGCTGACCCTGAACTACAGGAAGCGGTTCAACCAGCAGGATCTGAACGTGCTTTTCGGTACTACCGGCCAGCAGTTTAATTCGTTTGATCAGAGCTCACAGGGAAGCGGTTTCCCGTCAGACGTAACCAAAACGGATAATATGAGCCTGGGAGACCCTACCCGTTTTATTGTGACCAGCGGCAGATCCAGAAACAGCCTGCTGTCTTACCTGGGAAGAGTAAATTATAACCTTTACGAAAAGTACCTGCTCACGGCCTCCCTGAGAATTGACGGGTCTTCCCGTTTCGGTGAGAACAATAAGTACGGTGTTTTCCCCTCCTTTGCTTTTGCCTGGAGGCTGGAGAATGAAGATTTTATTAAAGACCTGGAATTCATAAGCTCACTGAAGCTGCGATCAAGCTGGGGCCAGACAGGAAACCAGGCCATCGGCAATTACCAGTCTATGACTACCTACTCTTCAGGTCAGATGGCCGTGATCGGAAACCAGCAGGTGAGTACCACCACGCCTAACCGGGTGCCTAATCCGAACTTAAAATGGGAAACATCGGAGCAGCTGAACTTCGGCCTGGATTACGGCTTTCTGAGGAACAGGATCACCGGTAGTCTGGACTGGTTTGTAAAAACCACTAAAGATATGCTGCTCAACCTGCCTATTCCACGTACTACGGGCTTCAGCACCATGATGACCAACGTGGGGTCAGTCAGAAACGGCGGATTTGAAGTTTTGGTCAACACCATCAACCTGACGGGCCCCCTGAGCTGGGAAAGTACCCTGAATATGACCTGGCTGAATAATAAGGTGTTGGATCTGGGAGGTATTGATAATATTTTTACCGGCAGCGCGGGCGGAACCTCCAACATCGCCCTGATCAGCGAAGGATTGCCTATGTACTCCTTTTACGGATATGTCATAGACGGCGTATGGCAGGAAGGGGATGACTTCAGTGTGACGAAAGATAACGTAAAGCCGGGAGACTTTAAATACAGGGATATCAACGGGGATAAGGTAGTGAATGCCGATGACCGCACGGTGATCGGAAGTCCGTTTCCCAATTTTATGGCATCGCTGACCAACAACTTCAGCTATAAGCGGTTTAACCTGAATATTTTCCTGGACGGGGTCTGGGGCTCCAAGATGTTAAACAATAACCTTGTGGATACCTACTTCCCGGCCAACCTGATGAGAAACCGGCTGGCAGAGCCTATGCTGAACCGCTGGACCCCCTCCAACCCGTCAGATGTTTATCCTTCCTTTATAAATCCGCTGGGACAGGGTAAAAAAGAGGTGAACACCTACACGGTTGAAAATGCGGATTTCCTGAGATTAAATACGGTAAAGCTGGGGTATGACTTTCATATTAACCGGTCTGCAGTGAAAGGCCTGGGCGTTTTTGTTACCGGTCAGAATTTAGCCATGTGGACGAAATACAAGGGGTATGATCCCTCAATCAATCCGAACGGTGGCGGGGTAAGGATAGACTGGAATGCATTTCCGACCGCCCGGACTATACTCTTTGGTGTAAATTTAACTCTCTAAGATCATGAAAAAGAATATCAGATATATAGGACTGGGAATATTGCTCTCGGGAACCGTCTTATTGACCGGGTGCAGGGATTTCCTGAAAGAAGAAGTGTACTCCCAACTGGCACCTGAAAATTATTTAAAAACCAGGGAAGGGCTTACTTCCGTGCTTTATGAAACGTATGCCAAGGCTGCCAACATGAATAGCAATAACTCTATTTATGTGCTGGGTCCGCAGGAATTCATGACGGATATCCTGTACCAGAGCGGAGACAATGTGGAGGCCACGATCCGGAACTTCCGGGAGTTTAACTGGGAACCCAATATGGATTTCCTGATTCAGAACTGGGACTCGTATTATCAGTGTATCCGGAACGCGAATATTTTAATTGAAAACATCCCGTCATCCGGGTTATCGGCGTCTGAAAAGTCTCTTTTTGAAGCGGAAGCCAGGTTTTTAAGGGCTGTGGCTTACTATAAGCTGTATTTTTTCTTTGGTCCGGTGCCGTTAAGAACCGGCACTACCCAGGAACTCAGCCTGGCAAGGGCTTCGGATGACGAAATGAAGCAGTTTATAGCTTCCGAGCTGAAATATGCTTCAGAGAACCTCCCGGCCCCCGGGTCTGAGCCTCAGAAGCACAGAGCGCATAAGGCAGCCGCCACAGGCTACCTGCTGAAGTTTTATCTGAATACGAAAAACTGGACCGAGGCGGGCAATGTATCATCGCAGTTTTTGAATACCTTTAAAGGTTATTCCCTGTTTGGCAATTACAAAGACCTGTTTAAGGTGGAAAACGAGAATAACAGCGAATATGTGTGGGTAAGGCCGGCTATTCCGTCATCCAGCCGGGTAACGGCTAACAGCTGGAGTAACGTGTCTTTCCCGGATAATTTTAAGTCGGCACCCGAAATCGGACTGGAGTTCAAGTCTACCTGGCTTAACTGGCCTAACGAGTTCAGGATTTACGATGATTTTTATGCTTCATTTGAGACGGGGGATAAGAGAAAAGACCTTATGATTACCTATTATATCAATACATCGAATGAGAGGATCGAGCTTTTAGGGAATGATAATGTCAGGTCATTCAAATACTGGCCGGACCAGAACCATGTGGGAGCTGCCCATGGCAATGATATACCGGAAATCAGGTTTGCCGATATTTTACTGTCGCGCGCAGAGGCCCTGAATGAACTTAACGGACCGGGGGAGGAAGCGCTTCAGCTGATCAACCAGGTAAGGGCCAGGGCAGGACTGGCCGGGCTTAAACTGGCTGACGTATCTTCCAAAGAGGTGCTGCGTGACAGGATACTGAAAGAAAGAGGGCATGAGTTTTATAATGAAGGTCACAGGAGAATGGACCTGATCCGTACAGGCCGGTTTATTACGGACGCCCAGGCCAGGGGGAAAAATGCCCAGCCTCATCATGTGGTGTTCCCGATTCCGCAGGTAGTGATTGACTCTGATCCTGCAATTGTTCAAAATCCAAATTATTAATCCGATGAAAATCTTAAAGAACAGAATAGTACTGATCTTATGCTTAATGGCGGGTTTCAGCGTTGTCCGGGCCCAGACCGTCCCGGGGAATATTGTCTGCTATGAGCCGGCGTCTTCGCAGCGTTATATCGGTTCGCCCAGCCTGGTCACCCTCCCTAACGGAGATTACGTGGCTTCACACGATTTCTTCGGGCCACAGAGCTCGGAATGGCAGCAGGCCACTTCACGGATCTATACGTCTAATGATAAAGGAAAAACGTGGCGGTATCTTGCGGAGATTCACGGGGCCTTCTGGAGCTCGCTGTTTGTGCATCGCGGAGATCTTTACCTGCTGGGGCCTGACCGTCATCACGGTACGGTGCTGATCCGGAAGTCTACAGACGGCGGGCTGACCTGGACGAAGCCCACTAACCGGGAAAACGGCGTTTTACTGACCGGTGAATTTCACTGCGCGCCCATGCCTGTGGTGGAATACAACGGCCGGCTTTGGCGCCCGATGGAAACTGCTCACGGCCCCATCCTCCAGTGGGGCAAGCGTTACGGGGCTATGGTGATGTCAGCCCCGGTAGATGCCGATCTTCTGAATTCCAAATCCTGGCAGGCCAGTACGCCGATTCTGTTCGACAGCACCTATAACCAGGGAGATTTCGGCGGATGGCTGGAAGGCAATTTCGTGGTAGACCGTAACGGGAAGATGTGGGATATGCTGCGCGTGGCCAATACGAAATCGATCGACGAAAAAGCAGCCCTGGTGGGCATATCGCCTGACGGGAAAACACTGGACTTTGACCCGGCTACGGGCTTCATTCCTTTTGATGGCGGAAGCAAGAAATTTGTAGTGAAATACGATACCGTTACCGGCAAATACTGGACGCTGGCTAACGTGGTAAGAGACAAATACCGCAAGCAGTTTCCCACCCGGAACCCGTCGGGTTTCCGGAACGTGCTGGTGCTTAAAAACTCAACCGATCTGAAAAACTGGCAGGAAGTAAAGGTGATCCTGGAGCATGACGATGTGCTGAACCACGGGTTTCAGTATGTGGACTGGTCTTTTGAAGGCGAAGACATCGTGGTGCTGTCGCGCACGGCCTATTTTGATGGCAAGGCCAATGCCCGGAATAACCATGATGCCAATTACCTTACTTTTCACCGGATAGAAAATTTCAGAAAACTAAAAAAATAGCCGCAGGGTGTCAAGGAAAAGAATCATACTATTAGCGGGGTGTCTGCCCCTTGCCTTGGCAGGCAGGGGACAGAATCTCCCTGTCCGGGCCATCCCTGGAGAGCAGGGCGTAGTCCGGGCAGAGCTCATCTATCAGCTGGATGAAAGGCCTGCCGCACAATGCCATGCTTCTACGCTTATTGAAACCCGTGACGGCCTGATGTGTGCATTCTTTTCCGGAACCCACGAAGGAAACGGGGATGTGGGAGTCCGCGTGACGCATTATAAAGACGGGAAGTGGAGCTGGCCGGTAGAGGTGGTTAACGGATTTATCTCTGATTCGCTGAAGTATCCTGCCAGAAACCCTGTATTGTTTCAGCCCGGGGAAGGCCCCTTGTATTTATTCTATAAGATCGGACCCAGGGCAGCAGATTGGTGGGGAGCTTATACCACCTCTTCGGATGGAGGCCGTACCTGGGCCAGGCCTACGATCATGGGTAAGCACAGCCTGGTACGCGACCTGCTGGGGCCGGTTAAGAACAAGGCGGTTCAGCTGTCAGACGGTACCCTGATCTCGCCCACCAGCCTGGAAAGGAAGGGAACACCGAACGGGAGCGACTGGCGCATCTATTTTGAGATCAGCAAGGATAACGGCAAGACCTGGAGGGTGATCCCGCCTATCAATGACGGCATGGAATATGATGCTATCCAGCCCAGTATCCTTGTTCATAAAAACGGAGACCTTCAGATCATAGCCCGCACTATGCAGGATGTGCTGGTGACCAGCTGGTCAAAAGACCAGGGAGAGACCTGGTCCGGACTGGAAAGCACCGGGCTGCCGAATCCGAATTCCGGCACGGATGCCCTTACATTGAAAGACGGCCGGCATCTTCTGGTCTACAATCATTCTACCAAACAGGGACCGGAGCCGAAAGACCGGAATATCCTGAACATTGCCATTTCAGAAGACGGGAAGAAATGGAAAACAGTAACCACCCTGGAGAATGAACCCATCTGGGCAGGATATTCCTATCCGGCGGTGATCCAGACTTCTGACGGGCTGGTGCATGTTACTTACACCTATGGGCGGAAATCCATTAAGCATGTGACGATAGACCCCTCCCGTTTATAACTATGACTTTAAGATCATTCATAACTATTTTTATCAGCTGCCAGAGTTGTATGACAGTAAACCACAAAGAAAATGACCCGCTTACGCATTCGGCCATGGGACACACCATTCATCATAACGGAGTTTTTTCGCCTGACGGCCAATGGATCGTATTCGACGGCCGGAATGACGATACCAAAATAGGGGAGACCCCTTTCATCGGCATCGTTAATGTTTCTACGGGAGA
>JBEBRR010000043.1:0-35181 GCA_040394735.1 Leadbetterella byssophila
AAGAGTTTGCTGAAACCTTCCTGCTGCAGGCCACCGCATTTCACCTGGAAGCAGCCGAAAAACGCGAGGAGATAAGAATAGTTAATGGTTAATAGCAGCACCAGATACTCCGAAGGAGTTCAACATAAATAGCCTCCGGATGAAATCCGAGGCAAAACGGACAAAATTCAAAAAAAATCCCGATGAAATGCGGGGGTAAATTAAAAATCCGGATACCATCCGGAACAGGAAAATATGAAACCGTTTGTGACATTAGTGGGTGCAGGGCCCGGAGATCCGGACCTGGTTACTTTAAAAGGCATTAAAGCCATCCGGGAGGCAGATGTGATTCTTTATGACGCCCTGGTGAATGAAGAGCTTCTCGAATATGCGAAGCCCTCCTGTGTTAAGCTGTATGTAGGTAAACGGGCCGAGCGTCTTTCTACCAAACAGGAAAATATTAACCGGCTGATGGTAGATTATGCGCGGACTCACGGCCATGTGGTACGGCTGAAGGGAGGCGATCCTTTTGTTTTCGGTCGTGGCGGCGAAGAAATTGATTTTGTGCGTCAGTACGGAATAGAAACTGCCGTAATACCCGGTATTTCCTCTTCAACGGGGCTCACCGGCCTGCAGCAGATCCCGCTGACGTATCGCGGAATCAGTGAAAGTTTCTGGGTGATCACCGGTTCTACCAAAGAGGGTCATTTGTCGGAAGATCTTTATTCCGCTGTAAAAACCCATGCCACTGTTGTGGTCCTTATGGGTTTCTCCAAACTGAAGCAGATAGTGGAACTTTACCAGGCGCACGGAAGAGGAGATTTGCCTATTGCCCTGATCCAGAACGGCTCCCTTTCCAATGAAAGAATAGCGTTGGGTACGATAGATACCATTGAAGAGCAATCCAAAAGTAACCTGCTGGGGGTTCCGGCCATCATTATCCTCGGTGAGGTGGTGGCCCGGCACCGGGAGTTTAACTCCCTCGTAGAAAACCTGGAAACAAGAGAGTGGTCTGCCTGATCATGAATGAGTTATTTCCCATATTTCTGAAAATGCATGAGATCCGGACCCTGCTGGTGGGTGCCGGACCGGTAGGTCTCGAAAAGCTCCAGGCTATTCTGAAGAACTCACCGCGGGCGCAGGTGGAGGTAGTGGCCCTGGAAATTCCGGAAGAAACGCGGGCATTTATTGCTCCGCATGAAACGGTCAGCTTACGTCTGAAGGAGTTTGAGGAAAGCGACCTGAACGATAAAGACCTGGTGATTTTAGCTACCAATAATGCCGGGCTGAATGAGAGAATCCGTACCTTTGCAAAAGAAAGGCATCTGCTCCTGAATGTTGCGGATAAGCCGGCCCTATGCGACTTTTACCTGGGTTCCGTGGTGCAAAAAGGCAACCTGAAGCTGGGAATATCGACCAACGGGAAGTCGCCTACCATGGCCAAACGGCTGAAAGAGTTTTTCAATGATATTCTCCCGGAAGAAATTGACGAAACACTGGAGTTGATGCTGCAGTACCGTAACCAGCTGAAAGGAGATTTTAAGGAGAAAGTGAAAGTGCTGAATGCGCATACCAAAGACGCCTTTACCCCATAACACATTGAACAATTATATGTGCCACGGATGTAACATAAACGAGTTGTACCTTATCTGAATTCCGGCGTCCGTCTGGCACCTGAAAAAAAATGACAGAGCAGATTAAAATAGACATAGAGGGATTGGATGCAGAGGCCATTATCCGGTATATCAACAGGAATTTTGGCCGGGAAGCGGTTTTTTCTACTTCTTTCGGGATAGAAGACCAGGTAATCACGCACCTGCTGGAACATACCCAGGCTGAAATCGACATTTTCACCCTGGAAACCGGTCGCCTGTTTCCCGAAACCTATAAAGTCTGGAACCGTACCCTCGAGAAATACGGACTGTCTATCAAAGCGTATTATCCGGATACCGTAACAGTGGAAAAAATGGTAACAGAGAAAGGTCCTTCGAGCTTTTACAACAGTGTGGAAGACCGCAAGGAATGCTGCTACATCCGTAAGATCGAACCTCTGAAGAGAGCCGTTAAAGGTTATAAGGTCTGGATTACGGGGATTCGCGCCGACCAGTCGGCTAACCGCGAAGATATGACCCCGGTGGAGTGGGATGAGGCCAACCAGATTATTAAAATCCATCCGCTTTTTTACTGGACACTGAAAGACGTGGAAGATTTTCTGAGAGAAAATCATGTTCCCTATAATTCTCTGCACGACAAAGGCTTTCCAAGCATCGGCTGCCAGCCCTGTACCCGGGCCATACAGCCCGGAGAAGACTTCCGGGCCGGAAGATGGTGGTGGGAAGACAAAAGCAAAAAAGAATGTGGTTTACATCGAACAACAAATTAGAATGGATTATTTAGATCATTTAGAAGCGGAAGCCATTTATATCCTGAGGGAAGTTGCCGGGCAGTTTGAAAAGCCGGCACTGCTGTTCTCCGGAGGTAAAGATTCCATTACCCTGGTGCATCTCGCCAAAAAAGCGTTTCGTCCGGGAAAATTCCCTTTCCCCCTGGTACATATAGATACAGGGCACAATTTCCCGGAAACCATCGAGTATCGTGACTGGCTGATCGAAAACACCGGCGAAAGACTGATCGTGGGTTATGTTCAGGAAAGCATTGACCAGGGGAAGGTGGTAGAGCAGAAAGGAAAGAATGCCAGCCGTAACCCTCTGCAGACCGTGACCCTCCTGGACACCATTGAAAAGTATGGCTTCGATGCCTGTATTGGCGGTGCGCGCCGGGATGAGGAAAAAGCCCGTGCCAAAGAACGGATCTTCTCCGTTCGCGATGAGTTCGGCCAGTGGGATCCCAAACGCCAGCGTCCGGAACTATGGAATATCTTCAACGGTAAGATTCATAAAGGAGAAAATGTACGCGTATTTCCCATCTCCAACTGGACCGAGCTGGATGTATGGAATTATATTAAGAGAGAGAACATTCAGCTGCCGTCGATCTACTTCAGCCATGAGCGGGAAGTAGTGCTGCGCAACGGACAGTGGATGGCCTCCGCTCCTTTTCTTCAGGTAGACCAGGATGATATCACGGACTTTAAGTCGGTGCGTTTCCGTACGGTGGGCGATATGACCTGTACGGCGGCTGTAGACAGCGTGGCCGTAGAGCTGGATGATATCATTGCTGAGATCAAAGCCTCTACTGTCAGTGAGCGCGGAGCCCGCATGGACGACAAGGTTTCGGAAGCGGCAATGGAAGAACGGAAGAAGCAGGGATACTTCTGAAAGCGGCCGCCGCTGCGATGAAAAACTAAAAGTGAAAAACTAAAAGTGAGAAACGGGACCAGGCTGCTCTCAGCTCTCCCGGGCACCTCACACCGGATTAAAAAATGCAAATACTAAAATTTATAACGGCGGGCTCTGTTGATGACGGCAAAAGCACGCTGATCGGTCGTTTGCTGTACGACACCAACTCTATCCTGGATGATCAGCTGGAGGCTATCCGGAATGCCAACCGTAAAAATGATGACGGAACAGTAGATCTGGCCATCCTCACTGACGGTCTGAAAGCAGAACGGGAGCAGGGCATCACCATTGATGTGGCATACAAATATTTCCAGACAGAAAACCGGAAGTTCATTATTGCCGATGCTCCGGGGCATATTCAGTATACCCGGAATATGGTCACAGGCGCCTCGAACTCTGACCTCATCATCATTCTTGTGGATGCACGGAAAGGAGTAATTGAACAGACCAAGCGGCATTCTTTCCTGGCGGCCCTGTTATCTCTCAAGCGCGTACTGGTCTGTGTAAACAAAATGGATATGACTGACTTCAGCCAGGAAGTGTTTGAAAACATAAAAGCGGAGTATGCCGCACTGGCCCGGAAACTCCGGCTGGAGAAAGTAGACTATATCCCTGTATCCGCATTAAAAGGAGACAATATTGTTTATCCTTCCGTAAGGATGCCCTGGTATACCGGCCCTGCATTGCTGGAATACCTCGAAAATGTGGAAATTGAAGCTTCTTCCCCGGCACAGGGATGGCGCTTCCCCGTTCAGTGGGTGGTGCGTCCCCAGTCGGAAGACCTGCCGGATTACCGCGGCTATGCCGGCAGGGTAATCGGCGAAGGACTGAAAACCGGGGATGAGGTCATCATTCTGCCCAGCGGGGTCAGAAGCACTATTTCCGGTATAGAACTGGATCAGAAACCGCGGGAAGCCGCCGCGAACGGGCAGTCGGTGATTCTTCACCTGGCCGACGACGTAGACATTTCACGCGGCGACTTTATTGTTCTGGCCGCTCACCCGTCCGAAACGGCACGGAGCTTTGAAGCTGACATTGCCTGGTTTGACCAGAAGCCACTGGATACCGGCCAGGTTTACCTGCTGCAGAACCATTCTAAGGTTACCCGGATCAAAATAGCCGGGGTAGAGTACAAATACGATGTCAATACCCAGGAGCAGCTCTTCGGGGAGGATATCCGGCTGAACGACATCGGGAAGATACAGATCAAAGCTGCAGAGGAAGTGGTATTCGATACCAGCGCCCGTTTCCCGGAAAATTCCCGGGCCGTCATCATTGACCCGAGAACCAACATTACGGTGGGAGCAGTGATCATCCAGGCAGTGGCCTAAAGCATATAACATTGCCTGAGCAATTTTCCTGAGCCGGCAGGAGGGTGCAGATTACCTGCTCTTCTACCGGCTCAGGGAGCAAAATAAGCTGTCTTAACCCTACCTGTCTGCAGGCAGGGTCTGGCAGGCTTTATCAAAATCCACCGAAAATGCCGCAAAATCCCGAAATTACCTCTATTATTGCAGTGGGTTAATCCTGTTACAATCCGATGTTAAATTTCTTTATTTGTTTCTTTGCACTCAGTATCATTCGTAAGAACCTCGATACTTCGCCTTATTTCAGGAACAACCTTGATGTTCTTAGAATTCTCCATTTGATCGTAGTGCCCTGCGTGATGGCCTTCGATGTTATATTGGGGGATTCGATGAAGCTGGTGGCCGAAACAGGATGGTTTATCATCCTATCCTATATTCTCTATGTACTGTACCAGCAAAAGGAGCATATCCTGTCGGGAAGCCTCCTGAAAGCCGGGCTCCCCTACTATGCTTCCTACGTCTTGCTTTTCCTTATCAAATATGCCTTACCCTCCCTCTATAAAACCACAGAGTCTTATCTTGACCTCCTCAACATCATTACGCTGGTCTGGCTCTTTGCCTTCGGGATAAGCGCCAAAAATCAGCTGAACACCCTGAAACGTGAAAAAGAGCAGAAGGAAAAAGTAATTCACGAAAATGAGGCCCTGGAGCACCTGGTGAGGGAGAGGACCAACGAGATTCTCCAGCAGAAAAACCAGCTGGAAGAAACGGTGGAAGAATTGAAGCAAACCCAGAACCAGCTTATTCAGCAGGAAAAACTGGCCTCTCTGGGCGAGCTCACGGCCGGGATCGCTCACGAAATCCAGAACCCCCTGAACTTCGTCAATAATTTTTCGGAAGTGAGCACTGAACTGCTGGAAGAACTGAAGGAAGAGCTCAGCACAGGCCATCTCTCTGAAAATTCCTCCGGAATTCTCGAAGACCTGGTACAGAACCTTCAGAAAATCTCCTATCACGGCAAAAGGGCCAGCGGAATCGTCAAAAATATGCTTGAACACTCGCGTGCCAGCACGGGAGAAAGGCAGCAGGTGGATATCAATACCCTGGCGGAAGAATATATCAAGCTGAGCTTCCACGGGCTACGTGCCAAAGACAAGTCTTTCAACTCCGATTTTAAAGTATGGGCAGCCCCTGCTTTACCAACGGTAGAGGCCATTCCCCAGGACCTGGGCCGGGTGTTGCTTAACCTTTGTAATAATGCCTTCTATGCGGTCAGTAGAAAAGCCGCAGAGAATATCCCCGGGTATAAGCCCCTGGTGACCATTGCCATGGAAAATCTGCCTGCAGAAGAAGCCGTTAAAATTACTGTTTCGGATAACGGGGGCGGAATCCCGAAGGAACTGAAGAACAAAATTTTTCAGCCCTTTTTTACCACCAAACCCACCGGGCAGGGTACGGGGCTGGGGCTTTCGCTGAGTTACGATATCATTACCAAGGGCCACGGCGGAGAACTCACTGTAGAGAGTGTGGAAGGAGAATCTACCGTTTTTAGCATTGTTCTACCCGTCCGTTAAGAATGAATATACCGTGAAAATTTTAGTAGTTGACGACGAAACAGATATCAAGGATTTATTCCTGCAAAAATTCAGAAAAGAGGTCCGCAGCGGGACTATGGAATTTAATTTTGCCACATCTGGAGAAGAAGCCCTGGACCTGTTGAAAGGCTATGACCCCGAGTCAGTGCTGATTCTCTCAGACATCAACATGCCCGGAATGACCGGCATTGAGCTGTTGAGAAAAATAAGGGGGAAGCATCCTGTGGCGCCTCCGCAGGTGATGATGATTACCGCTTATGGCGATGAAGCCAACCGCAAAGCGGCCACGAGCCTGGGGGCGGATGACTTCCTGACCAAGCCACTCGATTTTAATGAACTGAAAACCAAACTTTTGAAATGAAGATCCTGGTAGTAGATGATGAAAGTGACCTGCAGATTCTGATCAAGCAAAAGTTCCGGAAGCAGATCCGTGAAAATAAATACGAGTTTGTATTTGCAGCCAACGGTCGCGAGGCACTGGAAGTTATGGATGCCAACTCAGACATCTCCCTGGTACTGAGCGATATCAATATGCCGGAGATGGACGGTCTTACGCTCCTGATCAAAATAAATGAGAATAATCCCCTGGTGAAAGTAGTGATGGTATCTGCTTACGGTGACATGGAAAATATTCGTACAGCCATGAACCGGGGTGCTTTTGATTTTGTATGCAAGCCGGTGAATTTTGATGACCTGGAGGTAACCATGGAAAAAACCATCCGGCACATTGAGCAGATCCGCCAGACCTTCAATGCTATCCGGGAGAACAATATCCTGCGGATGTATGTGGATGATTCCGTACTGAAATTCATGTCGCGACAGGAATTTGAGAATTCCATTGTTTCGAATGAAATCATTCATGCCACCACCGTATTTATGGACATCTGCGGCTTCACAGCCATTTCTGAAAAAGAAAAGCCGGATGTGGTAGTCAAGCTGATCAACAAGTATTTTGATATCATGGTCAAAGAAATTATTGCCCAGACCGGTACGGTAGATAAGTTTATGGGAGATGCCGTGATGGCTATTTTCAAGGGCGACTATCACCTCGACAGAGCTATTGAAGCGGCCCTGCGTGTACGGGAGGAAATCGATAAAATATCCGAGCCCCTGGAAGGCCGGCCCGATTTTATTCCCCAGCTGGCCATAGGTATAAAGAGCGGTGAAATGGTATCCGGCAACATCGGTTCGGTGACTTTAAAACGACTGGATTATACGGTCATCGGCGATACGGTCAATACGGCGCAGAGGCTGCAGTCGTCTGCCCGGCCGGGCCAGATTCTGATTGCCCAGGATGATTATCTGACCATCAGTGAGTCATTTGAATGCAATGAAGTGGGAACTATCCAGGTAAAGAATAAAACCACCGAGCTCAAAGTGTATGAGGTGATCGGCTGATCACCTTTCTACCGGTACCCTGATTTCCAGCAGCAGGGTTTCAGCAGGGTCACCCGTCAGTTTATAATCCACCATTTTCAGCACAAAAGATCCTTCGAACAAGGCCCCCTTATCCTCCTGCTTAAAGGTAAACGGCAGTTCCAGGGGCTGTTCCACCCCATGTAAGCTAAGGATTCCCGTGGTAGACCACTTTTCTTCCTGCTTCACGGCTCCCTTTGATTGAAAAGTGATGTAGGGATATTTCTCAGCATTGAGCCAGGTATCTCCTACTATACTTTCATTCCGCATGGGATTCCCGGTTTCTACCGATTTTACCTCAATGGTCACATCAAACACCGCATCTTCCGGCCGGTTTTCATCGAAGATGATCTTTCCTTCCAGCCTTTTAAATACCCCGTCGGCGTCTTCGTGGGTAAACCTGACCTGAAAATCCTTCCGGATCTGCCAGTCGTACACGGCTTTAAAGGCAAAAAGAGCTATAACCAGGATCGGGGAAAACGTTTTGAGCTTCATAGTGCTGTTCCGTTAAATCATACTCAAAATTAATACAGATTTCCGTAACAGGCGCTATTTCCCTGCATCTATCTCGCCTGCTGTGCCGGTACCCGTCAACTAATGGGCCGGAATGGGTATTTTTTTAAGATATAAATTATTTAGCTTTGTAGCTTATTCAGGGATGTATTGGCAAGCTACTCATATATTCATATTCATGAAGAGGAAATGACCGGTCTGTGGCGAAATTTTATCGCCGGAGATGAAAAAGCTTTTGCTCAAATTTATGAGTCCTTTTTTAAACTGCTCTATAACTATGGATATCACTTTGTTCCTGACAGATCACTGGTGAAAGATGCCATACAGGAGTTATTCACCGACCTCTGGAGACTTAGGGCCAATCTTTCTGAAACTACCTCCGTAAAGTTTTACCTGTTCCGGTCTCTCCGGAGAAGACTACAGTCAAATACAGACCGGGAAGCTATCTATACTCCTTTACCACTGTCTGAAAATGACCTGGCCGGATTACAGATCGTTGATTCCTGTGAACAGCAGCTCATCACCAGGGAAACAGAAAATATGTATATTCAGGAGCTTACCAAAGGCATTGAAAAGCTGACCGCCCGCCAACGGGAAGCGCTTCGGCTGAAATACTATGAGGGTTTTACCTTTGAAGAAGTTTCATCCATCATGAATATGAATGAACAGTCTGTCCGGAATCTTATCCGGCGAGCGGTTGTCAGTCTTCGTTCTCTTATATCTCCCCTGTAATTTTTTTCCCGGTAAGTGAGTTAAATCCTCAAAAAACTGCTTTATACAAGTAAGGAAGATCGTAATTGTATCATATCCCCCATTGATCATGAAACATTATAGCATTGAAGAACTTATAATGGATGACTCATTCATAAAATGGGTCAGGCATAATGAAAACCGTGCTTTCTGGGAGTCTCTTATGGAATCCGGCACTACACAGCAGCAGAATATTCTTCAGGCGGCGCTTATTGTGAAGGCAGCAGCCGCTACCTCTGAAATCAGTATAGACCCTTCAGAAGCAGACGAAGTATGGAGCCGCATAAAGGCAGCCACACCAGCGGAATATCGCACCAGGAAATGGTTCTGGGCGGTGGGCTCCATGGCAGCAGCATTGCTGATCTTCCTGGGAATATATCAGTACGGGAAGCCGGCACCCGGGGTTTCCTATGAAAGCCTGATTGCTGAAGTGGAGCCGTCTGATTATAGGGAGATCCGGAATGACGGCCCCGCACCCGTTTTTATCAGCCTGCCTGACCGAAGCTCGGTGGTTCTTTACCGGGGAAGCCGGATAGGCTATTCCCTGTCGGCCTATAACCGTGAAAAGCGGGAGGTATACCTCTCGGGTGAAGGCTTTTTTGAAGTTTCGAAAAATCCCCGGAAACCATTTTTTGTTTACTCTAATGAGTTGATCACCAAAGTATTGGGAACCAGCTTCACTATAAAAGCACCGGAAAATTCAACCCGGATAGAGGTGATCGTAAAATCGGGGAAAGTGGAAGTGATCACCCAAAAGGATCCGCGGAAGAAAAAAGTGCTGGAATCCAAAGAGCTGGATGGAAATTACCTGGTGGAAGACCAGCAAATAGACCTGGAGAGGAGCACCATGAAACTGTCACCCATTGTAAAACGCGGGACAACCGGGCTGAACCATGCCGTACAGCAAATGAAGTTTGATTTCGATGACGAACCGCTGACCAGAATCATTGCTGATCTTGAGCTGGCCTATAACGTCAGAATCTCTTACGACAAAAACAAATGGCAAAATGTAAAATTAACGGCACACCTTTCAGATGAACCGCTGTATGACAAAATAGAAATGATCTGTAAAGCCATAGAAGCCCAATACGAAATCAGACCAGACCGGATAATAATTAAATAATCAACCTTAAACAATTCTTCTATCATGAAAAATATGCTGAATTCTTCTTAGAGAGGGGTATAAAATAGTAAAGGTCAGCAGTGCTGCCACACTACTGACCCGTTTTCCCTTAGTCCTGAATCTGACTTTCGAGTTCAGAGAGGGAGTGTTTTGTCAATTTTTAACCTAACAAAAACAAGTAAATGTATGAAAAACAGTTTACAAGTCCATGAGATTGGATTCAAAATCATGCGAATAACCCTGACCCAGATACTTCTCTCCGTTCTGTTATTCGGAGCGTCTTACGCCAAGACCAGCGCTCAGAATTTTCTTAACAGCACACTCAGCATAAAAATGGAAAACATGACGGTCAAAGAGGCTTTCTCAGAAATAGAGAAAACTTCCAATGTCAGGTTCCTGTACAGCACTTCCCTGGTAAATACCCATAGAAAGCTGTCACTGCAAGTGCACGATACTCCGTTGGGAGAGCTGCTGGAAACCATGCTAAAGCCTATGAACCTTGACTATAAGGTGCAGGGGCGACAGATCATCCTGGTCAGGAAAGGCATGGGGATAATCAATGATAAGTCGGTTACGGGAACGGTAGTAGACGAAAACAATAAGGCACTTGCCGGTGTAACCATTGAGTTGAAGGGCACCACAAAAGGCGTATTTACCGACGGTGACGGACGGTTCTCAATAGACGTGCCGGATGGCGGTGTGCTGGTTTTCCGGTTTGTGGGATACAAAACGGAGGAGATTAAAGTAGGGAACCAGGCCGTTCTGAACATCCGGCTTTTACCGGAAGCCAGCTTACTGTCAGAACTGGTGGTAACAGGGTATACCACCCAGCAGAAAAAAGATATCATCGGGGCCGTGTCAGTGGTAAAAGCTTCTGAGCTTAACGCTACCCCTTCAGCTAACCTGGTCACCCAGCTGCAGGGGCGGGCCTCGGGAGTAACGGTCAGCAGCACGGGCGATCCGGGCAGTTCGGCTAATATCCGTATCCGTGGATTCTCATCCTACGGAAACAATAACCCTCTATATGTGATAGACGGAGTGCCTACTACCGACGGCTCCCGCATGAACCCCCAGGATATCGAATCCATCCAGGTATTAAAAGACGCCTCATCGGCCTCCATCTACGGGGCCCGGGCGGCCAACGGGGTGATCATCATCACCACAAAGCAGGGAAAGCCGAACAAAACGGTAGTTTCTTACGATACCTACATGGGAGTACAGGCACTGCCTCTAAACCGGACTCCTGATGTCATGAACACGGCTGAGTTAGTGGATTATCTCAGAATAACCACGCCGGATACCCATATGGATCCGGTATTCGGCCAGCATAACTCCTTTGCCATACCCGAATACTACGTAGTGAGCAATACCTTCAGGGGTGGCGTGAGCGCATCTGACCCACGGGTTAATCCTGACCTGTATACGATTTCGGATTATTCCAACGCCTACCAGATTTTCAGGACCAGTCCGGGTACCGACTGGTTCAGGGCTATGTCTCAGAACGGGCTTATTCAGACGCACCAGCTGAATGCCAGCGGCGGAACCGAAACTTCCACCTATTCACTCGGGCTGAATTACTTTAACCAGGAAGGCACCTTTAAATACACAGGGTACGACCGGTATTCCGTACGGCTTAATTCCAGCTTCAAAGCCACCCGGTTTCTTACCCTGGGCGAAAATGTGCAGGTTTCCTACGATAACCGGAGGGGCGACAACGTGGTCATAGGTGAAACCAGTGCCTGGGCCAATGCCTACCGAAGCACACCGTTCACGCCGGTATATGATATCAAGGGAGGATTTGGGGGTTCGCTGATCGGCGGAATTTCAGGCGTGGGTTACAACCCGGTGGCCACACTATACCGGCGGAAAGACTGGACCAATAAAAATCTGCGTGCCTTCGGGAATATATTTGCCGATTTAAAGCTGATGAAAGAGCTGGTCTTCCGGTCGTCTATCGGTATAGATACCTATAATTCCGATATCCACCGGGTTTATTTAAAAGAATATGAAAGGGCTGAAGCCCGGAAAGTGACCCAGCTGGAAGAAGCCGCAGGAGCTTATCTCAGCTGGACCTGGAGCAATACGCTCAGCTACCATAAAAACTTCAGCAATATACACGATGTTAAGGTACTGGCAGGCACGGAAGCTATAAAGAACCGGGGTAAATCTATCAATACCTCCAAAAACAATTATGACTCCGAAGATCCCGACTTCATTTCCCTGAACATCGGCCTTCCCGGATCGCTGGGAGATATAACGGCTGTCAATAATGTTTTGTATGCCAATTCCTTATTCTCGTATTTCGGCCGGATAGATTATACACTGAAAGATAAATATCTATTTAATGCCACTTTCAGGAGAGACGGCTCCTCACTCTTCGGCCCTGAGGTCCGTTACGCCAACTTCCCGGCTGTCGGTATCGGATGGAGAATTTCAGACGAGCCGTTTTTAAAGGAGGCGGGCTGGATAAATGATCTGAAACTGCGGGCAGGCTGGGGACAGATCGGAAGCATTTCCAATGTGCCGGCATTCAACCAGTACTCTACCTATCGTTCCTCTCCCAACACCGATTTTTACAATACCGGCGGGGTAAGCAACGGCTCTACACAGGGTTACGGCTGGGCTTCGCAGGGGAACCAGAAAACCAAATGGGAAACTACTGAAACGATCAACGTGGGACTGGACGGTTCACTCTATCAGGGTGCGTGGAATTTCAGCATCGATGTTTATCAGAAAAACACCCGTGACCTGCTGGTACCTTCACTCAGAAACGGGCTGGAACCCATTGTGAACAAACCGCTGATCAACCTGGGTACCATGCGGAACCGGGGCATTGATCTGCAGCTGGGTAACCAGGGCCGGATCAGCAACCACCTGAAATATGATGTGTCTCTGTCATTTACTCATTACAGGAACAAGCTGACCAAGCTGAATGATGAAAATACAGCCCAGTATGTAGCAACCGGCCGTTTGAATAACGTACTTATCACTACCAAAGATCTGCCCATCTCCTCGTTCTTCGGTTATGATATCGTAGGCTTTTACAATTCTGCGGAGGAAGTAAATTCCGGGCCTACAATTAACGGTGCCCCTGCTGTGGTAGGTACGTGGAAATACCGCGATGTGGACGGAGACGGGAACATCACCACTGCCGACCGGGTGGTATTGGGCTCGCCTCACCCTGATTTTCAGCTGGGGATGAATGTGGGATTTGTGTACAAAGATTTTGATTTCAACACCTTTTTATTCTGGAGCCAGGGAAGCGAGATTTTTAATTATACCAAGTTCTTCACTTATATGAACGTACTCGGCGGAAGCATCAGTGTCCATAAGATGACGGACGCATGGACTCCGGAAACGGCAGAAAGCGCCAAAACTCCCCGGATCGGCGTAGGAGAAGAAAACGGGTATACTTCTTTCGTAACCGGTAATTCCACTTCATTTTATGTAGAAGACGGTTCCTTCCTGCGTGCCAAGAACCTGCAGATAGGGTACACCCTGCCATTTAAAGCAGCTCAGAAAATAAAAATGAATAATTTAAGGGTATATGTACAGGCCCAAAACCTCTTTACCCTCACCAGATACAGTGGCGCAGACCCTGACCTGGGCCTGGTATCGGGCAATACCACCGACCAGACGGTCAGCAGTGATCAAAACCTGGGGGTAGATTACTCGGGCTATCCCACCCCAAGGCAGTTCCTGATCGGTTTAAACCTTACTTTCTAACCTTAAAGAGAAAAAGATGAAAAATTTGATAACTATAAAGAACGTACTGATCTGCAGCCTGGCTGCTCTGGGCTTCAGCAGCTGTAAAGATAAATTCCTGGCTATAACGCCGCAGGGGGTCTATTCAGAAAATACCCTGCTGAACAAAAAAGGGATAGAAGGCTTTCTGACAGGTGCTTATGCGTCTCTCGACGGTAGCCAGGTAGCTTCAAGCCTGGGTTTTTCAGGGTCCTATAACTGGATCTGGGGGAGCATCCTGGGTGGCGACGCCTATAAAGCCGGGGTGAGCTTCACGGATCAGCCGGACCTGAATTACGTAATGCAATATGCAACACCCACTACCAACCCGCAGGTACTGACCCGCTGGAATGCCCTGTATGACGGTATAGGCAGAACCAACCTGGTACTTCAGAAGCTGGCAGCAGCAACTGACCCTGATCTTACTGCTGAAGTCAGAACCCAAATAGAAGCTGAAGCACGGTTCTTACGGGCCTTCTATCATTTTGAGGCGAAGAAAACTTTTGGTAATATTCCTTTCCTTGATCAAAATGTAACCGATTATAAGGTGCCCAATACCGACGCCTCCGGGAACTACATAGATATCTGGCCGGATATTGAGAAAGACCTGAAATTTGCTTACGATAACCTCGGTGAGGTGAAACAGGGGATAGGGCGGGCCAACAAGTGGGCAGCCGGGGCCTTTTTAGGGAAGGCGTACCTGTACCAGAAAAAATATGCTGAAGCCAGAAATGTTTTCAATGAGGTCATTTCCGGGGGGAAAAACCCGCTGGGGGTAAAGTATGCGCTGATGCCTGATTTCGGTGATAATTTCAGGTTGGCCAGGCAGGGGAATGCCGAGGTGATTCTTGAAGTGCAGAACGTGGTAGGTGACGGAGCAACCAATAACATCAACGGCTTCTTTGAAATGCTGCTGTGCTATCCGAACGGCATCGCCGGCGGAACCAACTCCTGGTTTTACAGGCCTTCACAAAATCTTGTGAATGCTTTCAGGACCGGAGATAACGGTCTGCCGCTCCCGGACACCTATAACCATACGGATGTTACCTCTCATGAAGGGGTTGGAGATAATGAAGCCTTTACTCCTTACCAGGGACCGCTTGATCCGAGGCTGGATCATACGGTAGGCCGCAGGGGCATCCCCTTTCATGACTGGGGCGTGGTTAACGGGGTAGCTTTTACAGCCCCTCCCGGTGAAAGCATAACCAATGGCGGCCCGTATGCCGGTAAAAAGCACGTCTTCTCAAAGGAAGAGTTTAATAGCGGCAAGGCCGTACGCTCCTCCTGGTACATTGCCAGCTCGCTAAAATATCATATCATGCGATACGCAGATCTCCTGTTGATGGCTGCCGAATGTGAAATCGAGGCCGGAAGCCTGGAAAAGGCCAGGGAATACATTAATGCCGTAAGGACACGGGCAGCCAATTCGCCTGTAAAAAATGCTGACGGCACTAAAAATGCGGCCAATTACCTCGTTAAACCCTATAGTGCTTTCGTAAGCCAGGAATTGGCCCGGACTGCTGTAAGATTTGAAAGGAGGTTAGAGCTCGGGATGGAAGGACACCGTTTTTTTGACCTGGTACGCTGGGGTATCGCTGACCAGGTGATCAACCAGGAGTATCTGCCTAAAGAGAGCCAGCGGCGGGTATCCCTTTTTGCCGGTGTCAGGTTTACACCGGGTAAAAGCGAGTACCAGCCTATTCCTGATTATGCCATTACTCAAAGCATGACAGGCGGCGTCCCTACGCTCAAACAAAACCCAGGGTACTGAGGGTTTTCCGGGCTTCTCACGGGGAGCCCGGAAAATATTCCGGATTATAATAAACTCAATAACGATGATAAACAATACCCGTTTAAAAATACTCTGCACCGGAATCCTGGCCGCCATTTTATGGAGCTGCTCTTCAGAGCACCAGGAATACGATACCACAGGCTGGTCAGAATACCTCGGAGGGCCTGACCGCAACCATTACTCCTCCCTGGAACAAATCACTCCCGAAAACGTGGGGCGGCTGAAGGTGGCCTGGGAATACCATACGCTGGATACCGGGCAGATCCAGTGTAACCCTATCGTGATTAACGGCGTGCTGTATGGGGTAACCGCTTCTAACGGCCTGTTTGCCGTAGATGCGGCCACCGGGAAAGAACGCTGGAAATTCTGGGGCGGAACAGAGAAATCTGTTTTCAGCAATAACCGCGGAATCACCTACTGGCCGGGTGAAAAGCAGAAGCACCCGGCCAGGCTAATGTACTCATTCGGTGAATGGCTCTATGCCGTCAATGCGGAAACCGGCGAAAAGATACCTTCTTTCGGCGAAGACGGGCGTGTCAGCCTGAAGTCGGGCCTGGGGGAAAGCGCCAAGGACAAATTTGTGATATCCACTACTCCTGGCACCCTGTTTGAAGATAAGATCATTATGCCTCTCCGCGTGTCAGAAGGCGCAGATGCAGCTCCGGGTTATATACAGGCATTCAATGTCATCACCGGAAAAACCGACTGGGTCTTTCACACCATTCCGCACCCCGGGGAATTCGGCCATGATACCTGGCCCGAAGAGGCCTGGAAAAATACGGATATCGGGGCAGCCAATAACTGGGCGGGCATGGCAGTCGACCGAAAGAGAGGTATCGTGTATGTTCCTACCGGATCTGCCGGGTTTGACTTTTATGGCGGGAACCGCAAAGGTGCCAACCTCTTTGCCAACAGCCTGCTGGCGCTGGATGCCCGTACCGGAAAACGCAAATGGCATTACCAGTTTGTACACCATGATATCTGGGACAGGGACCTGCCTGCTCCACCCAACCTGATGACCATCCGGAAAGACGGGAAAAAGATAGACGTGGTGGCACAGGTGACCAAATCAGGTCATGTATTTGTGTTTGACCGCGTTACCGGTGAGCCGGTTTTCCCCATAGACGAGGTTTCCGTACCTGCTTCGGTAATGGAAGGCGAAGAAGCCTGGCCTACACAGCCGGTTCCGCGTCTGCCGCTGCCTTTCTCGCGGCAGGAGATCACGGAAGCTGATCTGAATACCTATTCTGCCAATTATGACAGCGTGGCGGCTACCTACCGCTCAGCCCTCAAGGGAGCTTTTATGCCTCTCAGCAGGACACCTGTCCTGCTCTTCCCCGGAGCTGACGGAGGAGCTGAATGGGGAGGTGCCGCCGCAGACAAAGAAGGTGTTCTGTATGTCAATTCCAATGAAATGGCCTGGCTGTTCAGTCTGGGCGACACTCCGAAAGACGATGATCTGGCGCATCTCAGCCCGGGAGAGAAAGCCTATTCTACCCTTTGCGCAGCCTGTCATGGTAAAAACAGGAAAGGTAACCCGGCCAGCGGGTATCCTTCACTGGAAAACCTCCGTATGAAAAAACCGGAAGTGCTAAAGCTCATTACCAACGGCAAGGGAATGATGCCCGGTTTCTCCTCCCTGTCTTCGGCGGAAAAGGATGCCATAATTGCCTTTATATACGGAGAAGAAAAGAAAGAAGTTACGGGAACTCCGGGAAAGCCTGCCGCAAAAAAAACGTATATGCCGTATAAGTTTAACGGGTATCGCAAATTTCTGAATGACGAAGGCTATCCGGCCATCAGCCCTCCCTGGGGCACCCTTACGGCCATTGACCTCAATACAGGGCAGCACCAATGGCAGATACCTTTGGGAGAATTTAAAGAGCTGACGGAAAAAGGCATCCCGCCCACAGGAACAGAGAATTACGGCGGGCCCATTGTTACCCAGAGCGGCCTGCTCTTCATTGCGGCTACCAAAGACGGTATGTTAAGGGCATTTGATAAAAATACCGGCCGGCTTCTGTGGCAGACAAAGTTGCCTGCCCCGGGTTTTGCCACACCGGCCACTTACCGGGTCAACGGGAAACAGTATATTGTAATTGCAGCAGGCGGTACGAAGCTGGGCACCCAAAAAGGGGATAGTTATGTTGCATTTGCGCTGCCGGACTAAGCCGTAAATGATATTCCCTTTAACAAAAAAATCCCCGGAGCATGCCGGGGATTTTCTTTTTTAAGACCTCTCTCAAATTAAGCCTTGCTTTCTTCTGAAGCTTCATCTGCGGGTTTCTCCTCTGCAGCAGGGGCTTCCTCAACAGCGGGAGCTTCTTCCACTGCCGGAGCAGCAGCTTCTTCTACTACTTCAGCTGAAGGCTCTTCTGCAACTACTGGTGCAGCAACCTCTGTGGAAGATTTCTTGGACTTGCTTCTTCTTGAACGTTTCGCTTTGGTTTCGCTTTCATCGGAAACCGCGGTCAGCAGGTTTTCGTTAAAGTCTACCAGTTCGATCAGCGCCACTTCGGCGTTGTCGCCCTGACGCTGGCCTAATTTGATGATCCGGGTATAACCTCCGTTTCTTTCCGCCACTTTCACAGCAATCTCACCGAAAAGCTCCTTGATGGCTTCTTTATCCTGAAGATAAGAGAAAACTACCCTTCTTGAATGGGTGGTGTCGTTCTTACCTTTGGTGATCAGGGGCTCTACATACTTTCTCAAAGCTTTCGCTTTTGCCAAAGTAGTTTCAATTCTTTTCGCCTTGATCAGAGAAACCGCCATGTTCGCTAAAAGCGCGTCTCTGTGCGATTTGGTTCTTCCCAGGTGGTTAACAGTTTTTCCGTGTCTCATTTTGTTGGTTTTCGTAAGTAACGGTTAAGAAGTACATCGCAGTAATTACCTCCCACCTATTACGATTTTAATATAAATTTACTTTCTGCGATTCTTAATCTTCGTCGAGTTTGTATTTGGATACATCCATTCCGAAATGCAATTGCTTGTCAGCGATAAGCTGCTCCAGCTCAGTAAGTGATTTCTTACCGAAGTTTCTGAATTTCATCATATCGGCCACCTCCAATCTTGCCAGGTCTCCCAATGTACGGATATCGGCTGATTTAAGACAGTTATAAGCTCTTACGGAAAGATCCAGATCCTGAAGCGGAGTCTTCAGCAGTTTACGCATATGCAGGAACTCCTCATCCACCATATTATCTTCCTCATCACTTTTCGAGTCAAACACCATGTTTTCATCGGTAAATTTAAGGAAGTGCTGGATCAGGATATGGGAAGCTTCCTGAAGCGCTTTTTCCGGGTGAATAGAACCGTCGGTTTTGATCTCCAGGAGGAGTTTCTCATAGTCGGTTCTTTGTTCCACACGGGTATTCTCAATACTATACTTCACATTCTTAATGGGAGTGTAGATCGAGTCGATAGCGATAAACCCGATAGGCAGGTCGCCGGTCTTTTGTTCTTCGCTGGGCACATATCCCCGGCCTTTGTCTACGATGATCTCAAACTCCAGCTCTTTTTTTGAATCCAGACGGGCAATTACCAGTTCGGGGTTCAATATTTCAAAAGAGGAAGTAAACTTGCTGATATCACCGGCAGTGATCTCAGTCTGGTTTTTGACCTTCACTGTGATTTTATTATCTACATAGTCTGCGATCTTTTTAAATCTTACCTGTTTAAGATTCAAAACTATCTCAGTAACATCATCTACAACACCTTCAATCGCAGAAAACTCGTGAAGCACACCCGGAAATCTCACAGATGTGATCGCATAACCCTCTAATGAAGACAACAAGATACGACGCAGAGCATTGCCTATGGTCACTCCGTAGCCCCTTTCCAGCGGCTTGAATTCGAAAAAACCATGAAAGTCGTCAGCTTTCTCCATTACGACTTTGTCGGGCATTTGAAATGCTAAAATTGACATACTGTGCTGTTTTTGTTTTCGTTAACGAAATAAGTTTGGGATTATCCCAAATAAGTATGTGTCACCTCCGCGCTTGCGCACAGAGGTGAATTAAAAATTATTTGTTGTACAATTCGACAACCGCCTGAACATTGAATTGCTCAGGGATTTGCTCTGTATCGGGGTAGTTGATAAAGAGTCCTGATAGCTCAGCGTTGTCAAATTCCAACCAACCGTACTTTTTAGCGGCGTTCAGGCTTGTACTGCTGGCAATGGTATCCAGCGCCTTGGATTTCTCACGAACAGCTACTTTTTGTCCCGGTTTAACAAGGATAGACGGGATGTTGCTCAGCTCTCCGTCCAAAAGAATATGCTTATGCGTTACCAGCTGGCGGGCAGCTCTGCGCGTAGGGGCAATACCCATTCTGTAAACGATGTTATCTAATCTGGATTCACAAAGTTTGATAAGGTTCTCACCGGTCTGGCCTTCTCTCACCCCTGCAAGGTGGAATATCCTTGCAAACTGGCGCTCAAGAACACCGTATGTATATTTAATCTTCTGCTTCTCCAATAACTGAAGTGCATAATCAGATTTCTTACCTCTTCTTCCTCTTCCGTGTTGTCCCGGAGGATATGCTTTCTTTGCTAATGCTTTGCTCGGCCCTAAAATAGCCTCGCCGAATTTTCTTGAAATCTTGGATTTCGGACCTGTGTATCTTGCCATTTTTCTAAATTATTCAAATCGTTAGCCCCAATGTCCAAACTAACATTTGCTTTGTTAACTATAATTAAACTCTTCTTCTTTTTGGAGGTCTGCAACCGTTATGCGGCATCGGAGTAACATCAAAAATGTTCACTACATCGATCCCCACACTTTGAACGGTTCTCATGGCTGACTCTCTTCCGGAGCCCGGACCTTTCACAAAAATATCTGCTTTACGCATACCCAGATCGTATGCTACCTGGCAACAGTTCTGCGCTGCCATCTGCGCTGCATACGGCGTGTTTTTCTTCGAGCCCCTGAAGCCCATTTTCCCGGCTGACGCCCAGGAAATCACCTGACCGGTGCTGTTAGTCACTGAAATGATGATATTGTTAAAAGAAGCCTTAACATGTACCTGACCGTAAGGTTCAACTACTACTACACGCTTTTTTGCTTTGTCTTTTCTTTTAGCTTGTGCCATTATATTCGAAAATGAAAAATTAAGGCAGGAAAGCAAAACGCCCTCCCCTGATCATAAAACTATTTATTATTTCGTAGCCTTCTTCTTGTTGGCTATCGTCTTACGCTTCCCTTTCCGTGTACGGGAGTTGTTTTTCGTCTTTTGTCCTCTTAAAGGCAGCCCTTTCCGATGTCTCAGACCGCGGTAACATCCAATGTCCATCAGGCGTTTGATGCTTAACTGAACTTCGGAACGTAGCGCACCCTCTACTTTAAATTCATTATTGATGATGGCACGAATAGCATTAGCCTCATCATCCGACCACTCCCCGGCTTTCTTATCTACAGAAATGTTAGCCTGATTAAGAATGTTCTTTGCTGTACTGCGACCTATACCGTAAATATAGGTAAGAGAGATTTCTCCTCTCTTTTTGTCTGGAATATCTACCCCTGAGATCCTCATAAATTATTAACCTTGTCTTTGTTTAAACTTAGGATTTTTCTTATTGATTACGTAAATTTTACCTTTGCGTCTGATCACTTTGCAGTCTTCACTACGCTTTTTAACTGATGCTTTAACTTTCATTACTGTCGTATTAAAATATCCTTACTTGTACCTGTATGTAATTCTTGCTTTTGATAAGTCATAGGGCGACATCTCGAGTTTCACCTTATCTCCCGGCAGGATACGGATGTAATTCATACGCATCTTTCCGGAAATATGGGCTATCACCTCATGTTTATTGTCCAACTGGACCTTAAACATGGCGTTAGACAGCGCCTCCAGGATGATACCATCTACTTCTATATTCGATTGTTTTGCCATAACCTTATAAAACTTCCAAATTTCTGTTTTTTAACACTTCTTCGATATACGCGAAGGTGGTGAGAATATCGCATCCGTTCTCTGTTACCCATACTGTATGTTCAAAGTGTGCTGCCGGTAACCTGTCTTCGGTGCGGATCGTCCATCCGTCTGCCTCCTGAACCACAAAGCGTTTCCCCTGCGTGATCATAGGCTCAATGGCTAAAACCATTCCCGCCTGCATTTTAGTTCCCTGGCCTCTTCTTCCGTAGTTCGGAACTTCGGGTGCCTCGTGAAGATTCTTCCCCACTCCATGCCCTACCAGCTCACGTACCACACCGTATCCGCGGCTCTCCGTATAGTGCTGTATCGCATAACTCAGATCGCCTATCCGGTTTCCGGGTCTTACCGCCGAAATTCCTTCAAAAAGAGATCTCTTCGTTTCCTGCACCATGGTTTTCGTCTTCTCGTCCACTTCTCCTACCAGGTAGGTATAAGCGCTGTCGGCATGAAAACCATTTTTATAAACTCCGCCGTCTATCGAGATCACATCGCCGCTTTTCAGCTCCCTGTTACCGGGAAAGCCATGTACAACCACTTCGTTTACCGATATACACAACGAGTACGGAAAGCCGTTGTAATTCTTAAAAGAGGGCTTGGCCTTATGGTCCAGTATAAATTCTTCTGCTATCTTATCCAGCTCTTTGGTTTTAACTCCCTCGGCTATGGCTTTCGCTACTTCAGCATGTGCTTTGCCCAGAATCTCGCCATTGGCCCTGATAATTTCAGCTTCCTCCCTGCTCTTAAGAATAACTGCTCTTCCTGTCATCTTATCTGGCTACCAGCTGTTCTCTGCCCAAAACCCTTCCGGATTCCATCAGTCCCTCGTAGCGCTTCATCAGAAGGTAGCTCTCAATCTGCTGCAGGGTATCCAGCACCACACCTACCAGAATCAGCAGGGAAGTTCCGCCATAGAAAGAGGCGAATAGCTGCGTCATACCAAACAGGCTGGCAATAGCCGGGAAGATCGCAATCAGTGCCAGAAGAATTGCACCCGGTAAGGTGATCCGGTCAAGAATCTGCGCAATAAAGTCAGATGTGGCCTGGCCGGGCTTTACGCCGGGAATAAATCCTCCTCCCCGCTTCATATCGTCAGCTATCTGATTAGGATTAATCGAAATAGCAGTATAGAAGAAGGTAAAAGCAATAATCAATACAGCATATAACAGGTTATACTGCCAGGAAGTAAAATCACCGAACACGGTAGCAATATACTGTGCGGTGTCACTTTTCTCTGCAAAATAACCGGCAATGAAAGATGGTACAAACATCAGGGCCTGGCCGAAGATAATCGGCATTACACCGGATATGTTCAGCTTCAGAGGCAGGTATTGCCGCTGACCGCTTACCGTCTTGTTACCTACAATCTGCTTGGCATACTGAACAGGTACCCTGCGGATAGCCTGGGTCAGCGCTACGGCAAATATCACAACCAGGAACAACACCACCAGCTCCAGGATGAAGTAAAGCGGCTGACCGTCAGCCACTCTTGCCCGTCCTTCACCGATAATAGCTCCCGGGAAACGTGATACGATCCCAATCATAATGATCATGGAAATACCGTTACCGATACCTTTCTCAGTGATCCGCTCACCCAGCCACAGACACATCATGGTTCCTGCTACCAGTAAGATCACCCCGGAAACATAAAACAGTCCCTGAGAGATCACAATGGCGTCAGTAGGAATGGTCGATTTAAGGTAAGCAAAGCCTTGTGTAATGGTTACGGCAATGGTCAGCCAACGGGTGATCTGATTCAGCTTTTTCCTGCCGGACTCCCCCTCTTTCTGCAGTTTTGAAAAATAAGGAAGAGCCAGCCCCAGCAACTGTACCGCAATGGATGCCGAGATATACGGCATAATCCCCAAAGCCATAACAGAAGCGTTGCTGAACGCACCACCTACCAGCGTATCCAGAAGGCCTAATAGTCCGTTCCCCCCTGTTAAATCGGTGAGCTTCGACGGGTCTACACCTGGTAAGGTGATATGCGATCCGATCCTGAAGACCACTATAATAAACAAGGTTGCCAGGATGCGGTTTCTCAGCTCCTCTATTGACCAGATATTCTTTAGGGTGGTTATAAATTTTTTCATAGTCTATTTAACAATTATTCGCCACCGTTTAGTTCTTTCCCGGCTTCAGCAGCCTGTCCGGCTACAACAGCCGTACCGCCTGCTTTTGTAATGGCTTCTTCCGCTGATTTGGAGAAAGCGTGTACCGTTACATTTACTTTAGCGGTGAACTCTCCTCTTCCCAGCACCTTCACCAGGTCGGATTTGGAAGCGAGACCGTGTTCTTTCAGGAAGGCCAGTGTAATATCAGTCGTCTGGGTTTTGTCAAACAGGGCCTGAATGGTATCCAGGTTAATGGCTTTGTAAGCCACCCGGTTGATATTTTTAAAGCCAAACTTGGGCACACGTCTCTGAAGGGGCATCTGACCACCTTCAAATCCTCTCTTCTGGCTGTAACCTGATCTTGATTTTGCCCCTTTATGACCTCTTTTGGCTGTTCCGCCGCCGCCGGAGCCTTGTCCTCTACCTAAACGGGTATTGTCTTTAACTGATCCCTGTGCGGGCTTTAATGATTCTAATTTCATCCTTAAAAAATTTATCGCAGTAATTTACTACTCGGTTATCCCTGTTTAAATGTTCTCCACTGTTATAAGATGATTCACCTTACGGATCATCCCCTCAATAGCCGCATTAGCTTCTACTTCAACAGATTTCCCTATTTTAGTTAAGCCTAAAGCCTGCATAGTAAGTTTCTGATTCTTAGGTCTCTTGATCGTACTTCTAACTTGAGTAACTTTCACTTTAGCCATTTTACCAAATGTTTGAGGCTTTTATCAGCCATTAAATACTTTATTCAATTTCACTCTTCTCTGCATGGCCACTTCATGCGGAGCTCTCATTTTAGTCAGCGCGTCAATGGTAGCCTTCACCACGTTATGCGGGTTGGAAGAGCCCTTTGATTTTGCCAATACGTTATGGATACCGGCAGCCTCCAGAACGGCACGCATAGCACCACCGGCAATCACCCCCGTACCGGGAGCGGCAGGCTTCACATATACGAAACCACCTGAGAATTTCCCTTCCATATCGTGCGGAACGGTTCCATTGATAATCGGAACGTTCACCAGATTTTTACGGGCATCTTCCACTGCTTTGGAAATAGCATCCGTTACCTCATTGGCTTTCCCCAGCCCCTGTCCAACGGCACCCTGTCCGTCGCCCAGAACCACGATAGCGGAAAAGCTGAAACGACGTCCGCCTTTTACTACTTTAGCAACCCGGTTGATAGCTACAACTTTTTCTTTTAATTCTGATTCGTTTACTTTTATCGCTTTCATTTAGATAGTATTAAAAGTTAAGTCCTGCTTCTCTTGCCCCGTCAGCCAAAGCTTTCACGTTTCCGTGATAAAGGTACCCGTTCCGATCGAAAACGATGCTGGTGATACCCGCTTCCTGAGCTTTTTTTGCCACTGCAGCACCCACTTGCTTTGAGTTCTCTACATTTAAAGATTTCAGACCCAGCTCGCGCGTTGAGGCTGCCGCCAGCGTTTTACCGGCCACATCGTCAATCACCTGAGCGTAGATCCCGGTGTTGCTACGGAAAACAGTTAACCGCGGTCTTTCGGCCGTACCGTTCACTCTTTTCCTGATTCTCCATTTGATTTTTTGTCTTCTTTCAGACTTAACACCAGACATATATGTTAAATTTTGAAGTTCTTAATTATTTCTTACCGGCAGTCTTACCTGCTTTTCTTCTCACCACTTCGCCCACGAAACGAATACCTTTACCTTTGTAAGGCTCTATCTTACGTAAGGATCTGATCTTTGCACACACCATACCCAGCAGCTGCTTGTCATTGCTTTCCAGGGTAATGATCGGGTTTTTCCCTTTCTCCATCCGGGTCGCCACAGAAATTTCTTTCGGTGCCACAAAGATGATATTGTGTGAGTAGCCTAAAGACATATCAATAGCGTTTCCGTTATTGGTAGCTTTGTAACCCACACCCACCAGTTCCAGCTCTTTCTTATAGCCGGTGCTCACACCTTCCACCAGGTTGTTTACAAGCGAGCGGGAAAGACCGTGCAGCGCTTTGTGTCTTTTCTGCTCGGTAGGTCTTTCTATCGTTAAAACGCCGTCCTCTACCGAGATCTTCATATCGGCGTCGATCTTCTGGGTCAGTTCTCCCTTAGGGCCTTTGGCCGTCACCACATTCCCGTTTGCAACGCTTATGGTCACTCCGGCAGGGATGTTAATTGGTTTTTTACCTATTCTTGACATGATTATACGTTTAAGGCTCCGTCCCGTTGAGGGCTGAGCGGTCAACAAAAATTAATATACATAACACAATACCTCTCCACCTACGTTTAACGTACGTGCCTCCTTATCGGTGATGATTCCCCTGGAGGTAGAGATGATAGCGATACCCAGTCCGTTAAGTACTCTTGGCAATTCGGTGGATTTCACATACTTACGAAGACCTGGCTTAGACACTCTCGTCAGGTTTACGATAGCTGATTTCTTGGTCTGAGGGTTGTACTTCAAAGCAATCTTGATGTTCCCCTGAGGACCCTCGTCCTCAAATTTGTAACTGGCAATATATCCTTTATCATAAAGGAGCGCCGTTAACTCTTTCTTCAAGTTAGAGGCAGGGATATCAACCACTCTGTGCCTCGCCTTAATAGCATTTCTGATTCTGGTAAGAAAATCTGCTATTGGATCCGTTGTAATCATTTTACTAAGTTAATATTTTGGATACCTTAAGCCAACGTCAGACAGTATCACGGGCGTGACTTATCTAACTGGGCTGCAAAGATAATAATTCTGAATAAGAAAAAAAACTTTTTTACCAAGAGGATTTGGTAACGCCGGGAATTAACCCGCTGCTGGCCATTTCTCTGAAGGTTACCCGGTTGATACCGAATCTTCTCATATATCCCTTCGGGCGACCGGTAAGCTTACATCTGTTATGAAGTCTTACAGGCGAAGAGTTTTTGGGAAGGGCATCAAGACCTCTCCAGTCTTCGGCTTTTTTCAGAGCTTCTCTTTTAGCTGCAAACTTAGCTACCAGTCTTTCTCTTTTTCTTTCTCTAGCTTTTATTGACTCTTTTGCCATGATCTGTGATTATATCTTTTATTTATTTTTATTAGCGAACGGCATTCCCAGTGCTTTCAGCAATTCGTAGGCTTCGGCATCCGTTTTTGCCGTAGTTACGAAAGTGATATCCATTCCCTGGATTTTGCTGATCTTATCGATAGAAATTTCAGGAAAGATAATCTGCTCCGTTACACCAAAGTTATAGTTTCCTCTTCCGTCAAAGCCCTTATCGGAAATTCCCTGAAAGTCTCTTACCCGCGGAAGTGCCACAGCCGTAAGACGATCCAGGAATTCATACATGATAGTGGACCGCAGGGTTACTTTGGCACCGATGGGCATTCCCTCTCTCAGTTTGAAGTTGGAAACCGCCTTCTTGGATACAGTAGCTACCGCTTTCTGACCGGTGATGGTGCTCAGCTCTTCCACGCTGCTGTCTACCAGCTTCTTGTCGCCGGTGGCTGCGCCCACTCCTCTGTTTACTACGATCTTCACCAGTTTAGGAACCTGCATGATCGATTTGTACTGGAATTTCTCCTGTAGTTCCTTAATGACTTCGTTCTTATACTTTTCTCTTAATCTTGCCATTTTTATAAGGTGGATTTCCGACCCACCCGGTTTTTATTAGATAAATTTACCTGTTGCCTTAGAGTATCTCTGCAGCTTACCTGCATCGTTGGCTTTTCTGCCGGTACGTGTAGGCTTACCTGTAGAAGGGTCAACCAGTTTCACATTGCTGATGTGAATGGAACCTTCCACCTCTCTGATTTCTCCCTGCGGGTTCTGAGCGCTGGGCTTGATGTGCTTCTTGATGATATTCACACCTTCCACGATCACTCTGTTTTTCTTTATCAGAACCTCAACGATCTTCCCGGTTTTTCCTTTGGAATTTCCGGCAATCACCTGTACGGTATCTCCCGATTTCACGTGAAGTTTAGGTATCTTGTTAAATTTCCTTTCCATTGTAATTAATTACTTTTAATATGATTAAAGTACCTCAGGGGCTAATGAAACAATCTTCATAAACTGCTTCTCTCTCAGCTCTCTGGCTACCGGTCCGAAGATCCGGGTTCCGCGCGGTTCATTCTGGTTATTCAGTAATACCACTGCATTTTCCTCGAACCGGATGTAGGAACCATCCTTTCTTCTCACCTCCTTGGTTGTTCTTACCACCACGGCTTTGGAAACGGTACCTTTTTTCATATTGGAAGAGGAAAGAGCACTCTTAACAGTAACTACAACCTTATCTCCTAAAGAGGCATATCTCTTTTTAGTACCCCCTAAAACCCTGATTACCAAAACTTCTTTAGCCCCGCTGTTGTCAGCTACACTGGCTCTTGATTCCTGCTGTAACATTATATTACCTTTTTACTATATTTTGTGATGAACAGATTACTTGGCCTTCTCGATAATTTCGACCAATCTCCAACTTTTGTTCTTGCTAAGAGGCCGGGTCTCCATGATTCTAACGGTATCACCAATTCCGGCTTCGTTATTTTCATCGTGAAACATAAACTTCTTACTTCTGATCATGAACTTTCCGTATTTTGGGTGTTTCACCTTCCGAACTACCGATAGGGTTCCGGATTTGTCCATTTTATTGCTAGTCACTACCCCAGTACGCTCTTTTCTTACTTTTCTTTCCATGAGAAATTAAAATTTATTATTGTTTACCGGTTAAAGCGGTAGATAACCGTGCAATATTTTTACGGGCCTCGGTAATTCTCCTCGGATTTTCAATAGGAGTAATTGCATGGGCAAACTTTAGCTTCACCAATCTGTCCTTTTCTTCGGCTATCTGTTGCTTCAATTGCTCAGCCGTTAAGCCACTTAGATCATTCTTTTTCATCTTCTTCTTCTTGAATTTTATGCTTCGTAATCCCTGCGAACCACGAACTTGGTTTTAACCGGTAGCTTCTGAGCTGCTAATCTCAAAGCTTCTTTCGCCAACTCCAAAGGAACTCCGGTACACTCAAAAAGAATGGTTCCCGGATAAATGTTTGCTACCCAATATTCAGGAGCTCCCTTACCTTTACCCATCCGTACTTCCAGAGGTTTCTGGGTAATGGGATTATCAGGGAATATTCTGATCCATACCTGGCCTTCACGTTTCATGGCACGTGTAACCCCGATACGAGCCGCTTCAATCTGTCTTGCAGTGATTCTGCCCGGCTCTAAACTCTTTATCGCAAATGAACCGAAGGCAATCTCGTGTCCTCTGTGGGCAATACCTTTGATTCTGCCTTTCTGACGCTTTCTAAATCTGGTTCTTTTCGGTTGTAACATAATACTAATGTTTACGGCTCACAGCCCTTATATTAATTTTTCTTATGACCGGCGCCTCTTCCGCCAGTTCTTCTTTTTCTACCTCCTTCTTCGTCTCTGCCGCCACGGCCTCTTCTGTCTCCCTGCTGGCCACCACCGCTGAACGATGATTTCTTGGTATCAGGAGATTCTGTAGCCAGGGCCTGTACCGAAGTCAGGTCTCTTTTGCCGAAAACCTCTCCTTTGAAGATCCACACTTTGATACCGATGATACCGTATACGGTCAATGCCTCTGTCACGGCATAGTCAATATCGGCTCTCAGGGTATGCAGCGGAATTCTGCCTTCCTTATATTGCTCATTACGGGCCATTTCGGCACCGCCTAAACGTCCGCCCAGTTTGATCTTGATTCCCTGAGCACCTACTCTCATGGCTGACTGGATGGCCTGCTTCATGGCTCTACGGAAAGAGATTCTGGCTCTCAGCTGCTGAGCGATGGTTTCGCCCACCAGCTTGGCATCGATCTCCGGTCTTTTGATCTCGAAGATGTTAATCTGAACGTCTTTTTTGGTCAGTTTTTTAAGCTCTTCTCTCAGCTTATCTACTTCACTTCCCGCTTTACCGATCACCACACCGGGTCTTGCAGTATGTATCGTTAATGTAATTCTTTTCAGGGTTCTTTCGATCACCACTCTCGAAACGGAACCTTTAGGAATACGGGCATTGATATATTTTCTGATCTTATCGTCTTCTACAAGCTTTTCAGAAAAGGTCTTTCCACCGTACCAGTTAGACTCCCAGCCTCTAATGTAACCTAGTCTTAAACCTACAGGATTTACTTTTTGTCCCATTGTATCTGATTAATATAAATTCGTAATTTGCTTATGCTGATTGATTCTCCAGTGTGTCTACCACGATGGTGATATGCTGAGAACGTTTTCTTACCCGGTAAGCTCTCCCCTGGGGAGCAGGACGTAGTCTCTTCAATATTCTTCCACCGTCAATCATGATGGTCTTCACATACAGGTCAGCATCTTCAATACGGGCATCTTCGTTCTTGTTTTGCCAGTTGGCAATGGCAGATAGTAATACCTTCTTAATTACCGGTGCGGCCTGCTGAGGCTGATACGAAAGAATACCCAGTGCCTGGTTTACTTTCTTACCTCTGATAAGATCTGCTACAAGCCTGGCTTTACGCGGCGAGGTAGGGAAATCCTTTAATTTTGCTACTGCTTCCATTTCTTAATCTATTATTAGAGAAGTATCTTCTCAGAATATTATCTTTTACCTTTATCTTTCTTATTTACGTGACCTCTGAAGTTACGTGTAGGAGCAAATTCCCCTAACTTATGTCCAATCATGTTATCTGTCACGTAAACCGGGATAAACTTGTTTCCGTTATGTACAGCAAACGTATGTCCTATAAAGTCCGGCGAAATCATGGATCTTCTTGACCAGGTCTTGATCACGGATTTCTTTCCTGAGTCATTCATTGCAAAGACTTTGTTCTCAAGTCTAAAATCAATGTATGGTCCTTTTTTTAATGAACGAGCCATTTATTACTTGTTTTATTTTGTTCTTCTGGAAATGATTAACTTGTTAGAGTACTTGTTCTTGTCTCTGGTTTTCTTGCCTTTTGCAAGCAGACCGTTACGCGAACGGGGGTGACCTCCTGAGGCACGGCCTTCACCACCACCCATCGGGTGATCTACCGGGTTCATTACCACACCTCTTACACGTGGCCTTCTGCCTAACCAGCGGTTACGTCCGGCTTTACCCAGCACCACGTTCATGTGATCAGGGTTGGAAACGGAACCTACGGTAGCCATACCATTAGCCAGTACCAGTCTCATTTCACCCGAAGGCATTTTCAGGGTAACATATTTCCCTTCTTTCGCCAGCACCTGGGCATATGTACCGGCGCTGCGGGCCATCTGGGCACCTTTTCCGGGAGTCAGCTCGATGTTATGTACGATAGTACCGAGAGGCATATTCTTCAATTGAAGCGCATTACCTACTTCAGGAGCTACTTTCTCACCCGAAACGATGGTCTGACCTACTTTAAGACCCTGAGGAGCGATGATGTATCTCTTTTCGCCGTCAGTGTACTGTACAAGTGCAATTCTGGAAGTACGGTTCGGATCATACTCTATGGTCAATACTTCTGCAGGAACATCGTATTTATCCCTTTTAAAGTCGATAATACGGTATCTTCTCTTATGACCGCCACCAATATAACGGGCGGTTCTGTGACCTTCATTGTTTCTACCTCCCGTTCTTTTGATCACGCCCAGCAGGCTCTTTTCAGGCTTGTTGGTCGTTACATCAGAAAAGTCAGGAGCAATTCTGTGCCGGGTACCGGGGGTTACCGGATTTAATTTTTTAACTGCCATGGTTCAAACATTTGCAGCCCCGATTCCCATCGGGGCTATACTTTATAATTAAATTATAATTCGGCGTAGAAATCGATGATCTCGCCTTCCTTAAGTGTAACTATTGCTTTTTTGTAAGTAGCCGTTTTACCGGAGCTGATTTTGGTCCGGGTCATTCTCGACTTCTTCTTACCGATCTGAGTAATAGTATTTACCTTCTCCACGGTTACTCCATACATCTTCTCTACAGCAGCGGCAATGGAAATCTTATTGGCATCGCGGCCTACTTCAAATGTATATTTATTCTTTGCGTTTAACCCCTGAGTCTTCTCAGTGATGATGGGTCTTTTTAAGATACTCATTGTTTTAATCTTTCAAAATGGTTTCTAATTGAGAAATCGCACTCTCCGCCAACAGGATGGTATCCGTGTTTACCAGATCATAGGTATTTACTGAATTCACATCCACCACTTTGGTTTTAGGGATGTTTCTCGCCGACAGGTAAAGGTTATTTTCCGCACCGTTCACTACAAAAAGTGTTTTCTTTCCGCTCAGTGAAAGGGCATTCAGGAATTCAACATACGCTTTTGTTTTAGGCGCATCAAAGCTGAAGTCTTCCACTACTCTCAACTGATTGTCTGCCAGTCTTGCAGAAAGCACCGATTTCCGGGCCAGCTGCTTTACTTTCAGGTTCAGTTTGAAATCGTAGTTTCTCGGACGCGGGCCGAACACTCTACCCCCACCTACATAAATAGGCGCTTTGGCAGAACCGTGACGGGCACCACCGGATCCTTTCTGACGAAGCAGCTTTTTGGTAGAACGCGCTACCTCCGCTCTTTCCTTCGATTTGTGAGTCCCCTGGCGCTGGTTAGCCAGATAGTGTTTCACATCTAACCACACCACATGCTGGTTAGGCTCAATTCCGAAAACCTCGTCACTCAGTTGAAGCGACTTACCGGTTTCTTTACCTGTTTTGTTAATTACTTTTACTTCCATTTTTTCTCAGCTGTTTTTCGATGTCGTCAGCCACGACCTTTAAAAAATTACGAATTACTTATGTAAGGTTACGATTCCGTTCTTACCTCCCGGGATGGATCCCGATACGATGATCAGGTTTTTCTCAGGGAACAGTTTCAATACCTGAAGGTTCTGGATAGTCACTTTGGTGTTCCCCATTCTTCCGGCCATTTTCAGTCCTTTAAATACCCTTGCAGGATAAGAACAGGCACCGATAGAACCCGGGTGACGGGCCCGGTTGTGCTGACCGTGAGTGGTCTGGCCAACCCCGCCGAAACCGTGACGTTTCACTACGCCCTGAAATCCTTTACCTTTGGTATTTCCGCTGACGTCCACAAATTCACCTTCGGTAAATACGTCTTCTACTTTGATGGTTTCGCCCAACGCGAATTCCTTCTCAAACTCCTTAAACTCAACCAGCTTTCTCTTAGGAGTGGTGTTAGCCTTCTTAAAGTGACCTAAAAGGGCTTTGGTAGTTCTCTTTTCTTTTTTCTCACCGAAACCCAACTGGATCGCTTTGTATCCGTCGTTTTCTTCAGTTCTCACCTGAGTAACTACGCAAGGGCCTGCTTCAATCACGGTACAAGGCACCGCCGCACCATTGTTGAAAATGGTGGTCATCCCTATTTTTTTTCCAATAATACCAGACATATTTATAATTTATATTATTCGCAATTTTGCGCTCCAAACATGAAACGGGCTGCAAAGGTATGAAAACCAATACAATATTCAAAGTCTAAAGCAAGTTTTTAACTCCAGAGGTTGGCATACGAACCAACTTGAACAACACGGTGAACCCTAAACGACAGGTAAGGCTACTTTATATTGCAGGAACAAGCCTTGTTACCTCACGGTGATTTCCATAAAACTTCGCGAACGGAGACTATTTAAAGTCCTGGTAGTGATGGTTTCGGACGATTTCCGACTTCTCAAAACCGTAGAAAAAGAATACTCCTTCCGGGAATTGCGGTGCAAAGATAGGGATAGTTTTTTAATTATGAAATGTTTGAGTTAAAATTTATAACTCTATAAGCACATCAGGGCATATATGTCTTGTAAAATCTGAGCCTCCGGTTTGCCTGGGCTCGCGGACCGGATTTTCGCTGCCTGATTAATTTAATACCTGATAAATAAAATCACGTTTAATACACTACATTTTGAACCGTCAATCAGGCCAAACTTGTTATTATGCTATACCTGTTTCAGAATCAATCCATTTGACAAAAATATGCCGGTAAAAAAAATCTTTGCCTTTTCTGTACTATTGCTGATCTCCTGTTCGAAACCGGAGGAAATAACCACCGAAGAGCCAGCCGGCAGCAAGGAGATTCAATGTTACCTTCTGAAATACGGAATGGTAAGTGCTTTAGATAAAGACAAGAATGTCGTATATCCCGTCGAATTTGAGTACCAGGGGAACAGGATAGTAAAAAGACTGCTATACAGCATGTTTATTAATCAAAGGTATTTGAGTGGAACAGAGGAAATACACTATAACCAGCTGGCACTCCCGGTAAAAATTACAGGGCCCAATAATTCCTCTGAAGAGGTAGTACAGGAGATTTTTTACGATTCAGGAAACAGGATGATCCGGAAAGAAAAAACCATTGTCTTATCGCCATCCGGGTCTAAAGTTATATACGACACCCGCTACGCCTATGACAGTGTAAACCGGATTAATTCCTATATCCAAACTGTAACCAATCATTTCACAGGAGAAATACGTGTATTTAACTATTTGGTAAGTTATGATCAGAACGGAAATCTTGCGGAAATTAAACGGGAGATCACGCTAAACGAATATCATTCACTGCAAATCACCACATATACTAACTACGACAGCCAAAAAAATGCACTTTCGACGATTAATGTTCCTTTTGACGAATATCTTTTAATCCGCTACTCGAAAAATAATTACGGAAAAGTCACAACCATTTACTATGACAACGGTAAGCTTTCGGATACCCGCAGTCAGTTTGTCTATAACTATGACCAGTATAATGAACACGGCTATCCGATGATAGGAGAATACCGTTGCGAATAAAATCGGATGTTGCAGCTCACTGCTTCATACATCTTATATTCCGGAAAGCTTAAACGGTTTTTGGATGAATCCGGCCTCCCGGTTATTTTTATTTTTAACTTTGGGCTGACTTCAAAAATTCAGCCTTATGTATAAATATCTTTTCATATTCTTTTGCCTGATGATACCCCTGTTGTCTCCTGCCCAGTCTGCTTATTATGAACTCAGAGTCTACCATTGCCATGAGGGCAAGCTGGATGACCTGCTCAACCGGTTCAGAAACCATACCCTTAAACTCTTCGAAAAGCATGGTATGGAGAACATCGGCTACTGGATTCCTGCGGAAGGCAATGAGCAGGTATTGTATTATATATTGGGCTACCCGGACAAGGCCGCACGGGACGCGTCCTGGAAATCCTTTCTGAGCGATCCCGAATGGCAGGAGGTGGCCCGCCGTTCGGAGCTTAACGGCAAGATCATTGCAAAGATCACCTCGCGGTTTATGATGCTGAACACCTCGCTGACCCCCACCCTACACCTGGGTGCCGCAGATGAGCCCCGGCTGTTTGAAATGCGCACTTATGACTGCTACCCCGGAAAATACCCTGCCCTCATCCAACGGTTCAAGGATCATGCCCTGGGACTCTTCGAGAAACACGGGATGACCAACATCATGTATTTTGACACCGAAGACGGCAGCCTGCTGTATTTCCGCACCCATAAAAATGCAGAAACCGCCAAACAGTCACTGGAAGGGTTCCGCAGTGACCCGGAATGGATCAGAGTAAGAGACGAATCGGAAAAGGACGAAAAAATTGTTAAGAGTATGGATGGCCTTTTTCTGAAGCCAACCGACTTTTCCGCTTTGCGGTAGGTTTTGGGAGGTACAAGGCGTATACGTTTTGGTAAACAGTGAATACTTATCAGTTAAAAGTTACGGTACATTCTTTTAAG
>JBEBRR010000044.1:0-34189 GCA_040394735.1 Leadbetterella byssophila
ATCTTACTGACAGCCTGATGACCATGGATACCCTCTATATGGGGGATAATCCTACCATTAATTTTTTTAATTTACCGGGGGGAAAATATACAGCTACTTTTGTAGACCTTAAAACCAATAATAAAGCATCCACGCAGTTTACCATTGAGTCAGAATTCTGGGAAAGATGGTGGTTCCCACCCTTTGTGTTACTTGTATTTACCCTGGTGATTGGCATTGTATTTTATTACATTTACAAAATACGTCTTCGGCAACAGCTTCAGACGCAGCTGATCCGGGATAACATTGCGAGAGATTTGCATGATGACATCGGAAGCTACCTGAGCAGCATCAGTATTCTCAGCCAGAGCGTAGATACCTTAATTTCCAATAATCCTGACAAGGCAAAGCTGTCTTTGAGTAAAATTGGTAACACGGCCCGGCAAATCATGGATACCATGGGAGATATTGTATGGAGCATAAATTCAAATCACGATTCCATGCCGCAGGTTATTCAGCGGATGCGTGACCTGGCTGCAGAGTTACTTTCAGAACAGGGCGTGGTAACCGATTTCATCATTGAGGAGCCTGTTCAGAAACTTAGTCTCACCCTGGAGAAAAGAAGGGATTTTTACCTGATCTATAAGGAGGCGGTAACCAATATTCAGAAATACGCACAGGCTTCAAAAGTAGAAATTGCTATCAGGAAAGTGAACGAAGAGGTGGTGCTGACAGTGAAGGATAACGGAACGGGTTTTAACCTTTCAGATCCCGGAACCAAAAAAAGTAGCGGCGGAAACGGCCTGATTAATATGAGCGTAAGAGCAAAAAGACTTGAGGGAGTGCTGAATATAGAAAGTACGGCAGGTGAAGGAACCTGCATTGAATTCCGTTTTAGAATTTGAAAATACCCGGTTTTGGGGATAGGGTCTGAGTTTTACGGTTTTTATATTTCGAAAAAAAACAATGGCAGACATCCGGATTTTAATTTATGAGGATAACCCGTCGCTGAGAGAGGCGCTTTGTTTTATGCTGGAATCTACCGGGGGATTCGTGGTAACGGGCGCCTATGAAGACTGTACGGCCATACTCCCGCAGGTAAAAGAACATCAGCCGGATGTTCTGCTGATGGACATCGACATGCCGCACCTGACGGGAATTGAAGCCGTGAAGCTGATCAAACCGAAATTTCCCCGGGTGAATATATTGATGCTCACCGTTTTTGACGATGATGAACGGGTTTTTGAAGCCATCAAGTCGGGGGCTACGGGCTACCTGCTGAAGAAAACACCCCCTGCACGAATCCTGGAAGCCCTACGGGAAATCTACGAAGGCGGAGCCCCGATGAGTCCTTCCATAGCCCGGAAAGTGATCTTAAACCTGCACACGGCACCCGTGCATGTGGAGGAGATTGCCCGTTTAACCGCCCGTGAGCTGGAAATTCTGCAATGCCTGTCAGAAGGCAAAAGCTCGAAAATGATAGCTGACACCTGCTTTATTTCAGTAGATACGGTCAGAACCCACATTAAACGGATTTACGAAAAACTGCAGGTGCACTCCGCCACGGAGGCTATAGCCAAATATAATAAACGCTGAGACGAAGTTTTTGCACTGCGATATGGTTTCTTTCAAAGGATCCCCTTAGCGACAATACATTGGCAGAAAACATCTCGTATAGGCATATCCCCAGGGAACTGAATATTCTCAGCTTTATCTGTAATATCCCCTGTTTTGGGGATTTTCTTCTATTCTGTTATTTCCAAATTTTGTCATGAAAAGCGGATCGTATCACGGCCGGATCCGGACCGCATAGCAGAAAACTAATAAAATAAGAAAACGATGAAAAAATCAAAGCTGATCCCGTTCACCAAAGCAGCGTGGAAGGGAAAAGAAGTAGACATTCGTACAGACAGGTTAAACCTGAAACTGGAGGTCAGCAAGGGCAGGCAGGATGAAAAAATACTGAAGAGCGGGGTAGAAGAAATATTGAAATCCGCAGAAGGAGCATCGGTAAAAAGATTTAACCCGAAAACAGGGAAACTGGTATTGACCGTTCCCGAGGGGACAGACATTGTGAAATTATGTAAGGAACTGGAAAAGCACAGGGAGGTGATTTATGCTGAGCCGGATACCGTAACCAAAGTGCTGGCAGCCCCTAACGATACCCGCTACGGTGATCAGTGGGCTTTGACGATGATCAGTGCCGAAGATGCATGGGATATGGAAAAGGGACATACGGATGTGCTGGTGGCTGTGCTGGACACCGGTATCTCGCATGACGGAACCAGCCTCACCCATCCTGACCTGAACGATGCCGGCCGGTATATCCTGGGAACGGATTTTATAAATGACGATAACCTGCCTGTGGATGGTCATGGTCATGGTACGCACGTTGCGGGCACCATCGGGGCAGAAACCGATAACACGTCGGGTATTGCGGGTATAAACTGGAATTCCCGGATCTATGTGTGTAAAATTTTTGATGATTCGGGTAACGGGTCGGAGTCAGATTTCGAAGCCGCTGTAGAAGAGGCGGTTGATTTTGCGGTAGCTAATAACCAGCGGCTGGTGATCAACCTCAGCGCAGGCTGGTTTTCTGACAACCAGACCCTGAGAGATGCCTGTGCCTATGCGCATGATCACGGAATGGTGCTCTGCATTGCTACCGGAAATGAGGGAGGGGCCCTGAGAACCCCCGCTATTCATTCTGCCAATTTTGCCGGTGTTATCGCCGTAGGGGCCACCAACAGCGCGGATAATGTGACGGACTTCTCCAATGTGGGACCGGCAGTTTCAGTGGTGGCGCCGGGGGCGGATATCCTTTCCACTTTTCCCACCTATGATGTCACCGGAGATGCTGCGCACGACTTTGTGAACTGGGACGGTACTTCCATGGCCACGCCTCATGTAGCGGGACTGGCTTCGCTGGTGTGGAGCAGGGAGGCCCGCCTCAGCAATGAGCAGGTGCGGGATGTGCTGCAGAATACCGCTGTAAAGCTGGGAGCAGGTACATTTAATAACAACTGGGGATTCGGACGTATCCATGCAGCTGATGCAGTGGCGAAAGCCGGGTGGGAGCTGACACCGGTGCAGACCACACTCAATTTCATTGATATCCCGGAAGGGGAAACGCAGCTCCGGGCTATCCGGATCGATGTAAACAGCTTCCATCAGACGGCCCTTGAAGTGAGCATAACGCCGGGAGCGCCTTTCAGCCTTCATAATTATACCGGAACGCTCACCCTGGGGAAAACCACGGACTATGATACGCCCCGGCCGTTCTTTGTGTGGGTGAAATATACCGGAACCCATGCAGGACACACCGCCAGCTCAACCGCTCAGGTGCGTTGTATCACCACCGGCGAAGTGTTTGATGTGACCCTTACCGCCAATACCATTGCGCGTCCTACCTGCGCTATGATGCTGGTGCTGGACCGCTCCGGCAGTATGCTGCAGCCGTCAGGCGTGGGAAGTATGACCCGAGAGGAAGTGCTCCGGTATTCGGCCGGGATTTTTGTAAACTATGTGCGCGAGAATAACGGTATGGGCATGGTCATGTTTGATCACCAGGTACATGACCTGTTAAATCCCGTGGCCGGGCCGTTCGGTGCGCCGGATGACCCTTTCGACCCTGCAAGAACAAGCGCATTAAGTGCTTACGGCTCTTATGCGGCCAATTCTGCCGGCTGGACAGCCATCGGCAGCGGGATAGAGAGAGGCTATAATAATCTTTCCGGGATTTCAGGTTATGATAAAAAGGCCATTATTGTTTTCACTGACGGGCACGAAACCGATCCGAAATTCATAGCAGACGTACAGGATCTGATCAATGAGCAGGTCTTTGCCGTAGGACTGGGTACGGCAGATCAGCTTAACCCGGCGGCGCTTGACAACATTTGCAATAACACCGGCGGTTACCTGGTGCTCACCGACTCACTGGACGATGACGATACCTTCAAGATCGCTAAATATTTCTTGCAGATACAGGCCGGGGTGAACAATGAGCAAATAGTGGTAGATCCTACAGGTTATGTAGGGCCGGGGCAAAAAGTGCGTATCCCTTTCAGGGTAAACGAGACAGATATCTCCATTGATACCATCCTGATGACCACGCTGAACGGGGTACTTGATTTTGCGGTAGAAACTCCTGGCGGCGATCTTATTGATGCCTCTAATGTTTCTGCTTTTCCTACCGTTATGCGCGCAGACGGTCAGATGGTGTCGTATTACCGTTTAACTATGCCGGTGCAGAACGGTGCGGGAATAAGCGCGCAGACGGGGCAATGGAATATCGTGCTTTCCATCAATGAGCGCTACTGGAAAAAATACCTCAGCATGCTCGACAAAGATGCGGAGCTTTACCGGCAGGCTGTTCAGCACGGGGTGAAATACACGGCCCTGGTGCATGCCTATTCCAACCTGCGGATGAGCTGTAAACGTTCGCAAAGCAGCTACGAGCCGGGCGGAACGGTGAATATCCGGGCAGCAATTACGGAATACGGTATTCCACTGGGCAAAACAGCAAGCGTAAGAGCTGAGCTGAAGATGCCTGACGGTACAATGACAAACGTAGTGTTCAGTAAAGTGAGTGACGGGATATATGAAACCACCGTGCAGGCTCATTATAACGGGATATATACCTTCACGGTGAAAGCCAGCGGTAAGACTTCCCGTAATGCGGGCTTCACACGGGAGCAGGTGGTCACGGCTGCTGTATGGAAAGGGGGGAACAATCCGCCGCCGGACCGTAATAATAATCCGGGCCAGACTCCGGGGAAAGATGCCGTCTGCGAATTAATTCATTGCCTTATCAGAACATCAGACAAGGAGCTCAGGGAGAATATGCGGAAGAAGGGTGTAGACCTGGAGGGCCTGGCGAAATGCTATTGCAGCCGGGTGTAGGCTTAGAATTAGAATCTTCGGATACGGGTATTGTAACAGGTACCCGTATTTTTTTTGCATGGCGCTGTGCCTTTTACATGTTGGGATAGTCTGCCTGCATCTCCGGTAGTAAGATTTCCTGCTAATACGCAAAAGGCAGGGAAATGCAAAGCTCAGCGGGGCATCTTTTCTGCATCTTATATGAATAATTAAATAAGAAATATAAAAAAATAATACAATATTTGCCAAAATTTAACCTTAAGATTTGAATCCCGGGCCTCCAAATACAGTAGACGCCGACAGTAATCCTGTAAAGATCGATGAAAGTAATTTTGAGACCATTTACAGGGAATACTGGCGAAGTCTGTATGATTTTATCCGTATAAAGGTTCAGGACAGAGACGCAGCTGAGGAAATACTGCAGGAAACGTTTGTCAATCTTTGGGAGAGAAGAGATCATTTGCGAATTATTAATATACGGAATTACCTCTTTACCGCGGTTAAAAACAGGATCATAGATTACTTTAAGCAAAAACTGTTCGCAGACCTGAGTGAGGTATCGGAAAGCCCCTCACCGGATTACCCTCATTTCCTTGACGAACTTGAAGAATCCATAAAAATGGCCATTAATGATCTTCCTCCAAAAACCCGTGAAATTTTTAAACTAAACCGGGTAGAGGGCAGGTCTGTCCGCGAAATCTCCGTTTTTCTCAAAATTCCTGAACGTACCATAGAATACCACATTTCACAAGCCACCAAAAGCCTTAAAACCCTGTTCAGATACAGGCTCATTCTTCTTTTTATTATTTCTTTAGATGTAATTATTTAAAGAAATTATTGTCGTTTGTGGCTTTTTAGTATAATTTTTCCATGAATATTTTGAATCATTTGCGGGAAATACGTCTTTCTCAGTCTTTATAAAAAGGGAATACAACAGCACGAGTATGAGTAAACAAAACCTTCATTTACTTCTTACCCGGTATCGTAACGGGAACTGTACCGGAAAAGAAAAAGAACTGGTGGAGCAATGGTTCGCTATGCTTGGGGAAGACATACCTCCTTTAAGTGACATGGAGGAGAAGGTCCTCGAAAATAAAATATGGAACCAGATAAGCGCTAATCAAAATAAAGTCAGACGGCTGGCTTTGGTCTGGAAGTGGTCTGCGGCGGCCGCTGTTTTCATTTTCTTCTCCTGGTGGCTTACAGCGAAAACGCTTCCGGTCCTGCAGGATTCCCTAACCAGAGGTGGGGCTGTGGTGGCGAAAGACATGATCCGAAAAGTAAATACCACACCCGGTAATATCACATTTTCACTCCCTGATGGCAGTAGTGTAATGCTTGCTCCCAAGACGGTCATTGAGTATCCTGCGAAATTTACAGGGGAAACCCGGAAAGTGATTCTTTCAGGAAAGGCGTTTTTTGATGTGAAGCGAAACCCGGAAATGCCTTTCCTGGTGTACACGGGAGAGATTGTCACCAAGGTATTGGGTACAAGCTTCTGGGTGGATGATAGTGACCAGAATAAGTCGGTGGAAGTATCGGTGGTCAGCGGTAAGGTTTCTGTTTCAAAAAGAGAAGATTTTAATACAAACAAGACAGGAAGGGTCAAAAGCGGGGTACTCCTTACCGCAAATCAGAAGGTCACCTTTATCAATGAAAGCAATACATTTGAAACCGGTCTTGTAGAAGCCCCTGTGCCGGTGGTCACGCCAGATCCCCAGTCTCCCCCGGCACTTACAAAATTTCTGTTTGAAGACGCTCCTATCACAGATGTTATCAGGGAGCTGGAGGTGTCCTATGGCATAGAGATCATTCTTGAAAATGAATCTTTGGAAAACTGCCTGTTCAGAGGAGATATATCTCACCAGTCTCTTTTTACCAAGTTAGATCTGCTTTGCTCCTCTGTCAATGCTACCTATGAAGTGAGAGGTACCCGTATTCTCATCAGTGGAAAAGGATGTACAATTTCTAAACCTTAAATAAAAATGAAGAACTATGAAGTAAAAACCTGACCTCCCGTAAAGCAAAAAGAGCCGAAGGTGTTGCGACCACTTCCGACTCTTAGTTTCAAACTCCCCTTTATTTTGAGTAACAATATTCATTTATGACCTAAATGAGCGGGGGAGTACTGTCAAATTTTTAAGTAAAAACTTAACAAACTGTACAAAGATAATGAAAAAATGGATACGTAATCATCCTCGGATACAATATTTTATGAGGATTACATTCTTACAATCGCTTTTTATCTCCTTTAGTATATCGATGGGATACGCCCACACCGGCCGGGGGCAGGAGCTACTCGACAGAACCCTGACAATTCATATTGAAAACGTGGAAATGAGGAGGGCCCTGGTAGAGATTGAATATAAAACAGGGGTAAAATTTGTCTATAGCCCTAACCATATCGGCGTAGACAGAAAGGTGACTATAGTGGCTCAGAATAAAAAATTATCCGAGATTCTCACTATGACCCTGGCCCCCCTCAATATTTCCTATAAGGTGATCGGAGGGCAGATCATGCTTCAGAACAAGACTGAATCCAAAAGCGGTATCATCAAGGTCAGTGAACCGGTGATCCTGCAGAAACCTGATAAAAGGGTTAATGGGAAGGTTACGGATGAAAAGGGAGAAGGACTGCCGGGAGTAACCATCTATGTAAAAGGTACTTCTATAGGAGTGGCCACTAATGTGGAAGGGCAGTTCTCCATAAACGTTCCTGACGACAGGAATGTGCTAGTGTTCACTTTTGTAGGATACGTTGCGCAGGAGGTGGAAATAGGTACCCGCACCCAGGTAAATGTAACGCTCAGAACAGATGAGCAGCTCTTATCAGAAGTAGTGGTGGTGGGTTATGGCTCCATGAGCAGGAAGAATCTTACCAGTGCAATTTCTTCCGTAAGATCTGAGAATTTTGCCGATAGGCCTATTTTTGACGTGGCACAGGCCATGCAGGGAAACGCATCAGGAGTAAACGTGATCCAGCCTTCAGGCAAGCCGGGTGCCGTTATGGAAGTCAGAATACGCGGGGCTAATTCAATAAATTCAGGAACTAATCCCCTTTATGTAATTGACGGTATCCAGACCTATGATATATCCGGCGTCAATCCTGATGACATTATTGATATCAATATTCTTAAAGATGCTACCTCTACGGCTATTTATGGGGTAAACGGAAGTGCGGGAGTAGTGGTCATCACTACTAAAAGAAGCAAAAGCGGGGCAAAAGACAATCTTAACTTCAATACATACTGGGGAATTTCCAATGCCGTAAAAACCATTGATGTTCTTAACCTGGATCAGTATAAGGAACTTATGGGCGAAATACGGCCCAGTTACCTGGACGTGATCAATGCGCCCAAATACCAGGGGATTATGACCGACTGGAGGGATGAGATCTTCAGAACGGGGCTGGATCAGAATTATAACCTTTCCTATACCGCTCATATCAAAAAGCTTAATCTCCTGAGCTCAGTGGGATACCAGAACATTAAAGGGATTATGGAGCCGGCACAATTCAACCGGTTGTCTGCAAGGATCAATGCCGATGCCCAGATAAACCGCTGGCTTAAATTCAATACTTCGCTTAGTTATTTTAATACCTATCTGGGTAACACTTCAGATAATGTCAGCTCGGCGAGGGGCGGGGTGCTGTTAAGTATGTTTACTACTCCGCCGATGCTTCCGGTGTATGCCGAGGGGCTCAGGGAACGAGACCCGTCGAGAGACGGAGAAAAAGACGGCCAGTTTGCCCTCAATCCCTTCCAGGCCTCCTGGGAGAATCCCGTGGCATTTGCATCTGCCCAGGACGAAACCCGGGTCAACCGATTCATGGGTAGCCTGGGTCTGGATGTAATACTGACCAAAAACCTGGTCTGGAAGCCCAATATTACCTATGATTATACTTCCAGTATACAGGACCGGTTCACCGACCGGTACAGAACAGCTTACGGAAGACTTGCCGCCACGCAGGGGGCACCGACCGGAGCGGGTGCGGCCCTCTCGAATCCTAACTCAACCACGCTGGACACCAGGGTCTCGGCCTTACGGTCAGAGATAGTGAAGCCCAACTATAATTTTGAAAACACCCTCAACTATACGCTCAGGAAAGACAAGAATGATTTCAGTGTACTGCTGGGTAACTCTGTCCAGGAATTCAGGTTCAACAGGCACGGCTACGCCGGTAACGGGTTTCCTGTTGAGCTCAGAAAATTTGATTATAATCTGGCGGAGACCCGGGCAGAATCGCAGCAAAAAAGCGAGATCCGGTATGTATCGGTCTTTGGCCGTGTGAATTACACTCTTAATGAAAAATACATCCTGTCAGGCGTATTCAGAACTTCAGGTGCATCCCAGCTGGCAAAAGGCAATAAATGGGGAGTCTCACCCGGATTATCCGGTGCCTGGCTGATCTCCGAAGAAGAATTTCTCAAAAACAGCAAAGTGATCAATGAGCTTAAAATAAGAGGGGGCTGGGGAAGAACAGGCAATGTTTCCGGGATTCCTCCTTATTCCTCGTACTCGATCTCAAGGCCCGACCGCATTTTGCCGGAGCCCATTTCGTATAGTATAAGCCAGTTTGAAAACTCGGAGCTCACCTGGGAAACCACCGATGATGCCAACATAGCGTTAGACGTTACGGCTTTTAAGAACAGGGTCAATTTTGCCGTTGATTTCTACCAGAGAAAAACCAGGAACCTGCTCCTGAATATGTATTTTCCGTTCAATGCTACGGTTCCGTACCTGGTGAATGCCGGAAACCTGACGAACAAGGGTGTTGAATTTACGATCAATACGTTCAACGTTCAGAACGAGAAGTTCAATTGGAATACGTCGCTTAACGTATCGGTCAACCGGAACAACGTAGATGAGATCAAATATGTAAAAGCATTTAACCTGGGCTTTTTTGAAAGAACTACTGAATACGCAGCCAGGCTGACTCCCGGGCAGCCCATCGGATCATTTTTTGGATATAAAGTAGACAAAGTGGATCCGGAAACCGGGAAGCTCCTGTTTCAGGATACCAACGGTGACGGGAAGGTGGATGCCGGCGACAGGACTTTCATAGGGAATCCGCATCCCGACTTTACATTCGGTTTTACCAATAACGTGAGCTATAAGAACTTCTATGCCAACATGCTCATTTCCGGCTCTGTAGGCAATGAGGTAATGAACGCTACCCGCCTTGACCTGGAGTCGATGATCGATTTCAGAAACCAGTCAACGGCTGTATTGAGACGCTGGAAAAACCCCGGAGATATCACTGACGTACCCAGGGTCAATGACCTGGAATCAGTGGTGGTGTCTGATAGGCTTGTGGAAGATGGTTCTTTTGTGAGATTAAAGGCGCTTACCTTTGGGTATAATTTTAAGAACCTGTTTTCTCTTTCGAAGATCAACCTTTATGTCACCGCGCAAAATCTGCTGACCTTTACCAGGTATACGGGATTTGACCCGGAGGTGAATGCCTACAGCGGCAGTACAAACCCCACTTTCGGGATCGATTACGGCACCTATCCGCAGGTCAGAACCTTCACGATAGGTTTAAAAGCAGGGCTCAACTAAACCTTAAATTTCTCGAACAATGAAAATTACAAAAATAAAAATAGCGGTTATTTCTTCGGTATTTCTTACATCATGCAGCGATTTCCTGGATACGAAACCCATTACGGAGCAGATCCAGCAGGAGCAGGAGCCTATTACCGGTCCTGAAGATGCCGAAAACAAACTGGGGGCTATCTATACCCAGCTGGGAGTTGACCGGATCGTTTTTGACCCTTATATAGTAGCTGATGTTCAATCAGATGTGGCCTATGCCGGGGGAGATAACCCGAATAACTTTCAGCAGGATGAACACCGGACCCTGACCACCAATGCCAATGTGCTCAGAGACTGGGATCACTATTATAACATCATCTTCCGGTGTAATATACTGATCAATAACATTAATAATGTAAACGGGCTCAGTGAAGGAAGGAAAAAGGAGATCAAAGGAGCAGCACATCTTTTCAGGGCCTATTTCTATTTCCTGATGGCCCGCACGTGGGGGGAGGTACCCATAGTGACCACTTCGGTGACCTCGGTCAATTCAGAAAATTTTGACCAGATATACCGCGACCTGTTTCCGCAGAAGTCGCCCCTGGATGACATATACAACCTGATTGTACAGGACCTGGAATATGCAAAAGACAATACGCCTGAATGCAGCGACGCCAGCAGCCTGCGGGCCAACCGCGGCGGAGCTTTTGCCCTCCTGGCCAAAGTATATGCTACCTGGCCCGGGAAACAGGATTGGGATAAGGTAATACAATATAGTGACCTGGCTGCGGAAGGCCGTACGCTTGTACCCGTTTTTGACCACCTGTTTGATGGCCAGCACGAGGCCAACAGCGAAGGGATCTGGGTAGTAGACGGCTATGACCAGCCTCTGGGCGGACCGAGAATTTCCATCAACCTGTATTTTGGTACGCAGTACAAAAAATTCAATACGCCGTCGCACGCCCTTCACCAGGCCTATCTGCAGGAAAACGACCAGACCCGGCTTGCTTCCACGATCCTGTTTTCAGATGAGGCCGCGGCAAAATATCCCAATACGGGAGTCTACGCGGGCGTATTTGAATCGGTACCCGTAGTGCCCTGGTCTGATCCCTACTGGCCATCGGAGAAATTTCCGTTCGCCCACAAGTTCAGGATACCGAAAAATAACCAGAACCTCTACTGGTTCAGATTGGCCGATATATTGCTTCTGAAAGCGGAAGCTTATATGAATAAAGGAGATCTTGCCCGGTCTGCCGAACTGGTAAACCAGGTCAGAAGAAGGGTAAACTTACCGGCCCTCAGTTTTGACAATAAACAGGATGCCGTTAACAAAATACTCAGGGAGCGATTCCTGGAACTGGCCTACGAAGGCCACCGGTGGCATGACCTCAAGCGTATGCTTTCGCCGCAGGAAATGATACAGCTGCTGCAAAGCGAAAAATACAGGAATAAGGAGGGGAACTGGGTGTCTTTTTCGTACAGCAGCAACCTGACAGACTACAGGCTATTGCTGCCGATACCCCAGGTAGCGCTGGATACCAACCCTAATCTTGTGCAGAACTCGGGTTATTAATTCAATACTCCTCCCGGACAAAACGGCTGGCTTTTAGGGCAAGAGACACTTTTGCTCCGGGAGACTCTTTTCAAAACGGGAACCCAAACCCGGGATTAAACGAACAATGACAACCCTTAAGAAGAATACGAGCATGTCAAAACAGAATAATTATGACGCCATAGTGGTCGGTTCCGGCATCAGTGGCGGATGGGCAGCAAAGGAGCTTTGCGAAAAAGGATTAAAGGTTTTATTATTGGAAAGGGGCAGGGATGTGCCCCATATTTCCGGCTATAAATATGCCACGAAATTCCCTTACGGAATACCTAACCGGGGGCGGCCTACGCTGGAAATGATTGAAAAGGGGAATATGGCTGGAGAGGTAAGAGAATTTTTTGTGAACAGGGCCGATTACCCCTATATCGAAAAAGAAGGCTCGTACCGATGGACGCGGGGTTACCAGGTAGGCGGGCGTTCACTTACCTGGGGCCGGCAATGTTACCGCATCGGCGACCTGGATTTCGAACAGAATGCCCGGCACGGGGTGGCCATTGACTGGCCTATCCGGTATAAGGATCTGGCCTCCTGGTACAGCTATGTGGAAAAGTTCATCGGGGTAAGCGGCTCCAAAGAAGGGCTTGACCACCTGCCTGACGGAGAATTCCTTCCGCCCATGGAGCTGAACTGCCTGGAAAAAGAAATGCAGACCCGGTTTAAAAAATTATACGGGAACAGCCGTCATTTTTTCATTGGCAGAACGGCCAACGTATCGGTACCGCATCATGAAAGAAACTGTTATTACAGGAACAAATGTGTTTTAGGCTGCCCTTTTGGCGGGTATTTCAGTACGCAGTCTTCCACCCTTCCCGCCGCGATAAAAACGGGTAACCTCACTCTCCGGCCTTTTTCAATTGTAAAAGAGGTAATTTATGACAAAGATACCCAAAAAGCCCGAGGAGTAATGGTGGTAGATGCAGAGACCCACGAGGTGATCGAGTTCACGTCAAAAATCGTATTTCTGTGTGCTTCCAATATTCACTCTGCCTCTATCCTGATGAATTCGGCCAACCATATCTGGCCCGAAGGCCTGGGCAGCAGCAGCGGGGAACTCGGACATAATTTTATGGATCATCACGGGGTGGGAGCCTGGGGAATGTTCGATGGCCTCGAGGATAAATACATTCACGGCAGAAGGCCCAACGGAATTTTTATTCCGCGTTTCAGAAATGTGGGGGATGACCACCAGGATTACATAGGGGGGTATGATTTCCAGGGGAACGGCAGAAGAGACGGGGCCGGTGGAGTGGGTAAAAACATTGCAGGAGAATACATTGTAGGCGATATTCCCGTCTCTGAGCTTAAAGAGACCCTGATGCATCCGGGCCCGTGGGGTTTTGAATATTCTGCTTTTGGCGAAACACTTGCCCACCATGATAACAAAATCACCCTCAGCAAAACCGAAAAGGACAAATGGGGGCTCCCGTTGATTGAATTTCATGTAACACCCCGTGAAAACGAAATAAAAATGAGCGCCGACATGGCTAAAACAGCCGTGGGGATGCTGGAAGACATGGGCTTTAAGGATGTAAAGCTTAAAAGGAGGGAAAATGACGGGCCAAGGATCGGGGCAACCCATGAAATGGGCCTTGCCCGCATGGGGAAAGATCGCAAAACATCGGTGCTTAACGCACATAACCAGGTTTGGGATGCCATGAATGTATTTGTAACCGACGGGGCCTGCATGACCTCTTCTTCCTGCCAGAATCCTTCGCTTACCTATATGGCCATGACAGCAAGGGCGGCGGATTATGCTGTGGCGGAGCTCAAAAAAGGTAACCTGTAAACTCCATAAACAAGAGCAAAGATGAACAGACGACAAGCCACAGGGAATATGGCGGCCCTTCTGGGAGCCATGTTAATTTCACCTGCTATATTCGAAGCCTGCAGGAGCGCGGAAGAAAACCCGCTCAGAGGCATAACCCTGACCGATGACCAGATTGCATTTCTGGATGAGCTGTCGGATACGATGATCCCGGATACCCCGGACTCTCCCGGAGCCAAAGCCGCCGGAAACGGGAAAGAAATGGCCGCCATCCTGCAGAACTGCTATAAGGCCGAAGACGGCAAAGCTTTTATAGCCCTGCTAAAGGAAATCAATGAACTCAGCCGTAAGCAATTCGGGAAAGACTTTAAAAACCTGTCATACGACCAGAGAATAAAGGTGCTTAGCCCCAAAGATATTGCAAAAGAGGAAGTATATGTAAAGCTCAAAGAACTGGTGGTTTTTGTATACTTCACTTCAGAGATCGGGATGAACCAGGCCCTGAGATACATGGAGGTTCCGGCTACTTATGACGGATGTATGGATCTTAAAGAAGGCGATAAAGCCTGGGCATGGTCTTTTTTTACCTACTGATAAACAAAAAAACAATGAAAAAAATACTGTTTACTGTTCTTTTATACCTGCCGGGGCTCATGGCCCCTGCCCAACAGGGAAAAAAAGTATTGATCTATACCAAAACCGGCGGCTACGCGCATGCCTCTATACCCGACGGGATCAGGGCGGTGCAAAAAATAGGCCTGGAAATCGGTTTTCAGACCGACACCACTTCGCTTTCGGAAGACTTTAATGAAAAAAACCTGCGTAATTATGCGGCCATCATATTTATTAGTACCAGCCCCCGGCTTTTAGACAGCATCCAGAAGGAGGCCTTTACAAACTATATACGGGCCGGAGGCGGGTTCGTGGGAATACACGGAGCCTCTGCCGGAATCAGGCCCTGGCCCTGGTATGCTAAATTGGTAGGAGGTATTTTTACCAATCACCCGGAGCCTAAAGAAGGAGTCATTCTCAATGAGAACACTTTGCATAGCGCTTCGTGTCATTTTCCAGCACAGCTGGAATGGAAAGACGAATGGTATAATTTTTCAGATATGGAAAAAGACCTGCATATTCTTCTTTCGGTGGATGAGGCCAGTTATACCGGTGGTGAATACGGTAGCCGCAGGCACCCCATCTCCTGGTATCATGATTATGACGGAGGCCGGGCATTTTACACCGCTTTGGGGCATTTTTCGTATCATTTTACCGATGCTTTTTTTGTGCAGCACATCACGGAAGGTATCAAATACGCAATGGGAGTTAACTAAATAAAAACCGAATTATGAAAAAATATTTTCTTGCACTCGTCATTCTTTTCGGCGTACAAACCGGTAAGTGTAATGTTGATTCCCTGGGCACGGTTCTGGTGACGATCCCGGATGCCAGATTCCTGGGCTATCTGAAAGAAAAAATACCGGAGGCCTTTACCGGTGACAAAATGGACATTAACAGCGAGGCTGTAAAAACGCTTACAAGAATAAATGTGATTAACAAAAAGATCGTTTCATTTGCCGGTATAGAGTATTTCACCGGATTGGAGGAGTTTAATTGCACATATAATCTTGCCGCCTCGCTCGACCTCTCCCGAAATACCCGGCTTAAGTATCTGGTTTGTTGGGAAAACCGTCTTACCCGCCTTGATCTTTCAGGGAATCCGGAATTGCTGGAATTGAACTGTGGTGACAATAACATTACTACCTTAAATATTTCTCAAAACAAGGTACTAAAACATCTTTACTGTGAGTATAACCGGCTTTCGGCCCTGGACCTGGCCTATAACAGGGAGCTGGTCACGTTGTACTGCCAGCATAATAGCCTGACTCGCCTGGATCTTTCCCAGAACACAAAGCTGACCCGGTTGGAGGTGGTGGAAAATCCTCTGGTGTCGGTCACGAAAAACCCGATACTGGTGGAAATACCTGACCCTGAATTCAGGAAATCTCTCCGCGCACTTATCCCCAATGCGTTTGCAGGCGATCTTCTTAACATCCGGCATACGAACGTAAGGGCCCTTAAAGAGCTCAATGTGGCAGCACGGGGTATTAAAAGTCTGGAGGGGATTGCCTTTTTTACAGGCCTCGAAAAGCTGGATTGTAAAGATAACCACATTACGGTTCTAAGCCTGCCTAGTAATATTAACCTGACCGGGATAGATTTTGAAAATAACCCGTTGGTTCACATGGATATACGCGGAATGCGCCATAGATCTTACCTTTCAGATCTTTCACTTCTTAGCTCGCTGAAAGAATTGAAGCTGCATAGTAAACTACGGGAAATTCCGGAGGTGAGCGCTTTGAAAAAGAAACAGCCGGTAAAAATATCCGTATACGGAGCGGCATATAAGTCTGCTGATTATATCTTGATAAACAGCGATGATATACCCCATACAGCAGATAATAAATACCGGAATAACAGTTAACCATTACCCTGCCCGGGAGTATGCAATTTTAAGGTGAATAGATTTAAGGAAGAGTCCGCACAACTTTTTCTGCCTTTTCTTTGCTTTTACCTTCAAGACTTCGCCGGCAAGATTAAATAAGTATCTTTGGTGATTTTAAGAGGTGATTTTAATATTTTTACCACACATTCCAAACCCGGGCTGATGATCTTAGAAAACAAAAATATCCTGATCGGCGTAACCGGCAGTATCGCAGCATATAAAACAGCCCACCTGGTTCGCCTTCTTGTGAAAGAAAAGGCGCATGTAAAGGTGGTCATGACAGCGGCTGCTGCAGAATTTATTACGCCCCTGACCCTGTCTACCCTGTCTAAAAACCCGGTATACTCCGTTTTTTCGGATAAAGATACCGGTGAATGGACCAATCACGTAGAGCTGGGCCTCTGGGCTGACCTGCTGCTGATAGCCCCTGCCTCGGCCAACACCCTGGCCAAATGTGTAACCGGGGTCTGCGATAACCTGCTCCAGGCCGTTTACCTTTCTGCCCGCTGCCCGGTGATGTTTGCCCCGGCCATGGACCTCGATATGTACCAGCATCCGTCTACCCAGGCCAACCTGGCTATTCTAAAAAGCTACGATAACCGTATTATAGAGCCGAATACCGGTGAACTGGCGTCCGGGCTGGAAGGGAAAGGGCGGATGGCGGAACCGGAAGAGCTGGTGGAGGCCATCCGCCGGGAGTTTTCTGCAGAACCTCTGCTGAAGGGCAAAACCGTGGTGGTCACTGCGGGGCCTACCCAGGAGGATATTGATCCTGTACGCTTTATCAGCAATCACTCTTCCGGTAAAATGGGTTTTGAGATTGCCCGGGCGTTTGCGCTCGGAGGAGCGGCCGTACACCTGGTGGCGGGCCCGGTAGCCCTGCCGGATATCGCAGGCGTAAACCGTATGAATGTCAGAACCGCCGCCGAAATGCGGGAAGCCGTAAGCAGGCTGCATGAGCAGGCCGATTTTGTGATCTTCTCTGCTGCCGTAGCAGACTACCGGCCTGAAACGGTGGCATTGCAGAAAATAAAGAAGCAGGATGATGAGATGTTCATTGAGCTGGAGAAGACCGTGGATATAGCCGCCGAGCTGGGGCGCGTCAAGCGGGAAGACCAGATCCATGTGGGCTTTGCCCTGGAAACCAATAACGAGTACCAGAATGCAAGAGCCAAGCTGGAGCGGAAAAATTTTGATCTTATCGTGCTCAATTCCCTGCAAGATAAAGGGGCAGGGTTTCGTTATGATACCAATAAAATAACTATTTTTGATCAGAATGGCGGGGAAAAGTCTTTTGAGCTGAAATCGAAAGAGGCTGTTGCCGGAGATATAAAAAACGCTGTTCTGGAATACTATCAAAGCATCCAGTAATGAGAATACTTTTAATGCTGCTTGTGCTGTCTTTCGGGCAGGTGCTGGGCCAGGAGCTTCAGTGCAAGGTAAGGCTGAACTACTCCCAGCTAAGTGTCAATACTTCCGGCGACCGGGAGGTTTTTGCAGAGATGGAGAACGCGATCAGCGATTTTATGAATAACCAGAAGTGGACCAACGACATCTACGGCAACGGGGAGAAGATCCGGTGTAACCTGAATATTAACCTGATCCGGAGCCCTGCCCAATACAGCTATTCGGGTACGGCGCAGTTCCAGGTGATCCGCCCTGTGTACGGTACCACCTATGAAAGCATTGTCTTTAATTTCCTGGACCGGAATTTTGAATTCTCTTTTGCACCGGAAAACCGCCAGATGCTGTTTAACGAACAGGCCTTTACTTCCAACCTGACCAGCATGATGGCCTTTTATTCGCTGGTAGCCCTGACAGTTGATTATGATTCCTTTTCCCGCCTGGGCGGAAATCCCTTTATTGACCGGATGTATAATATCGTAAGCCTGGCGGGTTCGGCCGTTGGCGGTGCCTGGAGCAGCGGTGCAGATATACGTGACCGCTACTGGATCATGGAAAATCTTCGTAATCAGCAGTTTGTCTCTTTCCGGGAAGGCTTTTATAATTACCACCGGCTGGCCCTGGATAACCTGACCACCCAGCCGGAAGAAAGCCGTAAGATCATCAGCGAATACCTGGAATCCGTGCGGACGCTCAATACCCTGCGGCCCAGTGCCACCCTGGTCAACCTCTTCTTCGACGCCAAAAGCGAAGAGATCGTGAATGTGTTTTCCGATGCTTCCAAAAAGGAAAGAGAGGCGGTCTATAAGATCTGTTCCGGGATAAGTCCTGACAAAACGGAAATCCTGAGGCGGCTGTTACAGTAGCACCTGTGATTAAATACTAGTTAGATAAAATATAAATAGGAATCCGCATTCAGCTTAGTGCATAATCTCCTCCATATTTTTCTAAATTTGTTCTTTCAAAGAGTGTTTCAATGAAATACCTTGAGATCGTTATCGGAACAATAAATTAATTATACCTTATTCGGATTTTAGCGACCGTTCGTGCCTGACAGAGACCTCCGGTCAAAGCCGGTAAAAAGGCTTCAACCGGGTGTTCCCAACCGGGCGTCCCCGCTAAAATCTGTGTTACTTTTTTAACGGTCCGCCGTTTCAAAAAGTAGAAAACAGAATTTAAAATGAGCAGAACGGCATTAATTACCGGGGCAAGTTCGGGGATAGGTGCAGCCACCGCCAGGGCATTTGCCTCTTCAGGTATTCAGCTTGTAATTTGCGGCAGAAGAGCTGAAAAGCTGGAAGCGCTGAAACTCGAGCTGGAATCCCGGGTCAGGGTTTATGTGCTTGTTTTTGATGTAGCTGATTTTGAGAGCGTCAGGAATGCCATAGACTCGCTGCCGGAAGAGTTTGCCCAGATTGATATCCTGGTGAACAATGCAGGCAACGCTCATGGTCTGGGGGCTATCCAGGACGGTGACCTCGACGACTGGACCCGGATGATCAACAGCAACGTCATCGGCCTCCTGAACGTGTCAAAATGCATTATGAAACCCATGACCGTCCGGGGCAGCGGGCATATCGTCAACATCAGCTCCGTGGCCGGGAAACACGTATATGAGAACGGGGGCGTGTACTGCGCCACCAAGCACAGTGTGGAAGCCATCAGCGAGGCCATGCGCAAGGATATGACCGCCTATGGTGTGAAAGTAACCAATATTGCTCCGGGAGCTGTGGAGACCGAGTTTTCGCTGGTCAGGTTTAAGGGCGATTCAGAGCGGGCCACAAAAGTGTATGAGGGCTTTGAACCCTTACAGGCCAGGGATATTGCCGATGCCATAGCTTATTGTGTTAATGCCCCGGAGCACGTGACCATAGCAGATATGACCCTTTATGCCAAAGCGCAATCTTACCCTACCACCATATACCGTACATCAAAGTGACCCGTACTTTACGTGAGATCATGGGCCCTGACAGGGTGAAAGACCAGTATATCGACCGGGTGTCATATGCTTCTGATGCCGGGTTTTATTACCTGGTGCCGGAAGCCGTGGTGCAGCCTGACTGCGAGGAAGAGATCATCCGTTTGTTTGAATATTCACGCGAACATGCTGTTCCGCTGGTTTTCAGGGGCGGAGGCACCAGTCTCTCCGGCCAGTCGGTTACTGACGGTATCCTGGTGGATTTGTCTCGCTTCTGGAAGAAAGTGAGTGTGGAGCAGGAGGCTGCGCAGGTGCGCGTGCAGCCCGGCATTACCGGGGCAATGGTCAACGCCCGTCTCCGGAAATTTGCCCGGAAGATCGGACCGGACCCTTCCAGCATAGGAGCAGCCATGATGGGGGGTATTCTTTCCAACAATGCGAGCGGCATGTGCTGCGGGGTAAGCCAGAATTCCTATCATACCATACGCTATATCCGCTTTATTTTGCCTGACGGCAGAATCTACTCTACTGAGAATGAGGAAGATTATTTGCGTTTTGACCGCGAATGTCCTGCGCTTTCCTGCGAATTGCTGGCTTTGAAAGCCCGGATCACGGATAACCCGGCTTTAAAAGAGCGGATCAGGGAGAAATATAAAACCAAGAATACGGTAGGCTATTCGCTGAATGCCTTCATCGATTACGAAAAGCCGCTCGACATCTTCGCGCACCTGCTGATCGGGGGGGAGGGCACGCTGGCGTTTATCTCGGAAGCCGTGCTCGATACCGTCCCTGACAAGCCTTTCAAGTCTACCGGGCTGCTGTATTTTACGGATATTTTTTCAGCCTGCCAGGCCATCCGGCCCCTGATTGAAACGGGTGCGGCCATGGTGGAACTTATGGACCGGGCCTCGCTGAGATCAGTAGAAGACCTGGAAGGCATGCCGGCCATTGTGAAGACCCTTCCGCCGGCGGCATCTGCCCTCCTGGTGGAATTCCAGGAAAATTCACCGGAAGAGCTGGAGACCACCGTGGCCCGGTTTGAGAGCTGCCTGAGTGCATTCAACCTGGTAGAACAGCCTGAGTTTACCCGTAACCCCGCCATGCAGGCCTTTTACTGGAAAGTGCGGAAAGGGCTCTTCCCGGCTGTGGGAGCGGTGCGGGCCAGCGGCACCACGGTCATTCTTGAAGACGTGGCTTTCCCGCTTCAGCACCTGGGGCACGCCATCATAGATATACAGCAACTTTTTGTAAAGCATGAATACACCAACGGCATCATCTTCGGCCATGCCAAAGACGGGAACATCCACTTTGTGGTGACGCAGACTTTTGGTACCCAAAGGGAAGTGGAACGTTATGACGCCTTCATCCAGGATGTGGTGGAGCTGGTAGTAAAGAAATATGACGGCGCCCTGAAGGCTGAGCACGGCACAGGCCGGAACATGTCGCCGTTCGTGGAGACTGAATGGGGGAGTGAGGCGTATGAGATCATGAAAAGGCTGAAGCAGGTCGCAGACCCCCGGAATCTTCTGAATCCGGGAGTGATTATCAATGCGCACCCTGATGCCCACCTGCGTAACCTGAAACGGATGCCTTCGGTGGAAGAGGAGGTGGATAAATGCATAGAATGCGGGTTTTGCGAACCCAGCTGCCCTTCCCGGCAGTTCACGGCCTCGCCCCGGAGGCGTATTGTGATGCGCCGGGTACTGGAGAACCTGAAAGAAGAAGGCAAAACGGCAGAATACCGCGAACTCAGCCGCCAGTTTCAGTTTGACGGGCTCGATACCTGTGCGGTGGATGGGCTCTGTGCGGTAAACTGCCCGGTCAATATCAATACCGGCGACCTGGTCAAGCGTCTGCGGGTAGATGAGCATTCGGCGCTGGCTAATCAGGCGGCGCTGGTTACGGCCCGGAACTTCGGCGGCCTGGTCAGCCTGCTGCGCTGGGGGTTGGGCACAGGGCACACCCTGAACCGATGGCTGGGAAAACGCACCATGGAGCGCATCACCCTGGCTGCAAGGCAGATAAGCGGTGATCTTCCCCTGTGGTCAGCGCAGATCCCGCCAGCTCCGGTGCTGAACTACCGCAATGACCCGGATCCGGATATCGTGTATTTCCCGGCCTGCATTACCCGCATGATGGGAACCTATGCCGGGAAATCCAAAAACCTGGTGGAAACCTTCTACAGCATCTGTGATAAGGCGGGGGTGAGGTCACGGGTGATCGGGGAAGCAAACAGCAGCTGCTGCAGCCAGATCTATTCTTCCAAAGGCTTCAAAGATGCCTATGCTTTCAAAGCCAACGAAACCGTGGAAAGAATGTGGAACTCTTCAGAGGAAGGTCGTCTGCCGGTGGTCATTGATGTAAGCTCCTGCGAATACACACTGAAGCATATTTACCCGGTTTTAACGCGGGAGAACCAGGCCCGGTACACCAGGCTCACTCTCTGGGACAGTGTGGAATTTCTTTATAAGATAGTGCTGCCGCGGGTAGAGGCCCGGACCCGGAAGGAGAAGGTAGTGCTTCACCCTGTATGCTCACTGGAAAAGATGAAGACCACCGACCTTTTTGTGGAGATCGCCCGTAAGTTTGCAGATGAAGTGGTGGTTCCCCTGAATACGGGCTGCTGCGGAATGGCCGGCGACCGGGGCTTCCTGGTTCCTGAACTTACGGATTCAGCCACAGGGCCGGAATCAGCGGAAGTATGTATGCATACTGCTGTGAACGGTTATTATTCCTCTACCAAAACCTGTGAAATGGCCATGAGCCGGGCTACGGGAAAAGACTATGAATCTATTTTGTACCTGGTAGATGAATGCGTATGATCAGGCCGGGCTTTCGCGCCGTAAATATTAACCAGCAGGGCGGAAAGTACCAGCACCAGTCCTGCCATCAGGCTCCAGGTGGCTTTCTCATCAAAGAAAAACACGCTGACCCATACGGCCACTGCCGGTTCAAGAGCACCCAGAATGGCAGTAGGGGCAGAGCCTATCAGGTTAATGGCCAGTACAATGAATAAGACAGAAATAACAACGGTCACCAGCGAAAAGACAGCAATAAAGCCCAGGTTGGCAGGCGAGATCGTAAAAAGGCCTGGTCCGCCGGCCAGTGTTTTGACCGCATAAAATGCGGAGGAAAAAAGTACCGAATAGAAGGTGACCGTTACTCCCGATGCCTGAAGTTTTCCTTTATTTACCACGATCATATAAAGGGCGTAGGCCAGTGCGCTGGCCAGGACAATGAGGGTGCCCCGGAGGTTGAACTGCATATTTTCACCTTCCCAGCTCATGAATGCCACACCCATAAGTGCCAGGCCTATTGAGATATTAGTCATCAGTGATATCTTTTCCCCGAAACCGAAATGAAGGATCAACGCTACAATAAGGGGGTAAACATACAGCACGGTGGAGGCAATGCCGGCAGACATGGCATCATAGCCCAGGAATAAAAATTCAGCTGACAAGGCATAAAGCAGGCCCATGACCACCAACTTGGGAAGATCGCGTTGCCGGATTTTCAGGGATGTCTTCCGGATAAGACAGTAGGCGCCGATCATTACCGCGGCAAAAAGAAAGCGGTAAAAGAGGGTGGCGTCCATAGATACGCCCGCCCTTTTCAGGGGGATGATAAAGAGAGGAATGAAGCCGAATGAAATGGCTGAGGCCGCTGCAAAAAGGTAGCCTTTGACAATACTGTTCCGCATAAGGCTGCAAATATAGCGGGTTTATTTTCTCGAAGTCCGCATGGCTTTCAGCTTTTTCACCGCCGGATCGGCCATGAACTGCTTATATTCGGCCGTTTCTGCCCCGTAAAGCGCCATCCGGCCTTCCGGATCATAATGAATACCAAAGCCATAGCGTTTTCCGAGAGGTGAGGCACGTAAGCAGGGCTGACCCTTCGAAAAGAAATCGCTGCGGGCCTGTTCATATTCCGAAGGAAGAAGATCCTTTTTTTCTGCAAAAATGCGGAACACTACTTCATCAGACGTAAACCTGTACGGGTGCTTCGCGATCAGGTCATACTGCATTTCCGCCACTGTTTTTTTCTCCTTTCCGGAAGCAGGCATATCTCCGAAATCTACCGGGCAGTCTTCGGCTATTTCAATGAAGGTATTGTAATAATTAGTGGAATGCGTTTTCATGCATATTTCATTTGGTCTGTAAAATTACGTTTTTTAGCCTGATTCAGTATGCTGTGAATCTATAGACGGCATTTTTTTTATGAAGACGAAGCAACCCCGCCCTTTCCCTGTGCATCTCTGTAATAACGCACGGCCATTTATACTTTCAAACTTACCGTCTGTATAATAGAAGTGGCGGAGAGTCTTTGAGAGGGATAATTTTGAAAATAAATGGAAGCCGCAAGCCGACATTCGCTATTACTTATAACAATAAATATGAAAAAGCTGTTACTGTTTTTAGTAGGAGTATTCACTCTTACATCTGCTGTTTTTGCCCAGAAGCCCGGCCAGATCCGGGGTACGCTCTGGGATGGAAATAACCAGGTTCTCCCGTTTTCCAATGTATTTCTGCTGGCTGCCGCAGACTCGAGCATGGTTAAAGCCGCTCTGGCAGATGACCAGGGGAATTTTATTTTTGATGAGCTGGCCTTCGGGGAGTACCTCGTGTCTGCTTCTATGGTAGGGTATCAGAAAACCGTCACTCCAAAAATCGTGCTTTCGGAAGAAAACCCGGTGGTTAAGCTTGAAAAGCTTGTATTGATCCCCACGGCCCATGAGCTGAAAGACGTGACCGTAACAGCTAAAAAGCCCCTGCTGGAACAGCATGCCGATAAGCTGGTGATGAACGTGGAGAGCAGCATTGTCAGTGCCGGAAGCACGGCTATGGAAGTTCTGCAGAGAGCACCGGGGGTTTCTATTGACCAGAATGACAACATCAGCCTGAAAGGCAAACAGGGTGTGCAGATCTATATGGACGGTAAGCCGACCTATATGAGCCAGGAGCAACTGGCCAACCTGCTGAAAAACATGGCCAGTGACCAGATCGAGAAAATAGAGATCATTACCAACCCTTCTTCACGCTATGATGCCGCCGGTAATTCAGGGATCATTAACCTGGTGATCAAGAAGAATAAGAACTTCGGAACCAACGGAAGCCTGACCGTTGGCGGGGGCTTGAGCCTTCCGCCTGCTATAGCCGAAGGAATAGAAGGAAATATGCCTAAATATAATGTGAGCCTTAACCTGAATAACCGGCAGGGGAAATTCAATACTTTCGGCAATATCAGCTACCGGGCCGGACAGAATTACGGGGTGAATAAGTTCTACCGTACGCTGGAGAACCGTACGTTTGACCAGACTTCACTTCGGTACTCGTATTCAGACGGTTTTTCCGCACGGGTGGGAAGCGATTTCTTTGCTACCCAAAAAACCACCTTCGGTGTGCTCCTGAACGCCAATATCGGGAAATGGCAGTCGTCTGAACCCATGGAAAACAGCACGGTGATCCGTGATAACGAGCAGTTGTCGTCTTCGCTGTTTACGTATTCCAGCCCGCGTATGGCCTGGTCGAATATCACTTTCAATACCAACTTTAAGCATGTCTTTAATGACAAAGGTCAGGAGATCACCGCTGATGTGGATTACTCTGTTTACGATAATAAAAGCAGGGAGAGGGGCATGATCACCGAGTTTTTTGATGAAAAAGGAATGCCGGTGGGAGATAAGCTGACCGTGACCAGCAACATTCCCAATAAATTCAATATCATCGCAGCCAAGGCTGATTACAGCCTGCCCCTGGCAGAATCCAATGCCAAAGTGGAGGCCGGAATCAAGTCCAGCTATGTGAAGTCAGATAATGACATTAAGTTCTTTAATGACGGGACCATTGATATGGGGAGGAGCAACCACTTCATATACACCGAGAATATTAATGCGGCCTATGCGAACTTCAATAAGAAGCTGAATGACCAATGGAGTTTGCAGGCCGGTGTTCGTGCGGAGCATACGGTTTCAAAGGGCGAGTCACTGACCCTGAAAGAGCAGAAAGACCGGAAATACCTGAATGTCTTTCCGAGCCTGTACATCACTCACATAATTAATAAGAACAATACGCTGAATTTTAACTACAGCCGCCGGATAGATCGCCCGGATTACAAAAGCCTGAACCCCTTCATTTTCTTCCTGGACCCCTACACCTATGAGCTGGGAAATGAATACCTGCGTCCGCAACTTACGGATGCCGTAGAAATCTCGCATACGCTGAAGCAGGCTATTGTGACCTCTATAGGCTACAGCTATACGAACGACTACTTCTCCCAGATCGTAAAAAATGCCCGGAACGAGCCGGAAATTCTGGAAAAACTGATTCAGTATAATCCCAATGCCGAGATTGATCCGAACAATGTGTCTTTTGCGATCCGGGAAAATATCGGGTCACGTCAGAATTTCAATGCCGGGGTAAGCTTCCCGGTGAAAGTGAGTAAATGGTGGAACATGAACAATAACCTGTCTGCCTTCTATGCCATTTACAAGGGAGAGCTGCTGGGCGATGTGCTGAATGTGACCAACTTCGGTTACAATCTGTTCACCAGCCAGAACTTTGTGATCGCCAAGGGTTGGAACGCCGAAGCCTCCATGTGGTATAATTCGCCCTCTATAGAAGGTACGTTTGCGGGCAGGGAAATTTATGCCATCAACGCCGGTATTTCGAGGTCGCTCTGGAAAAACAAGGGCAGCCTGCGTCTGACCGTCAATGACATCTTTGCCACGGCCCGCTGGCGCGGAGAAACCAACTTCGGCGGGGTTCAGATGAATATCAGCAACGTCTGGGACAGCCGCGGTGTACGCGCTACCCTGGTGTACCGTTTCGGTAACCAGAATGTGAAGAGTGCCCGTAACCGCCAGACCGCTACGAGTGCGGAGCAGAAAAGGGTAGGAAGTGAGGGAAATTAATCCATTAACAATGAACAACTAACAGTGGACAATTTAAATGTTCACTGTTAGTTGTTCACTATCCACTGTTACCTAACTCCCTATCTGCCTCTTCTCCACCATTTCCCTCAGCCCTTTCTTATAACTGTCGCTCACCGGCAGAAAGATATTCCCGATCTGCACCTTTTCCTTATCTACAGAGTCAATGGCCTGCAGCGCCACAATATAGGAATTATGGATCCGGATAAAGCGGCTGCGGGGCAGGAGGGCTTCCAGTGACTTCATGGTTTGCAGGCTGACGATCTTTTTTCCCGGAGTATGAATGGCTACATAATCTTTCAGTCCTTCGATGTACCGGATATCCGAAAGGTCGACCCGGATATAACGGGTGCCGTCTTTTACGAAAATATAATCTTCCTTGGCGCCTCCGGCAGGAGCGGCCGGGGCCGCGTTATTTAACCGCTGGGCCGCCTTTTCCACACTTTTCAGAAAACGTTCAAAGCTGATGGGCTTAATGAGGTAATCTACCACATCCAGGTCATAGCCTTCCAGGGCATATTCGGAGTAAGCCGTGGTGAAAATAACCAGGGGCAGGTTCTGCACGATCTTCAGGAGCGAGATTCCTGTAACACCCGGCATCTGGATATCCGAAAACATGAGGTCTACCGAGTTTTCCCTCAAAAAAGCTATCGCTTTGACAGGGTCAGAAAAGCTGCCCATGAGCTCCAGGTAGGGAACTTTCCCTACATGGTTTTGCATAAGGCTCATCCCCATCGGTTCGTCTTCTACAATAATGCAGGTGATTTTCATGAGAGATCAAGGGTTAAGTGAACTTTATAGGTATGCCCATTTTCGGTAATATCCAGCGTATGTTTTCCCGGATAACTTAATTCCAGTCTTCTCCTGACATTTTGCAGGCCTATCCCTGATTTTTCTTTCCTGTCCGGGTTTCCGGGTTTGCTGTTTTCCGCGGTAAAGGTAAGCCGGGTCGGGTCAGCGTGGATCTTTATCCGGATAAAACCGTCGGAATCCGGGTTGTTCAGCCCGTGCTTGAATGCATTTTCCACGAAAGTGTTCAGGATAAGGGGGACAATGAAGACAGAGGAGAGGGGACCGCGGGTATCAAAAGTAACGGGAACCGCCCGGCCGATCCGCATTTTTTCCAGTTCGATAAAATTCTGCATGTAGTCGATCTCCTGCTGGAGGGTCACTTTTGCCCGGTTGGAGTCGTACAGCATATACCGCATCATCTGTGAGAGCTTTACAATAACCTCCGGGGTATTGGGCGACTGTATCGTAGCCAGATAATAGAGGCTGTTCAGGGTATTGAACAGGAAATGGGGGTTGATCTGCTCTTTCAGGAAGCGGAGTTCGGAATTCAGTTTCTCATTCTCCATTTCCCGTTTACGGGCTTCTATTCCAAACCATTCTTCCACAAACCGCAACATGCTGATAAATACCACAATGAAAAGCACCGTTACCGAATAGTGAATCATGAATCTTACGGAAGAGAACATCTCATACAGCCTGGAACCTTCGGTCTCGGCTCTTTTCAGGAAAATATAGCTGCCTGTCACCAGGATAAAGAAGAAGATAAATGACAGCAGGTATTTTAAGAACCGGTGATCCTTCAGAAAGCGGGGAAGAAGAAAGCTGTAATTAATGTACACGATAATGACCACAAAGAGCACATGAAAAAAGGCTTCCCGCAGGGCATCTGAAGTAGCGCCCTCTTTTCCGCCGCCAAAGCTGATCTGGTAAAAAAAGAAAGAGAAATAGACCGCCCAGAACGCCAGGTGGATGATGGCGATCTTATGTTTTTTGAAAAAGTCCTGCATTGTCATCATACGTTATATCGAAATTAACAGTTTTCAGATGAAATTGTTTCTGATAATCAATGTATTATTTATGTATTGCCCGAAACATTCGACAGATCCGTTCTTTTCTTCTACCGATGCCCGTAAATGCAGGAAAAGGGCAATCGTAGAGAATTTCCCCCCGGCAGTCTAAAAGAAAATTTCGGTATTTTTTTTCTTTTTTGTTTTGTCCTGAAATTCAAAAAGGACCAAGAAAATGAAAAAACTGATCTTATGCATGATGACCCTGGCGACCCTGCCGGCCTTTACCCAGGGTCCTCCCGGGGTAGAAGCCCCGGGAGGCAGAAACAGGGAAAGTGTTCTGACCGCGCTCAACGACAGCCAGCCGAAAGGAACCTCTAAAATTACAGGTACCATAACCGACAGCCTCACGGCAGAGCCTGTGGCGTATTCTACCGTATCGCTGATTAACCGGGAAACCGGTAAAGTGACAGACGGTACCATGGCCGATGACAAGGGAGAATTTACCCTGATCCAGGTGGCTGCCGGAGAATATACAGTGCTGATTTCTTTTGTAGGATACGAGGATAAGCGTATCCCGGATATTAAAATCGTGAAAGGGAAAAATACGGAGCTGGGGAATATTCTGCTGCAGGTCAATGCCCGCACGCTGGAAGAAGTGAAGATCACGGGAGTGAAAGCGCTTATCGAAGAAAAAGTAGACCGGCTGGTGTATAATGCCGAAGGCGATATTTCTGCCAAGGGCGGCGACGCTTCCGATATCCTGAAAAAAGTACCTATGCTGACCGTAGACCTGGACGGCAACGTTTCGCTCCGGGGCTCTTCCAATATAAAGGTGCTGATCAACAACAAGCCTTCGACTATTGTAGCGAGCAGCATTGCCGATGCCCTCAAGATGATTCCGGCTGACCTGATCAAAACCGTGGAAGTGATCACTTCCCCCTCCGCCAAATACGATGCTGAAGGCAGCGGCGGGATCATTAATATTATTACGAAAAAGTCAGATATAGAGGGGCTTACCCTGAACATTGATTCCGGCGCAGGGCTGCGGGCCTCTAACCTGGGACTGAACGGAAGCTATCGTAACGGTAAGTTCGGAATGACCCTGGGGGGCTTTGGCCGGGTGTTCTATAACCGTTCGGGCGGAACTCTCGACCAGACAACATTCGGAAGCCCCTCAGTCACTACACGTCAGACGAGCAGCGGAAATGACAACGGGATGTTTGGCCGGTATAACCTGGGATTTGATTATGATATCAGCCCGAATCAGTCGCTGTCAGCCGGGGTAGCGTTCGGTACCCGGAATCTCCGCAGAGACCTGGATTATACCACAAGCCTGTTTACGGATAATACACTCACATCCACCTCATTCCGTGAAGTAGATGGAAAGGATAATTCCCATAATGTAGACCTGAACCTCGATTACATCCGGATCTTCAGGCCACAGCAGGAGTTGTACGTGTCTACCTATTACAGTCAGAATAACCTCATCAATAACTTTGATGCGGATATCCTGAACAGTGCGGGGGAAATTCTCAGCCGCATGCAGAACCGGAACGATAATACCAACAAGGAATTTACTGTTCAGGCCGACTTCGTAAGCCCGGTAAGCACCAACCAGTCTTTTGAAGCCGGACTGAAAGGCATTTTCAGGAATGTAAACAGTGATTACCGCTATCTTTCCGCTACCGGGGCCGGCGGTTTTACGTTAGACCCGTCCAATCCTTCGGGCTTCCTGGATTACGCCCAGAACATTGCGTCCGGGTATGCTTCCTATACCTACACTACGGCTGATAAGCTGACCCTGAAGCTGGGTGCCCGGTATGAATACACCACTATTGATGCCCTGGATCAGCTCAGCGCCATCACCATTCCTTCCTACGGGAACCTGGTGCCCAGCGTGAATATTTCCAAGGCGTTTGCCAATGGATCTACTGTAAAGCTGGCGTACAATAAGCGGATTCAGAGGCCCGGCCTTCAGCAGCTGAATCCCAACTATAACGCGGCCAATCCGCAGAATATCAGTATAGGTAATCCCGGCCTTAAACCTGAGGTCACAGATAACATAGAGCTCGCATTAAGCACTTATTCCGGGAAGAACTATTTCAACTTCTCGGTGTTCGGGCGGCAGACCAATAATGCCGTAACCCGGATCACCACGCCGTCTGATACGCTGGCCGGGGCCATGGTAACCACCTTCGAAAACATCGGAACCCAGAAAGCCCTGGGCGGAAATATTTTCGGGAACGTATACCTTACGCCGAAGTGGACACTGAACGGGGGGCTGGATCTGTATTATACCTATATGGAGGGGCAGATTGCCGGTGCTGACGGTACCTACCGTATGGCAGATAATTCAGGGATAGTGCTGGGCGGAAGGCTGCAGTCGCAGCTGGTGCTGCCCGATAGCTGGACCATCCAGGCTTTCGGCGGCTTCCGGGGTAAACAGGTGCAGCTACAGGGAACAATGGGGAGCTTTTATATGTATTCACTGGGGGTGAAGAAAGAATTCGGTAACAAGAAAGGAAGCATAGGGCTGGCAGCAGAAAACTTCCTTGGGGGGATGAAGATGAACAGCACCCTCATTTCACCGCTGTATGAACAGTATAACCGCAATAATATCTATAACCAGAATATTAAGCTTACCTTCAGCTATAAGATAGGCAAGATGGCCTTTGTGCAGAAAAAAACACGTTCTGTGAAGAATGATGATGTGATTGGCGGAGGAAGTGAACAGCAGTAATGCTTAATTGTAAATTGTTAATGCTGAATTGCAAATGATGAAAAATTCATCAACAATCCAGCATTAACAATTCAACATTAACTACCGGTTCATCGTCGCCAAAAACTCCTGATTATCCCTTGTACCCTTCATTTTGGAAAGCAGGAACTCCATGGTTTCCATCGGGTTCATGTCGGCCATATATTTCCTGAGGAGCCATACGCGCTGGAGCTCGTCTTTTTCCATGAGCAGATCTTCTTTCCGGGTTCCGGAAGTCAGAATATCGATAGAAGGGAAAACACGCTTGTTAGCCAGCCTGCGATCCAGCTGAAGCTCCATATTACCCGTACCTTTGAATTCCTCGAAGATCACCTCGTCCATTTTTGATCCGGTGTCAATCAGGGCTGTAGCCACAATGGTCAGCGAACCGCCGTTCTCGATCTTACGGGCGGCGCCAAAGAAACGCTTGGGCTTATGCAGGGCGTTGGCATCCACACCACCGGAAAGGATCTTGCCGGATGAGGGCTGGGTGGTATTATAAGCCCGTGCCAGACGGGTGATAGAGTCGAGCAGGATCACTACGTCGTGGCCTGACTCCACCAGTCGTTTGGCTTTTTCGAGCACCATCCCGGAAACCTTCACGTGCCTGTCGGCGGTTTCGTCAAAAGTAGAGGAGATTACCTCTGCCTTTACGCTTCGCTGCATATCGGTCACCTCTTCCGGCCTCTCGTCGATCAGCAGGATGATCAGGTAAATTTCCGGGTGATTAATGGTGATGGCATTGGCAATTTCCTTCAGCAGCACGGTCTTACCGGTTTTGGGCTGCGCCACGATCATCCCCCTTTGTCCTTTTCCGATAGGGGAGAAAAGGTCCAGCACCCGGGTAGACATGATTTCCGGACGTGTACTGAGCCTGATCTTTTCCTGGGGGAACAGGGGCGTGAGATATTCAAACGGTATCCGGTCACGGATCTCCTCGGTGGTTTTACCGTTTACCGTAATGACCTTCAGAAGGGCAAAATATTTTTCGCCGTCTTTCGGCGGGCGGATAGTGCCGTGAATGGTATCGCCGGTTTTTAAACCGAAAAGCTTGATCTGGGAAGGGGAGACATAGATGTCGTCCGGACTGGCCAGGTAGTTGTAATCGGCTGAACGAAGAAAACCGTAGCTTCCTTCACTCATGATTTCCAGCACCCCGGTGTTATCGATGAGTCCGTCAAACTCCTTCACCAGGTTATTGAACTGTTTTTTTATGTTTCTGCTGTAATCGTCTTTGCGTTTGGCTTCCAGGGCCTGTTCTTTGGTTACCTCGTCTACAATGCCCAGGTCTTCATCTGTAATATCCGGGACCTCTTCCAGGAGGTCTGACATATCGATCTCCTCATCCGCAACTGCGGGTATAACTACGTCTTCAGCTACTGGCGTTTCCATTGCAGGGGTTTCCGGTTCGGGAAACGTTTCCTCGAAGGCGGGAACAGGGTCAAGATTGGGAGATTGGGAGGTATCGTCAGAAACTATTCGTGTGATTCTTTTCCTGACTCTGGGAGTCTTAGGGGTTTCTGCCGGTTCGGCAGGAGCGGCCTTTGCTTTACTCCTGGTGGCTCTGGCCGGTTTTTTTTCTTCTTCTTCCACTTAATTGAAATTAATGTTATGTTCTGTTCGAAAGTTTAGACCTTAAGATGGGTAATATGCAGACAGCATGGGGAAAGATTTTGATATGAGATGTTCAGCACCATCCACAAATATCACACTACAGTTAAAGGTATATCTAATTCGAGAAAAATTGATTTGATGGATCGGACGGTTGTTGGTTGGCCGCCCGGATTTCCGGAAGTGACTTTGAAATCGGATGCAAGATACGATACAAATATTATTTCTTCCAAAAAAATAGAAATATATTCTAAAGATTGCCTCTGAAAACCCGTTTTGCCGGGCCCGAAAGGATAATCCCGGATATTTTCTGACCGGGCCGGAAAGATACCTTAAGCTCGCCGCCCAGGGTGACAATCCGGAGGTCGGTGCCGGCCGATTTCCGCAGGTGACTCACAATGGCGGCTGCTGTTACACCCGTTCCGCAGGAATAGGTCTCATCTTCCACGCCTCTTTCGTAGGTACGAACCTTCAGCGTGCCCGCATCCACCACCTGCACAAAGTTTACATTTACACCGCCACGGTTTTTCCAGTAATCGCTGTAACGGATAGCCGCCCCGAGGGCTTTTACATCCAGGGAATGGAGATCGTCATGAAAAATAACGAGATGAGGGGAGCCGGTGTTCAGGAAATAGCCTTCTTTCCCGTCTTCAATCCCTTCCACATCAATCATGTGCAGGAAAACATTGCCGTGCTCTATTTTTGAACGGTGCTCTCCGTCAACGGCCAGAAAACGGGTCTCGCCTTCAAACAGGCCCAGGTCGGCGGCAAACTGTACGGCACAGCGCCCCCCGTTACCGCACATGCTGCCTTCGGCACCGTCAGCATTGAAATACCTCATCCTGAAATCATAGCCCTCAGCATTTTCAATCAGGATAAGACCGTCTGCACCCACGCCAAAGCGGCGGTGGCAGATACGGGCAATATTCGCCTGCGTATCATCGAACTGCATTCCGCGGTTATCAACCATCACGAAATCGTTCCCTGTTCCCTGGTATTTGAAAAATTCCATTGCTTTGAGCCGTTTTTAAAGTCTTCCTCCTCCTGAAAAAAAAAGTCACCTCAAAGAGATGACGTTTTTCTACAAATTATGAAAAAGCTATTACTTAAAATCTTTAAAGCAATACGCTGCTTATTTTTTCAGTTCTTTGATTCTGGCTGCTTTACCATGCTTACCTCTCAGGTAATACAATTTGGCTCTGCGTACCTTACCTCTCCTGATTACTTCAATTTTGTCAATTGAAGGTGACAGAACAGGGAAAATTCTTTCTACACCTACGCCGTTGGAGATCTTACGTACCGTAAAAGACTCACCCGGAGTTCCGTAGTTCTTTCTTTGGATCACCACACCCTGATACAACTGTATACGTTCTTTGTTACCTTCTACAATCTTAACGTACACGTTTACAGTGTCTCCAGCCTTAAAGTCAGGAACATTGGCGTTCGTTCCGTTTACCTCTGACTCTACAAATTTAATTAAGTCCATTTAATAAAAAAAA
>JBEBRR010000045.1:0-32571 GCA_040394735.1 Leadbetterella byssophila
TGAACCCCAGCCGAAGCCCAGAGAGCTTCCAAAATAAGGGGAATAGGAGAAGAACATGCCCGAACGGAAAGAAGGATAGAAGGAATTGAACCCGTAAGGAGAGTTCCAGTATCTGCCTGCTCCGGCAAACGTCCAAGTATTATCTGACCATCCCTGGCTGTAACCGTCTGCATAGCCGTCGGAATATCCCGCACCGTCACCTAATTTACGTTTCAGGTCCTTGCTGGTAAGATAATTTTCATCGAAGTACTCATCGGTTCCTCCCTGAAAACCCTCTGTGGCAGGGTCAAAGCTATCGTCATACGGAAGAGCCGCAGGAGCCTGGGTTTTCGCGGAAGCCACAGCCCCCGGAAGTACGACATCACCTGACTTAACATACATATCATCCGCATCTGTTTTAGACGGAACGGATTTCCCTGTACAGGAAGCCATCAGTGCGCCTGCTCCTATAAACAATGCTAATCTGTTGATTTTCATAGTTCTGAATATATTTAAAAGTCTTCAAATCCCGCGCTTTACTTATTAGACTAAAATCATGCTTAAAGGTTTGCTCATCTTTAACATTTTTTTTAACACCTTATAAAGCCGGTTTCAAGTATTACAAATGTAATTATATAACTTATCTTTGCAAATTCCAAGTTTCCCCTTAACTATTAATTAACGAAGCGTACCGGGAAACCCTACAAATTTAATACTCAGAAGATGTCGAAATCGTTACCTACCCGAAGTGAAAATTACTCAGAATGGTATAATGAACTGGTGAAAAGGGCCAACCTGGCGGAGAATTCTGCGGTCAGGGGATGCATGGTGATCAAACCCTATGGCTATGCTATCTGGGAAAAGATGCAGCGGGCCCTGGACGATATGTTCAAGGAGACCGGCCATACCAATGCCTATTTTCCCCTCTTTATTCCCAAGTCTTTTCTTTCGAAGGAGGCTTCACATGTGGAAGGTTTTGCGAAGGAATGTGCGGTGATCACCCACTACCGTCTCAAAAATGATCCGGATGGTGCCGGGGTAGTGGTAGATCCGGAAGCCAAACTGGAGGAGGAGCTGATTGTAAGGCCCACATCGGAAACCGTAATCTGGAACAGCTATAAAAACTGGGTGCAGTCGCACCGTGACCTCCCCATCCTGATCAACCAGTGGGCTAATGTGGTTCGCTGGGAAATGCGTACCCGGATCTTCCTCCGTACAGCAGAATTTTTATGGCAGGAAGGTCACACCGCGCACGCTACCCGTGATGAGGCCGTAGCCGAGACAGAACAGATGCTGGAAGTGTATGCGAAATTTGCTGAAGAATGGATGGCATTACCGGTGGTCAGAGGAAGAAAAACGGCAAGTGAACGTTTTGCAGGGGCTGATGATACCATGTGTATTGAAGCGCTTATGCAGGACGGTAAAGCCCTGCAGGCAGGTACCAGCCATTTTCTGGGCCAGAATTTTGCCAAAGCTTTTGATGTGAAATTCCAGGACAGGAACGGAAACCTGGAATACGTATGGGGCACCTCCTGGGGAGTGAGCACCCGCCTGATGGGGGCGCTCATTATGGCGCATTCAGATGACCAGGGACTGGTTCTGCCTCCCAAACTGGCACCTGTACAGGTGGTGATCGTACCCATTTACAAAGGTGAAGACCAGCTGAATGCCATTTATGACCGGCTTCTGCCCCTGATCAGCGAGTTGAAAGCACATGGCGTCAGCGTTAAATTTGATGATGACGACTCCTCCCGGCCGGGATGGAAATTTGCCGAGTATGAGCTGAAAGGAGTGCCCGTGCGGATTGCGGTAGGGGCCAGAGACCTGGAAAACAACCAGGTAGAAGTGGCGCGGAGGGATACAAAAACCAAGGAAACGGTTTCACTGGAAGGCATCTATGACTATCTGGTAGCGCTGCTGGATGATATTCAGGCCAATATTTATAACCGTGCATTGAAATTCAGGCAGGAAAATACCTTTGAAGTGAATACCTGGGAAGAGTTTACCCGGCAAATCGAAGAAGGCGGCTTTCTCTCGGCGCACTGGGATGGTACCGCGGAGACCGAAGAGAAAATCAAGGAACTCACCAAGGCCACCATACGTTGTATTCCTTTAGACTTTAAGCAGGAGGAAGGCCTTTGCGTATATTCCGGTAAGCCTTCCCAAGGCAGAGTTTTATTTGCCAAAGCATATTAAATCAAACAAAAATCGAATAAAATGGTAAAATCAGGTGATAAAGTGGCCATCCACTACAAAGGAACACTGAATGACGGTACGCTTTTTGATTCTTCTGAAGGCCGTGAGCCTCTGGAATTTGAAGTAGGAAGCGGCATGGTCATCAAAGGTTTTGATGAAGGTGTGCAGGGAATGGAAGTGGGGGAAAAGAAATCCATCCACATAGCGGTAGAAGATGCTTATGGCCCTGCCAGTGAAGAGATGATCTTTAATTTTGACCGTGCCGATATTCCGGCTGATATTCCGCTGGTTGTAGGTGAAACCCTCAATATGCATGACGGACAAAGAGCGGTTCCGGTAATTATCCGGGAAGTGACCGAGGCGTATGTGCGCTTGGATGCCAATCATCCGCTGGCCGGCCAGGAGCTTAATTTTGAGCTGGAGCTGGTGTCTGTTAATTAAGGAACACAATATTTCAAGTGCCCTTCGACAAGGGCATTTGAATTAAAGTAAACCAGATCGTTAAAACACTTCACGAGCCACCGCCAGTGTGGTGGTCGATTTACTCATAGTATAGAAATGCAGGGCCGGTACCCCGAAAGCCTTCAACTCGCGGCATTGCTGAATGCACCATTCTATCCCTACCTTACGCACTTCCCTGTCGTCTTTGCAGCTGCGTATTGCGTTGGCCAACTCTTCCGGGATATCGAGATAGAACAGCTTCGGAAGAATGTCCAGCTGTTTTTTGGTAGAGAGAATCTTCAGTCCCGGAATGATAGGGATATTAATGCCGTACGCGCGGCATTTTTCCACAAAATCAAAATACTTCCGGTTATCGAAAAACATCTGGGTCACCAGATAGTCAGCACCCGCTGCTACTTTTTGTTTGAGATTTTCAAAATCCTGGCGGGTGGTCTCCGCTTCGAAATGTTTTTCGGGATAGGCGGCCGCACCGATACAGAAGTTTGAATTATTCAGGTATTCCGAAGTTTCGTGAAGGTATTTTCCTTCATTCATTTCCCTGATCTGTACAATCAGTTCAGAAGCGTAGGCATGCCCGCCCTTCTTGGGCTTAAAAGACGTAAAAGGCTTGGCGTGATCACCGCGCAGGGCCATCACATTTTCAATGCCCAGGTAATTCAGGTCTATGAGCAGATCTTCGGTGTCGTCACGGGTGAAGCCACCGCACAGCACATGAGGTACGGGATCTGTGTCAAATTTATGCATAAGAGCGGCACAGATGCCTACGGTACCTGGTCTCTTACGGGTTTTGATCTGAACCACGCTGCCGTCTTCACGGGTCTGGTTCAGGTATTCTTCACGGTGGTAGGTAACATCTACAAATTTGGGCTTCAGCTCCATAAGAGGAGTAATGTCGTTGAGAAGCTCATCGATCTTTCCTCCTTTTACAGGCGGGATAATTTCAATGGAAAACAGGGGCTCTCCCTTGCTGCCGGCAATATGTTCGGTTACTTTGGCCATGGTCAATGATTTACCGCAAAAATATAAGGTGCGGGGAAAAAAGCAGGCGCAGGAGACAATTTATGTGGAGATGTTGGTTAAATTTGGTTAAATTATCTAAAAAACTAAAAATTACAACCTTAAAAGAGATGAAAAAACTACTGATCTTAACCGGATTTTTAATCTTTTCTTTTGCATTGAAGGCACAGCAGACCGGTCAGGACCGGACCAATCCGGGCGACTTTACCGGAGCCTATAAATTCCAGAGTGCTCCTTTTGACAGAATTGTGATCTCGTATGAGAACGGGGTATTTACGGCCGATGCCGAAGGTGTGGGAAAGGGAGAGATTACTCCTACCAGGGTAGCTGATGAATTTAGCGAGGCCAATTACCAGGCACTTTTAAAGTTTGTAAGAGAGCCCTCGGGGAAAGTGGTACGGCTGGTGGTAAGCGTAAACGGAGACAGTTTTGAGGGGGTGAAAGAAAGCGCTTCATTAGATGAGTATGCAGGGAAGTACAGCCTGGAGGGCAGTTCTGAAGTTTCAGAGGTGACAATTACGCTTCAGGGCGGATCGCTGAATATAGAAACCAGCATCGGCGGCTCCGGACTTATGGCCACGGACGTAAAAGATTCTTTCCAGATGACGGCTGCCACCGGAGGAATTGTCTTTAAACGGGACAATAACGGGAAGATAACCGGAATAGAGATAGACTATTCAGGAAATACCTATAAGGGAACCAGGAAATAGCCCGGCTATTTCATTTCCACGAGGGTCACGCCGGCCCCGCCGCGGTCGGCGTGCTCATCCTGCATCTTACCCACCTGCTTGTACTGCCTGATATGGTTCCGGATAAGGTTACGTAAGATGCCGTCGCCTTTCCCATGAACTATTCTCAGCTGAGGATACCCCAGCAGAATGGCATCATCAATGAGATTGTCCACGGCCACCAGGGCTTCTTCACCCCGTTTTCCCCGGATATCCAGGTTGAAGCTGAACTCACTCATTTTTTCATTCAGGTCTACACCTTTCATGCTTTTGGCGGATTCCTTCTGCGAAGACCGGAACTCTTTCCGGGATATTTTTTCGAGACGGTTAAGCTTGATGTTGGACTTGAGCTCACCCAGCAGAATCTCTGCATCTTTCCCGTTCAGGCTGATCACCTGGGCCAGGGCTTCCTGTCCTTTTATCCGTACATAATCTCCCGGCGCTACGGGCCCGTCTGCTTTTTGGACCACTACTCCGGGGGGTACTTCCGGTTCGGGCTGCAGCACTTTTTGCTCAAACTCTTTCACCTGTTCACGGGCCAGTCGCGAAGCTTCCTTTTCGGCATTGTTCTCCTTGATGTGCCGGATGGTGTTTTCAATGGTTTTATTGGCGTCACGTATTATTTTCCTGGCGTCTTCCTTTGCCTGGGAAAGGATACGCTGTCTGTCACTTTCAAGGAAGTTTTTCAGGGAGGTGTATTGCCCAGAACGCTGTTTCAGCTCTTCGATCTGCTTTTGAAGGGCGGTATTCTGTTCGGCAAAGGCTTTTTTCTCCATGTCAAGCTCCTTGAGCAGCTTTTCGAAATTGATCTGGTTTTTCCCGAGCTTGCGCTGGGCGTTCCGGATGATGCCAGACGGCAGGCCCATTTTTTCGGCTACCTCAAAGGCAAACGAATTGCCCGGCTGGCCCATTTCCAGCTCAAACATGGGCGTAAGTTCTTCTGCGTCAAAACGCATGGCACCGTTCAGCAGGCCTTCGTTTTTGTCGGCAAAGACCTTCAGGTTAGTATAGTGCGTATTAATAACACCGAAGGCTTTTTTGGCAGCAAAGCTTTCCAGGATAGATTCAGCCAGTGCACCGCCCAGGGAGGGTTCGGTACCGGTGCCGAATTCGTCGATCAGGAACAGTGTTTCGTGATCGGCATGTTTCAGGAACTCCCGCATGTTGGTCAGGTGAGAGCTGTAGGTGCTCAGGTCGTTTTCTATGCTTTGCTCATCACCGATATCAATAAACAGGCTTTTGAAAAGGCCTATTTTTGAATCGGGAGAAACCGGAAGCAGCAGACCGCACTGGGCCATATACTGTATCAGCCCGATGGTTTTGAGCATCACTGATTTCCCGCCGGCATTGGGGCCTGAGACCACCAGGATCCGTTCCTGACGGTTTAAAGCCACGTTCAGCGGCACCACGGCCTTGTTTTGTTTCCGGTGAGCCAGCAGCAGGAGGGGATGGCGGGCATTCTGCCAGTCAATGACCGTTTCTTCCACCAGCAGCGGAAAGGTGCTGTCGGTACGGATGGCCAGGCGGGCCTTGGCCCGGATAAAGTCCATCAGCCCCAGAAAAACATAAGAACGCTCCAGGTCGGGCAGGTCGGGGCGCAGGCGGGAGGTCAGTTGCTCCAGGATCCGGAGTACCTCTCTTCTTTCCCTGATTTCGAGGTCACGGATCTCATTATTGGCTTCCAGCACCTCACCGGGCTCCACATAGGCAATATTGCCGCTCGAGGTCTCGTCATGAACAAAGCCCGAGAGCTTCCTTTTGTGCTCTGCCAGTACAGGCAGTACCAGTCGCCCGTTTCTTACGGCAAGGGTCATGTCCTCGCCGATCCACCCCGAGTTTTTGGCCGTCCGGTAGATCCGGTCCAGGGTACGTTTCACGTTGGCTTGCTCCACGGCCAGCTTTCTGCGTATATCCAGCAGTTCCCAGGAAGCATTGTCTTTCACTTTTCCCCGTTCGTCAATCACCGCAGTAATCTCGGTCAGAAGGGCTTCCCATCCTTTGGGACGGTCCGGGGGAAGGGCAGCCTGGAGCAGCGACAGCAGCTCGGGAAATTTTTCCGGCGGCCGGTTATGGAAGAAATGAATGATCTGCTGAATGGTGGTCAGCGAAAGCCGTATTTCGAAAAATTCTTCTTCATAAATAATGGCGCCCGGGATGGCCGCTTTTTTCAGGTAACCGGTAACGTCAATATAATTTTGATTCGGGAAGGCCGACTCGGTTTCCAGGATCAGGCGGAACTCCGCCGTCTGGGCCATCATTTTCCGGATCTGGTCGAATTTCGCGGAGAAACGGATTTTGCCGACAAAGGTTTTACCCAATGAGCTCACGCATTCTTCTTCCAGAAGTTCTTTTATTTTATCAAAACCCAGTTTGGTTTCTATATTTTTGGGGTAGAGCATGTTCTGAACATTCAACAGGAGGTATTTTATCTCCGGACTGCAAAATTAAACAGCCCGGCGCTCTTTCAAAAGCCGGGCTATTATTAACATTGTTATTTTTGCATTAGTTCAGCTTCACGGCGGTGCCGCTGGCGGTCACCATCATCATGCCGTTGTCTTTTCCGAGGGTTTCGTAATCCAGGTCAATGCCTATAACGGCGTCAGCACCATACATCCGGGCGCGTTCTATCATTTCGGTGATCGCCGTGTCTTTGGCTTCGCGAAGCACTTTTTCATACGAGGCGGAGCGGCCGCCCACGATATCGCGGATACCGGCAAAGAAGTCTTTGAAAATATTGGCCCCAATGATGGTCTCACCGGTCACCAGCGCTTTGTATTCCGCTACGGTACGGCCTTCGATATTGTTGGTTGTTGTTAATAACATCGCTTTTTGTTTTTTGTTTCAAAGGTAGGCCGCTGTAAAATCCGGGGCAATAAACTCTTTAAGACAGGTCGAAAAGTAATATAGACGGTGTAATTATTTCACTTTCCGCGCGAAAGGAACGTTGGTATTAATGCATTTTGGCGCGTTTGGCCAGGAAAGAAGACATCACCGGGTCAAAGCCTTTATCGATATCCACCTCTATGAAATCAATTTTGTACTGACCGCACCGGATTTTCAGGTCGTGATAGAAATTATTCAGTGTTTTTACATACTGTTCCTTTACCTGGGCGGGCTGCAGCTTCAGGCGTTCGTTGGTTTCGAGGTCAATAAACTCATAGGGGCCGTCTGCAAAATCAAAGTCCCGTTCTGTTTTCCTGTCAGTCACATGGAATAAGAGCACTTCGTGCTTGTTGTGCTTAAGATGCTGAAGCGCTGAAAAAATCTTTTCACTGTTCTCGATATCTTCAAACATGTCACTCAGGATTACCACCAGTGAACGGGTATGTATCTTACCGGCAATCAGGTGAAGGGTATCTGCGACGGAAGTGATTTGGTTTTTCTTTTCAAGATTAAGCACTGCTTCCAGCTCTCTGAACACTTTCTGCAGATGTGTGGTTGTTGATTTGCACTCGGTCTGGGTTTGAATGGTGTCTGAAAAAGTGACCAGTCCTACGGCATCGCGCTGCCGCTGAAGCATATTGGCCAGAGCAGCAGCGGCCAGAACTGAGAAGGCCAGCTTGCCCCGCGTTTTTTCAGGGTAGTACATGGAGGAGGACACATCTGCGAGAAGGTAACAGCGGAGATTGGTTTCTTCCTCATACGTTTTAACAAAGAGCTTGTCTGTTTTGCTGAAGACCTTCCAATCGATATGCCTTGTGCTTTCTCCGGCGTTATACAGCCGGTGTTCGGCAAATTCTACCGAAAATCCATGAAAAGGGGATTTGTGAAGCCCGGTAATAAATCCTTCCACAAGCTGCTTGGCGAGGAAGTCGAGACGGCCGTATTCACGGATTTTTGAAAGATCCAGTTCCATTAAATTCCCAGAGATACATTGCTTTTTTCAGATGGCAAGTAAGGAATTTTTAGCGGATTATTCTCCAGACCGAGAAAACAATTGTAGATTCCAAGCGCCAGGCCGTCACGCAGGAGCTCAAGATTGCCGTCAAAGCCTACTATTTTTGCCGTGATATGAGCAACTCCCCGTTCTATCATGCCCAGATGCTTTGCCGCATCAATGGAAAGATCCAGGACGCGGTTTCTTGAGAAAGGTCCGCGGTCATTTACCCGGACGATCACCCATCTGCCTGTTTTAGTATTCTCAACTTCGATCAATGTTCCGAAAGGGAGTGATTTGTGCGCGCAGGTGTATGACCCTCTTGTGAAGATCTCCCCATTGGCGGTTTTACGTCCAAGAAATTTGGTATGATAATAGGATGCATACCCTTTAAAAGAATGGCCGATATCGACCTTTTGGGCGTAAATACTTAAATTAGGCATTAACATCATCAGCAACACCAAAATCACTGATGAAAATTTTCTATTTAAATATTTCATACTGCAAATCAATGAATTATTTATGATTTTATTGTGTGGCCTGCCATCTATTTTGGCTCTGCGGCAACAAATATCCTATAATTTTCCGGAAAAGTCCAAAAGAAATATCGGGAAATGGTGTTTTTTTATAAGTAAATATTTTTTTTATTTTTAATAAAAGTATATTTTTGACCGTATTTGTATAAACCTCTAAAACTATTTTGACAGCGTGGAAAGAGATGACCAGGAAATGATATATTCCAGGAAAATAAGGGCCGGAAAAAGAACTTATTTTTTTGATGTAAGATCCACTCGTTCGAATGACTACTATCTGACGATCACCGAAAGCAGAAGATTTCAAAAGGATGGAGACTTTGTTTTTGAGAAATCGAAGCTATTTGTCTATAAAGAAGACCTTGATAAGGTAGCGGAAGCTTTGCAGGATGCAGTAAACCATATTAAAAACGAGCTTCTCCCTCATATTGATTTTGAGCAGTTCAGAAGTGTGGAAGCGACCAAAGAGTCGACCGACTTTGATTCGGGAAGCTTTAAATGGGAGTAAGTTAACTCCCTTTTACCCCACCAGCTCCAGTATCTCCTCCAGCAATTTTCTTTCGTTACTTAACCGGGGTACTTTGTATTGTCCCCCGAGCTTGCCGTTTTTCTGAAGCCATTTCAGGAAAAGTCCCTGTGCACAGAAGTGAACCAGCGGCATTTGCAAAGCCATGTCTTTCTGCCTTTTGGCATCGTAATCAGAATTTATTTCGCGTAAGCGGCTGTCCAGCATCCGGACAAACCCTTCCGGGTTTTCAGGGGGAGAGGCCAGTTCAATGATCCACTCATGGCCCCCTTTGGAGTCTGAATTCATGAAGATGGGTGCTGCAGTGTACTCTTTCAGCTCAAGGCCGTTTTCTTCGCAAACGTAAGCCAGCGCCTGGTCAGCATTTTCCACCATAAGCTCTTCTCCGAATACATTGATGAAGTGCCGTGTACGGCCGGAAATTTTAATGCGGAAAGGGTGCAGGGAAGTGAATTTCACGGTGTCCCCTATTTTGTACCGCCAAAGGCCGGCATTGGTGGAAATCACCAGCGCATAATTTTTATTCAGCTCCACTTCTTCCAGGGTAAGCGCTCTGGGGAAGGGGTTTTCCCACTCATCGGCAGGCAGGAACTCAAAAAATACGCCGTAATCCAGCATCAGCAGCATCTGGTCTTCCAGGGAGAGGTCGTCCTGGATGGCAAAGTAACCTTCCGAAGCATTATAGGATTCCATGTAGTTGACGCCGGGTCCCGGGAAAATTCTTTCCCTGAACATGGTGCGGTAGGGAGTGAAAGAAACCGCTCCGTGGAAAAAAACCTCAAAATTAGGCCAGAACTCCAGGGCATTTTTGGCGCCTGTGGCTTCCATAATGCGTTCAATCAGTACTACCCCCCAGGTGGGGACACCCAGCATCGAGACCACGTTCTCATGAGAGCAATGCTCAATCATGTATTCCATTTTGTCTTCCCATTTGTCAAGAAGCGCAATATCTGCGGGCGGGGTTCTGAAATATTCCGCCCATTTCGGCAGGTTTTTGGTGATGATGGCGGAAACATCCCCGGCCTGAACATTTTCATTGTAGGGATTGGGGTGCAGCGAGCCGTTGATGGAAATAGATTTCCCGTTAAAAAGCTGGGTATTGGGCGTATTTTCCACGTACAGGGTGAGCACATCTCTTCCGCCCCTGTAGTTGCACTCGTGCAGGGCCTCTTCCGATACCGGGATGAATTTGCTCCGGGCATTGGTGGTGCCGGATGATTTGGAGAACCAGGCTATTTCAGAAGGCCAGGTGATGTTCTTTTCACCCCGGAGCACCCGCTCGGTCCAGGGAAAGAATTCTTCATAGGTAACTACGGGAACCCTTTCCTGGAAGTCTTTGATGCTTTTAATATCAGAGAAACCGTGCTTCAGCCCGAATTCCGTAAAGCGAGCCCTTTCGATCAGGTTATGGAAGACATCTGACTGGGTTTCAATGGGATGACTTTTGAAATGCTCAATCCGGCCTATCCTGCTTTTCATGAAAAAACCGATTACTTCGTTTACCAGGCTCAAGGTGTTTCGTATTTTAATAGGCAGCGAATTTACGGATAATTTGGAAAAGTATCTGCCTGTAGGGTAAAGAGACTCAGCGGAATTTAAGGGTAAGGCCGACTCCTGCATGGTAATTCCGAAGGGGAGCAGGGTTGTAAAAACGGTTTCCGATAGCGTTGAAATCAAAGCCCAGCGAGTATTTCTCATTCAGCAGGTTGTCAGCTCCGCCATAAAGATTGAGGTGGGCTTTCGGTCCTATGGCAACGTTCCAGCCCGCCCTCAGGCGGGTGGTGGTATAGCCTTCACTGCTGATGGTATTCAGGTTATTCAGAAACATGCCGGAAATAAGGTTAACGTCTGCTGTGAGATATATGCCTTTGCGCTGAACCCATTTGCCGGAGAAAGCCACGCTGGTACCGGGTGCGCCCGGGAGCTTTTTCCCCTGTAGGTCTGTCCCTTCATTGAGATAAGATCCGAACCGGAAGTCGTTCAGGGTCAGGTTAAGGAGGAGGTCCGTATGGGTAATGAAATTTTCCCGGTTCTCAAGTGTAAGCCGGTTGGAGACCTCAAGGCCTTTCTGGATCACCTGCCCGGCGTTCTGAAAGTATTCGCTGCCGTTATCCGCTACATGACGTACAAGGGCGTTTCTGACCACCTGGTGATAGGCGGCTATTTCGGTCCGGAAGGTGTGGGTCCATTGAGATTTTATCCCGATCTCATGACTTACGCCCTTTTCAGCACGAAGGCTTATGTTTTGTCCGTTTTCAAAGTTGGCAGTCATTTCCTGCGCGGTAGGCGGCGAGTAGCCGTTAGAGAAAGTATAGTACAGGCCTGCTCTGGCATTCAGCGATTTGAGAACGGCTATACGCGGGCTCCAGGGTAAGCCGGGTCTTTCTCTTACCAGGAGGGTTTCCCCGTTGGCCTCCATGGTCTCATTCCGGTAGAGCTGCGTATTGTAGCTTAGTCCGCCCGTGATTTCCACCCGGCCCGGCAGTGAAAGCTGCGCCTGCGTAAAATGCGATAGCTGCCGGGAGAGCAGGTCGGTATCATACAGGAATGCTCCTTTCCGGCCGAGATTATTTTCGCTGACATAGAAGCCTGATGAGGTGAATATCCCTTCAGATCCGGCGTAGAGGATCAGTCTGCCGAATGCCTTACGCCCCAGCAACCGGTAGCCGGTAGTCTTTTCGTTTCTTTCCTCATAGCTGGTAATAAAGGGATTGGTCAGTTCATTGGCAGCATAAAATAAGGTGGTGGTCAGCGAAGCTGCCGGAGCTACCTGCCATTCATGACTGAGGCCCGAAAGGTGGTAGGTCTGGACGATCCCCGCATTCTGGTCACGCGCAGAGGGCAGGGCAGGAGTGGCCGGGCGGGAGGCCTGACGATCAGCTTCCATTTGTGCCAGAGTGAGCCCCCCGGGGGTTCGGTAATCTATATGTGCTCCTGAATAGGAGAACGTGAGCGTATGCCGGGGACTCAGGAAGAAGGAACCGGAAAAAACGCCGTTATACCCGGACATATCCGCGTGATCACGGTATCCGTCTGAGCCTCTTCCGGAAAAAGCGGCCAGGAGGTTCATCCATTGGGAAGCGTACCGGTAACGTGCATTTCCGGCAAAGGAGGCAAAGCTGCCTGCCTGAAAACCGGCGGAGAATTCATGGCCGGAGGCGGCTGCCGGGGTATTCAGCTGGACCACGCCGCCGTAGCCGGCACCGAAAATGCTGCCGGCCGGGCCTTTTAAGACCTCTATGGAGCCGAGGGTGTTGAAATCCACCTGGTTAAAGTAAGTGGTGCCGTTGGCATCAGACATCGGGATGCCGTTCCAGTAAATTTTTACATTGCGTACACCGAAAGGAGAGCGCAGCGAAGAGCCTCTGAGGGTAAGCCGGTAGCTTCCGGGGGAGCGTTCTTCCATCCGGATCCCTGTTTGCGAATTGAATACGGGCAGGGGGTCGGAAAGGGAATGACGGCTGATATCTTCCGCTGAGATGCGGCTGACAGACGCTGGCGTTTGCAGGGGTGTCTGGCGGGTTTCAAAGCCCCGTACCGTTACTTCCGAAAGGGTTTTTGAACTGTCAGCCTGTGCAAGGGAGAAAGTACTGATGCCGGAAAAAAAAAGAAATGTAAAAAGAAATCTCATCAGTAAGCTTTGTAGGAAAGAGTAGCTCCAGAGGGAATCGAACCCCCACCAAAGGTACCGGAAACCTTCGTTCTATCCTTTAAACTATGGAGCCATAGATCTGAGGAAGGAATCAGGAAGAACGCCTTGCCTCAAAAAGTACGCAAAGATACGAGTAAGATTGATTAAATGGTAGCCGATTGCTCAAAAAATGTCTTTTTTAGTTCTTCGGCGTCGGTGGCGTTAAGCCTTCCGGCCATTAAAAGACGCAGTTGGCGGCGGTGCATTGCTTTTTCATACTGAATTTTTTCTTCCTCTGTTTCAGGAATTACTTCTGATACCTCAATGGGACGGCCGCTCTGATCTACGGCTACGAATGTGAGGAAGGCCTGGTTGGTCTTGCTTTTTACGCCAGCCGGAATATTCTCCGAATAAACATCTACCACCACCTCCATGGAGGTATTGAATGCACGGGTAATACGGGCCTCAAGGGTCACCACATTTCCGAGGGGAATGGGGTTCACAAAAGAAACGTTATCCACAGATGCGGTTACCACAATCCGGTTGCTGTGTTTTTGCGCGCAGATGGCTCCGGCAATATCCATGAAACGCATCAGGTTCCCGCCCATCAGGTTAGAGAGGGGATTGGTATCGTTAGGAAAGACCATTTCTGTCATGACAGTATGCGACTCCCTAACGTATTTGGCTTTCGGCATGATCAGATTTTTTTGCAAAGTTAGGTAAATTAGCGCTTGGTTTAAAAATCGGCAAATATGAATATCAGGAAAATGCTCCGGAGCTTCCGGTACGCAGCCCATGGCATTTATGTGCTTTTCAGGAGTGAAAATAATGCCCGTTTTCATCTCCTGGCGGCGGTGACGGTAGTGTTGGCGGGGGGCTATTTCAGGATCAGGCCCTGGGAATGGGCAGTGCTCGCGGTTTGCATTTTTATGGTTTTTAGTGCAGAGGCTTTTAATACTGCTCTGGAAAAACTGTGCGACCGACTCCTTCCTGAACGGGATCCGGCCATCGGAGCGGTCAAGGACCTGGCAGCGGCAGCCGTTCTTTTTACTGCTGCGGGTGCGGTGATCGTGGGCCTCCTGGTTTTCGGAAGCAGATTATTGAGGTGCTGATTTACCGGGAGAAATCCGTAATTTTGCCGTAAATTTTATTTCTATGTCAGAAAGATATATGCAGCGGGGTGTTTCGGCCTCGAAAGAAGATGTGCATAAGGCGATTGAAAAGCTGGATAAGGGCTTATACCCCAAGGCATTCTGCAAAATTTCACCGGATGTACTGGGAGGTGATGAACGCTATTGCAATATTATGCATGCTGACGGAGCCGGTACAAAAACTTCGCTGGCCTATCTCTACTGGAAAGAAACCGGCGATCTGTCGGTCTGGAAGGGAATTGCCCAGGATTCCATCATCATGAATACGGACGACCTGATCTGTGTGGGAGCCACAGGGCCTATCCTGATGTCATCTTCCATTGACAGAAATAAAAACAAAATTCCCGGAGAGGTCATTTCCACGCTTATAAACGGCAGCGAGGAAGTGCTGGCCATGCTTCGGGAGAACGGTATTGAAATTTACAGTACGGGTGGAGAAACAGCGGATGTGGGTGATCTGGTCAAGACCATTACCGTAAATACCACCGTAATTTCCCGCATGAAGCGGGAAGAGGTGATCTCGAATGAGCGGATCGCGCCGGGCGATGTGATTGTGGGACTTTCTTCCTCAGGTAGGGCGGTTTACGAGGAAGAATATAACGGTGGGATGGGGAGTAACGGGCTGACTTCGGCGCGGCATGACGTGCTGGCAAAAAAATATGCCGGTAAATACCCGGAAAGCTACGACGAATCTATCGATCCGTCGCTGGTATACAGTGGCTCCAAAGACCTGCTTGACGAAGTGAAGATCAATGATTCCCTGGCGGTGAATGTAGGAAAGCTGATTCTTTCGCCTACACGTACCTATGCGCCCATTGTGAAGAAGCTGCTGAAGGAGCTGAAGGGCCGGATCAACGGCATGGTGCATTGCAGCGGCGGCGCCCAGACCAAAGTGCTGCATTTTGCAGACCGGGTGCACATTATTAAGGATAACCTGTTTCCCGTACCGCCCCTGTTTGAGCTGATCCGCCAGGAGAGCGGAACCTCCTGGAAGGAGATGTACAAGGTATTCAATATGGGGCACCGGCTTGAGGTCTATCTCCCGGAAGCATACGCTGCTGAGGTGATCCGTATTTCAGAGTCATTTGGCGTGGAGGCCCGGATTGTGGGGCGTGTAGAACCTTTTGAAGGGAAGAAGCTGACCATTAAGAGCGAGGCCGGGGTGTTTGAGTATTGATAATTTACTCAGCCAGCGTCAATCGTAAATCACAAAATCGTCAATAGTTGAAAATATAATAAAATCAATAATTCATTTGATTTTGTTAATACTTTTATAACTTAGTGTCCGGAAAATCAATTCTTAACCTAAACTTGAATTTTATGAACGGCGTTTTGTATGCAATCATCATCGGTGCCATAGCCGGCTGGCTGGCAGGCGAGATCAAGCGGGGAATGGGATTCGGACTAATTGGTAACATTATTGTTGGGATCATTGGTGCGGTAGTCGGCAACTGGCTTTTCGGGGCTCTGGGTATTTCCATAGGCTCGGGAGTAATTGCCAATGTTATTTCAGCGGTGATCGGAGCGTTGGTGGTATTGTTTCTGATAAGTTTTATAAAGCGAAGTTAAAGCTATCAAAAAAAGGGGCTCCGGCCCCTTTTTCTTTTATAAGCCCAATCCGGCGTATAGTTTCACTTCATCAACGGTAATTTCCTGTCCGCACATGATGACCAGCCTTTCCACCACATTCCGCAGCTCCCTGACGTTTCCTGTCCAGGGAAGGCTCTTCAGATGCTCCATGGCGTCAGCCTTGAAAGTCTTGGCCTGATCACCGTATTCCTCAGCCACGTCCTGCAGGAATTTTTCCGCCAGCAAAGGAATATCTTCCCTTCTTTCGGAAAGAGGCGGAACATAGATCGGGATCACATTTAAGCGGTGGTAAAGGTCTTCCCGGAAGTTGCCTTCCGCAATCTCTTTTTTGAGATCCTTATTGGTAGCGGCAATGATCCGCACATTGATTTTGATCTCTTTTTCTCCGCCTACCCGGGTAATTTTATTTTCCTGTAATGCCCGGAGTACCTTGGCCTGGGCCGAGAGGCTCATATCGCCGATCTCATCGAGGAAGAGCGTGCCGTTATCGGCCAGCTCAAACTTCCCGAGCCGCTGCTTTACCGCCGACGTAAATGCTCCCTTTTCATGCCCGAAAAGCTCTGACTCGATCAGTTCGGAAGGAATAGCTGCACAGTTGACTTCAATGAGCGGCTTTTTGACCCGGTTAGAACGTTCATGGATCTGTTTGGCTACCATTTCCTTGCCGGAGCCATTGGGCCCGGTGATCAGTATACGCGCTTCGGTGGGCGCTACCTTTTCAATGGTATCTTTCACCTTCATGATCAATGGGGAATCCCCCACAATCTCATTGATTTTATACACCCTCTTTTTAAGGGTCTTGATGACTTCGGTGTCGTTGCTTTTTTCGATGGCATTTCTGACCGTCACCAGGAGACGGTTCAGATCAGGCGGCTTGGTAATAAAGTCAAAGGCACCTCTTTTGGTAGCTTCTACTGCGTTTTCCACGTTTCCGAAAGCCGATACCATTACAAACTGGGTAAGCACGCCTTCCTCCCGGGCTTTGAGCAATACTTCAAGGCCATCCATTTTAGGCATTTTTATGTCGCACAGCGCTATGTCATATTTCCCGGAAGTAACCATCTCCAGGCCCTGCTGACCATCTTTGGCTTCGTCTATTTCGTACCCCTCGTATTCGAGGATGTCTCTCATGGCATCACGTATGGTTTTCTCGTCGTCAATCACTAAAATTTTGGCCATACCGCACTATGAATAGGATTTTTTCTATAAAGATTTTCGGGCAATTTACTAAATTTTTCAAATGAAATGGTGAAATAAGTAAATAAACAGGTAAAATAACCTGGAATTTGGGCTACGAAGGGCCATGTTTTGGGCGGGTTAGGGGTTATAGTAAGTTTTAGTACTATTTTTGTCCGGGTAAAAAATACAAGCATGGATGCACAGGCCAGAATAAAGGAATTAACGGATCTTCTTAATTATTACAATGACCGGTATTACCAGGATGCGGTATCAGAAATCAGCGATTTTGAGTTTGACCAGTTGTTGAAAGAACTGGAAAAGCTGGAAAATGAAAACCCGGTATTCCGGCTGCCGGACAGCCCCTCCCAACGGGTGGGAGGGGGAATCACCCGGAGCTTTGCCACCGTGAGGCATAAGTTTCCGATGCTTTCGCTGTCCAATACCTACAGTGAGGAGGAAATAAGAGAATGGGATACCCGGGTGAGAAAAGGCCTGGACGGTGAACCGTATGAATACATATGTGAAATAAAGTTTGACGGAATATCTCTTTCCGTGGCTTATGAAGACGGTATCCTGGTGCGGGGTGTGACCCGCGGTGACGGTGTTCAGGGCGACGATATCAGCACCAATATCAAGACGATCCGTTCCCTGCCCCTGAATGTGCGGAAGTTTGAAGACCGGCTGGGAAGGGCCTTTGAAGTGAGAGGCGAAGGGTTTATGTCAAAGGAGATCTTCCGCGAGATCAATGCTTCGAAGCTGGAAAAGGGGGAAGCTCTCCTGGCCAACCCGAGAAATGCGGCGGCCGGTACATTCAAGCTGCAGGATTCGGCCGTAGTGGCTTCGCGGAAACTGGACTGCTTTATTTACCAGTACATTTCCGATAACGAAAAATTCACCACTCATGAGGAGAGCCTGGTAGCCCTTAAATCGGCCGGTTTCAATGTGTCCGAGTCCTGGGAGAAAGTGGGAGACATTGAAGGCGTGATAACCTATATTCATAAATGGGAACATAAAAGGCACGAGCTGGGCTGCGCCACCGACGGGATTGTCGTGAAAGTGAACCGGTATGACCAGCGCGAAGAGCTTGGGTTTACGGCGAAAAGCCCGCGGTGGGCGATAGCCTATAAGTACAAGGCCGAATCCAAATCCACCCGGCTGCTCGGAGTGACGTTCCAGGTGGGACGGACAGGTGCCGTAACCCCTGTGGCGGAACTGGAACCTGTGGAATTATCCATGACCACAGTAAAAAGAGCTACCCTGCACAATGCCGATGAGATAGAGCGGCTGGGGCTGGCCATCGGGGATTTCGTTTTTGTGGAAAAGGCGGGGGAAATCATCCCGAAGGTTACGGGAGTGGACGGGAGCCGGCCGAATCCCGGCAGGGAAGTAATCCGTTTTCCGGAAGTATGTCCGGCCTGCGGATCTTCGCTTCACCGGAATGAAGGGGAAGCCGCCTGGTACTGTCCGAATACGGAAGGCTGCCCGCCGCAGATCAAGGGAACCATCGAACATTTTATTCAGCGTAAGGCGATGGATATTGATAGCCTGGGAGAAGGAAAAATTGATATTCTCCTCGAAAACGGGCTGATCGGTGATGCGGCAGATCTTTATTCGCTGACATTTGAACAGCTGCTGGGACTGGAAAGAATCCACATCGATGAGGAAACCCAAAAGGAGAGAAAAGTAAGCTTTAAGGATAAAACCGTACAAAATATCCTGGAAGGAATTGAGAAGTCGAAAAACGAGCCTTTTGCCAAGGTACTTTTCGGTATGGGCATCCGCTTTGTAGGTGAAACCACCGCCCAGAAACTGGCCCAGTATTTTAAGCATATTGATGCGCTCAGTGCCGCCGGGTATGAAGAGCTGATGGCGGTTCCGGATGTGGGCGAGAAGGTGGCCCAAAGCATCCGCGATTATTTTCATTCGGAAAAGAACCTGCATTTCCTGGAAAAGCTGAAAGCTGCCGGTGTGACATTACAGGCGGAAAATGCGGTCACAGAGAAAGAAGGGAACGGGCTGGAAGGGCTGACCCTGCTTTATACCGGAACCTTTACTCATTTTACCCGCGAGGAGATAGAAAAGAAGATTGAAGCCAACGGCGGCCGCCTGGTCAGCGGAGTATCCAAAAAGCTGGATTACCTGATTGTGGGAGAAGGAGCCGGGCCCTCCAAGCTGAAAAAAGCCGCTGACCTGGGCGTGAAGACTATTAGTGAGCAGGAGTTTATGGCCATGATAGGGTAGGTTGTTTCACAATCTTTTCCGCTATTTCCTTTTACCGTTTCGTAAATCTTCCTAGTTTTGCGTTTATTTAGATTTAATATAAATACAAATGAAGAAGATAGCATTAAGCCTGGTCCTGCTGGCCGGTATTGCGTTTTCCTGCAACAGCTCGTCTGAAAACTCAGCGGAGAAGTCCGGGAAGAAAATCGTTTCGCTGAGCGGAGCGGTAACAGAGACCATCGCTGCATTAGGGGCGGAAAACCAGCTGGTGGGAGTGGATGTAACCAGTACTTTCCCGGAATCTGTGAAAACGCATGCGCAGGATCTCGGTCATATCCGGAGCATTACCCTGGAGCCTGTGGTGGCACTTCAGCCTGATGTGGTAGTGGCTGCGGCAAAAGATCTTAACCCGGAATTACAGGGAAAGCTGAAAGAAGCAGGCATTGAAGTAAAGCTGATTGACCAGGAGTATTCGGTGCAGGGAGCAAAAGACCTTATCCAGGCGGTGGGTGAACTGTTGGGAAATGCAGATACCGAATCGTTAACTGAAAAAATGGATGCTGACCTGGCACAGATTCAGAAATTCGAAAAAGCGCCGAAAGTGCTCTTCATCTACGCGCGGGGAGCGGGCACCCTGATGGTGGCCGGGGATAAAACCCCCTTCTCAGAGATAGTGAAGCTGGCCGGCGGGCAAAATGCCGTTTCCGGCTTTGAAGATTTCCGGCCCCTGACCCCGGAAGCCCTGATACAGGGAAACCCCGATGTGATTTTATTGTTTGATTCGGGACTGGCCAGCCTGGGCGGACCTGACGGCCTGCTTACAGTGCCGGGAGTAGCCCAGACCACAGCAGGAAAAAACAAGGCGGTGATCGGTCTGGATGGCGGGCTGATCTCCAATTTCGGACCCAGAACGGGGGAAGCTGCGCTTGCTCTGAACAGGGCGCTGGCTGAGAAAATCAAGTAAAGGGTTGAAGAATAAACTTCCGTTGTATCTGTTGGTGTCGTTCCTGGTATTGCTGGTGCTGGCCGGGGTGTCGCTGCACATGGGTGTTTATCGCTTTGAGGAGCCTTCCCTGCTGAAAATTACTGGGAGCCTGCTGAGAGGAGATGCATCTGTGCCTGCCACGGATGCCTATATTATAAGCAAGATCCGGCTGCCGCGTGTGGTGATGGCGATACTGATAGGAAGCATACTGGCGGTTTCAGGCACCTGCCTGCAGGGAATTTTCAAAAATCCGCTGGCGACTCCTGATCTGATCGGGGTAACCTCAGGTGCTACGCTGATGGCTGCCATTACCATTGTGCTCGGCGAGCCGGTCCGGTCGCTTATACCGGAGGTGCTGCATTTTTCGTTGGTGAGTATCGGGGCGTTTGTTGGTGCGCTGGGGGCCATTTCCCTGGTGTATACCATCGCTTCCGGTAACGGGAGAACCAACGTAGTGATTATGCTGCTGGCCGGTGTGGCGATCTCCTCCCTCGGATTTGCCCTGGTAGGCTTTATGACCTACCTGGCCAAAGACGAGCAGCTCCGCGACCTGACGTTCTGGAACCTGGGGAGCCTGGGTGCTGCCACCTGGACCCAGAATGCTATTCTGGCGGTAGTAATGCTCGGAACCTACAGCTACCTGATCACCAAGGGGAAAGCACTGAATGCCATGATGCTGGGGGAAAAAGATGCAGAACACCTCGGGATAAAGGTGGAAAGGATCAAGCGGCTCACAGTATTGTTCTCTGCCCTGATGGTAGGTACTGCGGTGGCCTTTTCGGGAAGTATCGGTTTTGTGGGACTGATCATTCCATATATTCTGCGGTTATTGTTCAGCTCCAATTATACGGTGATCCTTCCCCTGTCTGCCGTTTGGGGGGCAATTCTGCTGCTGACGGCTGATACGGTCAGCCGTACCATCGTAGCCCCCTCGGAATTACCGATAGGTATCCTGACCGCGCTTCTCGGCGCACCGGTATTCATTGCGATTCTTATCCGTTATAAAAAATCAATGTGATGGTCAAAGGGCATAAAATATCCTATTCTCATAAAAATTATTCCATTCTGAAAGGAGTGGATGTGTCAGTGGAATACGGGGATATGCTGGTGATTGTGGGGCCTAACGGTGCGGGTAAATCGACCCTGCTGAATGTGCTGGCCAATGAAATTTCGCGGGGTACGGAAGATATTTATTTCAAGCTGAAGCGTTTCAAGGAATGGGACGTCTCGGATCTGTCTAAAAACAAGGCCAAGTTTTCCCAGCATTATAACGGGGATATCCCCCTGCCCGTACAGGAAGTAGTGCTGATGGGAAGATATCCTTACTTTGATTCAATTCCTCAGAGTGCTGACTTTCTGGCGGCAGAGGAAGCAATGAAGGAAGTGGGTGTCTGGGAATTAAAAGACCGGGAATACAATTCGCTTTCGGGAGGTGAAAAGCAGCGGGTGCACCTGGCGCGGGTAATGACCCAGCTGAGCAATGAGGTAGCCCACAAGCTGGTTTTGCTGGACGAACCTCTGAATAACCTGGATGTTAAACATCAGTACCAGGTACTGGAGCTGATGGCTGGCTTTGCCCGGAAAGGAAACACGGTGGTCACGGTATTGCATGATCTCAACCTTGCAGCCCGGTTTGCCACAAAAGTGCTGATGATGAAAAACGGGAGCGTGCTGGCGCAGGGAGCTCCCGGCGAGGTGCTCACTCCCGAGACCATATCAGAAGCATACGGTTTTCCCTGCAGTATATGGACCCACCCCGAAGGGCGGCATCCGGTTATTTTATTTGGAAATTAAAGGATTTTAAATTTGTTATATTCTATGGAAACAACGGCAATTTCGCTGAAAGAAAGATGGGAAGCATTAAAAGCGGAGAATCCCCGGTTAAGAATAAGAAATGCAGCTGAAAAGCTGGGCGTAAGTGAAGGTGAACTGCTGGTCACGGATCTGGGCAGCGGAGTGACCCGTTTACGGAATGAGTTTGCCGCCATTCTCCTCGATGTGGAGAAGCTGGGAAAGGTCATGGGGCTTACCCGGAATGATGAGTGCGTTCATGAACGGAAAGGAGTTTATCTGAACGGTGACTTTTCCAATCCGCACGCCCAGATTTTTGTGGGCGATGATATTGATATGCGGATATTTCTTTCTGCCTGGGCTTCGGCATTTGCCGTGGTTGACGGGGATAAGAAGAGCCTGCAGTTTTTCGGGAAAGACGGTTCGGCCATTCACAAAATCTATCTGACCAAAGACAGTGATGCAGAAGCTTTTGATGCGCTGGTGGAAAAATACCGGTCAGATGACCAGATTTCAGCGCTTTCAGTGGAAGAAATTCCTTCCGCTGCGACAGAGAAACCTGACAGCGATATTGATACAGAGGGCTTCAGACAGGCCTGGCTCGACCTGAAGGATACGCATGATTTCTTTGGTCTCCTGCGGAAATACGGGGTAAGCCGTACACAGGCCATGCGCCTTGCACCGGACGGGTACCATGCCCGGAAAATCGGGAATGAAAAAGTGGCCGGGCTGCTGGAAAAGGCGGCAAAAGCAGGTTTTCCTGTCATGGTGTTTGTAGGAAACCGGGGGAACATCCAGATTCATACCGGTCAGGTGAACCGGGTACTCTGGTACGAAAGCTGGATCAACGTAATGGACCCGGATTTTAACCTCCACCTGGACACCGCCAGAATCCATGAGACCTGGGTAGTGCGCAAGCCTACAGAAGACGGTATAGTGACTTCTGTGGAAGTCTTTAATGATAAAGGAGAGATTATTGTGCAGTTTTTCGGCAAACGTAAGCCCGGGCTTCCCGAACTTCCCGAATGGCAGGAGCTGGTGAAATCTCTGGAAGTATAAATAACAGATAATTAAAGAGACAAAGCTATATAAAGCCTTGCTCCGGGTGACAGGGGGGATGTGGTGGTGCATTCACCCTTTCCCCCGGAGCCGGCCTCCCCGGATTTGGGTTTGACGAATTCAGGTATTATATTGAGCAGTCAGCCTTACCCTAAACTTTATAAGATGAGAAAATTTTTGCTTTCAGCGCTCATATGCTGTGTCTTTTCACTGCAGGCCCAGGAGCTGCCGGCCTACCGGATTTATAATGCTGGCGGAAAGGCCGTGGATTTCGGCAAAATGGTACGGCAGCTCGAAAAATATGATGTAGTGCTGTTCGGAGAGTACCATAACAGCTCGGTGGTACACTGGCTGCAGCTTAAAACTACGGAAGCCCTCTATGACCGGGTGGGTGACCGGCTGATGCTGGGAGCGGAAATGTTTGAGCGGGATAACCAGGAGGCAATAGACCGTTATCTGAAGGGAGAAACGGATGACAAGAAACTGGCAGAGGAAGCCCGCTTGTGGAAAAATCATGGTACAGACTATAAACCGTTACTCGATTTCGCCAGAAGCAAAAAGCTTCCGATGGTGGCTACAAATGTGCCGCGGAGATACGCCTCTGCAGTAGCTAAAAAGGGCTTAGACAGCTTATACCTGGAAGAATCCGAGAAAAGCTGGGTGGTTAAATTGCCGTTTGCCGTTACCCTGGAAACGCCGGGATACGAAGAAATGAAAAATATGATGGGCGATCACGCCGGAAGCAGGGCCATGAATTTTGTGGCTGCCCAGGCCATTAAGGATGCGACCATGGCGGAATCTATTCTGAAAAACCTGGAGGGAGGCAGGATTTTACTGCATTATCACGGAGATTTCCACAGCAAGCAGTATGGCGGAATTTACTGGTATCTGAAGCAGGCAAGGCCGGATCTGAGAATTGCCGTGATTTCACTGGCGGAAAGTGAAGAAACGAAGTTACCTTTACCAGGAGATTTTGTGAGAACAGATTTTAACCTGGTAATTCCGAAAGATATGATGAAGACGTACTGAGTTTTATGCTTTCTAAAGGCCTGGGTGAGTAAAGAGATGCCGGGTTCACGGCTACGCTCGAACGGACAGGAGGGCTGCTCCATGTCCCATCGAGCGTAGTCGAGATGCCGGATACTTATATTACTCTGTTACAGCCTGCAATTCTACTTTAATCCGGGTGTAATACAGGGTGGTAACGGCCTCAAAGCCTGAGTCAGTACCTACAATGATCCACAGATTTCCTTCACTGTCGGTTTTCCCGGTAAATTCTCCCTTACGGGTAACCAGCGTATATACGGCTTCGGATTTGCCGTTGGAAACGTCACCAATTACCTTCATGTCTTCTCCGTCGGTTGCCTGCTGTATTTTAGAAATGTTCATCTGGTAATTGCCTGTAGAATCCAGCACCTTTTTGGGCTCTATGGAAGCCAGGCCGACACCCACGTAAACGCTGTGCGCCGGAGAGCCGCCCACACCCACCGATTCTTCAGGAGCATTGGTAGCAAACTCTACCTCGAAGGTGCCCTTATACAATTGATTCGGCTTAGGCATGCTTACCTTTTTGGTAAGATACATAAAGAGATCGTCACTGTGGTTATTACCCGAGATACGCACCCCTTTTTTAGTGGTATCCAATGGGGAAGGAAGAGCAGAATGGGTTACGGAGAAGCCCCAGTCTTCTTCTACACCTTCCGGATAATCAGCAAATCCGCCGATCCAGTCAGCTGTGGAGGAATTAAAATTCTGATCAATGGTCTTTGACATCCAGTCGACCTCGTTTTCTTTTGTACATGATAAACCCAACATCACCAACACTACTGCAATAATTTTTCTCATGATAAATTGTTTGATTAATTTATTACAGAGACCGGATTATTACCTGAATGGTTGGAATGTTTCTTAAAAAACACCTGCAGGAACGGCCCCGGAGTCCGGGAGCGTTCCTGTGGAATCAATACCCCACACTGGTATTGTCAGCCCTGGGATCTGATGCTCCCTCCAGGGAGCCGTCAGGATAAACGAGGATACAATCCATGCGGCCGATAGTGCCTCCCTGCGGATCCATAACGTATCCTTTTTTGCGTAGCTCGGCCAGCGTCAGTTCGGAAAAAGCGCCCTTTTCAAACACGGTGCGGTCAGGAAGCCACTGGTGATGGAACCGGTGGGCATTCACCGATTGCTGCATGGTCATCTTATGATCAATGACATTCAGAATGGTCTGGAAAATGGAGGTCATGATGGTGCTTCCTCCGGGAGTTCCCACCACCATAAAGAGCTTCCCGTTTTTCTCAATGATGGTAGGAGTCATACAGCTCAGCATGCGTTTGCCGGGAGCTATCTCATTGGCTTTGTTGCCGATCAGACCGAACATATTGGGGACACCGGCTTTGATGGAGAAGTCGTCCATTTCGTTATTCATCAGAAAACCGCCTCCTTCCACAATAACCTTGGAACCGTAAGCGCCGTTAATGGTAGTGGTCAGTGAAACAGCATTTCCTTCTTTATCCACCACGGAAAAGTGCGTGGTCTCCATTGATTCATATCCCGGCACATTTCCTGCCCGTATGTCAGAACTCCGGGAGGCTGCCTCGGGGTTAAAATCTTTCCAGCGTTCTTTCAGGTAGCTGTCTGACATCAGCTCTTCCAGGGGAATATCAATAAAATCAGTATCTCCCATCCACCTGGCGCGGTCGGCATATACTCTTCTCTCCGCTTCGATCATCACCTGGGCGGTTTTGGGGGAGTTCCAGCCCCACTCCTGCAGAGGGTACTGCTCTACCAGCTTAAGCATCTGGATCAGTGCTACCCCACCACTGGAGGAAGGTGCCATGGAAATCACTTTATGATCACGGTACCGCCCGATCAGCGGCTTTCTCCAGGCGGATTTATATTGCTTCAGGTCTTCGTGCGTAATAATTCCGCCTCCTTTTTTCATTTCGGCTACAAGCAGGTCGGCGGTTTTTCCGCTGTAAAATCCTTCCCGTCCGTTATCCCGGATTCTTTTGAGGCACTCCGCCAGGTCTTTCTGAATCAGGAGGTCGCCTTTTTTCCATTCTGCACCGTCGGGCCTGATAAAGTACTGAAGACGGGGGCCATTGACTTCCAGGAAGGTTTTTTTATAGTTATTCAGGCCTCTTGCCTCTCTTTCGGTGAGAATCACACCCTGCTCTGCCAGCCGGATGGCCGGCGCCAGAATCTTGTTCCAGGGTAGTTTTCCCAGCTTTTTATGCAGCTCCACGGTGCCGTCTACCGAGCCCGGAACCCCGCTGGCGAGATGGCCTTTCAGGCTGAGTCCTTCAATGACGTTCCCGTTTTTGTCAAGATACATATCACGATGTGCGGCCAGGGGCGCTTTTTCGCGGAAATCGATAGAGTGATGGTTTCCGTTATGTTCTCTCACCACGGCAAAACCGCCCCCACCGAGGTTTCCGGCAAAGGGGAAAACCACGGCCAGTGCGTAATGGGTGGCAATGGCGGCGTCAATGGCATTGCCACCGGCCTGCAAGATTTCGAGACCTGCTTTGGAGGCTTCCTCATGGGCGGAGGCTACCATACCGTTTTTCCCGAAAACCCCTTTTCTGTCAGAATAGAAAGTGGATGCATTGGGGTCTTCCACAAACAGGTTAAAAAGGTCTTTGGATGACTCCTTTTTGGGAGAGTTTCTGCATGATCCTGTCGTCAGCAGGGTAATAAGACAAATTGTAAAAAATGAGAATCCGGATTTCATCAGTTCCAAGGTTTTCCGTCAATCCCTAAAATTGACCGTTGGTTTGTTATAAAAGTATATTTGGTAAAAATAAGGCTTGAAACTACATATTTTTTAGTGACTTTTACAATAAAAAATAGGTAAATGCTTTTTTTACGGCTTACGCTTGAGAGTTTCCGGTTTGCCTGGCAGGCGCTGCGTTCCAATATTCTGCGTACCGTGCTTTCTCTTTTGGGAGTTACGGTAGGTATTTTTTCCATTATCGGGGTGTATACCATGGTGGATTCCCTGGAGACCAATGTGAAGGCGGGCCTGAGCTCTATCGGCAGCCAGTCGATTTACATTGAGAAGTTTCCCTGGGGCATCGGGGAGACGGAATATCCCTGGTGGAAATATTTTATGCGCCCGCAGCCTACTTACCGGGAGTTCAGAAGCCTGAAAAATACCCTGAAAGAGGCAGACGCCATCACCATCATGTCATGGAACATGGCGATGGCCAAGCGGAAAAGCAACAGCTACAGCAGCCTGGTGCAGGGAATAACGTTTGAGTATGACCGTATCAATGAAACCCCGGTAGAGAAGGGGCGCTATTTCCTGGAGCAGGAGATCGATGCTGCCCGGCCGGTTGCCATCCTGGGGGCCGGTGTGGCAGAAACCCTTTTCGGAGAGGAAGACCCCCTCAACCAGCGCATTAAGGTGAAGGGAGAGAACTTTACGGTGATCGGGGTGGTGGAAAAGAAAGGAAAGCAGATGCTGGATGTGGGCGGGAATCCTGATGATAAAATATTTATTCCTTTTCTGAAGCATAAGCGGATGTTCAGCTCAGGCAATCTTACGGGAACCATACAGGTCAAGGCGACGGACGCCGAAGGCGGGCTGGAAAACCTGGAAAGCGAGCTCAGGGGCCAGATGCGTACCCTGAGAGGACTTAAGCCGCTGGCGGAAGATAATTTTGCACTGAACCGCCCCGATGCCCTGGTTAATTTCATGACCACCATTTTCTCCTCCATCCGTACAGGCGGATTTGTGATCGGCTTATTTGCCCTCCTGATCGGAGGCTTCGGCATCGCCAATATTATGTTTGTATCGGTAAGAGAACGGACCAATATTATCGGTATTCAGAAATCACTGGGGGCAAAGAACTTCTTTATTTTGTTTCAGTTTTTGTTTGAGGCGGTATTCTTATGCCTTATGGGAGGGCTGATCGGCCTGTTGCTGGTCTATCTGGCCAGTTTTATTCCCCTGGGTACGATGGATATCGTTCTTACCCCGTCAAATATGATCTTTGGCCTGATGATTTCCAGCGTGATCGGTGTGGTAGCCGGAATGATCCCGGCTTTCCAGGCAGCAAATATGGATCCGGTGATTGCTATCCGGGCAAAATAGAAGATGTCTGAAAAGCACATAAACTACGGCCTTGTTCCGGATCCTGTCGCATGCTTTCCGTATGCTTCTTCATCCTTAACACCTTACATTTGACGTGCTTTTTAAACATCCTCTTCTGTTGCATCCCAACGAACACTTTGCAGGTTCAAGAAAGATCAGCGGAGCATCATCCGGAGATGCTTGCCCGCCAGTCCGGCAAAGCCGGTGGTCAGTCCTGCCACCAGGGTAACGATGGCCAGGATCAATCCCAGGTGCGGAACATGCGCCATTACAGCGCTGTTGCCGGCAAACAAAGTCCCGATCTTATCTACCAGGTTTTCTTTTCCCGAAAAAATGAGGATCAGGGAGTAGCCCGTCCATAAGGTAATGGCTGCAAGGGCAGATACTCCGAAGGCCTGCCTGGTGGTTCTGGCTTTCAGCGCACAGATGAGGGCAGCCACCAAAGGAAGCGACCACCAGGGACCGGCCAGGGACGCTACAGCCCCTAAAATTATAATTAAGAAGTACAGCATCACTTTTTAGGGTTAATAATTATATTTTTCAGGTGATTATTTATTTTCTCGTCTTTGGTCTTCATAAAGATGAGCGGGTTCAGTTTACCCTCTGCCCAGTCGTCGATCATGTTCTCGTAGTACTTGCTTGAGGGTCTTCCTGACTGTCCGCCGGGGTAGAGCCCGTATGCACGCGGCCATTCTTTATCGAGCTCCACCACCATCCGCCACGACGGTCCCGTGCGGGAGGTAGTGGCATTGACGATCTGGCTGCCCCCCCCGTTTCTGATGGTACTTCTGCTGAAGCTTTTAAATGCCGGAACCAGGTGATTAATTCCTGTATTCTTTACCTTATACCAGGCCCAGTTTTCTTCACTCATGGATCCGTAGTGCCGGGTGAGGGAGTCGAGCGAGGCCTTAAAGCTTCCCAGAATGATATAGTCGAATGTTTCAACGGTATCGGCGGTGAGAGCATTATCAAACCACTTTGAGGCGGGCTCAGAGGTAACCAGCCGGGCTGTCCGGTCATTCAGAGGATACATCATGTTACTTTCTGCCGGGAAGTCATCGTCCCAGATCCATTTGTTAAGCTCTGCCGTCCAGGTTTCGAAAATGCTGGTTGCCACAGAGGAGGCCGTGTTTTCGCGGTCCCATTCTTTCAGCAGCTTAATGGGTTGCAGCATATCGGGAGTGGCATGCTTTTCGAGCGTCGGTATCAGGGAGGGCAGGATCCGCTCGGCCATCAGGCTGTAATTGTCATTCTGAATGTTTCTCAGGCTGTCTGCATTGGCATGAGTGAGCCGGGTCAGCCGGTCATTAATTCTGCGGCCCCTGTAGGCGGGGGCAAAATGCCAGCCCAGGTAATAGGGATAGGAGGGATCTGCAGAAAACTGGTTGGCGGAACTTACAAATCCGCGGGGCGGGTTTTTGACCGTGGGGTTTTGCTCAAAAGGAATGTACCCCTGCCAGTCGTGTTCGGGGTTAGTGCCGTCAAGGATGAATTTTCCCTGGTTTTTCCATTTCAAAGGAAGCTTCCCATTCACGGTTATGGCGATGTCATTCTCGTTGCTTGCAAAAACAAAGTTCTGTGCGGGGGCGGAGTAGACCGACAGTGCTTTGCGGTAGTCGTCATAGTTCCGGGCGCGGTTCAGGGCCAGAAAAGTGGAGAGATCAGAGCCTGCGGTATAATGGGCGATCCATTTCATAGCATGCCCGGCCGGTGCATTTTTGCCGTAATTATCTTTCTTATCTTCATTGTATACCACGGGGCCGTGATGGGTGTACACCAGCGTATCCCGGACCACTCTGCCGTTTTTGAACCGGAATTCCTCGATATAGATTTTGGTGGGCTTCCATTGGTTATCGTGCCAGTACTCTTTTCTGGTGCTGTCTTTGAACCGGATCCGGTAAAAATCCATAACATCGCTGCCTACATTGGTTACGCCCCAGGCCACATCTTTGTTAAACCCGATAACGATGCCAGGACAACCGGGCAGGGCTACCCCGTACACGTTAACTCCAGGAGCGGAGAGCTGCATCTGGTACCAGATGGAGGGAAGGCTCAGGCCCAGGTGCGGGTCATTGGCCAGAATGGGGAGGCCGGTAGCCGACTTGCTGCCGCTGATGGCCCAGTTATTGGAACCGATGCCGGGATCAGGCCGGTCAATATAATGGCTGAGCAGCTCTTTCTGAAGGGATGGAAGGGTAACTTCAGGTACCTTAACCGTTTCAGGCCTGAAATTCCACGGGGTTCCGGAGGGAATGATAGGCGATTCCACGGAAGGATAATCCGGGAAAAGATCGTTAACCGTGTCAATTCCGTACCGGGCCAGCACATTCGTCAGCCGGAAGTCATCGCTCTGACCATTCAGGGTCTGGCGCATATTCATCAGCATGAGAATGGTTTTCAGCGGCGTCCACTCTTCGGGCCGGTAGCCCAGTATTTTGTATTCCACAGGCAGTTTTTTATAGCTGAGCTGTGAAATATAGGCATTCACCCCATCGGCATAGGCGGTGAGTATACGCCAGGCTTTTTCATCCTTTTTCTGGTTTTCAACGATCTCTTCGGCGGCTCTGGCCATTCCCAGTCGCCGGTTATAACGGTCAAACTCAAAGGCGGTTTCTCCTACTATTTCAGTCAGCCGGCCTGACGAAACCAGCGTGTAGAATTCCATTTGCCAGAGCCGGTCCCTGGCTACCAGGTAACCCTGGGTAAAATACAGGTCGTTTTCATTCGCTGCAAAAACATGCGGTACGTAGTTGTTGTCGTATACTACTTTAACAGGCTCGCTTACTCCTCTCAGGAAGATTTCTTCGGAGAGATCCTCTTCCTGGGTGGTATTCTGAAGAAAGCCGTGAAAGGGGCTGAAGAATTTTCCCAGAGGGGGGATGCTGCCCAGCGGTTTGTTGAAAAAGTAAATCAGAGCTATGGCGACCAGAGGACTCCACAGGTATTTAAGAAACTTCATAGGATTAATTGGGTTGATGTTCTTTTCTCAGCAGATCATTGACGGTTTTTACCGGGTTAAATGTAACCAGCGGAACCTCCACAAATAGCGTATTCCAGTCGGCCATGGCACCGTTCCACAGACCGGGCAGCTCCTGGGCCTTGAGGGTTTTGCCGCTTTGCGACTTTTCCGTTATAAACCCGGTTTTATCATCGCGGAAATCGGGCAGGGAGTAGTACTCCCTGCGGTGATTGCGGAAGGAGCAGATGAGGTCTACCGGGTTAAAATGCGTGGCATTTTCAAAAATGGTCTTTTGTTTTTTATTTCCCATATCAAACTGGGCAGACTCTACCACCTGCAGGGATACCGAGCCGTCTTCGTTGGCCACCCAGAAAGGGCCGCCTCCCGGTTCGCCTACATTTTTGACCATCCCGCAAACCCGGAGGGGGCGTTTTAACTTGCCCAGTACAAACTTCAGTTTTTCTTCTGCAGGCCACATTCTGAAACCTTTCGGCGGGTCTACATTCAGCTCGTTTTTGAGAAAACGTGCCGCTTTGCTGATCATAAAAGCGCTGGGTTCGGGTTTTTCCAGGCGCCTGATAAAATAAAATATTTTTTTCTGGTAATCCAGGAGAAGACCTGCCAGGGCCTTTTTATATGTCACGGTAGCTTCTTTCAGGTGATCCGGCACTACATTGTCAATGTTCTTGATGAAAACCACATCTGCTTTGATGTCGTCCAGGTTTTCAAGGAGTGCCCCATGACCCGCAGGGCGGAACAGCAGCTTCCCGGTTTTATCACGAAAAGGGTTATTCTCCGGGTCTACCGCAATGGTATCCGTGGAAGGTTTTTGTTCTGAAAAGGTGATGTTGTATTTTACGCCGTATTTTTCTTCGTAGACGCCTTTTACTTTGCTGATCAGTGATTTAAATTTTCGCTTATGTTCAGGAGAAACCGTAAAGTGCAGCCTTACTTTTCCTTTGTTATTGGCATACAGAGCTCCTTCAACGAGATGCTCCTCAAGGGCGGTACGGGCACCGTCAGGGTAAAGGTGGAACTCCAGCAGGCCTTTGGGCAGGTTGCCGTAATCCAGTCCGTTTTTGCCCAGCAGTGCCTCCAGCTTATTTTGAAGGGAGCCTTCCTGCAGATGCGCCGACAGGCTCTTGTAAAAGGCAAATTTCTGAATTTCACTGTTAAACTGTTCTACTGACTTATCGGTTTTGCCCTCATCTTTAGCTGCATAAAGGGCTTTGAACATCCGGCTGGCTGCGCCGGAAGCAGGGACAAATTTGACCAGGCTCTTTTTAGGGGCCTGGGCATCAAATAATTGAATATAACTCTCCAGCTGCTCTTCGGAAAGCCTGATGATTCCGTCGCCGATGGTGGCTGCTTTTACGGCATTGATAAAGGGGAAGCCGGTTTTGAAATTTTCAATCTGGTTCCGGATGGTTGTAAGGTCGCTGTTCCGGTCTTGTATTTGTTTAAGGTCTTTTTCTGTAAAGCTCATTGAGGTAAAATCGGATTAAGAAAACCAATTTATGTAAAAACTTATGAATAGTACAAGGTTTCAAAAAAATATTCGGAAAGATTTGGGTCCTGAGAATGAAA
>JBEBRR010000046.1:0-32502 GCA_040394735.1 Leadbetterella byssophila
GTTTTCGAACCCTGCCCTTCAATCATATAACAAAATATAGTAAAGGGCGCTCCGGCAAAGCCGATCAGCGGTACCCGCCCGTTCAAAGCCTTCTTGACTATATCGAGCGATTCAAAAACATAGGACAGCCGGTCTTCAATATCGCCTGTATTCAGCTGGGCTATATCTTCCCGGGTTTTGACCGTTCTCGGAAAAAAAGGCCCTTTCGCTTCCACCATCTCGTAAGGCAGCCCCATGGCTTCGGGCACCACCAGGATATCCGAAAAGATAATGGCCGCGTCCACCCCCAGGATATCTACCGGCTGAAGCGTAACTTCAGCTGCCAGCTCCGGCGTGGTAGCCAAATTAATAAAACTTCCGGCTTTCGCCCGTACTGCACGATACTCCGGCAGAATTCTGCCCGCCTGGCGCATGACCCATACCGGTACACGCTTCGTCTTTTCTCCTTTAGCCGCCCGGATGAGCAGATCATTCTTTAAATCCATACCGCAAAAATACGAAAAGTTTCCGTCCCGGTAGCATTCCTTTCTGCCGGCATGCTGTTTGGGAATATTTACAGAAAATTTATAACTATTCCCGTAAGTTGGCAAATTTATTACTCTATCATTTTGATAGGATAAATAGATTGCTCAATTTTGGACAGTGAACGAACAGGACATTGTTCCTCAATCATTAAACCTTTTTAATTGAAAATGACGGGAAGAAATTCTCAATGATATTATTGCAATTTTATTCGATGGACTAAAACTTTAATGAGTAGAAAGACGTCACGGCTGCGATTCGTGGCGTTTTTTTTGTACTTTTAAACCAAATTTTAAGAAAAATGGAGAAAATATATCTGAGTGATTCCGGCCCCAAAGTCTCTAAGGCCCTATACTCTTTGTGGCGTTGGGAAGAAATGGCTGATTTTGATGAAGCAGAAGCAAAACGCATTTTTTCCATGTGCCTGAGCCTGGGAATCAACACTTTTGAATTCTCAGCAGCCGGTAAAAACGAGCGTATTCATAAAGTTTTCTTTGACACTATTGCTGAAAATGATTTCGACCGGAAAGACCTGGTCATCCTGGCCCGCCTGGGCAAAGAGACCACTCCCGATGGCATAGAAATCATTGACCAGTCAAGAAAAGCCCTGGTAGGGCAGCTTGACACCTTTCTTAAAAAATCCGGAAAAGAGTACCTGGATATCCTGCTGCTTGACGGTCTTGATTACATTACTGAAATCGAATCAATAGCCGGCACGCTTGATTACCTGGTACATTCAGGAGTGGTTAAACACGTGGGAGTGGCGAACTTTACCTCTTCGCAGTACCGGCTGCTTAAATCGGTGCTTGACCTGCCTATCGTAACGAATCACCTGGAATTTAACCTGCTGAACCCTGAGGCCATTTTTGACGGACGCCTCGATGAGATCAAGGAGTCATTCGGCAAACCCCTCGTATGGGCTCCGCTGGCCGGCGGAGATATTCTGGATGGCACATCACTCGACCGCGTGGTACTACGGGAGGCGCTTGCCGAAATAGCCGGCGACCTTGACACCAATGTGGAGCAGGTGGCCGTAGCCTGGTTACTGAACCTGGGCATGCTGCCCATCATAGGCTCTCCCAATGAAGAGCGGATCCGGAATGTAGCCGCCGCCACCAATGTGCGGCTTTCCCATCAGCAGTGGTACCGCTTATTCAGTTTAGTCAGCAAGCTAAGAAAATGACCTCCCGACTTCCCGCCGTAGGGACCAGCATATTCACCCGTATGACGGCGCTGGCCAATTCTGTTCATGCACTGAATTTGTCACAGGGCTTTCCCGGCTTCGAACCTGATCCGGTGCTGGCCGAACGCCTGGCTTACCATGCCTCTCACGGTAAAAACCAGTACTCTCCTTCTGCCGGTGTGCCTGAGCTGAGAAACCAGCTGGCCCTGAAATATGGTTACCATGCAGATACTGAGGTTACCGTTACGGCCGGAGCCTCAGAAGCCCTGTTCTCGTCCATTGCCAGTGTGGTATCTCCCGGTGATGAAGTGATCATCATAGAGCCGGCTTATGACCTTTATCTACCGGCCGTACAGCTGCAGGGCGGTATTCCGGTTTTTGTCCGGATGAAATACCCTCACTTCACCATAGACTGGCAGGAAGTCCGGGACAAAATCACCCCGCGCACCCGTCTTATCCTGCTGAACAGCCCGCACAACCCCACCGGTAAAGTATTGGCAGAATCTGACATTTCAGCGCTGGAAGACATTGTTTTAAAGCATCCGCAGCTTTTCCTGGTCAGTGATGAAGTATATGAGCATATTGTATTCGATGGTCATGAGCATCTTTCCCTGAGCCGGAGCCGTGTGCTGCGCGAACGAACTTTCATCTGCAATTCCTTTGCTAAAACCTATCATATTACGGGCTGGAAAACAGGCTACTGCCTGGCACCTGAAAACCTGACAAAAGAACTGCGCAAAATACACCAGTATATCACTTTCTGTACGTTTACACCGGCACAGTATGCCTTGGCAGACTACCTGGAAAGCACCACCAGCCATCTGGCCCTTTCCGAATTTTACAGCCGGAAAAGAGACCTCTTCCTGAGTACCCTGGATACAGGGATATTCCGGCCGTTGCCCTCGGAAGGTACTTTCTTTCAAAATCTTTCATATGCGCATCTTTCGCAGCGCCCTGACAAGGAGATCAGCGTAGTACTGACAGAAAGAGCCGGCGTGGCCTCTATCCCCACATCGGTGTTTTATTCGGATGCTACCGACCATCACATCCTCCGGTTTTGCTTCGCCAAAGATGACGAAACCCTCATTGCCGCTGCGCAAAGATTAAACAGGGCGGGCCGTTTTTTACAATAACCTGTTATTTTTGCGGGTAAATTAAATTAAGCAGATATGACAAATCCCGTATTGATACTGGGAGCCGGCAAGCTGGGCAGGCTGGCTCTGGATATATTTTCCGGCAATGATGTGCTGGTATATGGTTTCCTGGATGAAAACAAAGACCTCCACAATACTGAAATCTCGGAAGTGCTGGTACTGGGTGACATTAATGATGAAAGTTATCTCGGGATTATCGGGAATAAAACTGAAGTGTTCGTTGCTGTTGAGCATCGCACGGCCAAAGAAAAAACCGTGAAACAGCTCCTGGAGCAGAAAAAAACCATGCCGGTCAATGCCGTGCATATTAAAGCAGTCGTTTCTGAAGATGCCGAAGTGGGACACGGCATACTGATTGCTGCGGGAGCGGTCATCAACCCCGTGGCTAAGATCGGCAACCACTCGGTTATCCATTCGGGTGCAGTAATAGACACCGCCGCCGTGATCGGAGAATATGCCGAAGTAGGGGCGGGTGCGGTCGTCAATTCGGAGGCCGAAATTGGCAAAGGAGCCTTTATCGGCAGCGGAGCAGTGGTTATTTCCGGGGTAAAAATAGGCAAAAACGCACGAATCGGCGCGGGATCTGTCGTAATTGAAGATGTAAAAGACGGCAAAACCGTTTTTGGGAACCCGGCGGTGGGAATCGAAAAGTAGAAAAGGATATTAACCATATTAGGCATATAAGCACATATAAGTTTTAATACGTAATTCTTATATGTGCTTATATGGTTAAAATAAAAAGCCTAACTTAATCCGTTACCACCACCGGCCTAATGCTGCCGTCTGCGTTAAACTCCATCCTGTCTATGGCCACTTCCCGGTGGAATCCCGCCGCACTACCCATCCGGATGCCATCAGGCTTGCTGAAACGGTGATAAACCATATACCATTCGTCTTTCCCGGGTACCTGCAGAACCGAGTTATGTCCTGTACCATAAATTCCTTTTGATACATCTTTCACCAGGATAAGATTGTTTTTTGGAATATCCAGCGGTCCCACCGGTGACTTAGAGGTGGCGTATCTTACCCGGTAATTCTCGCTGCGGGTATCGTCTTCCGACCAAAGGAAATAATACAGTCCGTTACGATAAAAAACATAAATCGCTTCACGGAAGGTAACGTCCGGGGTCATCACTTTCAGCGTATTCTCTTTGATGGATACCATATCATCATTCAATTCCGACACCGCCATATAGCTGTTCCCCCAATACAGGTAGCTCTTCCCGGTTTTAGGATCCGTGAATACATCAGGGTCAATTTCCTGTCCGCCCTTCACTCCGTCCGGCCTGAAATCGATCAGTGCCTTCCCCGAGTCCCTAAAGGGGCCTGTCGGCTCATCTGCCACGGCCACGCCGATCTTCTGGGCGGCGGAGAAATAATAATAATACTGGTATTTCCCTTTCACTTTTTTCTCAATGATGCAGGGTGCCCAGGCGTTACGATCCGCCCAGCTCACATTTTTTTTCAGATCCAGTATCACCCCTTCGTCTTTCCAGTCTTTCAGATTATCCGAAGAAAATGTTTTGAAATAATAGCCCGACCACGAATCAAACCCGTCGCTGGTAGGATAGAGGTAATACTTCCCGTTCTTTTCCGAATACAGGATATCGGGATCCGCATAATATCCCTCCAGTACCGGGTTATTTTTTTGCGGGATAGTGATGCCTTCGGGAAGACCCCACTGATCGGCCAGGCGCTTCAGCTCACGGGCAGTGACAGGCACCACAGAACCGTGCCGCGGGTGAAAGTCCATGGAGATCTCCTGGTCAATCACTTTGAATACATCCAGGTCTTTACTTTCGGTAAACTGGTATTTTCCTTTCATATATACATCATACATCAGGATGTAGGTGTCTGAATTAATCAGCTTGAATGTGCTAGAGCCCTCCACCGCATCGCGGGTCTGCTGCTTGTATCCCGGTTGTTCGATCCAGTTACCCGAAGCCAGGGAGTCTGTAATAGCCAGGCGAAGACCGTTGCCATGGCCCTCGGTTTTATAGAACATATAATACAGCCCGTTCTTATTTATAATATCACCGTCAATACATGATTTTCCGTTTTTCGGGTTAAAAAGTACCCGGGGCTCGCCTTCGAGGTCGGTAAACCCGGGGTTGGCATAGGCATAATAAATAATATCCGGTCCGTCACCGTGCTTCATAGACCAGTACACCATATATTTACCTTCCGCGGCATCATAAATGGTCTGCGGCGCCCATACCCGCTTCAGGTCTTCCTGTCCGCTGTATTTTTTCTGGATATTCACAACAGACGAGCTCCAGTTCACCAGGTCAGTTGACTTCAGCAATACCATAGCCCGGTTGGAATCCCAGCCTTTGGAGGAGGTCATGTCAGTAACCACCATATAAAATGTCTCGCCGTCTTCTGCCCGCAGCAGGTGGGGATCACGAACCCCGCCGGTAGAGCTGATCTTCCTGGAATCAATCACCGGAGTATTTCTATTTAAGGCTTTGTAATTATACCCGTCGGTGCTCACCGCATAGCAAATGGCTTCATCTTCTACTTTATTCCCCTTGAAATAGGTAAAAAGGTAGGCCGTAAAGTCTTTCTCTACCGGCCCCGACTTATACTCCTGGGCAGCGGCGCCGTTTATGCCGCATACCACCAGTAAAGCTAAAAAAAGGTTTTTCATGATTTTTTGATTTTGATAACCGAAAATGAATAGGCGGGCAGCTGATAGTTCAGGTTTTTTGTTACCTGCAGCGTGCTCTCCTGAGGCTTTGCTGTTCTGTCTTCCAGTTCCCCCTTCAGCACGGTCAGCCGTGCAGGCCCTTCTGCAATTCCCATTTCCGAGAGATCCACACCGGATGCTACCGGTACCGGCAAAAGATTAACCAGCTTAATGATGAGGTGTTCCCGGTCTTCCACCAGGGATATTGCCACTTTCCGCTGATCATGGTTTCCTTTAATGAAAGCCGGAATATAGGTAGTCCCTGAATTTTCCCCGAAAAGTTTCTGAACATAATAGCCTACGGTAGGCTTCACTTCCGAGTTATTGAAATAAATCAGGTCAGGCGACCACTGCGTATGCCCCTCTTTCGCCAGCAGCGGTGCATAAGAGGTCATGGTTACCACATCCGCATTCCGTTCCACATTCACCAGGTGCAGGGCCTCGCTTAGCGCCGTTTCCATATTGTTATACCGTCCGGGAATATGAGCGGCGTACTCTCCCAGGTACACCTTTGATCCGGTGCGGTCGTAAATATCATAAAAATCCTGGTTATTCAGATACCATCCCGGTGTCTGGTAATAATGCTCGTCGACCACCGGAATTTTCGCCTTATCGGCCAGTTTCCAGCCCTCTATATAATCTGTACCTTCATTAAACGGCCCCACCGTGCCGATCACCGTGATCTCAGGATATTTTTCTTTAACCGCATTAAATATGAGCATAAAACGTTCTTCAAAGATATCCGTGATCAGGTCTTCGTTCCCTACACCCAGGTACCTGAGACCAAAGGGCTCCGGGTGCCCCGCCGCCGCCCGCTTGCTTCCCCATTCCGAACGGATGTCACCGTTGGCATATTCAACCAGGTTCAGCACCGATTGAACGTATTCATCCATGTGCTCCATGGGAATCCCCCCCTGTTGTCCGCCCAGAGCACATCCGTGATGTGCCGAGTTCTGACAGGGGACTCCGGCCGCCACAATCGGCACCGGGGCTGCGCCGATGTCTTCGCAAAACTGAAAATATTCAAAATATCCGAGGCCGGCGGTCTGGTGGTAACCCCAGAGGTTACGCATAGGTTTACGGGCCTCCAGCGGACCGATCGTGTTCTCCCAGCGGTATATATTCCCTATCCCGTCGCCGTGGGCCACACAACCACCGGGGAAACGCACAAACCGGGGCTTCAGGTCGGCAATGCTCTGTGCCAAATCCGCCCGTAAACCGTTCTTTCTTTCTTTAAACGTTTTTTGCGGAAAAAGCGAGATCATATCCAGGTCTATCCTTCCTGTTTGCAGGGGAATCACCTCAAGACGGGCGCCGTTCACGGTTTTTGCTGCCGTGATCACAGCGGTCTGTTTCTGCCAGTCGCGTGAGACCTTACGGGTAAGGGCCTCGCCGTAGACTTCACCTGACGCACCGGTCAGGCGGATCTTCAAAGCCCCCCTCCTTCCTTCGGAACTGCGGGCAAATACTGAAAAATCATACTTTTCGCCTGCCTTCAGGGAGATCCCGTCAAATCCTTCATTGATCAAAGTACCTCCCTGCTTCTTAACATGAAGCCGGGCATAGTTTCGGTTATTCGGATGAACGGGCCGGACAGAATCAATGGCAAAAGACAGCGCATCGCTTCCGGCTGACCAGGACTTGTAACTGTTCCAGGACTTATCGTTTCCTTCTTTGTCGCTCAGAGCATACTCAAAGTCGCGGTTCTGCACCAGCTCAGCATACAAACCACCGTCTGCCGCATAATTTATATCTTCAAAAAAGACACCGATCAGCATATCACTGATGGATTTTTGATTTTGCTTATCCGTTCCGATAGAAACCGAAACCGGCTCTTTAAAGAGCTCCTTGTTCATGACCAGCCGTTCATTATTGGCTGCCTGTTTGGCTTCTGCAATTTTCCGGGCATCCAGGAGCCCTTCCAAAAGGCGGCGGGAAACCCGGTGAACAGTTCCGGTCCTCTCTTCACCGGCAATACGGATCGTTTCACAGGCAGACGTAAAATCCCGGATTTTCTCTGCCGGACCATACTGCCGGAGGTCCGGGGTAAACGATCCGTAGTTATCTCCTGAAGCCGAGGTCCATATCACCCTCATGCCAGAGCCGGCAACACCCGGCCCGGCCGGCCGCACCTCCGGCCTGAGCACGTTATCTCCCGTTACCAGAAGAGGATAAGACTGCCGCCCCCAATACACCAGGTCGTCTGAGGAGGCATACCCTATAGCGCCGTCAGTTTCGTTCAGGCCCCACACGCAATGCCATTTGCCTTGCAGATCCCGGAAAAGAAAAGGCGCATACATTTTTTTCTGCGACCCCCATCTTCCGTAATCGCATTTCAGGTAGCTGTGCTCCGGTCCAATTGTACTCCAGGCCTTCCGGTCGATACTCCAGGCAAAATGCAGTCCGTTATGATATTGATTTTTTTCGGTACCGTAAGCAAAAATATACACCGAATCCGGCTTTACCGCAAAACAGGCCGGAAGATATCCTGTTATTGCCAGAAAAAGGCAAATAAGCTGTCGGTTCATAAGATAAGATTGAAAGTTTAAAATCTATTTTGTGTCAAACATACACAATACAAATTTTGCGTACAACTTTTCCGCGGAATAGTTCCAAAAATGCACAATCGCCAACCCTCCTTTAGAAGATTGGCGATTGTCTGTCTTCAGCGTCTGCCGGAGAATCAGTTTCTTACATACTCGTAATTAAATCCGTCATACACATCTTCCGTCAGGTGCAGTTCATGGCTCTTCACCTCGTAGATCATGGGGGTTCCTTCACCGAAAACGATGAAATTTACCTCTTTGTTCAGCAACATAGACTCTCCGGTAGAGAGCGTGTACGTTCCGCTCACAAGCACTGAATCATTAAGGGTAGTGGAATACGTTTTATCCGCATTCAGTTTAAGAAGCGTCACCTCTCCTTCTTTCGGTGTTTCGTTCACTCCTGCAATACCACCGGTCTTTCTGACCCACTTCCAGGTTCCTGTAAGCTCCCCGCTCTTCACCGCCTCACTTTTCTCACAGGCGCTTAAACCCGCGATCATCAGAAACAACAACAACTTTTTCATTTATCTGCTTTTTTTAGTTATAAATTCCGGTCGTATAAAAATACTGTCCTTAACGATGTTCGATGTATATAGACCTGCTTTTGATTCAAAAGGTTGTAACGTACTTCACACTTTTATACCTTTGCCGCACCATGATGAAAGATTTTTCGCCTGTTGATTTTCTGAAGGTGCTGATTGAAACACCCTCACTGAGCCGTGAAGAAGACGGCACCCGGCAACGCTTTGCCACACTTTTTGCGGGTTACGGCATTGCCTTTGAAGTTCTCGAAAATAATATCTGGTGTAAAAATCTTCACTATTCTGAGAAAAAGCCCGTCATCCTGCTGAATTCACATCATGATACGGTAAAGCCCAACGCCTCCTACACCCGTGACCCCTACAAGGCGGTCATTGAAGACGGAAAGCTGTATGGCCTGGGGAGCAATGATGCGGGTGGCCCCCTGGTAGCCCTGCTGGCCGCTTTTCTTCATTTTTATCACCGGACCGACCTCCCCTTTAACCTGATCTTTGCGGCTACGGCAGAAGAAGAGATCTCCGGCCGCAACGGGATTGAGCTGCTGCTGAAACACCTTCCGGAGGTCTGCCTGGCCATTGTGGGCGAACCGACCCTCATGGATATGGCTGTGGCTGAAAAAGGGCTGATGGTACTGGACTGTACCGCCCGCGGCGTGGCCGGGCATGCCGCCCGTGAAGAAGGTATCAATGCCATTTACGAGGCCATGCAGGATATTGAGTGGTTCCGGAGCTTCGTATTTCCGAAAGTATCGGAAACGTTGGGAAACGTGAAAATGAGCGTCACCGTTATAGATGCCGGCTCCCAGCACAATGTAGTGCCGGATACCTGCCGGTTTGTGGTGGATGTGCGGGCCACCGATGCCTATACCCTCAGCGAAACCCTGGAGATCATCCGGGAAAACGTAAAGTCAGAAGTGGTACCCCGGTCTGTACGCCTGAATCCTTCCGGTATTTCTCTTACCCACCCCATCGTTCAGAAAGGCCTTTCGCTCGGGATGAAACCTTACGGCTCACCTACCCTCTCGGACCAGGCGCTGATTCCTTACACCAGCATCAAGATCGGACCCGGAGATTCGGCACGATCACATACAGCCGATGAATTTATCTATGTAGCAGAACTGGAAGAAGGGGTAAAAAAATATATCGCTTTACTGGAGGGGTTGCAGCTTTGAGTCGAAAGATAAGTTTCCTTATTAAGCAGGATTCCTTATTTTTGCGAAAATTTTAAAAACCCCGAATGAAAAACATCGACGTTTGTCTCACTCCCGACCTCCTGCATCACCATAACATCAATAACACCATTGTGGTGGTTACAGACATTTTCAGGGCTACGTCATGCATGGTAACCGGTTTTGCCTACGGGGTAAAAAGCATTATACCGGTAGCCTCTGTGGAGGAGTGTAGTGAATACCGGAAAAGGGGGTACATTGCAGCTGCCGAAAGAAATGCTGAAAAAGTGGAGGGTTTTGACCTGGATAACTCCCCGTTCAGCTTTATGGACGAGCGGCTGGTAGGAGAAAGAATAGCCATGACCACCACCAACGGCACCCTTTCCATCTCCAAAAGCAAAAAAAATGCAGTAAAGGTGATCGTGGGTGCCTTTTTAAATCTTCAGGCCGTAGTAAACTATCTGAAAAACCAGCCTTATGATGTACTCGTGCTTTGTGCCGGCTGGAAAGGCCGGCCCAACCTGGAAGATACCCTTTTTGCAGGAGCCGTGGTAGATGCACTCAAAGAAGACTATTTTGTAGCAGAAGACGCCGCCATCCTGGCCATGCGGGCTTATGAGGCTTCCCGCGACAATATGCTGCTTTATCTTTCCAATTCATCGCATATCCGCCGCTTACAGCGCCTGGGTATCAATAAAGACATTAAATACTGCCTGCAGAGAGACCTGTATGATGTGGTCCCCGTATTACGCGGAAATGAACTGGTACCGGCGGCGCAATACTAATCTTCCGGCTTTACATTATTTTCATCGATCACCGCCGTATACCGGCTCACTCTCGAAACAAAAAACAAGCCTACGGCCTTCTCCTTCGATTCCGGGTTCCGGTTAAATATATTGGTCGGGATATTGGCCGGCGGTGTGGCAAAGATTCCGCCGTTATTGGTTTCCGACTGCACCTGGTAAAGAAAATAATAGGCATCCAGAGGAATGGAGTGCAGTTCCACCGTTACCCTGTCCTGGTGGGAGAAAAGCGTTGAGTTAATACCCATCCTGACAGGCTGCAGAAAAAGCATACCGTCTGACTTGCTCCCGGGAGAGAGCCCCCCGTCATACGACAAAGTGTATTGATCAGAACGGGTACGCAGTATACCGTTCTTGTAAGACCTCACCAGGTAGGTATCTCCTTCTCCCTCAAAATCGTTGGCAAAAAACTGGGCCAGGAACCCCGACTGAGGGCTGCCTTCCGGTTTGATCGGCAGCGTGATAGCCTGGTATTTAAGAGAGTCGATGGTGGGTACGCGCTTTAGCTCTGAAAGAGCATAATATTCCTCCCCTGCATATTTAATATACAAACCCACCTTTTCGTTCAGGCGCAGAAAATTCCTGTTTCTCGGTGTATAGGTATAGACCCCCTTGCCCTGGTTGTCGTTAAAACGAAACAGCGTACTGTCCTCACGTACCACATATACCTCAGCCCCCAGTGCCGGCAAAGGCTTTTCCTGGTCAAAATAGGCCTGTGAGAGGGAAAGGACCACCTGCTGTTCCTGCACTTCATCGGTCAGCCAGGCATCTACCACCAGCTGCTGCTTTCCGTCTTTTACCGCGATATCAATCACATCTTCGCAGCTGAAGAAAAAGAACGCGGCGGGTAATATAAGTAGCTTTTTCATAGACCTGAGTTCCGAGTAATGAGTTCTGAATAATAAATTACAGACAGTGATTGGGGACCAGTGACACACTAATTGCCATATCAAACTGTTCAAAATTTAAAGTTATACGTCACTGAAGGCAGGATCGACGCAAAAACCGAGTACCTCACGGCCTCTGTTTTTGACGGATCATCGGGATTCTGCCTGACATATACCGAAAACGGGTTCCTGCGGTTATATACATTATAGACCGAAAACACCCATTCACTTTTGCCTTTGCCGAACAGGGCATGCTTATTCTGTTTCGTTGCTGAAAGATCCAGACGGTGGCTTGCCGGAATCCTGTACGTATTTCTTTCATCGCTGTAATTGTGAGGTACGGCTATTCCCTGCCACACATACTTGGTCGTCGGGAAGCTGGCCGGAGTACCGGTCATAAACGTGAAAGTAGCGCCGATATTCCATTTCCGTGAAATATCATAAATAGATACGACAGACAGGTTATGCAGCTTATCGATCCGGCTTAAAAACCATTCGTCATTGTTCAGCCCCTGAACCTTCCGTTCGGTTCTCGAAAGGGTATAGCTGACCCAGCCGTTCAGGCTTCCCTTGTTTTTCTTTACAAAAAATTCAGCTCCGTAAGCCCTGCCTTTCCCATACATCAGATCTCCCTCCACGTACGGATTCAGTAAAAGATCCGCGTTGCGGATATAATCTATCTGGTTGTGCAATGTTTTGTAATACACTTCTACCGAAGTTTCATACATATTATCCCGGAAGTTCCTGAAAAAGCCCAGCGCTATCTGGTCCGAAAGCTGGGGTTTTATATTGTTGGTGCTGGGGGTCCATACATCGAGCGGGGAAGAAGCTGTAGTATTCGACAGCAAATGGATGTACTGGGCCAGGCGGTTATACCCTATTTTCAGGGAAGTACTCCGGTTGAGGCTGATATTAACGGCAAACCTCGGCTCAAAATATCCGTACCGGCGGATACTCTCATTGCCTGAGTAGGTCATGGTATCCAGCAGGGGTTTTCGCTCTCCCGGCGGAGCTGCCTCATCATATAAATAAGCTACCGGGGTACCAAAGTAATCGTAAAAAGAGTATCTCAATCCATAGTTAAATGTAATGTTTTTGGTTATTTTCTGCTCATTTCCTATATAAACGGCTGATTCAAGCGCCTTTTTGGAATGCAGACCGATGTTCTGCCCTTCTCCCCCTGATACCACCAGCGCCTTGCCGGGGTTAAAATTATAGAGAATACTCTGGCCCCCGAAAGTAATGGTATTGCGGGTATTCAGATACCAGGTGAAATCAGGCTTGATACTATAGTTTAAAATATTGGAATTCCAGCGAAAAACATCCTCTTTATTCTCATTTTTAAGGTCGGAATCGAGAGAATAATCATAGTTCGAATAAAAAAGCGTGGTATTCAGAAACAGCTTATTGCTAAATACATGATTCCACCGGAGGGTGGTGGTGGCATTCCCCCAGTCAAACCCAAAATCAGCGCCGAAAAGATCCCTTCCGAAATACCCCGATAGATATACTGTGTTCCGGTCATTGATCTTATAATTTCCCTTGGCCGTAAAGTCATAAAAGTAAAACTTTACTCCTTTCAGATCCTCTTTCAGAAGAGGCTTTGCCAGGATGTCAATATAAGACCGCCGCAAAGCTACCACAAAGGATCCCTTCTCTTTCACAATGGGACCCTCCAGGGTAAAGCGGGAAAATATGGTTCCGATCCCTCCGGAAAACTCCGTCTTCTTGCTGTTCCCCTCTTTCATGCGTACATCCAGGATAGAAGAGACCCGCCCCCCGTAAACCGAGGGAATACCGCCTTTGATCAGCTTCACGTCTTTAACCACATCCGGGTTAAAAATGGAGAAGAAGCCCATCAGGTGAGAGGAATTATACACCGGGGCCTCATCCAGCAGCACCAGGTTCTGATCTATGGCCCCGCCCCGCACATTAAACCCGGAAGAACCTTCCCCCACGGAGCTGACCCCCGGCAGAAATTGTATGCTTCGGATCACATCTACTTCCCCTAACAGCGCCGGCATTTTCTTAATGGTTCTCATTTCCACCTTGTTGACCGATATCTCCAGGCTCTTCACATTGTGGTCTTCCCGTTCAGCGGTAACGGTCACTTCTTCCAGCACGTTTCCTTCTGCCTGAAGCTCCTGGTTCAGTGTGGTATTTGCCTCCAGTACGATCTCCTTTTCTACCTGATGATAGCCCACATACGTCATCACCAGTGTGTGTGTCCCCTTCGGCAGGGTAATGGAATAAAACCCGTAAACATTGGTGCTTACCCCTACCTTCTGCTCCCGGGCATAGATATTTACGCCTATCAGCGCTTCGCCGTCAGAAACGTCCTTAACCGTACCGCTGAGTGTGAAGGTGTCCTGGGAAAAAGAAGGATGACCAAGAAGTAAACCAATAAAGCACGCCAGGATATATCGCATAAAGCGTCAAAAGTATTAAAGTAAAAATAACGATGAGCTCACAAAAATAGTTTGTTCCGGGCAAGGGGAGAATTTTATTTATTCCGTTACGGGCAATTCTCTTCCTTTCGATGAAAACCTTATTATTTTTTGTAACTTCGCGGATTAATCAAAACCTTAGTGGCATTGAACGATATTGAACTGACCGGACACGAGCAGATTGAGGTGTTCGGTGCAAGGGAACACAACCTGAAAAACATCGATGTAGCCATTCCCCGCAACCAACTGGTGGTGATTACCGGCATCAGCGGCAGCGGGAAGTCTTCACTCGCATTTGATACCATTTACGCAGAAGGGCAGCGGCGGTATATGGAGAGCTTTTCTTCTTATGCCCGCAGCTTTATCGGCGATATGGAGCGGCCTGATGTGGATAAGATCAACGGTCTTTCTCCCGTGATCAGCATTGAGCAGAAAACCACTTCCAAAAATCCGAGGTCTACTGTCGGCACGACCACCGAAATCTATGACTTCCTGCGTTTGCTCTATGCCCGCGCCGGCGAGGCCGTAAGCTACGTTACGGGTAAGCCTATGGTAAAGCAAACCCAGGATCAGATCATCGAACAGATCCTGACCCACTACGAGGGGCAAAAGCTGAGTATTCTGGCCCCGATGGTTAAAGGCCGGAAAGGCCACTATCGCGAACTTTTCGTCCAGATATCTAAAATGGGATACGCTAAGGTCAGGGTAGACGGGGAAGTGCAGGACATCACCCCCAAAATGCAGACCGACCGGTACAAGATTCATGATATAGAGGTGGTGGTAGACCGGATCATTCCCAAAAAAGAAGACCGCTACCGCATCAGCCAGTCGGTAGGCACCGCCTTAAAACTGGGAGGCGGTTCGCTTCTTCTTTTAGATGACGCCGGACAGGTGCAATATTTCTCCCAGAATCTCATGGATCCGGAGTCGGGCATCAGCTATGAAGATCCCTCTCCCAACTCTTTTTCCTTTAATACCCCTTACGGGGCCTGCCCGGTTTGTAAGGGCATGGGGCAGATCGAAGAGATTACGGAAGAATCTATTATTCCTGACCCTTCGCTGTCTATTCTCCGGGGAGGGATCGCCCCCCTGGGCGAATACCGCGACCTGTGGATTTTCAAACAGATAGAAGCCCTTCTGAAAGCCTATAAGTCTTCTCTCAGCATCCCGATCGAAAAGATCCCGCGCGAGGTGCTGGAGATTATCCTGTACGGCAGCGAAGAGCCCGTAGCGGTGGCTTCCAAGAAATATCCGGGTACCGACTGGAATACAAAATTTGAAGGGATCATCACTTTTCTGAAAAACCAGCAGGAGTCGGAAAGCGACAAAATCCAGGACTGGATCAAAGACTTCCTGATCATTAAAGAATGCCCTGAATGCCACGGGCAAAGACTGAAAAAAGAATCGCTTCATTTTCTGATCGGGGGGAAGAATATCGCCGAACTTTCAGAAATGGACATCTCAGACCTGACTTTATGGTTTGAAGGTGTAGAAGAGAAAATGAATGATAAGCAGCGTATTATTGCCACGGAGATCCTCAAGGAAATCCGCAAAAGGCTGGGTTTTCTTTATGGCATAGGGCTGAACTATCTTACTCTTAACCGGCCCCTGAAAACTCTTTCGGGTGGTGAGGCCCAGCGGATCCGCCTGGCCACACAGATCGGCACCCAGCTGGTGGGTGTATTGTATATCATGGACGAGCCTTCTATCGGCCTTCATCAGCGTGATAATGTCAAGCTGATAAAGGCCCTGAAAGACCTCCGTGACCTGGGCAATACCGTGCTGATTGTAGAGCATGACAAAGACATGATGCTGGAGTCAGATTACATCATTGATATCGGCCCGGGCGCAGGGCGTCACGGCGGCCGCGTAGTGAGCCAGGGTTCTCCGCAGACGTTCATTGCCAACGGCGGTGTCACCGCCGACTACCTGAGTGAGCGGGTGAACATTGAAGTTCCCGAAAAACGCCGGCCGGGATCAGGAAGGTTCATCTCCATTAAAGGAGCCAAGGGACATAACCTGAAAAACGTTACCCTGAAAATTCCGCTGGGTACCATTACCTGTGTAACCGGAGTAAGCGGCAGTGGCAAGAGCTCTCTTATCCATGAAACGCTTTTCCCCATTCTTAACCGGCATTTCTTCCGGGCAAAACGCGAGCCGCTGTCCTACAAAGAAGTAGAGGGGCTGGAGCATATCGACAAGGTGATCGAGGTAGACCAGTCACCTATCGGGCGTACACCCCGCAGTAACCCCGCCACCTACACCGGGATGTTTTCGGATATCCGGACGCTCTTTGCCGAATTGCCGGAATCCAAAATCCGGGGATACAAGCCGGGCCGGTTCTCCTTTAATGTTAAGGGCGGACGCTGTGAAACCTGCGAGGGCGCCGGAATGAAAAAAATTGAAATGGAGTTCCTGCCGGACGTGCACGTTCCCTGCGAAACCTGTAAAGGAAAACGCTTCAACCGGGAAACCCTGGAGATCCGCTTCAAAGGAAAATCTATTTCGGATGTACTGGATATGACCGTAGCCGAAGCTATTCCTTTCTTTGAAAATCAGCCGAAAATTAACCGCAAGGTACAGATCCTGAATGATGTGGGCCTGGGCTATATCACCCTGGGGCAGCACGCAACCACGCTTTCCGGCGGTGAAGCGCAACGGGTGAAGCTGTCAGAAGAGCTGTCTAAAAAAGATACGGGAAAAACGCTGTATATCCTCGACGAACCTACTACAGGTTTGCACTTCCAGGATATCCGGAAGCTGCTGGATGTGCTTCAGAAGCTGGCCGACAAGGGCAATACCATCCTGATTATTGAGCATAACCTGGATGTGATAAAAATTGCCGACCATATCATTGATATGGGACCGGAAGGGGGAAATGGCGGAGGCAGAGTGATTGCCGAAGGAACACCGGAAAAGGTAGCAGCGGTAAAGGGCAGCTATACAGGGCAGTTTCTGAAAAAGGAATTGCGGTTATCGTAGGGCGGCCTGCGGTGCGTTTTTTTGAACCCCAAAATCATATTAGTCATATAAAGCAAAGTGATGCTTAAGACTATGATACGGAGCAGACCATAACCGGTCTTATATGTAATATATACCTGTTCTTTATTCATTCTTATATGGATAAAATGACTTTGTGGTTAAAAAAATATATACACTATGAAATTCATATACCCCGTTTTTCTTATCTTTTCCCTTAGCAGCTACGGCCAGTCTGTCAGCCGGTTTGAGATCATTAAAGCCGATTCCGTTTTTGTGATCGATTCCTCGTACTGGCACACTTTCCCGGCCAATCTCCGTTTCGGGGGGATTTCAGGACTGGAAATGACAGGTAAGGGGGAGCTCCTTCTGGTATCTGACCGGCAAACCCCTGACCTGGCTCCTGAAAACCAATATTCCTGGCTCTTCCGGATGGACACCCTGGGGCATATCCATACCACCCTTCGTTTTTTCGGAGTTAAAAATGCAGAGGCCCTGCGTCTTGACGGGGAACGGCTCTGGTACTCGTTTGAAACCGATGAAAGTACGGGTATAGGCTATATTGACTCTGCCGGCCGGCCCGTGAACCTGGCAGATCACAGCATGATTACCAGTCCGTTTGCCACACTCAACCGCGGTATAGAAAGCCTGACCCTTGCAGAAGATCTCTGGTACGGCTTTGAAGCCGGACCGGATTCTACGGTACTGATCCGTTGGCCCGGCCGGGATCAGGAAAAGGCGGAAATGTACAGCTATCCTCTGGATAAAAACGCCTGCCTGAGCCCGCAGCAGGTGAGCGGGGCCGCGCTCGGAAACGGAATTTCGGAAATCCTTGCCTTTCCCGGCGAGAAAGATAAGTTGCTGGTTCTTGAACGCTGCTTTAACGGACGGTATAACTACATCAGGCTCTTTGAAGTAAAATTCTCCGGTAGATTCCCTGAAAAAAGAGAAGTCTTCAGCTGGGATCCGGATACCCGGTTCAGGGGACTTCCTCTGAAGCCTGACAACATAGAGGGAATGACCTGGGGCGAACCAGTAAACGGGAAACGTACCCTCTACCTGGTATCGGATGATAACCATAATCCCCGGTACCAGCGTACCCTCCTGCTAAAGCTTATGGAGAAGTGATTTTAAATCCCTCTGTCCCCGTATCGGTATGACGAAAATTTAGAACCTATCTAAACAAACTACGAAATTTCACATTAATGCCTGATAATTAATACTTTACAGAATGCAAACCCACTGATAAATACCAGGTTTTATTCGAATTTTACTATTTCTCCTTGTTAGTATTATGCATGCATACTATTTTTGAATATCAAAGTTCGATGCATGGAATACCCGATAAAAACAATGGCCGAAATGGCGATGAGCGGCGAACAGCCGGAGATTCTTTTCTGGGTGGGATGTGCCGGTTCATTTGATGACCGGTATAAAAAGGTGACCCGTGCTTTTGTTAAAATACTGAACCACCTTGATATCCGTTTTGCTGTACTGGGTACGGAAGAGTCCTGTACGGGTGATCCTGCCCGCCGGGCAGGAAATGAGTTCACTTTTCAGATGCTTGCCCAGCAAAATATACAGGTGCTGAATAGCTATGAAATCAGGAAGATTGTTACGGCCTGTCCCCACTGTTTTAATACCCTGAAAAATGAGTACCCCGAACTGGGCGGGAACTACGAAGTAATTCATCACTCCGAATACCTTCAGCAACTCATCCATTCAGGGAGGCTCAAAGTGACCGGGGGTACGTTCAAAGGACAAAAGATCACTTACCATGACTCCTGCTACCTGGGTCGTGCCAACGATATCTACGAAGCGCCACGAGAGGTTATCCAGGCCCTCGATGCAGAGCTGGTGGAAATGAAACGCTGCCGCACCAAAGGATTGTGCTGCGGAGCCGGAGGCGCACAAATGTTCAAGGAACCGGAAAAGGGGAATAAGGATATTAACGTGGAGCGCACTGAGGATGCCCTCGAAACCCGGGCCGCGACCATCGCCGTTGCTTGTCCGTTTTGCATGACCATGCTTTCTGACGGGGTGAAGTTCAGGGAAAAAGAACACGAAATCCGGGTATTTGACCTGGCAGAGCTTCTGGCCACAGACCTGGGATAAATAATAATTGGAAAGAGCGGTTCTGAATATTAGTTTTGCGAACTAATATCATTACTGCCTTGAAAAAACTACTCCTTTACTCTTTTTTACTACTGACCGGAGGGGCATCACTTGCCCAACAGACCAGTTTTAAAGGGAACGAACTGTATGCTACCGTTAATTCGCTTAAAGATTTTGATTTTGGTTTTACCTACAAGCATGGCCTTAATAACGACTGGTATCTGAGGTTTGACCTGCTGAACGCCTCTTTTTCCCACAAAAAACTGGAAAACATCAGCATGGAAGACCCCAACGGAAAACTCCTCAATGTAAACGAGCAGCGGAACTCCGCTTATGACCTGGGGGTAGGAATAGAAAGACGTAAGGAGTACAATTCACGAATGGAATTTCTTTATGGCCTCTCGCTTATCGGCGGCCGCACCCACCAGTCTACCGAAGCCACCACCCCCGATAACAAAGTGATCACTGATATTACGCTAAGCAGCTGGTCTTACGGTGCCGGGGGTAACCTCGGTGTACTGGTAAAAGTAGCCGACAACCTCTTTGTGGCCGGAGAGTTCCTGCCCAAATACATGATCCAGAAAGAGAAAACGGAATACGTGGCTTCCAACGGCCTCTCCAACCAGCTACAGGAAACTTCAGGCAGCGGCTTCCAGTTTTCACTGACCGACATTCGGCTTTCCCTGGTATACCGCTTTCGCCGTTAAAAAAAGTTAAACGCATACCGTCTGACGCCTCAGCACGTTAACTTTGGGTGATTATCTTTTCAAAACATTTGAAAAAAAACAGCTCACTCATTGTTTTCATGATCCTTGCCATGGGGGCGCTCGTGGCACTGCAGGGGTATTGGATCAAAAATGCCATTGAGGTTCAGAAGGAGCAGTTTGACCGGAACGTGAAAACCGCCCTTATGGAGACGGTCCGGAAAATAGAACAGGAAGAAATGTTTTATGTGGCGCATCAGCGCCTGGCCCGCCGCGATCAGAATAAACTCATTACCCTTTCAGAAGAAACCCGCAAAATAGACGGCGCCCTGCTGCGTAAAAAAATGCTGGAGCACGGGATTCTCCTGAACAGTATCTACAACGAAACCTTCTTCCGGGAATTTAGCCGAAAAATTGACAATATGGGCGAAAAAATTCCCGAAAACAGGATTAAAGCCACAGAATATATTAATGAAAAACTCCGGCAGGAAAATGAAAACCTGAAGAACTTCATAAAGAGCAATGAACCCCTGGAATCCCGTTACAATGAAATTCGCCAGATGAATGTCTGGCTCGACTCCGCCGGCCTCAGCGAGCATTTCCCGGAGGAGTTCTACACCGCAGGGACCATTAACCTAGATCTCATTAAGGGAGTCATCCAGGACCTTATACTGGGCGAAAGAAGCATTCCCGACCGCATGGGGCACCTCATGCTCGACACCCTGCTGAGTGACGAGCTGCAGAATATGGGCATCAAGCTTCCTTTTCAATACGCCGTAGAAGATAAAGGACAGATCGTACTGACTTCCGTCAATACCCCGCTGCTCTCCGACAGCTACAGAATTCGCCTTTTTCCGGGAGATTCTTTCTGGAATAACCAGTTTTTATATGTGACTTTCCCTGAAAAAGAAAATTTCATTTATAAAAACCTGATCGGGCTTTTTACGATTTCCACTGTACTGGTTATGCTGGTGGGCGGCATTTTTTATTACTCTGCCAATAGCCTTATTTCGGAAAGACGGCTGGCCAAAGTGAAAAATGATTTCATCAACAATATGACCCATGAGCTGAAAACACCGGTCTCAAGCATTTCGCTGGCATTAGAGGTGATCCGGGATAAAGATGTGGTCAAAACGGAGGAAAAAGTCGACCGTTACCTCGGGATTATCGGAGAGGAAAATCAACGGCTGGCTTCCCAGATTGACAGGGTGCTGCAAATGGCGCGCCTGGAGCAGGACCAGATCACGCTGAGTTGCGGGGAGCTGGATCTTCATGAGCTGCTGGAAGGGGTGGTAGCCAATATGGAAGTACAGCTGACCCGGGATAATGTGCACTTTTCAATGGATGCACAGGCTACATTCACCCGGTTGAACGGTGACCGGGTGCACCTGACCAACATTTTTCACAATCTCCTGGATAATGCTTTAAAATATTCCAGGGAAACGGTATATTTAAAAGTACAAACGTCTAATCCCGACAACAGCTCTGTACGCATTGATATATCGGACAATGGTATAGGCATTCCGGCTTCAGAGGCCGAGCGCGTTTTTGAAAAGTTTTACCGGGTACCTACCGGGGATGTTCATGATGTGAAGGGCTTCGGGCTGGGTTTAAGTTATGTAAAAAATATGGTGGAAATGCATAAGGGATCGGTTCGTCTGAAATCTGCCCCCGGCGAGGGGTCAGTCTTTTCCATTTACCTGCCGCTGAATAACGTATGACACCTCTTTTGCTTGCTGAAGATGATCCTAACCTGGGAGCCCTGCTCAAAGATTACCTGGAGGCCAAAGGGTTTAAAGTGACCCTTGCCGTCAACGGGGAAGAAGCCTTGAAATGCTTCCTGGAAGGTATTTTTTCCCTGTGTATCCTGGACATCATGATGCCGAAAAAAGACGGCTTTACCCTGGCCGGGGAAATCCGTTTAAAAGATCCTTCCGTCCCTGTGATTTTCCTTACGGCAAAATCCCAGAAAGAAGACACCCTCCGTGGCTTTGAATTGGGAGCAGATGACTACCTCACCAAGCCTTTTGTCATGGAAGAGCTGCTCTTCCGTATAAAGGCCATTCTTAAAAGGACCGCTTCAGGTGAAATAAAACCCGAACAAAGCGTTTTTTCGATCGGCAAATTTACCCTGGATACCGACGCCAGAACGTTGGTTTCCGATGACGGGGTAATTCCCCTGACCACCAAAGAAACTGCTCTCCTCAAGCTATTTTGCCAGAATGCCCGTCAGACCGTCAGTCGCAGCTATGCCCTGAAGCTGATCTGGGGAGATGATTCCTACTTTAATGCCCGAAGCATGGATGTTTACATTACCAAGCTACGAAAATACCTGAAAGCCGATGAGCGGGTAAAAATACTGAACCTGCACGGGGAAGGCTTCAAGCTGATCCTGTAAACTTTCCGGGGTGACGCTTGTAATATCCGGAACCTTCCGGCTATTTTGCAGGGTAAACGAAAAAAAATGCCGGAACTTGACCTGCTGAAAATCATTAATATACTGGGGACGGTCTCTTTTGCCATCTCAGGGGCCACCATGGCCATGAATAAGAAGCTGGATGCCTTCGGGGTACTGGTGATCGCCTTTGTGACCTCCATAGGCGGAGGCACCCTCCGCGACGTACTGATCGGCAATCTTCCGGTAGGCTGGCTCTCCAGCGAACGGATTCTGCTGCTGATTTTCTGCACGGCTGTCAGCACCATGTTTTTTCACAAATATATCCGCAAACTGCCTACCACCCTGTTCCTGTTTGATGCCATGGGAATCGGCCTTTTCACCATAGCCGGTGTGGAAATAGCCGAAGCAAAAGGGTTTAATGTCCCGTTGTGTATCACCCTGGGCACCATTACAGCCTGTTTCGGAGGGGTAATCCGGGATGTACTGTTGAATCATGTGCCGCTCATCTTCCGGAAAGAATTGTATGCCACAGCCTGCATTCTCGGCGCCGGGGTTTATTTTGCCATTAAGGCCGCGGGACTTCATTCCCAGTTTACCACTTTTATCTGTATCGGCATTATCGTCATCCTGAGAATCCTGGCCGTAAAATACAACATCCGGCTTCCGGCCTTCTACCTGCCTCCGGTGGATGGAGACGATGAATGATTTACTTGGCAAAGCTGATTATTCCGCTTAATTTTGCGAAAATTTACGAATTTTGTACAAAGCCGTTATCTTCCCGATCCTCTCCCGGTTTGACCCGGAAAAGATCCATTATTTTACCATGGGTTGCCTCCGGCTCCTCTGCCGTTTCCCCGGCGGGAAAGCCTTGTTAAAGACTCTTTTTCATGTAAATGATGCCCGGCTGACCACCTCGTTTGCAGGTCTTACCTTTAAGAACCCGGTAGGACTGGCCGCCGGCTTCGATAAGAACGGCAAATGGGTGGACGAGCTCGCCGCGCTCGGCTTCGGATTTGTGGAAGTAGGAACAGTTACTCCCAAAGCCCAGGACGGGAATCCCAAACCCCGCCTTTTTCGTCTCAAAAAAGATTCAGCGCTGATCAACCGTATGGGCTTTAATAATGAGGGCATAGAGCGGCTGGCCGAAAACCTCCGGAAACGAAAATCATCTATCATTGTAGGGGGCAACCTGGGGAAAAACAAGTTGACTGACAATGCCCTTGCCCTGAATGATTACCTGGTCACATTCCGGGCCCTGCGCGACCTGGTAGACTATTTTGTAGTGAATGTTTCATCACCCAATACCCCGGGTCTGCGAGACCTCCAGGAAAAAGGGCCGCTACTGGAAATACTGATGGCGCTGCAGAAAGAAAACCAGGAATTTAAAAAGCCGGTTTTCCTGAAGATTGCCCCTGACCTGACCGGCTCCCAGCTGGACGATATCGTAGAAATCGTCACCCTGTCCGGCATTACCGGGATCATAGCTACCAACACCACGCTGTCAAGGGAAAATCTGGAAACTCCCCGGGAAGAGGTGGAAAGCATCGGCGCAGGCGGGCTTTCGGGGCGGCCGTTGCGAAAGCGCTCTACGGAGGTCATCCGTTATATCCGCAGTAAAAGCGACATCCCCGTCATGGGTGTGGGGGGGATCCATTCGGGTCCTGATGCCCTTGAAAAACGGGAAGCCGGAGCGGGCCTCGTACAGGTATATTCCGGCTTTATTTATGAAGGCCCCGGCCTGATCAAAAGAATCAATAAACATTTTTTAGCATGAGTAGCGTAGTGCCGTATAAAGAAAGTTCCGGATCCAAGAAAGAGCAGGTAACGGAAATGTTTGACAATGTAGCCGGGAAATATGACCTGCTGAACCACGTTTTAAGCGGCGGCATAGATATTTACTGGCGGAAAAAGGCACTTTCGATGCTCAAAAACAACCGGAATGACCTCGTTCTGGATATTGCCACCGGCACCGGAGACCTGGCTATTGAAGCCAACCGGATCCTGAGGCCCGGAAAGATCATCGGAGTCGATATTTCACAGGGTATGCTGGAGGAAGGCCGGGCTAAAATCAGGCGCCTGGGACTGGAAGAAAAAATAGAATTGCAGCTGGGCGATTCAGAAAAACTGCTGTTTGACAACAATACTTTTGACACGGTCATCGTTTCGTTCGGTGTAAGGAATTTCGAAAACCTGCTGAAAGGGCTTTCCGACATGAACAGGGTACTGAAGCCCGGAGGTACATGCATGGTGGTAGAATTCTCTAAACCCAAAAATTACTTTTTCAAGCAAGCCTATTGGTTCTACTCTACAAAAATTTTACCCTTGATCGGCAAACTGATCTCTAAAGATCGTTCTGCATATACGTACTTACCTGAATCCGTTAAGGCATTTCCTGACGGGGAAGATTTTCTGAAGGTGTACCGGGAAGCAGGATTTAAGGAAACCAGGGCCGTTCCGCTTACATTTGGCATATGTTCAGTTTACATAGGAAAGAAATAACGTGCTTTCTCTTTATTCTTTCGGCCTTCAGCGCCGGAGCCCAGGTGAAACCCAAACACCAGCCCAATTATGATGCAAAACCCTTGCGTTTTGGCTATTATATTGGTTTTGGCGCCACACATTATGATGTAAAATTCAAGTCTTCTTTCCTTTCTCCCGCAAACACGACAGACCCGGCAGGAGTAACCTATTCGGTTACTTCACCCAATACCACGGCCATACGGGCGGGTGCTATGATCAATTATTATGTAGACGATTTTTTTGATATCCGCTTTTCGCCTCTGAATATTTCTGTGCAAAAACGAAATATCATCCATATAACGGGGGCACCCGGCGATCCGAACAGTAAAAAGGCGGTAGAAGAAACCCAGGTAGATAAAGCCTGGCTGGAAATTCCCTTCCATGTCAAATACAAGTCTGAACGCCGGAATAACTCACGGATGTACATTTTCGGCGGAACCCGCTGGGCTTTTGAAACCAATACCATCGGGCGGCGGGGCTCCAACAGATCGGTTATCAACGCTTCACTCCGTACCAATGATCTCATGCTGGAATACGGCATGGGACTGGAAATTTTCAGGGCTTATTTTAAGGTTACGCCCGAACTGCATTTTTCCCATGGCCTGTTTGATATGACCCGGAAAAACAATAACCTGCATTTCCTGGAACATGTCAAAAGCATGAAAACCCACTCGGTCAGCCTGCTGATATTGTTTCAATAAGCTTTTTGGCGCTGCGGATCAAATCTATATCTGCTTCATAAATCGCAAACTCATCTACTGATTTGTCCCCTCCCATATTTATACGTTCATTCCGGAAGGTCATTGTACTTGGAAAACTCTTCTTAGCTGCGCAATGAAACGCATCCACACCCGCTTTAGAAATTTGTATAATATTTTCCGGAGTCACACCACTGCCCGCCATAATATGAATTCTTCCCCCTGCTATCTCTTTGAATCTGGCCAGATTTTCAACTCCTTCCGATGCATTCTGGTAAAGGCCGGAAGTTAGAATATTTTCTATTCCCAAACCCGCCAACACGTCTATCGCCTCTTCCGGGTTCTTACACATATCAAATGCCCTATGAAAAGTAACAGGGAAATCTCCTATTGCTTCTAACTGTTCTTTGATTGTTTCCAGGTCCAGGGTTCCGTCAGAAAGTAGCGCACCAATCACAAATCCGCCCGGCCGTAATGTTTTTAGTATTTTAATATCTTCCAGCATGCTGGCTTTCTCTGTCTCATTAAAGCGAAAATCGCCACCCCGCGGACGAATCATAACGTACACGGGAATCGTCACCTGCTCCAAAACGGTCTTAACCGTACCGTAACTTGGCGTAACCCCTCCCTCAGGCCTGCTTCCGCAAAGTTCAATACGATCTGCCCCCCCCTCCTCTGCATGCTGGCAGGAAAGTACGCTATAACAGCAAATCTCCAGTTTTTTGTAGCTATTTTGTCCCGTCATTTTTATGTAATTATTTGAAAGAAAGCGCCCTACTTAATATGCACAAATTAACTTTTTCAATAAAGCAATTTTTTTTCTTTAATACGTTTTTAGATTAAAGTTTTTTTTACTTTTGCAGCCGATTTCAAAATGAATTGTCAATTTTAAACTTAATGGGAATATGTATTGGACGCTAGAACTTGTTTCCTACCTGGAAGATGCCCCATGGCCAGCAACTAAAGATGAACTCATTGATTTCTCGATCAGGTCGGGAGCCCCTAATGAGGTCATAGAAAATTTATCTGAATTAGAAGATGACGGACAACCGTACGAAAATATCGAAGAGATCTGGCCGGATTATCCCACCAAAGAAGACTTCTTCTTTAATGAGGATGAATATTAGGCAGGAATAAAAAATGCACCCCGAAAGGTGCATTTTTTGTTGTTCTGCCGGCCATTCATAGACACGGAACTCATCACCCAACTCATTACTGATTTTATACATATGAAAAAATTCAAGCCGGAAGAGCTCCGCGAAGACGGGAAAGGGAAATTCAGTATAAAAAAAGCAAAAACGAAAGTCAAAGACTTCTACGACTCTGAAGAAGAATACCTGGAAATGCTGGCCGGACTTCAGGATGAGCTGGATGCCCTCCAGACCAAACTCTACGCTAATTCCAAATATGGTGTGCTGGTGATTTTCCAGGCCATGGATGCAGCCGGGAAAGACGGCACCATGAGAGCCGTCTTCAAAAATGTAAATCCGCTGGGGATGAAATTTTATTCCTTCAAAAGGCCCAGCACCAAGGAGTTAAACCACGATTATTTGTGGCGGTGCTTTAAACAGCTGCCCGAGCGCGGCTCCCTCCAGGTATTTAACCGTTCCTACTATGAGGAGGTTCTGGTAGTGAAGGTTCATCCTGAAATCCTGCACACCCAGCAGCGCATTCCTGATGAGCTGATTACAGAAGACGTCTGGAAGGACCGCTATGAAGACATCAAAAATTTTGAAAAATACCTCAGCAATAACGGTATAAAAGTAATTAAGTTTTTTCTGAATGTCTCGCGCGAGGAACAGTCGGAAAGGCTGATTGAACGCATAGAGGACATCTCTAAAAACTGGAAATTTGAGGAGGGGGATATTAAGGAACGTGACTTCTGGGATGATTATATGAATGCCTACCAGGACATGATCAACGAAACTTCCACAAAACGGAATCCCTGGTATGTTATTCCGGCTGATGACAAAAAGAATATGCGCCTGATGGTGGCCAGGATCATGATCGAAAACCTGGAAAGCCTCAACCTGGAATATCCTGAATCATCGGAAGAAAGAAGGGCTCAGCTGGAAGGAATGATCGGCACCATTCACGAACAAAATAAATAATGAATTTTTGACGGATATTCTCACGCTTTTTCTTAGTTTTGAATAAACAGTTTCGAGATGATAGCTCCCAAAAGTTTAGAGTTAAGAGACTTAAAACGACTGGTCAGGGACGGGGAAGGAAGCCAACTGGAATTCAAGCTTAAAACCACCCACCCTGATAAGATCATGCGGGAGGTGGTGGCCTTTGCCAACACCGCCGGGGGAACGCTTCTCCTCGGAGTAGCAGACAACGGCGACCTCTCCGGACTGAAATTTCCCGACGAAGACAGTTTTGTAATGGAAAAGGGCTTTGCCCGTTATATTTCTCCCCGTGTTTACTATACCCGTGAAGAAGTGATGCTGGAAAACGGGCGCCCGGTACTGGCTTATCATATTAAAAAAAGTGTGGATGCCCTGGTTTATTTTAACCCTACGGGTAAAGAAGAAGACCGGAAAGTGTATGTCAGAAATGCAGACCGCTCCATCCAGGCCAGCCGGGAGGTGCGCGAAATCCTGAAAGAACGGCTTAAGGAAAAAAGTTACCGGTTCCACTACGGGGAGAAGGAGGATATCCTTATGAAATACCTGGATCAGAACCAGACCATCACGCTCAGTGAATTTTCACGGATAGCCGGAATCTCCCTTAAACAGGCTTCAAAAACCCTGATTCTTTTGGTTCTGGCCCGGGTTTTAAGGGTTTTTGCGCATGAGATGGAAGACAGGTACCTGCTGGCCTGACAATGATATAATCCCTCACGGGGTAAAAGGGTTAAATATAAAAGGCTTCCGGCAAGCCGGAAGCCTTTATAAGAATCTTCAATTTCTCTTACAAATGGATCACCTCGCCATAAGCCGCTGCCGTAGCCTCCATAATAGCTTCTGACATGGTAGGGTGCGGATGTACTGACTTCAGCACTTCCATCCCCGTGGTTTCAAGGTTACGGGCCACTACCGCCTCGGCGATCATCTCGGTCACGTTGGCACCGATCATATGACAACCCAGCCACTCTCCGTACTTGGCATCAAAAATCACTTTCACAAAACCTTCGGGAGCGCCGGCAGCTTTGGCTTTTCCGGAAGCTGAGAACGGAAATTTACCCACTTTGATCTCATACCCTTTTTCTTTTGCTGCCTTTTCGGTTAAACCTACTGAAGCGATCTCCGGTGTACAGTAGGTACATCCCGGGATATTGCCGTAGTTCAGCGGCTGCGGATGATGACCCGCAATTTTCTCCACACAGATAATGCCTTCGGCTGATGCTACGTGCGCCAGCGCCTGTCCGGGCACTACGTCACCGATAGCGTAATATCCGGGCACGTTGGTCTGGTAATACTTATCTACCAGGATTTTTCCTTTATCGGTAGCAATACCCACCTCTTCCAGGCCTATTCCTTCAATATTAGACTGGATTCCGGCGGCAGAAAGTACGATATCCGATTCAATGGTAATTTCTCCTTTCGGTGTTTTCACGGTAGAAACACACCCTTTCCCGGACACATCCACCTTCTCCACGCTGGAGCTGGTATGGATTTCAACCCCCAGCTTTTTGTATTGCTTGGCCAGCTCTTTGGAAACGTCCTCATCTTCAACCGGAACAATATTCGGCATAAACTCCACGATGGTCACCTTAGTGCCCATGCTGGCATATACGTAGGCAAATTCTACTCCGATAGCACCGGAACCGATCACCACCATGGATTTCGGTTGCTTTTCCAGGACCATGGCTTTGCGATAGTCAATTACTTTCTCTCCGTCTATCGGCACATTAGGGAGCTGACGGGCGCGGGCGCCGGTAGCGATGATAATGTGTTTGCCTTCTACCGTGCTGATTTTACCGTCTTTATCTTTCACCTCCACTTTCTTCCCCGGCTTTACCGTTCCGAAACCATTGATAACATCAATTTTATTCTTTTTCATCAGGAACTGTACGCCTTTGCTCATGCCGTCAGCTACGCCTCTTGAACGGGCTATTACCGCTGAAAAATCAGCATCTGCCTTCCCTACTTTAATACCGTAATCTTCCGCATGCTGAATATATTGAAAAACCTGGGCCGACTTTAATAATGCTTTGGTAGGGATACATCCCCAGTTAAGGCACACTCCTCCTAAATTCTCTTTCTCCACTACTGCTACCTTTAACCCTAACTGTGACGCCCGGATAGCCGTTACATATCCGCCGGGACCGCTACCTAAAATCACCACATCATACTGTGCCATACATTTCTGACTTTTAAGTTTTAAAAAATGATGACAAATTTAAACAATATTATTAACAATGTCGTTAAAGCCGTTAAGGGTCTTTAATTATTGAACTAAACTTTCCTTTTTTTGTTTTATAGATAATCCGGAGCTTCGGATTTTAATACTTGACACGTAAAGAATAATTTATATCTTTGCATGAAAGTTATTAGCTAATGAGAAGAAACGATATTAAAAAATCTGGTCAGACTTAGAAAGCAGTTTCTGAAATGAAATACCATTTTCAGGAACGGTTTTAAACCGTTCTTTTTTTTTCTACCCCCGGCAAAACGGTGGGTAATTTTTTTTACTACGTTAACCATCTAAATCTTGATAATCATGTCATACCAATATTATACGCAAGAGGGATATGATAATTTAAAAAATAAATTAAACGACCTTAAAACGAAAGGAAGAAGGGAGGTTTCAAAGGCATTGGCCGAAGCGAAAGACAAGGGAGACCTGTCTGAAAATGCGGAATATGACGCAGCGAAAGACGCACAGGCGCTGCTGGAAACTGAAATTGCAAAGCTGGAAGAGTTGTTTGCCAAAGCCCGCATTCTGGATGAAACCACGATCGATACCTCCAAAGTATCCCTGATGACCACTGTAAAGATCAAAAATCTGAAGAATAAGGCTACCATGAAATATACGCTGGTAGCAGAAGAGGAAGCCGACCTGAAGCAGGGAAAGATTTCCATCAATTCACCTTTTGCCAAAGGTTTGCTGGGCAAAGCAGCCGGAGAAAAAGCTGAAATTCAGGCCCCCGGTGGCGTGGTGGAAGTGGAAGTACTGGAGATTACTTTGTAAACCATATAAGGCATATAAGTACACACAGAAGTTTTATAGCTTTGAGCTCCCGGGTTATGTACTTATATGCCTCGCCTTACAGGGCCAGATTTCCTGCCTATGAATTACGGCCGTATTGCCCGCTGGTATCAGCCTCTGAGCAAAGTTGTTTTTGGAAACGCCCTGATCGACGCACAACGCCTGGCGCTGCAACGCCTGCCTTCCGGCACCCGCTTGCTCATTGCCGGCGGAGGCGACGGCGAAATTCTGAAGCATTTACCGGGATGGGCCGGTGCCATAGATTTTGTAGAAATTTCGGGGGAAATGATTCGTCTGGCACAGCTCAGAACTGCTTCGAATACCCGTTTTATCCACCGGGATATTTTTGACTTTCAACCGGATGGCACCTATGATGTCATCCTTTTCCCCTTTCTATTGGATAATTTTCTCCCGGAACGGGCAAAAGAGCTCATAGCCCACCTGCAGCCCTTTCTCTCCACAGACGGAGAGATCGTGATTATAGATTATACAGAAACACCGGTTTTCTGGCAAAAAATATTGTTGAAATCCATGTATTTCTTTTTCAGGACAGTAGCAGATGTACAGGTATCTGCATTGCCCCCGATAGAAAAGATCATGCAGGAAAACGGTTTCCGGAAAACCCGGTCATTTAGTCTTTACCGGGATTTTGTAGAAGTAAAATACTATCATTTGTGAAATTCTGTGCGATCCGTGAACGCAAAATAAACCTCACAGATCGCACAGGCCTTTTCAGATTCCCCTCCGGTTATCATTAGAATCCGTATCGATCAGTTTATTATACGGATCCACCCCGGCTTCCACCGGCTTTTCATCTACGATCACTGAAATTTTGTTGGAGATTTTATTGATCTTATACCGTTTCAGGAAAATCTCATTCTCGTATTCGTAATTGCCTTTTTTCTTCTTTTCTCCGAATATTCCTACTTCAATATAATCCGCCAACGGTAAAGATTTCAAGTCCTTTTTTCCGGTTCCGTCGGTCAGGGTTTTTCCGTCAGCATCTGCATACACCCGTTTCCCTTTCTTATCCGTGCGGTACTTGGCCACTTTAAATTCGATATCCACCTGGTATTTGCCGTCAGGCAGCTGCTTTGAGGCCACCTTACTCACTTTATTGTTATACAGGGTAATGGTCTCAAACATGTCTTTGATGAGGTACTGCAGGCTGTCGGGCGTAGCTCTCCGGATATGATCTACAAATTCCAGGGAGGTGGTGTATGGCGGCTCCTGGAAAGCCACTTCCTGAATATACCCTTTCAGGATGTTATTGAAATTCTTCTCCCCGAGGTAATCGCTCATGGCATAAAGAACCAACGAGCCTTTGTTATAATGAATATACTGCTGGTTCTCATTATACATGAGCGGGTTCTCACTTTTCCATTCGGCGGCCCGTCCCAGCAGGTAGTTGTCCAGCGCGTCTTTGAGGAACTTCCGCATCTGGAATTTCCCGTAACGTTTTTCCAGCACCCGCAGGGAGCTGTACTCCGAAAGCGACTCCGACATCAGCGTAGCCCCCTTTACGTTGGCGCCAATCACCTGGTGAGCCCACCATTGGTGCGCCAGCTCATGAGCGGTGATGGAATACGGGTAATCTACCGCATTGGGCTTATCCTCGTCCACCCAGGCAATAAAACCCACCTCCTCTGAATACGGAATGGTATTGGGAAATGATTGCGCAAAACTTCCGCCCGTCCGTGGGAATTCCACGATACGCACCTGGCGGTGCTGATAAGGACTGAAGTTCTCCGTATAATAGTCCAGCGAATGCTTCAGTGATGCGATCATCCGGTCAAGATTATACTCATGGCCTTTCTGGTAGTAGATCTCCAGGTTAATCCCTTTATATTTTTCCTTCCTGGCATCATAGCGTGCCGAGTTGAAGGCATAGAAGTTCTGAATGGGTTTATCCATTTTGTAATGGAAGTACTTCCTTCCGTTTTCCGTCCACTCTTTCTGCAGGTAGCCCGGCGCTATGGCGGTCTGGTCTTC
>JBEBRR010000047.1:0-32494 GCA_040394735.1 Leadbetterella byssophila
CCCACATAATTCTGCCGCAACGCCTCGCATTTTGCATGCTTTATAAGCACCTTCGGTATCTTCCAACAGGTCAGTTAAATTTCTTTCACCCGGTAGCCCTCATGGTCAATATAAATCTCTTTCAGACCTGATTTCGTTCCCATTCTGAACGTCAGCGACTTCCACTGTTCGGGCAGATGCGGGTGAATCTCGAGCTCTGTATTTTTGATCCGGATACCGGCAAAGCCTTTGATCACCGACAGCCAGGTACCCGCCATAGACGTGATGTGCAGCCCGTCTTCGGTATCATTATTATAATCGTCGAGATCGAGGCGCGAGGTGCGAAAGTACATTTCGTAAGCTTTTTCCGTCTTGCCCAGCTTGCAGGCCAGGATGGAATGCACGCAGGGTGAAAGCGACGACTCATGTACGGTCATGGGCTCGTAGAAATCGAAATTCCGGCGGTGGGTATCCCTGTCAAAATCTTCCTCAAAGAAGTAAAGCCCCTGTAAAACATCCGCCTGCTTGATAAAGCAGGAACGTAATATTCTGTCCCACGACCACTTCTGGTTAATAGGGCGTTCTGTAAGCTGGTCCACGGTGAGCAGTTCCTTGTCGAGGAAGCCGTCCTGCTGCAGAAATACATTCCGTGAGCTGTCGTACGGGAAATACATCTTTTCAATAATGTCTTTCCAGCGGGCGGTTTCTTCTTCTTTCCGGAAAGCCGTCTTGTCCAGGATACCCGCCAGGTTATTCACCTTGTCAAAGGCTTCCAGGGTGTATTTCAGCGTCCATACGGCAATGTAGTTGGTGTACCAGTTGTTATTGACGTTATTTTCATACTCATTGGGACCGGTTACTCCCAGCATTACATATTTCTGCTTGTCCTCCGACCAGTGAACCCGCTGCGACCAGAAGCGTGATATGCCGATCAGCACTTCCAGCCCGTATTCGGCCAGGTAGCTTTCGTCACCGGTGTAATTGATATAATCGTAGATGGCGTAGGCAATGGCACCGTTCCGGTGAATCTCTTCAAATGTGATCTCCCATTCATTATGACATTCCTCACCGTTCATGGTCACCATAGGATATAGCGCGGCTCCGTCTGTGAAACCTAATTTCCTTGCATTCTCTATGGCTTTTTGCAGGTGATTATAGCGATAAACCAGCAGGTTACGGGCCACAGAAAAATCGCTGGAAGCCAGGTAGAAGGGGATACAATACGCTTCGGTGTCCCAATAGGTTACGCCGCCGTATTTTTCGCCGGTAAAGCCTTTCGGTCCGATATTCAGGCGGGAGTCGGTGCCGTTATAGGTTTGCAACAGGTGGAAAATATTAAAGCGGATGCCGATCTGGGCGGAAACATCGCCTTCAATCGCGATATCACAATTTTCCCAAGCCTTTTGCCAGGCGTTTTCATGATCAGCCAGCAGGGCAGAAGCATTCAACGACTGCAGGCTTTTTTCAGCTTCCGCCTGCAGGTCCTCCGGTGGAAAGTCGTTCGAATTGACGATCACCACGTTTTTCTGCAATTTCAGGTTTTCTTCCTGCTTAAGTGTTGCTTCATACCTCAGCGCCACGTATTTTTCACTTTCCGTAAAATCAGAATGCAGCTGCCGGCTTTCGTGATATACGGTATTGCTCATGGCCACGCCAACGTCAAACCGGGGTACCTGGTAGGAGTTGGGCCTGGTCTGAACCTGAATGTAGGCGTGATCGGTCCCTCCTGATGTTTTCACACTGTTCCAGAAACGTTCATCGTGATTGGAATCTTTGTTTCTGACATCCCCGTTGAGGTAGGAAATCAGGGTCACTTTGCCTTCGAAATTCAGGGCTTTTACTTCGTAGTTGATTTGCGCTGCCTGGTAATTGCTGATGCTGCAGAACCGTTGGCTGCTGATCTGCAGCTGTTTTCCGTTTCCGGTTTCAATGGTAATGTCTTTGGAAAAAACGCCTCTTTTTACGTCGAGCTCGCGATAGAAACTCAGAATTCTGACCCGGGCGAGGTCAATGATTTCTCCGTCTGTTTCAATATCGATGCCTATCCAGTTAACGGAGTTGATCACTTTGGCGAAATAGTCGGGGTATCCGTTTTTCCACCAGCCTACACGCGTTTTATCAGGGAACCACACGCCGGCCACATAGCTGCCCTGCAGGGTGTGTCCCGTAAATTTTTCTTCAAAGTTCCCGCGCACTCCGAACTTCCCGTTTCCGAGGCTCATAATGCTTTCGGTTACTTCATTGTATTCGGCATGGAAGTGGTCTTCCCGGATTTTCCAGTCGTCGTATTTCAGATAGTTTTTCATTCAGATATATTTTTCACAAACATCCCCGAAAGATACAAAGCGTTAAATGGATATGAAGTGCCGTTTTATTATTTTGTATTTAATGGGTCGCTATTGATTATAAAATGAGACGTTTCAGTCCGTTTTTTAACAGATTTTCATTGAAGTTTAATAATAGCCCCAACTTGAAGTTTCCCAATCAATATACAAATCCTAAGGCTTAAATTCATAGTACATACATTCTCCAGAGGGATTCGAGGAGACCCGGTCCTAATAAAAACCAGATGTCAGGAAATAAATTTTTCAGGTATAACTCCGGCAAAACCCGGAATAACTACATCCGCATTGCTCAATACTTCCACTCTCCCGATACCCACTGCATACATCCCGGCCGCTTTAGCCGCCTGAATGCCTGCGTAAGCATCTTCAAAAACTACACATTCGGCTTCAGGGACTTTTAAGGCTTCGGCTCCTTTAAGAAATACTTCGGGATCGGGCTTGCTTCTTGAAACATGGTTGCCATCCACAAGAGCATCAAAATAAGGTAAAATCCCCGTTTTTTCGAGAATAACGGATGCGTTTTTGCTTGCAGAACCCAGCGCAATTTTAATATTCCGGCTTTGCGCAGCTTTAAGAAAATCCTCTACACCCGGAAGTACATCAGCAGAGGTCATCTGACTGACCAGCTCCAGGTACCACTCATTTTTTCTTTTCGCCCAGGTTTCTTTTTCTTCTTGTGTTAATGTCACTTTACCGTAATCAAGAATCCTTTCCAGTGAATCCATCCGGCTGATTCCCTTGAGAGTTTCGTTAAACGCTTCATCAATATCAAAACCGAGCTCCCCGGTAAGCCTTTTCCAGGCCTGGTAATGAAACACGGCTGTGTCTACCAGGACACCATCTAAATCAAAAAGAAAGGCTGTTCTTGCCATATTTTATTGTACTTTTGAGTCGCAAAATAAGTAAATTTAATGCTAAATTGTAATGTTAAATTGCTAACAGGGAATTTGTCATTTATAATTAACCATTAACCATTAATCATTAATAATCATTACTTTGTGGATAAAATTTCGGTATATCAGATTTTTTTACGTGTTTTCGGAAATAAAAATACTACCAACAAATTTTATGGCACTCTTTCGGAAAATGGGACGGGTAAATTCGGGGATATAAACACGGATGCCCTGAAGTCACTGAAGGAATTCGGCGTAACCCATATCTGGTATACCGGTGTGGTAGAGCACGCCACCATGACCGGTTTTTCGGCATTCGGCATAGCCAAAGATCATCCCCAGGTGGTCAAGGGGATCGCAGGATCTCCGTATGCCATCAAAGACTATTATGATGTGAATCCCTACCTGGCAGAAGACGTAAGCCGGCGCATGGCCGAATTTGAAGCCCTGGTACAGCGGACGCATAAAGCCGGGCTGAAGGCCATTATTGACTTTGTGCCCAATCACGTGGCCCGTCAGTACAAGTCGGATGCCGGACCCGCCGGGGTAACCGACTTTGGACAAAAAGACGATGATACCAGGGCTTTCAGTCCTTCCAATAATTTTTACTATATCCCGGGAAAGGCGTTTGTGGTTCCGGATGGCGTAAACCCGCCGGTAGCTTTTGAGCAGCCGTATACCGAATACCCGGCGAAAGCCACCGGGAATGATGTTTTTTCGGAAGCCCCCGGTATTAACGACTGGTTTGAGACCGTAAAGCTGAATTACGGGGTGGACTACCAAAACGGCAGAAGGAAACATTTTGATCCTATTCCTGCTACCTGGCACCAGATGCTGGATATCCTGCTTTTCTGGTCGGCGAAGGGAGTAGACGGCTTTCGCTGCGATATGGCAGAAATGGTGCCCGTGGAATTCTGGCACTGGGTGATCCCGCAGGTAAAAGCCGGGTATCCCGGTGTGATCTTTATTGCCGAGATCTATAATCCAGCGGAATACCGGAATTACCTGGACTTCGGGAATTTCGATTACCTCTATGATAAGGTGGGACTGTACGATGCTCTCCGGCGTCTGATAGAAGGGCACGGAAATGCCATGGACATCACCCGGGTATGGCAGGAAGAATCGGGACTGTTTTCCCGGAAAATGCTGCGTTTTCTTGAAAATCACGACGAACAGCGGATCGCATCTGCCCAATTTGGTAAAGCGCCGGAGTCGGCCTATGCCGCGATGATGCTTTCGGCTACTCTCCATACCGGGCCCGTGATGATCTATGCCGGACAGGAGTTTGGCGTTAAGCCCGATAAGGCCGAGGGTTTCCAGGGGAATGACGGCCGTACCACCATTTTTGATTTCTGGGCATTGCCTGAAGTGCAATCCTGGCTGGCCGGCTACTCTGCGGATTCGCTGGATACAAAGACGGCGGCCATACGGAATTACTATGAACGGCTGCTTCAGTTTATACAAAAAAATGAAGCTGTATATGCAGGTGAATTTCATGACCTGCAATACCTGAACGGCTTCGGGAAAAGCCGGGGCTATGATGAACGGGTAATTTATTCCTATCTTCGTTTTTCGGCAAAACAATGCCTGCTGTTCGTTTACAACTTTGATCTACAGAACGAAAGGGAGTTCTCGCTGAAGCTTCCCCGGGAAGTATTTAAAGAAGGACAGATCCGTATGAAGTTCAAGCCCCTTTTTGAAGCCGCCGGAAAAACGGAAATCCGGGTAGAAACGGAGATAAGCCTGGAGGTTGCTGTGCCACCTAACGGGTTCAGAATATGGGAAATTGAGGTGAAATAGTATAAATGAGCCAGCGGAGCTGGGCGGTTTAAATAACATATTTAAGTAATATAGCAATGACAAAATCACAGAAATACCTGATCGGGGCGGTTCTGGCTCTTCTGGGGATGGTTATATTTGTTTTCAGGGCCGACCTGTTCACTATTCCCCACCGGCCGGGGGTGACGGCCCTGCTGCAGACCTGGGTTCAGCCTTACGGGTTCGGTCTGTGCCTGCTGGTACTGGGCTACCTGCTGGCCAAAAGCTTTAATCTGAAATGGTGGGTATTTATCCTGCTGTTTGTAGTCTGGGAGCTGACTTATGCGGTAGTTTTAAACTTCGGAGCCGGGTTTCTGCCCGAAAAAGCAAAGCTGAGCGGCTGGCTGGGGCATTTTAAACGGGTGGCGCTGAATAACCGCTCCATGATCCAGTTCCAGGAAGAATCGGCACGCTATGACAGCGAATTGTTTTATACACTCAGGCCGGGACGGTCGGGCTTTAAATCTTTTGAATTCAATACGGCCTATGATGTAAATGAGCTGGGCGTACGTGACGATGCAGCCAGTCTTCAGCTGCCTGCGGTGATTTTCCTGGGCGACTCCTTCACCATGGGCTGGGGAGTAGAACAGGACCAGAGCTTTCCGGCCGTTTTTGAGAAAAAATCGGGATTGAAATGCCTCAATACCGGGGTTTCCTCGTACGGCACGGCCCGGGAAATGCGGATGCTGGCACGCACACAAACCGACTCTTTGAAAGCCATTATTATCCAGTTTCACGACACCGACCTGGAGGAGAATAATTTCTATATCAAAAATAATCGCCTCGGATCACGTACACAGGCAGATTTTGATGCCCAGGTGGCCGATAACAGAAAGTATATTGCAAAGGTACCGTTCAGGTACCTGAAAACGGCGCTGCTGAATGCAGTGGCAGGTATCAAAGCGCCTGACGCCACAGAAGAGGCGCTGAAAGGTAATCACGATGAGTTCCCGGCTTTTTTATCGGAGTTTTACTCTATCCTGACTGAAATCAGGGAAATAAAGAACGTACCGGTCATCCTAACCTATACAGGCAGCTTTTACACCGATCCGGGCCTGATTCAGCGGTTTGAAACCTATGCAAAGCAGCATGGCGTGGAAGACATCCACTTTGTGAATCTCGGGCCGGTGCTGAACCATGAAGATTACTTCTATTTTGATGACCATATCAATGCAGGAGGGCATGAAAAGGTGGCCGATGTGCTCTGGACAAAGTACCGGGAGGTTATAAAATAATCTTAGCGGCGTATTTTATTAGCTTTCAAGCCGGATTTCCCTTAATTTTGCAGCATTTTTAGAATTAATCAGGCAAAATGGCGGAATATAATCACCGGGAAATCGAGAAAAAATGGCAACAATACTGGGAAGAAAATCAGACCTACAAAGTAGATATTGACGCTTCACGACCCAAGTACTACGTACTGGACATGTTTCCTTATCCTTCAGGGGCAGGACTGCACGTGGGGCACCCGCTGGGTTATATTGCCTCAGATATATTCAGCCGCTATAAAAGACTGAAAGGATACAACGTGCTGCATCCCATGGGCTTTGACTCATTCGGCCTGCCTGCCGAGCAGTATGCCATCCAGACCGGGCAGCATCCGGCAGTGACTACCGAACAGAATATCAGAACCTACATTTCGCAGCTGAAAAATATAGGTTTCTCTTACGACTGGTCAAGAGAAGTACGTACTTCTGACCCTGAATATTACAAATGGACCCAGTGGATCTTCAGCCGGATCTTTAACAGCTGGTATAACCGGGATACCGACAAGGCGGAAGATATTCATACGTTGTATGAGCGTTTTGCCGGTGGTGGAACGGCGGCCGTAAATGCCGTGACGGCAGATGATTTGCCCCGGTTTACAGCAGACGAATGGAACAGCTGGCCGGAAGAGAAGAAATATGAGGTATCACTCGACTACCGGCTGACCTACCTGGCTGACTCGGTAGTGAATTTCTGTCCGGCGCTGGGTATGGTTCTTTCTAACGATGAGGTGAAAGACGGTGTTTCTGAAAGGGGAGGGTACCCTGTTATTCAGAAAAAGATGAGCCAGTGGATGATGCGTATTACCGCTTATGCCGACAGGCTGATATCCGGTCTGGATACCATAGACTGGTCGGAGTCGCTGAAAGATCAGCAGCGGAACTGGATAGGGAAGTCGACCGGCGCCTCTGTGCGGTTCAAAGTGGAGGATTCGGAAAAGGAAATAGAAGTATTTACCACACGGGTGGATACTATTTACGGGGTGAGTTTCCTGGTGCTGGCGCCCGAGCATGAGTGGGTAGCTGAGCTGACCACGCCTGAACAGGCCACAGAGATCCGGAAATATATGGAAGAAACCCAGAAGCGTTCCGAGCTGGACCGGGTAGCCGATGTGAAAACGGTCTCCGGGGCATTTACCGGCAGCTACTGCATCAACCCCGTAAACGGGGAAAAAGTGCCGATCTGGATAGCCGATTATGTGCTGGCCGGTTATGGAACCGGTGCGGTGATGGGGGTACCTTCCGGCGACCAGCGCGACTGGAATTTTGCCACGCACTTCGGGTTGCCTATCCTTCCTATCCTCGATACCCAGCAGGATATCGAAACCCAGGCAGATGCGACCAAGGAAGGAAAATACATCAATTCAGGGATGATCAATGGCCTGGAGTATAAGGAAGCTACGGTCAGGCTGATCTCCTGGCTGGAAGAGAATAAGATCGGGAAAGGAAAGGTGAACTACCGTTTGCGCGATGCCGTGTTTGCGCGTCAGCGTTACTGGGGTGAGCCTGTGCCGGTGTATTTCAAAACCAATGCTGCAGGAAGGGAAATTCCTTACCTGGTGGCGGATAAGGATCTGCCGCTCATTCTGCCCGAAATTGATAAGTACCAGCCTACCGAGACCGGGGAACCGCCATTGGGAAGGGCGCAGAACTGGAGCTACACACCCGAAGGAGAAAATACGGCTTATCCTCTCGAAATGAGCACTATGCCGGGCTGGGCCGGAAGCAGCTGGTACTGGTACCGTTATATGGATCCGAAAAACGAAGAGGCTTTTGCTTCTGAAGCAACCCTGGATTACTGGAAAGATATTGATCTCTACCTGGGCGGTACCGAACACGCCACCGGGCACCTGCTCTACAGCCGTTTCTGGAATAAGGTACTGAAAGACCTGGGTTTGGTAAAGGAAGAGGAGTTTGCCAAAAAGCTGATCAACCAGGGGATGATCCAGGGTCGGTCAAGCTTTGTATACCGGGTAAAGGGAACAAATGTGCCTACTTTTGTGTCTTATGGATTGAAAAAGAATTATGAAGTGACTCCGCTGCATGTGGATGTGAACATCGTAGACGGCGATGTGCTGGATATAGAAAAATTCAAAGCTACGCGTAATGACATCGGTGAGGATCCGCAGTTTATCCTGGAAGAGGGAAAATATATCTGTGGTTCTGAAGTAGAAAAAATGTCGAAGTCTAAATTCAATGTGGTCAACCCGGATACCCTGGTGGAACGCTACGGAGCCGATACCCTGCGTTTATACGAGATGTTCCTTGGCCCCCTAACTGAAAGCAAGCCCTGGGACACCAAAGGCATTGAAGGTACCAGCCGTTTCCTTCGGAAGTTGTGGCGCCTGTTTTTTGATCAGAACGGCCGGTATATCGTAAACGAGACGGCTCCGTCCGGAGACAGCCTGAAAACGCTTCATAAGGCTATCAAAAAGGTGGCGGAAGATATCGAGCATTTTTCATTTAATACTTCGGTGAGTACCTTTATGATCTGTGTGAACGAGCTTACCGATCAGAAATGTCATTCCAGGGCCGTACTGAAAGACCTGCTTATCCTCATTTCACCGTATGCACCGCATATTGCAGAAGAGCTGTGGGACTATCTGGGAGAAACCGGCTCGGTTACCCAGACCGCTTACCCCGCCTGGGATCCGGAATACCTGAAGGAAGATGCTTTTGAGTACCCGGTTCAGATCAACGGCAGAGTACGTGTAAGCCTTACCTTCCCGGCCGATGCCTCCAAAGAGGAGATCGAGAAGGAAGTGCTGGCGAATGAGCAGGTGATCCGCTGGATGGAGGGAAAACCATTGAAAAAAATCATCGTGGTGCCGAAACGGATCGTGAATGTTGTAATTTAGCAGGACTCCGCCGGATGTTTGTGCGTAAAAACAACCCTGAAAGGTGAGATACCCATGGGTTGGCCGCCCTCCCGGCATTCGGAACTTATAATTATATGCATGAACAAATGGACTATATTCCTGTTTCTTCTGCCATTCTGGGTACAGGCGCAGAAGAAAGTGGTCTTTGAGCTGGAAAACCCGGGGAGAGATGACTGCTTTTACCTGGCGTCTGACCTTGTGGGCTGGAAGCCGGCAGATTCTTCCGGGCTCTTCCGGAAAGCAGGAGGCCACTACCGGCTGGAGCTTTCTCTGAATGAAGGGACACGGCTGGAATTTAAAGTTACCCGGGGCGACTGGTCAAAAGTGGAATGCACGGCTGACGGCTACCCGGTCTCTAACCGGGAGCTCACCGTTTCAGGGGACACGCTGATCACCCTCCGGGTGGCCGGGTGGAGCGACCAGATCCGGAAAACGCCCCAAAAAATTGATCGGCTAACGGCAGATACGCTCTATTCTGTAATTCTTAAAAAGAACAAGGCTTTCTGGGTGCTTTTACCCCGTGGCTATGCATCTGCGGGGCGAAAATATCCCGTTATTTATCTTCATGACGGGCAGAATCTCTTTGACGGCTATTATACCCATAACGGCCAGGAATGGCGGGTAGATGAAACCCTGGATTCACTGAATCGTTACCACCGGGGCGAATTCATCGTGGTAGGAATAGGCTCTGATGCCGACAGGCTAAGCGAATATTCTCCTTATCCGTGGAAAGAACCGCGGGAGATCATCGGGGAACGTTACCTGCAGTTCCTGATCCGCGAGCTGGTTCCCCTGGTAGAAAAACATTACCGGACCACCCCGTCGAGGGCCATAGCCGGCAGCTCGATGGGAGCGCTGATCTCGCTGGAGGCCGTTCTGAAATATCCGGATGTTTTTCAGACGGCCGGACTTTTCTCTATGGCCCAGGCCCGGCCCCTGCCGGATAACAGCTATGTCCTGGAACAGGTAAGAGCCGGTCTCGAAGACCGGAAGCCCCGGAACGTACTCATTTATTACGGGAAAAATGAAGGAGAGAGCCTTCCGGTTTTCAGCAGGCAGCTGTACGATACTTTCACCGGCGCAAAAAATATCCGGGTAGCCATAGAATGGAATGACTCCGGAAAGCACGAAGAGAAATACTGGCAGAACCCTTTTCTTGATTTTGTGGAATTTTTTGAACGGTTCAGTCGGTAATAATTGTTAATACTTAATTGTTAATTATCAGTTATTTATATTGAATCTTTGGGGCAGGGATTTTGACACCAGGGGGTGGATGAACAAGCGTATGCCGCCTGATCCACCGCTGCTGCCAATAGCTAACAGCTAAAATTTTATACTATGAAAAAGATATTCGCTCTCCTTCTCCTGACTACAGCCGCACAGGCGCAGCTAAGCGTGCCCGACAGCTCGGATATGGTTGTGTTCCGGCTGTATGAAGACTCGCTGACCAGGGAGCTTTCAAGTACTTCCAACCAGGAGTTTCTGAAAGATTTTACAGGCCGGTTTGAGCAATACTACAATAATTCCTATCAGTATGAACGCTTTGCAGGCATCACCGTAGATGCGCTGGAAATGGAGCTTTTTGAGCAGCGGGCAGCACAGAAAAAACTTCTGGGAAACGCACAGGTCAGCTCTTTTCTGAAAAATCATTTAATGCGGGAAGCCGATTTCCAGTACTGGCACCTGGTATATGCTTACCCGGTTATCCGGGCCAACAACGACCAGAAGTCAAGAAGGCTGGTATCTGTGCCGGAGGTGATTACACAGGAATTCCGTAAGCAGGACTTAAGCCAGCCTTCTAACCTGAAATACATAGCTTTCCGCAGGCTGATCCCGTATTATGTGAGTTATGAGAACTCAAGGGAGAAGAACTTCGAGAAATATACCAATATACTGCTGATGGTGAATGACAAGGTGGAATATTCACTCCGGCACCTGAAGGGTAAAGTAGCTGATTATTCCCTGACGCAGCTGCTTTTTGCCCATAAGTCTTACCTGACGGCGAGCCTGGCTCAGAGCGTGGTCAGCCAGATAGAAGATGAAAGCATACGCGACAGGTTTACGGGTAAGTACCTCGACGACGTGGTGCAGCAACAGGCGCTTATTGCAGAAAAGGAAAAGGAGAAAAAAGCGAAGGAAAACCCGGTTTTGACCTTCACAGATCTGAAAGGAAAAAGCTTTGACCTCTCTAAATTCAGGGGGAAAGTAGTGTACGTTGATTTCTGGGCCAGCTGGTGCGGACCCTGCAGGATACAGTTTCCGTATGCCAGAAAACTGCACGAGTCCATCCCTGAAAAATTAAAGAAAGAGGTAGTTTTTCTCTACATATCCATTGATGATACGGTAGAGAAATGGAAGGAAGGAATTAAGACTAACGGGCTGGAAGATTTTGTCAACGGTCATGTGGACGGCGGCTGGGGAGCAGAGGTACTGGCAAAGCTGGGCATCAGGAGCATTCCCCGGTATATGCTGATCGACAGGAACGGAAAAATTGTGAATCCCAACGCAGGAAGGCCCGGTGATCCGGAAACTCTTTCCGACCTTATCCGCCTGGCTGAATGAGCGATTTTCGTGATGAACGGTGAATGGATTTAATCTTTTCAGCGTTATATTTATGTATCAATAATCAGTTTAAGTCAATGAAATTTCTTTTTCTTCTGTTCCTGTTTTTTATACTTATCGGACCGATGGTTCGTTTTGTATTCCGTATGCTGGTCATGAACAAAGTAGTAGAGCAGCAGAAGAAATATTACGAAAGACAAAATCCTTCCCGTAAAGAAGGAGATATAAAGGTAGAAAATGCTACACCTAACCGGCCTCAGCGCTCAAGGGACTCGGAAGGACAGTACATTGATTACGAAGAAATAAAATAATTATGCTGAAAAAATTAAGGTCTGCAGCCCCGGTATCACTGGATCTGGGCTTATTGATTTTACGTTTTTTTTCATTTGCCTTCATGCTCACCCACGGTTGGCCGAAATTTCAGAAGCTGGTAGTAGGAAACTTTCAGTTCGGTGACCCTGTGCATTTAGGATCCGGGCTCAGCCTGGGCCTGGCCGTATTTGCAGAATTTTTCTGTTCGCTCCTGATCATGCTCGGCTTATTTACCCGTACGGCCCTGGCATTTAATGCGGTCACTATGTTTATCGCCGCATTTGTGGTTCACAGCTCAGACCCCTTCCAGAAGAAAGAACTGGCATTGCTTTACCTGACCATTGCTGTGGCGCTGATCTTTACCGGTCCCGGTAAATACGCCCTGGATAAAAAATAAGGCCGATTTAAATAATGCGCTTACCGCAGCTTCGGGTTACCGGGATAAGATTTCGTTCTCGATAACTTCCGGAAAGTGCCGGTATTCCAGCTCATGCACCTTCGCAGCTACAGAATCAGGGGTGTCAGAAGAATCTATAGGGCATTTTGCCTGAAAAATAATTTTTCCTTCGTCATAATGTTCATTCACATAATGAATGGTGATGCCTGATTCATTCTCCCGGTTTCTGACCACCGCTTCATGCACGTGACGGCCCCACATGCCCTTACCCCCGTAGCGGGGAAGCAGTGCCGGGTGAATATTGATGATACGGTCGGGAAAAGCCCGGATGAGGTTTTCGGGAACCAGCCACAGGAAGCCGGCCAGGATCACCCAGTCGGTTTCACTATTCTTGAGAAGGCGGATTACCGTGTCTGAGTTGCTGAAGCTGTTCCGGCTGAACACCACTACGGGTATATCCAGTCGCTTTCCCCGTTCTATTACCCCGGCAGAGGGGTTATTGGTAAGAATCATGGTCACCTCTGCCGTGCCTGAATTCTTAAAGTGCCCGATAATATTTTCTGCGTTAGAACCTGACCCGGAGGCGAAAATGGCGATTTTTTTCATACGATAGAATTAGCGGCAAACCTGACATCAGCCGCAAAAATACGAAAAAGATTGTGTGTATGTGCCGGGTGTGCTGTTTCAGGGTATTCTCCTGCCTGTTTATACCTTTATCGATTTCCCGATCTGTATAAATGCTGCAGAAATTCCAATGAATAAAGCCGTAATCATTAAACTGTTTATCCAGACGTTATGCCAGCCGATATCGGCAACATTGATGAACGGGTACGGGTAAAAGCCGGAGAAATTTCCCCTGACCAGAATATAGGCCAGGTAGATCAAAGGATAGATCAGCCATTGGGGTATCAGCCTGAAGGTTAGCGGGGGTTTATTTTCATACAGGTACCAGAAAATAATAACCATAACCGGGATAACGGAATGAAGAAGCTCATCTACAATCTTCTGAAGACCGGTGGGATCCCATGTTTGCCGTAAAACAAACTGGTAGATAATGCCGACTACGGATATATAGACCGTAACGGCCGTTAACGCTCCCGGTTGGCGGAGCACAGACAGGTATCTGCTATCGGGTCTGACGAGGTTAAAAGTAAAGAATACAGCCACCAGCGAATTGGTAAGAATGGTAAAGAAGCTGAAGAAACGTACGGTTGACTCACTTAATGAGGTGACGCTGTTCTGAATCATTAAATAGTATTGCGCCAAAACGGCCACCCAGGCCATTGATGCAATAAGGATTGATAAGTTTCTTTTCATCAGCTGATTGTAGCATAAAACGTAAATATCACAAGTAAAATGAGAAATTGTGCAAGAATATACCATAATATTCTCCCGAACTTTGCTTTCATATTTAACATTTTAAACTTTAAAGCAAATGAAAAAGCTGTTTTTTGCATGGGGGGCAATATTGTTGGGCTTTTCTGCATTCGCACAAAATACTCCTGCTCTTCTGAGTAATTATATCGCTGTGAAAGATGCCCTGGTCAGCAGCGATGCCCAGGCCGCTACAGAAGCCATTGCCGTATTTTACCGGTCTGTAGCAGAAAACGTTGCACAGAAAGATGAATTAGTAAAAGCGGCTGAAAAGCTGAATAAAGCAAACGGCCTTGAGAAGCAAAGGGGTTCATTTAACGATGTTTCTGTAGCCATGTGGAAGCTGGTAAAAGAATCTGGCAAAATAAACGGGCCGGTTTATTACCAGTACTGTCCCATGAAGAAGGCCTGGTGGCTGAGTAAAGAGAAAGAAATCAGGAACCCTTATTACGGCTCTTCCATGCTCAGCTGCGGAAAAGTGGCAGAGACCCGTCCATAATGCTGAGAAGGTCTGATTGTCCATCAAATGAATGTCTGAATGAAGAATGTATTTTCAAAAAGCATAGCCCTTTGGATACTGTTGATTTCGCAGTGCGTCATAGCCCAGAAAGTAGTTCATTATGATCTGTACGTAAAAGATACCCTGGTGAACTATGCCGGGAAGGAAAGAAGAGCTATTGCGGTAAACGGGCAGATCCCGATGCCTGTTCTTGAATTTACGGAAGGAGATACGGCAGAGATTGTTGTGCATAACCGGCTGAGGGAAAGTACCTCGCTGCACTGGCACGGACTGTTCCTGCCCAATAAGGAAGACGGTGTTCCTATGCTTACGCAGATGCCCGTTGAACCCGGCAGCAGCTATACTTATCGTTTCCCGGTGGTTCAAAACGGTACTCACTGGTATCATTCCCATTCCGGCCTGCAGGAACAGATCGGTATGTACGGCAGCTTCATTATGCATAAACGGGCCGGCGATAAAACCTTCCGGAAAGGAATTGACGATTTGCCTGCCGTGCCCCTGATGCTGAGCGAATGGACCAACCTAAGGCCTGAAAATGTGCATCGCATGCTGCATAATGCCAGCGACTGGTTTGCTATTAGAAAAGGAGCAACGCAAAGTTATGCGGAAGCGGTGGGAAGCGGCCGGTTCAAAACCAAGCTGACCAACGAATGGAAACGCATGCTGGCAATGGACGTAAGCGATGTGTATTATGATAAAGTGATGATAAACGGAAGCCCGGATGCCGGATTAAAGGACCTGGATGGCAGACCGTTTAAAGCAGGAGACAAAGTGCGGTTACGTATCTCCAACGGAGGTGCATCTTCTTATTTCTGGCTGCGTTATGCCGGGGGAAAGATGACAGTTGTGGCCAGTGACGGTAATGATGTGGAGCCTGTAGAAGTTGACCGCCTGGTGATAGCCGTATCGGAAACGTATGATGTGGTGGTGACCATTCCGGAAGAAGGCAAAGCCTTTGAGTTTATGGCTACTACCGAAGACCGCACCCAATCTGCCAGCTATTTTATAGGAAACGGGGAAAAGCAATACTTGGGAACCCTGCCCCGTCTGAAATATTTTGAGGGCATGGAGATGATGAACGGCATGATGAAGATGAACGGAGACCTGGACGACATGGGAATGAGCATGAGCCTCAATCAAATGGATATGAACGCGGTGATGTACCCGGAAATGGCAGAGGGCCCGGTCACTTTAAATTACGCTATGCTTAAATCTCCGCATAATACCACTTTGCCCGGAGAGGCCCCTGTAAAAGAGGTGAAATTTACCCTCACCGGGAATATGAACCGGTATGTGTGGAGTATGGATAATAAAGTGATGGCAGAAACCGATAAGATTCCTGTTAAAAAGGGAGAAATCCTGAGAATTACGCTTTATAATAACTCCATGATGCGCCACCCGATACACCTGCACGGTTTTGATTTCAGGGTGTTGAACGGCCAGGGTAAAAATGCTCCCCTGAAAAATGTCATTGATATAATGCCAATGGAAACGGATACCCTGGAGTTCCTGGCCGATACGGAAGGCGACTGGTTTTTCCATTGCCATATCCTGTATCATATGATGGCCGGGATGAACCGGGTTTTTGCGGTAGGCGACTATGAAAATCCGAATCTACCCGATAAGCCCAAAGCCTACCGGGCTTTGCAGCGGGAAAGCAATATGCCTCATTTCATGGTGCAAAGTGATTTTGCTACCAATGGTATTGACGGCGAGGCCATGCTGATGAATGCAAGGTACAGCCTGGGTACGGAGTGGCGGCTGGGCTACAATGCCATGCACGGTTACGAAACAGAGACCCATCTGGGCCGTTACGTAGGCAAAATGCAGTGGCTGATGCCCTTTATAGGCTTTGACTGGCGTTACCGCAAAATGGGAAGGGATGAGCACGAAAAAAACCTGTTCGGACAGGTTAATAAGAAAGACCGCCGGGCAGCCGTAAGCGCGGGAGTTATGTATACCCTGCCCATGCTGGTGAATGTGCAGGCGGAAGTGTATCATGACGGCATTTTCCGTTTATCGCTGATGCGCGAGGATATTCCTGTTTCAAAACGCCTGAGAGCAGGTTTTATGGTGAATACCGATCTGGAATATATGGCGGATTTTCGTTACATTCTGACCCGTCATATGGGTATCCGTGCCCACTATGACAGCGATATGGGCTTTGGCGCAGGAATTTCACTGAATCTTTAAGTTAGGAATGAGTAAAATTTCGGAAGAAAGCGGTTTGAGCAGGTCCAGCCTGTACAAAACTTTATCGGAAGGAGTCAAACCCCGGTTTGAAACGATCAGGAAAATTTTGAAGGCGATTGGCGGAGAAATAAGAGTCAGCCCTGTATAAGCCTGAATCTGACTTTTAGTAAAGAAAAATTTCCTGTCAGACCAAAACGCTCAGCGCTTCACTCACCGAGGCCACGAAACTAACTGCTTTTCCCTTATTACTTTCAAAGATAAAATCACGCAGACTTTTGCCGGGTAATTCTGAGAAATCACCGACAATGGCCAGGCGAACCCGGTAATTGGAGAATTTCTGGAGGATGTCTCCCGCCAGTTTGTTCTTCAGGTCGAAGAAATCAGGAATAATATTTTCCTGCCGGATGATCATCCTGTCAAATCCCTGGTACCAGACGTTACCCAGCAGGTCCAGCGCATCTTCCGTATTCCGGATAATGACGTTGTCTGAAATTACTTCTGCAATTTCCGTATTATTTATTTTGTGAGTCCGGATTTTCATTTTTTTGTAATAAACCGAACTGCTTAAAATGATGGCTAAAATGGCGGTTATGAAACCGTACCCATTCCCGGTGATTCAGCTCTCCCATGGTAGGGTTTACGGGTTGATCTGCCGGATGCTCTTCAAAGTAGTTGTCAAAGCAGACCAGCTCGTTTCTTAAAGCGGAAACAGCCTCTTTCAGATCAGAACACCAGAGCTCCGGAAGGCCGTCTGCCGGTAAAACGGGCGCTTTGAAGCCGATCATAAAGTCATTATCCGTGTCAAGAATATAGGTTTTGATTTTTTGCTCTTTTTCCGGCGGATAATAATGCTTTTGCGGTTCTTTACCGTTGGAGAAACGAACTGAGAAAGCCAGGTGTTCTACCATGTGCTGCGCGGTCATAGCCCCGAACCGGGGCTTTTCACCGGGCTGAAGCTGGTCTAAAATACCCAACAATTTTACCCTGTCTAAAATATCAATCATACGGCAGCTGTCTGTTTTTTTTCTGCAATATATCATTAATTCAATGAAAACGGACCGGTTCTCGGGTCAGTTTCATTTATCCCAACCGGAACAGCACCACGCTGACGAGTCCGGCCAGGATGATCCATTTGCAGAGATCACTCAGCCGGGAAAAGTGAGCTTTACGGTCGGAACGGATAATGAAAACCAGTAAAATAGCCCAGAGGGTCAGCAGAATACCGGAGAACAGCCGGATCTTTATATCGGCCACCTTATACATAAAGAAAAACATGGAGACCAGGAAAGCGGTCATCAGGAGATAAAGCAGGTTTTTGGTCCTGTGAATTCCGTAAAGAATGGGCAGGGTTTTGGCGCCATGCTGTTCATCGCCCCGGATGTCCTCCATATCCTTGATGATCTCGCGGATCAGGTTAATAAAAAAGGCAAATACGGCGTACATATAGATAAGGCGGTTGCCGGGATCGTAGATCAGGGCAATCTCTGCAATCACCAGCGCTGTGAGGAAAGCCACCACGAAATTGCCTATGAACGGCTTCTTCTTAAAGCCCGAGGCATACAGCCAGAGTAAGCCAACGCTGAACATGTTGATCAATACGGCTTTCCAGCCGATGGGAAAGGCCAGGATAATGCCGCCGCTGCTGAAAATCTGGTGGATCAGCAGCGCATTTCTCCTGCTGATAGTTCTGCCGATCCATACCCGGTGAGGCTTATTGATGCGATCGATCTTGATATCAAAATAGTCATTAATGATATAGCCGGCAGCCGCAATAAGAACGGTGGTAAAGACGAGCAGATGAAAACTGAAATCTCCTTTCCAGTGAAAGGAATGGTCAAAAACCAGGAATATCCTTACCATATACTGGGTAACGGCCACTATAACCAGGTTTTTCCAACGGATCAGTTTCAGGAAAGATTCGATAGGTGTGTAACGGTTTTGGTTCCAAAGTTAACAACGAATAATGAGCCTATGGAATTATTTGGCACGAATTAAACGTTTAACAAGGAAAGAACGAATACATGAAGATCGGAATTGTATGTTATCCTACTTTTGGCGGAAGCGGTGTGGTAGCTACGGAATTAGGAAAGGCGCTCGCACAAAAGGGACATCAGATTCATTTTATAACTTATGCCCAACCCATACGTCTCGACTTCTTCAGCGAGAATATCTGGTACCATGAGGTTAACATTTCGTCTTATCCTTTGTTTCAGTATCCGCCTTATGAATCTGCGCTGGCAGGTAAAATGGTGGATGTGGTAAAATATGAAAAGCTGGACCTCCTTCATGTGCATTATGCCATTCCGCACGCTACCTCAGCGTTTCTGGCCAAGCAGATTTTAAAGCAGCAAGGACTCGATATTCCCGTGGTTACCACCCTGCACGGCACAGATATCACCATAGTGGGCAAGGATCCCTCACTCCGGCCAATCATCACTTTCAGCATAAACGAATCAGACGGGGTGACCGCCGTTTCGAATGACCTGCGTCAGGAAACCGTTGACGCCTTTTCTATTCATAAACCGATTGAAGTTATTTATAATTTTGTGGATCTTGAGCGTTTTTATAAGCAGGAAAAGGAGCATTTCAAGCGCTTTATCTGTCCGAACGGGGAAAAGCTGCTGGTGCACGCCTCCAACTTCCGGAAAGTAAAAAGGATAGACGATGTAATCCGGGTGTTTGCGCGTATTCACGACGTGGTTCCCAGCAAGCTTTTGCTGATCGGTGACGGGGAGGAAAGGCAGAATATGGAGCTGCTGACGCGTCAGCTGGGTATTGCAGAAGATGTGCGGTTTATTGGTAAGCTGGAAGCCATGGAAGAGGTTCTTTCAGTAGCTGACCTGTTCCTGATGCCTTCGGCAAAAGAAAGCTTCGGACTGGCCGCCCTGGAAGCCATGGCCTGCCAGGTACCGGTGATCTCCAGCAATACCGGCGGACTGAGCGAGCTGAATATTCACGGAGTAACAGGTTTTCTGAGTGATATCGGGGATATAGATGACATGGTGAAGAATGCCTTGTTCGTCCTGGATGAAAAGAATCTTGACGGTTTTAAGCAGCGGGCCCTGGAGCGTGCACAGGAATTTGATATGCACGTGGTGGTATCGCAGTATGAAGAATATTATCAACAGGTAGTAGAACAGTTTTGTAAAAACAGGGAAACCTGCACGAAGGTTTAACAGGGGCAGTTAATGAAGGAATTAGCATATCTGAATAAATATTTTCTTAGGTATAAAGGGCTACTTTTACTGGGTATATTATTTACCATTCTTTCCAATTTGTTCGGGATCATCCCGGCACAGATTGTCCGTCATGCTCTCGAGCTGGTGGAGACCAATGTAGATCACTATTTCCTGTTCAGGCATTCGGGCTTTCAGCCGGTGACGTATAAGACCCTTACTTTCGGCATTACCGTACTCGGAGGGCTGATCATCCTGATGGCCGTGGTCAAAGGGGTATTCCTGTTTGCGGTACGCCAGACGCTTATCGTGATGTCCAGGCATATTGAATACGACCTGAAAAACGAAATTTATGCCCACTACCAGACTCTTCCCCTGGCTTTTTTCAAAAGGAATTCCACAGGAGATCTCATGGCCCGGATCAGCGAAGACGTATCCAAAGTGAGAATGTACCTCGGACCAGCCATTATGTACCTGCTTAATATGTTTGTGCTGGTGGTGCTGGTGGTAAGTTATATGTTTTCAGTGAATGCCCGGCTTACCTGGTTTGTGCTGATCCCGCTTCCGCTCCTGTCGCTGAGTATTTTTATTGTCAGCAGCATTATCAACCGGCGCTCGGAGCGTATCCAGAAAAGCCTAGCTAACCTGTCGACCAATGCGCAGGAAACCTATTCGGGGATCCGGGTGATCAAGTCTTTTGCTGCAGAGGAGAAATTCTATGAACAGTTTGAAAAGGAGAGCCTGAAATACCAGTATGAGTCGCTGAAGCTGGCCCGGGTGGATTCCATGTTTCATCCGCTGATGATTTTCCTGATCGGTTTAAGTACCATTATCTGCGTGTTTGTGGGCGGGCAGGAGGTGATTGCCGGGAAAATATCGCTGGGGGTCATTGCCGAATTTGTGATGTATGTATTTATGCTCACCTGGCCTATGGCGGCCCTTGGCTGGACTTCCGGCCAGATCCAGCGGGCAGCTGCTTCGCAGAAAAGGATCAACGAGTTCCTGCGTTTGGAGAACGATATCCTCTCACACCGGAACCTGCCGTTGGATGTGGAAGGAAATATCTCTTTCCGGAACGTCTCCTTTACCTATCCCGATACGGGTATCCGGGCGCTGGATAATATTTCCCTGGATATCCGTGCGGGAGAAAGTGTGGCCATAATCGGTACCACAGCGTCAGGCAAAAGCACCCTGGCGAACCTGCTTTTAAGGCTGTATGATATTGAAGAAGGGCAGATCCGGATTGACGGTACGGATCTGAAAGACCTGGATCTTTCCTATTACAAAGCACAGGTAGGGTATGTGACCCAGGAAGTATTCCTGTTCTCGGATACCATTAGCAACAATATCCGTTTCGGGCAGGAGGACGCCGGCGATGAGGAAGTGATCAACGCAGCAAAAGATGCCGGGGTGTACAGGAATATCATGGATTTCCCTGAAGGCTTCAATACCAAGGTAGGGGAGCGGGGAATTACCCTTTCAGGGGGGCAAAAGCAGCGCGTATCTATTGCCCGGGCTATCATCCGCAAGCCCCGCATACTGATTCTCGACGACAGCCTTTCTGCCGTGGATACGGTTACCGAAAATAATATCCTTCATAACCTGAAGCGGGTTATGGCGGGGAAGACCACCATACTCATTTCGCACCGGGTCTCCAATGCCCGACTGGCTGATAAGATCATCCTGATGGATGAAGGCAGGATAGTAGATACCGGAACCCATGAGCAATTGCTTCAAAAAGGCGGCCTCTATGCCGAGCTTCACGAAAAACAGGAAGCCCAGCTTACAGAAATGTAAGAGCCGGGCATCGTTTTTATTCTCACTTACGTAATAGTATTCAGAAGCATCTCTTTACAGGCAGGCGCCGGCACGCTTTGCAAAGAGATAATATTTATATTTGTTCACCCATCTCCAGCACGTGAGTACAGGACGTAACAAAACATTTGACTTGATTACCACTATTCAAGGGTGCAAGGACGGAAAAGCTTCCGCCCAGAAAACGCTGTTTGAGAATTTTTACGGGTATGCCAAAAAAATATGCCTTCGCTATGGGTCTGATCATGTTCAGGCGGAAGAAATGGTGAATGATGCATTTCTTAAGGTATTTAAGAATATCCATAGTTTTAATGAAATGCAGAGCTTCCAGGCCTGGTTCAAGACTATTACCGTACGTACCTGCATTGATTATTACCGGAAGTTCAGCCCTAAGGTGGCCCTGGTAGATGTCAGTGAAGTGCCGCACCTGGAAGTCAGCCAGGCGGAGGTGATGGACCAGCTGAGCGCGGAAGAGATCCTGGAGCTGGTGCAGAAGCTGCCGCCTTCGTACCGGACCGTGTTTTCACTTTTTGCAATTGACGGCTATTCCCATGCCGAGATTGCGGATATGCTGAATATTAACGAAGGAACCTCGAGGTCGAACCTGGTAAAAGCACGTATGAAGCTCCAGGAATGGATTAAATTATATGCAGCAGATAAAGTAATGAAATATTGATATGTCTGAGAAAGATTTTGATGACCGGATACGAAAGAAGCTCGAATCGCTTCAGGCGGACTATACGCCTGAAGCCTGGGAGAACTTTCAGAAGTTACTTCCGGTGCCCTGGTATGTAACTTTTTTAAAGACCTACGGCGGCTGGATCTTTGGCGGGATCTCTTCCCTCGCTCTCTTGTTTAACCTTTTATTTAATACCCAACCCGAACCATTTGATAAAACCGATACCCTGACTACAGTAACAGAAGAAAAAACGCCGGAAAAGGAAATTATTACCGATACGGTCTACCAAACGGTATATAAGTACATTTATCGTGACCGCTATACTATCCGCCCGACCGTATCAGGTGAAACGGTGGAAACCGGAAGGGAGGTGACCCGCACGTCAGGGGAAACCAGCCGGGATACGGCTTTCGATACCCCGGTTTTTACCGGGCTCCCGGTATATGCACAGGAGGAAGATACGGAACGTGAACCGGAAAAGCAGGAGCAGAAAATGCAAAAGGACACCCTGATGATAGCTGCGGAAACCAGGCCTTCAGAGGTCTCCAAACGCAGATTCTGGCCGGCTTTTAATGCCAGGCCCGGGGTAGAGACCGATTATATGGGAGGGAATAACGCGTTTTCATTCGGACCGCTGCTGGAAATCTTCCTGAAGAACCGTTTTAGCGTCAGTACAGGGATCTCCATTGCCAACGGCTCGTCCATGTCATTCCCGGTAGCCAAAGATTTTAATAAAGATACCGGTAAGAATTTTGAGGACAGCTATAAGCCGCCCAAACCACCTAACCCCGGTACCGGCATCCGCGATATCACCATCGAGACTTCACGGATACGTATGCCCGTTTATATGAGCTATTATGTGCCGCTGACCTACCGGCTCGACTTCCTGATCAGCACCGGTACACGGCTTGACCTGAAAGTGTCTGAAAATGTTACGTTTGTAAATGACGGCTTCAAGGACAATCCTTATCAGAATATGGAAAACCGGTACAAGCCCAAGATTTTCAATAATCTCTATTACGGGATGGGCTTACAGTACCGGTACGGAAGGATCAACGGGCAGATCGCACCGTATTTTGAGTTTCCGTTCTCTAAGCCCACTTACCTGATCTCGCCGAATAAATTCGGGATCAATGCAGCACTGAAGTTTTCACTGAAATGAGGGACCTAATTGTTTTTCAGCCGGTGTCTTTCTTCCCTTAAGTCTACATTGATCTCGAAGCCGAGAATCAGCAGCAGGCAGATGAGGTAGATCCAGACCATGATGGCAATAAGGGTACCGATAGAGCCGTAAAGGGTATTGTACCGGCTGAAATTCTCAAAATAATAGGAGAACAGGTTAGTAGCCAGGATACAGAGAACCGAAGCAAAAGCAGCCCCGAAGTTAAAAAAACGGATTTTTTTGGGAATAGCAGGAGCAAAGTAGTACAGGGAGGCGATGCCGAAATAAAAGATAAAGAATACAGATAAATAACCTACTGTCTTGATTCCGAACAGGTTAAGCGATGAACTTACATGCCCGTGTTCAGTGATGTACGCCAGTACGATCTTCCCTGTAATGAGTATAAGAATAGCGAAAACCAATACAAAAACCAATATGACCAGCACAAGGGCTGCTACGCCCTTGGACTTCACAAACCCTCTTGTTTTTTTCTGCTCCAGCGCCCCGTTAAATGCATTGGTCAGTGAATTAATGCCGTTGGTAGCAGCATATAAAGAAAACAGAAAACCGAAGGAAAGTATGTCTCCCCGCGGGCGGGATATGATCTCATAGATGGTCTGGGCCACAACTTCGTACAGCCCCTGGGGCATGAGATTCCGGATGAAATCCATGATCTGCACGTCCAGGTTTTCAATAGGGATGTAAGGGATCAGCGTAAAAAGGAAGAGGATGCCGGGGAATACGGCGAGCAAAAAGCTGAATGCCACCGAAGTGGCTCTCTGGTCCAGGTCAAATGTAACGATATTGCTCCACAGAATTTCCAGAAAACGATAGACCGATACTTCAGAACCAAAAGGGTAGATGGCGCTGAGACGCTTTTTTAAAGGCCGGAATATTTTTTTTATTTTTTCAATCATTCAAAAAACGGCTGTAACCTTTCTGAAATTATGCCCGGGCAGGTCATGACCTTTCCGGATTTCCCGTCGAGGAAAACCAGCGTGGTTTTACCTGTATGGATAAGTATTCCCTCTTCATTGCTGATTTCAGTTATAAAAACGATGCGGGTGGAGGGAAGAATCTCTAATTTACAATTTATTTCCAAAAGCTCATCGTATTTCGCAGGTTTTATGTATTTCGAGTGGTTCTCATATACCGGCATCCATATACCGTTTTGTTCCATGTCGCGGTAGCGCACACCCAGGTTCCGCAGGGCTTCCACCCGGCCTATTTCGTACAGTTTAGAGTAATTTCCGTAGTACATGTAGCCCATCTGGTCTACATCGGCATAACGTACCCGGTAAGAAGATTTATGATTATACATCAGCGGATTCCTCTCTGGTTTAGTGCTGTCTGATACTTTTGGGCATTTTTCAGGTGTTCCGTAAAGTTTTCAGCAAAATTATGATAGCCCGAAAAGTCTTCTTTCGCGCTGAAATAGGTATAGTTATGCTTCTGGTAGTTCAGTACGGCGTCCAGCGCCACGCGTTCCGGCAGGGCGATAGGGCCCGGAGGCAGCCCGGTATTCCTGTAGGTGTTGTACGGTGAATCTACCGAAAGGTGCTTGTGAAGAATCCGCTTGAGGGTAAAGTCGCCGACCGCAAATTTAACGGTAGGGTCAGCCTGCAGCGGCATTCCTATGGCCAGGCGGTTAATATATACCCCGGCCACTACCGGCATTTCATCTTTTTTGTTGGTTTCACTCTGTACAATGGAAGCCAGCGTGCCCACCTGGTCAGGGGTAAGGTTAATGCTCAGCGCCCGGGTCCGCCGCTCGTCGTTCCAGAATTTTTTATATTCGCTTTGCATGCGCTCCAGGAAATCGTCAGGAGAGACGGTCCAGTAAATAAAATAGGTATCGGGCAGGAACATGTTCATCACCGTTTCCCTGTTGAAACCCAGCTGCTGAACCACAGTGTCGTTATTCAGTTTTTCCACCAGGATCTGCGGATCAAAGGCCAGCCGGTTCCCTATTTTGCGGGCCAGGTCTTCTTTTGTCCGGACATTGTTGAAGGTCAGTTTCACGGGGTCCTGGCGGCCGCTCAGCAGCTTGGAAATAATGGTGTTGTTGGAAGATTTCGGCGGAATCTCGTACCGGCCCGGTATGATGTTATCGCGATAGCCTTTTTGTTTGGTCAGGAAACCGAAGGCTATCTCATTATGGATCATCCGGTGGGCCCGCAGGGTGTCAAGTACCGACTCATAAGTAGAGCCCTCCGGAATATACAAAACGAATTTCTCCTCACCGTCCACGTTCAGGTTCGGACTGGAGTAGACCTGCCAGAAATAGAAGGCGAACGAAGCCGCTACGGTAGAAAACAGGACCAGTGCGTAGGCAAAAAGTTTTCTTTTCTTAGTCATTGACGGTTGAAATTAAGGTATCCTCGGTAACGGGAGTCTGCACCCCCGTGATCATGTTTTTAAGTAAATATGTTTTTTGGGCCGTTTCTTCCGGACCCGCAATTAAAACGAAGGGGATTCCTTTCCGGTCAGCGTATTCGAATTGTTTTTTTATTTTGGCCGGATCAGGGTAAATTTCTGCGCTTACTGCGTTTTCTCTCAGAAGTGACAGCAGTCTGAGGCTGCTTTTCAGGGTTTCTTCCCCGAAATTGGTGACCATGACGCGGGTAGAGGAATAGTTTAACGCGGCAGGGAAGAGAGAGAGTTCCTCCATAACGTCATAAATCCGGTCTACGCCCAGTGAAATACCTACTCCCGACATCCCCGGTACGCCGAAGCTGCCGGTAAGGTTATCATACCTCCCTCCGCCTGATATGCTTCCTATGCTGACATTCAGGGCTTTTACCTCGAAGATGGCGCCGGTATAATAGCTGAGCCCGCGGGCCAGTGAGGGGTCAAATTCGATCCGGGCTTCTGCCAGTCCCAGGTCTTTCACCAGGGTCCAGACGGTTTCCAGCTCCTGAACCCCCAGCAGGCCGGCAGGAGAGTGCTGCAGCCATTCTTTTAAATAAGAGAAGAGATCACCCGTGTTTTCGAGGCGGAAGAGCGGCTGCAGGTTCCGGATATTTTCTTCCGAGAATCCTCTTTCCATCAGTTCGGCTTCCACCTTCTCTTTCCCGATCTTATCCAGCTTGTCGATGGCCACACTTAATGCGGCTTCTTTCCCGGCAGCCCCGATGGCCTCGGCAATGCCGGCCAGTATTTTCCGATTATTAATTTTTACCACAAACTCCTGTAGCCCCAGGTCACGGAAAACCTCATGCAGCATCAGCACGATCTCCGCTTCACAGATGAGCGAGTCAGTACCCACCACGTCGGCGTCACACTGGTAAAATTCCCGATAACGGCCTTTCTGTGGCCGGTCAGCCCGCCATACGGGCTGAATCTGGTAGCGTTTGAACGGAATGGCCAGCTGCTGACGGTTCATGGCCACGTAGCGGGCAAAAGGCACGGTCAGGTCATAACGCAGCCCTTTTTCAGAAACCTTTTTCAGGGTTTCCTTCGAACCCTTTGCCAGGTCTTCCGCGGTGACGTCCTTAATGAAATCGCCCGAGTTAAGAATCTTGAACAGAAGCTGGTCTCCTTCGTCCCCGTATTTGCCCATGAGTACTGAAAGGTTTTCAATGGAGGGCGTTTCCAGGGGAAGGAATCCGTATTTTTTATATACTTTCTTTACGGTATCAAAAATGAAGTTTCTTTTGGCCATTACTTCCGGACCGAAGTCGCGGGTTCCTCTGGCCAGACCGGGTTTTGACATATTGACTGTTTTAAAAAATCTTTCAAAAATAGGCTATTGCAGGCAATGGCTGTGCATTCTGCTTTAAACTTTCCCAAAAATGTTACGGATTTGTGCAAAATATCAGGGGCAACAAAGATTTATGGGAAATAATGTCTATATTTGCACCTCGAAATTCAAAAATGGATCACCATGGGAGTTACTCAGTTAAAAAGAAAGAGCAGAAAGAACAGAGCGGTAGCTAATAATAAAATCGATGCTATCAAGAGACTTACCTTAAAGCCTACTATTAAGAAAGTCACTGTTGAAGAACTTAAAGCTGAAGCAGCAAAGTAATGAAAGCCCTATTTTTTAGGGCTTCTTTCTATTTTTAATTTATCATTCCGGAGGTCTTGTGCGGCCCTCCTGATCAGGGCGTTCTGCCGTTTCTTATAATATTTTCTCGCCTTTATATGGGAGCTGAGCACCAGCGCTTTCCCCATCACCAGCAGTCCCGTTAATGTCAGTATCAGTCCCAGCATGATCATAAAGATCCAGGTGGGCTTATGGAATCCTTCAAACAGCCGGAACCAGGAAATCGCAAACAGGCATTGCCCGATCATAAAGAGCATTGCACCACCGGCGGCATTCAGCCATGACCTTTGCCGCAGGCTTAAACTCTTTATCATTCGCTGGCCCGGAGCCTTTTTATATTTTACTAACATTTTGGTAAATTTAATCTGTACTTTTACGGTGCGTTATATCTTGGGGTTACAAATTTAAGCAAATCATTAATCATTTATAAATAAATCATGGATTTTGAACGGGTTTATGACCGGAGGAAGGACGGAAGTATCAAATGGAACAGGTATAGTGAGGAGGTGATCCCCCTGTGGGTGGCCGATATGGATTTTGAGGTGGCGCCGCCCATCCGGGAGGCTTTTCAGCGTTATGTCAATACCGGAATTTACGGTTATGCCATGCCTCCGGCGTCTCTGGGGGATACCGTGGCTGAATGGCTCAGGACGCGTTATCAGTGGGAGATCCGGAAGGAATGGATCGTATGGCTGCCATCGGTTCTGTCCGGATTAGGCACGGCAGCCCGGTATGTTTCGGCCGCTCCCTATGCTGTGATGACCTCTATTCCCGTTTACCGGCCGTTTCTGGATATTGCCGGAGCCGAAGGCCGGACCCTTCAGGCGGTTCCCCTGAAAAAGGATAACGACCGGTGGAAGATGGATTTCGACGCCATGGAGGCAGTTGTAACAAAGGATACCCGCATGTATATCCTGTGTAATCCGCACAATCCTACAGGCCGGATGTACAGCCGGGAAGAGCTGGAAACGCTGGCCGCGTTCTGCCAGAAGCATGATATCCTGATCTGTTCAGACGATATCCATGCAGATATCATACTGGATCGCCATAAACGGCATATCCCGGTCGCTTCGCTTTCACCGGAGGTGGCAGCCCGTACCATAAGCCTCTTTTCGGCAGCGAAAGCATTTAATATTCCGGCGCTTGGTTCTGCGTTTGCCATCATTCCGGATGCCACCCACCGGGAAGGATTCGAGAAGATCCGTCTCCATACCGTGCCGCACATGACCCGGCTGGCCGGAGAGGTAAACCGGGCCGCGTTTGCAGAGTCTGAGCCCTGGCTGGAGGCTGCACTGGAATACCTTCGCTCCAACCATGATTTCCTCCTGGAAGAAATGAATAAAATCCCCGGCCTGAAGATGCTCCCGCAGGAAGCGACTTACCTGGCCTGGATCGACTACTCCGGCCTGGGAATCCCGGATTTTGCAGCTCATCTGGAAAAATACGGAGCAGGTGTGATAGAAGGCTCGGTATTCATGGGGGAGAAACACATCCGGCTGAATTTCGGAACGCAGCGCCATGTACTGGAGGATGCGGTACGGCGCATCAGAAGGGCGGTGGAAGAGCTTAGCTAACACCTGGCACGCCCTCAGGACAGCATTTTCCGATGTTTATGTGCCCTGGTACAGGCTTTCCTTAAATGTTTCTTTTGACTCGAAGCGCAGGCGCTCCCTGGTTTTGGGATGGGTAAATTCCAGATAAGCTGCATGCAGATACAGGCGGTCGGCAGCCGTGCCGTAGAGATCATCACCTACAATGGGAGTGTTGAGGCCGAGATAATGAGCTGCGTGCATGCGCAACTGATGGGTTCTGCCCGTCAGAGGGTAGAAATGTACCAGGGTGCGGCCGCTATGCAGCGAAATGCGTTCCCAGCGGGTAACAGCGCTTTTGCCGTGCTCGAAACAGACCAGTTGGCGGGGCCGGTCATCCGGATCTCCTCTGAGGGGAAGGTGGATCTCCCCACCCGTTTCCTTTACCTCTCCCGACAGCAGGGCGCTGTATCTTTTTATCACCGTACGCTTGAGGAACTGCTGCTGAATATGCTTATGGGCCTCTTTGGTACGGGCCACAGCCAGCAGGCCGCTGGTGGCCATGTCCAGGCGGTGAATGATCAGGGGCGGGCGATTTTTCCAGAGGGCTTTCAGCCTGCTGTACACCGAATCCTGTATATGGGTACCGGGCACCGACAGGAGCCCTGAGGGTTTGTCGATCACCACAAGATGATCGTCTTCGTAGAGGATAGACAATTCTTTACTGCTTCCCGGATTTTCCAGCATGGGGTTGTCATCCAGGGGAATATCTGTAAGCATATGCTTCAGTATAGGCTCGCATTTGCCCTTGCAAGCGGGGTAAAAATGCCCGTGTTTCCTGATTTCCGAGCGGGGAGAAGCCCCCCACCAGAACTCGGCCATGGCCAGCGGTGCATATCCTTTCAGGAAGGCATACTGAAGCAGTTTGGGGGTAGCGCATTCACCGGCGGCGGCAGGCGGTTTACCGAAGGCCGTGTCGCGGAATATCGCTCCGAGACCTTTGGATTTTCCATGTTTGTTCAGGAAAGAATAGCGGCTGAAAAGCTCTTCCTGCAAGGCCGAAGACTTTTCCCTTCTTTCTTTTTTGATGGCTGCCGCCTGCTGTTCAAAATCGCCTATCCGGGCATTAAGCCCGTCCGTCTGTTCCCTGAAGTTTTTTTGCACACGCTGAAGAAGGCGTTTGTCAGCCAGGCTCTGTCGGACAAGCTCTTCTTCAAGCAAAGTGTAGTCATGAGGAGAAAGCAATGCTTTCCGTTCTTCCCGCTGTTGCCTGCGAAGCTCTTTGTTATCTTTCAGGCGGATTTTCAGATGATTAATTTCTGAAGCGGAGCGGTCGTTAAGGGTAATGAGCTCTTTTTTCAGCCGCAGCAGCTCAGGGTGATTTCCGAGCTGCTCCAGTTCCCGGTTGTAAGCGTTCAGAATTAATTCCTCCTGCACAAAGAAGCTGTTTTCTGTCAGCATATCAAAAACCGGAGGCACAAAACGCCCGTGGTGATTGGTTCCGGCCAGCTTTCCTGAGAATCCGCACAGGTAGCCCACTTTTCCTTCCGGATCCCGGATGATCAGCACCCCGAACATTTTCCCGATGACAGGCCCTTTCTGCCCCGGGGTAAGTCCGAAATTGTGCTCAAAATGATCCTGGGAACCCAGATAATGCTGAAGCTCATCTGCTGCTATCAGGGCCAGCGGGTGCGGATCGTAACAAAATGGGAAAGTGAAACGCTCCGGAAGAGGGGCTTTCTTCAGGATTTCTGATGAAAAATATGTTACCAAAGGATCCATTTTCTCAAGAAGCCGCAGACATGCTGTTAATTACCCGGAGGTGCGACCGGAGGGCTTCCCGCACCGAATGGAATTCGATATACCTTATTGAAAATTCCTCGCACAGGTCTTTCACTATTTTGTTTAGGGCAGGATAATGTACATGGCTTATCCTGGGAAAAAGATGGTGTTCTACCTGGTAATTCAGCCCTCCCAGTAACCAGGTCAGAATTTTATTACCCGTGGCAAAATTGGCGGTTGTGCTTAGCTGGTGAATCATCCACTCGTTTTCGATCCTGGCGGAGTCAACCGGAGTAAATTCTGTTTCGGAGACCACGTGGGCCAGCTGGAAAACCGTGGCCAGGCATACGCCGCATGCAAGACCTGCAATCAGTAATCCCAGCAAAGCCGGAGCCCAGCCTGCGCTGATTACAGGAATGATAATCAGTAAGATCAGGTTAATCAGTTTGCTTACCCAGAATATCACTTTCTCATTCAGTGGAAACCGGAAGCTTTCGGCAGATGCGCTTAGTTTCCCTTTAAAGTATTTTTCAAAATCCTGGTAGAATATCCACGCGAGGTAAGAAATACCGTAGAGTAGAATAAAGTAGTAACGCTGGTAACGGTGATAACCTTTCAGTTTCTGGTCGTGATGCAGTCTCATAAACTTCACCTCGATGTCAAAATCTTCGCCTTCAATATTGGTATAGGTATGATGGGCTACATTATGCTTCAGTTTCCAGAAATAAATATTGCCGCCCAGGAGGTTCAGGCTGTAGGAAAGAATGCTGTTTAACTTTTTGTGGGACGAAAAGGTATCATGACCGGCGTCATGCATCACATTAAAGCCGATCAGCGCTAGGTTGATTCCGAAAAGAATGCACAGGGGAATACCAATGGCCCAATGAGGGGTAACAAATACTAAAAGAATGTATAGAGAAATCAGTGAAAAGAATAATATGGCCGCTTTTAAGGCTATTTTGTGGTCTCCTGTTTTTCTCTTGTTATTCTCACTGAAATAATTGCTGATTCTGTTCTTTAACGATTTCGAAAATAATGTATTGACATTATTGAATTTAACGGATGATCTCATAGAATGGTAAAACGTATTAACATGCTTTTAGGTGTATCCGGTAAGTGGCCGGATCTGCCCGATATTCACCTCTGATTTTATGTTAAAGGCAGACGGAACTTCAGGAGTAGGGCAAAGGTCACTATAATTTACATTATATTTTCATTTTTGAGGGATAAATGCACTTGTTTTTTGTTAAATCCCGGATGGCAGGGATAATAAACGGGTCTTTGCCAGTTAATTATCGGAAAATGCATTGAGAATCAATATATTTCCTTACCTTTGTGAAGATTAAAGAGTATTTCGTTTTATAGCTTTCTAAGATTTTTCTGCTGAATTATTTTTCCAATCCTGTCGAATAGGGCTACTCTGATTTTTTTACTTTTATTTTTTATTGTTATGAACATTTTTGTAGCTAAACTAAGCTTCGACACCGATGATGATGGTTTAAGAGAAGCATTTGAAGCGTATGGACAGGTGGTTTCTGCCAAGGTAATTTTTGATAATTATACCGGCAGATCAAAGGGCTTCGGCTTTGTTGAAATGTCCGATCAGCAGGACGCCATGTCGGCCATTGAAAAGCTTAATGAATCGGATCTTGACGGAAGAACCATCGTTGTTAAGCAGGCGGAAGAGAGAGGTAACCAGGAAAGACGGAATAACGGATATTCAAGAAGGTATTAATTCTGTTCTGTGATAAATAAAAAAAGCAGCC
>JBEBRR010000048.1:0-30395 GCA_040394735.1 Leadbetterella byssophila
GGGCAGCCGGTTCGGTAATAGTAAAGCTTTGCGTGGTCTGACAGGTGTTCGCATCCGTAACCGTCACCGTATACGTACCGGCCGCCAGGCCGTAGGCCGTAGCTCCAGTGCCGCCCGAGGGAGACCAGGAGTAGCTGTAGCCTCCGGTGCCTCCGGTCACTACTACCGTGGCCGTACCGTTACTTCCGCCATTACAAGACACATTTGTCTGGGAAGGAATAGAAGACAGGGTAGCCGGTTCGGTGATGGTAAAGCTTTGCGTGGTCTGACAGGTGTTCGCATCCGTAATCGTTACCGTATAGGTGCCGGCAGCAAGGCCGGAGGCCGTCGCACCTGTACCTCCCGCGGGAGACCAGGAGTAGCTGTAAGCTCCGGTGCCACCAGTCACCACTACCGTAGCCGTACCGTTACTTCCGCCATTACAAGACACATTTGTCTGGGAAGGCGTTACCTGCATCTGTGCCGGCTGATTAATGGTAAAACTTCGGGATGACTGACACATATTGTTGTCTGTAACCGTTACCGTATAGCTTCCCGCCATAAGGCCGGAAGCCGTGGCACCCGTTCCTCCTGAGGGTGACCAGGAATACGTATAAGGGGCCGTACCTCCCGTCGCTGCCACTGTGGCAGTTCCGTTTGCGCCCCCGTTACACGATACATCTGTCTGGCCGCCGCCGAGGGAAACGTCCAGTGCTGTCACAGGCTGGCCGATGGTGAAGCTTCGTGTGGCCTGACAGTTATTGTTATCCGTGACAGTAACTGTATAAGTACCGGCAGCAAGACCCGTAGCTGTCGCATGGGTCCCTCCCCAGGGTGACCAGGAATAGCTGTAGGGTGCGGTACCTCCCGTCACTGCTACCGTGGCGGTTCCGTTTGCGCCCCCGTTACACGATACATCTGTCTGGCCGCCGCCTGTGGAAGCGTCCAGTGCTGCCGCAGGTTGATTAATGACGAAGCTTCGCGAGATCTGACAGGAATTATTATCGGTGACAGTCACCGTGTAAGTTCCTGCAGCAAGTCCTGTAGCGGTGGCGTTGGTTCCTCCCGAGGGTGACCAGGAATAACTGTAGGGAGCAGTTCCCCCTGTGACCGATACCGTAGCCGTACCGTTACTCCCCCCGTTACAGGATACATCTGTTTTCCCGCCGCCTGTGGAAGCGTCCAGTGCTGCCGCAGGCTGATTGATGGTAAAGCTTCGTGAGGTCTGGCAGGAATTATTATCAGTAACCGTAACCGTATAAGTACCGGCAGCAAGACCTGTAGCGGTGGCATTGGTGCCTCCTGAGGGTGACCAGGAATAGCTATACGCTCCTGTACCGCCTGTCACGTATACCGTAGCAGTACCATTATTGCCCCCGTTACAGGATACGTCTGTCTGGCCGCCGCCCGTAGTGGCATCCAATGCTGCAGCAGGCTGACTGATGATGAAACTTCTCGTGGTCTTACAATTATTGTTATCCGTGACAGTAACCGTATAGGTACCTGCTGCCAGACCTGTAGCCATGGCATTGGTGCCTCCTGAAGGTGCCCAGGAATAACTATAAGGAGTAGCCCCCCCCGTTACAGATACCGTAGCGGTACCGTTGCTTCCCCCATAACAGGATACGTCAGTCTTCCCGCCGCCTGTGGAAGCGTCCAGTGCTGCCGCAGGCTGGCTGATGGTAATATATTTAATGATCTCACAGCCGATTGCGTCCTTAATTTTAACACTATAGTCACCGGCAGCCAACCCGGTTGCAATAGATCCGGATCCGCCGGAGGGAGACCAGGCATAAGTATAAGACCCGATACCCCCACTAGGTGACACGGCCGCAGAGCCTGTTGCATTTCCGTAACAAAGCACGTCATTTTTTGCTGTTGGCGAGGTGATATTGGAAATGTTTAAGGTGGAAGGGTTAGATCTGCTAAAACACGAGGCATCTCCATTTACAGCCGTAAGACGATATTGATACCCATTCATTAAAGCTGTGGCACCTGTAATGGTGAGCGTGGTAGTGCTGACACCGGAGTATACTCCTGCCTCAGAAATATCCGTAAAGCCCGCACCGTTATTTACCTGCCATTTGTATGCCGTAGCGCCTGTGGCTGATCCGGAAAATGTGGTATTGCCGTTTACACAAATGGACCGGTTAGGAGGATTACCCGTTATAACGGGGTTTGTACATGAAGGTGTTTCATACAGGCGGAAATTGTCAATGGCAAACTCCTGAACAGCAGTTGCATCTGCACTTACCCGGAAACGGATTTCCAGCGTAGTACCTGTTCCGACAATATTCCACGAAATCTCCTGGAAAATTCTGGACATCAGCGTACCATCTCCGAACTCATTTCCATCCGTATCCACCCGCATACGGCCATAAATACCATTTGACTGGTCCGGGTAAATTCCTCCCATCCTTGACCATACTCCGCCGTCTATTCTATATTCCACTACCATAAAATCATAGGTAGCTCCGAATGATTTATTCTGCCACTCAATTCCATTATAAGCGGCAAATAAGCCCCTGAAAGAGAGACCTGTTTTTCCTGCAATATTAATACCCGTCCAGGTAATGGTCTGTATTTTGTCAGCCGGGTCATTCGTACCCGTTCTTGCCTGATCCGTGTTTTCCCCTGCCCAAAACTTGCTGCCCTGCACATTCTGATAGGAAGAATACGTTTCGGGAGTTACAGGAGTCTGAATATCAATAGTGCTTCCGTCCGTTCTGAAAAAATAAGCGTCAAACAGTCCATCTCCCGAAATATTTACTGCATTCTCAAGAGAGGGAGTTCGTGTTCCGCTGCTGGGCGCTCCGCTGTCTTCAAAGGTATCGCTCCAGAACTGGATCTGGCCAAAGGAGATCCGGCCAATAAAATAAAAGAGCAGAAAGCTCACGAGTAGTTTTGATTTCATGGTTATAAGGTAAGTGAATAAGAAATGGCTTATCCGGTGGTTTTTTCAATCTCATTCCGGATCCCGGCAAAGGTATCGGCTGTGTGGCGCTAAAAAAATACGGGGTAACCCGTATTTATCCGGAATTTCCCGTTCAGAAAGCACCATTTAACGTATTTGACTTTATTTTTACGACAAACAAGGAAGAAGCTGGTTTCTGCTTACTCACAGGTCATGAAAAAAAAACTGAAGTTCCCTCTGGCATTATGCCTTTGGACATTGCTTTTCTATCAATGTAAGCCCTCTGCCCATGAAACAAAATACAGAGAGTCTTTACCAGGCCGGGATTCATTGCAGGCGGAGCTGGAAAAACTGAATGTGGCAGATTCTTCCTACAGCAAAATGCTTTTCAGTTATTGGGATATTGCCTCTGAAAAAGATACATTCCTGCACAACAGGGTAGAAAATTACGGAAAATATCTTGTACAGCATCAGAAGATCGACAGCCTGTTTACCCGGAAATTGCTGCATTACCTTCCGCAATATTCCCCTTCGTCCTATCACCACGCTTTATTGAACCTGGCCGGGGCAGAGCTGTCTCTCGCCTTTTTGCCGGATAGCGCCATTTCCTGTTTCGACCAGGCCATTAACCTGTATTCCAAAAGCGGGAATGACTCTCTCCTGGAGGTAACCTATATGCAGAAAGGCCGCGCTCTATATACCAAGGCGGTCTATCCTGATGCCCTGATGAATCTTACAAAAGCCCTGGAATACGCAAAGCGGCCGGGGTCTTCCGGGTTTCCGGCCATCAAGAGCTATATAGCCAATATCTATATGGATTTGAAGGAAAATGAAAAAGCCGTTAATGCCTATTCGGAGATCGCAGCATTTCATATGGATAAAAAAGAGTATGACCGAGCCATTATCAACCTGAGCAGCCTGACCAATATATATACCCAGATGAATGATACGGTCAGAGGCTTACAGGCGTCAGACCGGGCACTTTTTCTTTCTGACAGTATCCATGCCGGTGATTATACCTATTATACCGTTTATTTCAGCAGGGCCAATATCCTGAAAAAGACCGCCAGAAAAGAAGAAGCCCTTGTACTTTTTGACAGGAGTGCTGAGATTCAGAATAAATTAAACAATCCTTACCTGGTCAGCCGGTTACAACTTTTCAAAGCCGAGCTGCAGATCCGGCTGAAAAAGTGGAAAGAAGCCCGGGCTTTGTTAAATGACTTACTGCCGGCGGGGCGGCAAAACAACAGTGACCCCTCCTTTCTGATGGATATTTACGGGCAGCTTTCGCTGGTTGAAAGCGCAGGCGGAAATTATAAGACTGCCTTTACGTACTCTTCTGCCTATTACAGGATCAAAGATTCAATAGACCTGAAGAATCAGGCACTGAATATTGCCCGGCTGGAAAAAGAATTTGAAACAAAAGAAAAAGATTTACAGATTCAACTGCAGGAAGCTCAGCTGAAAGCCGTAAAGAAAGAAAAAAGAACGTTACATCTCATCACCGCTTTTTCATTGGCGTTATCCCTCATGATTGTTTACCTGGTATGGACTAACCGGAAAAGAAAAATAGCCCGCAAAGAAGCAGAACTGAAAAAGAAATTCCGGAAAGACCTGATCATTGCTACAGAAAACGAACAGTCGCGTATAGCCATGGATCTCCACGACGGGATAGCTTCCGACCTCCTTGTTCTGAAAAGCAAGTTACCGGATCATACCTCTCCGGATGCCAGGAAGTACATTGATGAAATTATCCATGATCTCCGGTCAATCACCAAAGAAATATACCCTCTCCAGCTTATACGGTCGGGTCTGTGTTATTCCATAAAAGACCTTATTGACCACCTCGACCAGCTCAGTCCCATATTCTTTTCCTATGAAATAGATGAATCTCTCAATCGCGTTCTGCCCGAAGACAAGCAATTGTATCTCTTCAGGATCATCCAGGAAGCTTTTAATAATATTATCCGGCACTCAAAAGCGGAAGCTGCCTATTTTGAAATTTCACGAAAAAATGATCTTCTCACCGTCATTATCAAAGATAACGGATGTGGTTTTACCTGGCACGAAAAAAAAGATATGCATACGATAGGTATAAAGTCGATGTTTCACCGGGCTGAAATCATCGGTGGAACCCTGCATATTTCATCCTTGCCTGATAAAGGTACAACCTTAAAACTGACACTACCTGCTCCATGAAAGAAACTACCGTTTACATTGCAGACAACCATCCTCTTCTGGCCAAAGGCCTTGCCGATTTTCTTGAGTCCAATGGCTATAAAGTACTGGGAGCGGCCACCAACGGAATAAAAGCTTATCATGAAATTATCAAACTGAAGCCGGATCTCGCTGTTCTGGATATTGAAATGCCGGACATGACCGGTCTGCAGATTCTTGAAAAAATAAAAGAAACGGAGCTCCCTACCCGGGTCATCTTTTATACTATCTATAAGGATCAGGCACTGCTTAAAAGGTCTTTTGAAGCGGGCCTGTCCGGATTCCTGCTGAAAGAATGTGAGCTGGAAGAAGTTCTGGAGTGCATTAACGGGGTGATTGAAAACCGGCCATACAGCGGGAAACCTTTTACGGACCGGCCTGAAGAACCGGCCGGCGAGCCCACCAGTTCCCTGCTTACTCCCAGCGAGCTGAAAATTCTGCGCTATATTGCAAAAGAATACAGCTCAAAGGAAATCGCTGAGCGCCTCTTCATTTCTGAAAGAACCGTTGAAAAACACCGGTCTAATATTATCAAGAAACTGGAATTGCCCCCGAGAAAGAACGCATTGCTGCTATGGGCAATAGCTCATTGTGATATTTCCGAACCCTGACAGGATCAGAGCCCCGCCAGGAAAGCCACCGTATCTACACCATCGGCGTAATCCCAGAGCTCAGGCGATTGTGATTGTCCGAAAGGAACGCCGTCTTCCCGCATTTCAGTGACGATACACTGAATATCTTTCTTTTGTGCCTGAAGGTCTTCAAAAACCCGGTCAGCCGAAGTGTATTCTTCATAAAAAACCGTGGAAATGGGCGAATGAAGCGCCGCTGATTCTTTCAGGAGCAAAAAGCCGTTATCAAGATGCCGGTCGCCGTTGACCAGGAAAATCGACTTGTTATAGTCATAATTATTGACGTATTTGGAATGCAGGGTGATCCCGTTCCAATATTCTACCGATTCAAAAAAAACGTTGAAATCATAGCCTTCCGGAACATAAAGCTTGGATACATTCCGGCAGCCCAGGCCAAAATATTCAAAGATATCGTTCCCCAGGTCGGAAAGCTGTGTCCGGGTCTCTGAACCCCCCAATACTGCTACTGACACCCGGTTTTTCCGGATAATGTGGGGCTTTTTGCCGAAATAGTATTCAAAATAACGTGAAGTATTGCCGCTTCCGGTGGCAATATAGGCTTCCAGACCTGTCAGTTTATCGGCAGCCATCACCCATCCGCCCACAGCGGGATTAATCTCCTTCATTTTCCGGATCAGGAACAGCGTCAGCACCTCATCCTGGGCAGAAGGCTTGTAAAAGACCTTATGCCCGGAAAGCACCACATGGATGAGGTCCTGGATTCCTACCAGCGGGATATTTCCGGCCGCTACTATGCCCGTTTCCCGGCTAACCTCCGGCTCAAAAAAAGACCGGTCGTAACGGGAAACCAGTGAATTCAGCTTTTCAGTGTTCAGGAAATTCTCCGCCGCCTGTGTCATTGCCAGGCGGATGTTGTCTGTCGTAAACCAGGGATTCCGTGATTTGGCTGCTGCAAATAACTCCTGCATCTCTTCTGAAGCTATGTGGCCCAGAATATAATTTCCCAATTCTGAAAATAGTACTATTCTGTCTTCTAATTTCATTTTTCTTTAATTCCTACTAATTTTATAGATTTATCGTAAAATTACAAACAGAATGAAACAAAAGGTAATTATATTTGTTATTGTTTATAAAAACAGAACTGTTTTCAGAATGGCAATTATTATAACTGACGAGTGTATAAACTGTGGGGCCTGCGAGCCGGAATGTCCGAATAATGCAATTTATGAAGGAGGAATGGAGTGGACCTATGGTGGAGGAACAAGTTTATCAGAAGTAGATTTCGGTGATGGTACGGTGATCAGCGGCAATGCAAAAATGAAGCCTGTATCTGATGAATTTTATTATATAGTATCTGATAAGTGTACCGAATGTGTAGGCTTTCATGAAGAGCCCCAGTGTGCAGCGGTATGTCCTGTGGACTGTTGTGTACCTGACCCGGATAATGAAGAAGATGAAGGCACACTGCTGGCCAAAAAAGCCTGGCTCCATAACGAATAGATATTTCAAACCGCCGCCCGGCGGTTTTTTTATGCCCTGCCCCTGGGCACGCTTTCCATACCTCTGCGAACTCTTTCCTGCTCCTGTTGCATTTTCCGGTTAAAAAATTGATTATAAATCACTAAAGTGCAAATATTCAGCCCTATTTCTTGAAAACAAATATTATTTCGACATAATCAATATTTGAAGAATAATATTTTATCATGAAATATTCAAAATAGCCGGTCAAAATCGAGGCAACAGGAAAAGAAGCCACCCCTGCTCCTGTTTATTATATATTTTACAAAATTCAATATTTCAGAATTTAATTCTATCATTATTAAATTAATCAAAATATTGTACCATATATTAATATTCCAATAAATAATTATTCTTTTCTATAAATCTCGAAAAAATCTCAATTCAATATTTGCAAGAATAAATCCATTCGCTTGAAATTCGCATAAGCTAAACATTTAATATAACCTCTAACAGAATTAAATTATGAGAATTTTACTTTTACTGCTCATTTATTCTTTAACTGGATTATCAGCAAATGCCACTAATGATAACGGGGAAAAGAAGGCGGACGAACCCACCACCGAAAATCCCCTGAAACTTTCAGGCTACGTGGATTCCTATTATTTCTATAATTTCAACGGAGTCTCCTCCAACCTGGGAGCTTCGGGCTTTGAACGGATTTTTGATCATAACGCCAACAGCTTCCAGGTGGGAATGGCCCAGCTGAAAACCACTTACACCACCAAAAAGGTAGAAGGTGTCATTGACCTGGCCTTTGGGAACCACGGTGACCTCGGAAACTACGGCAACGCCTACAGTCCGCTGGGAATGGAATTCGGAAGCTCGGGATTGGCCATTAAGCAGGCTTACATTTCGTGGCTCATCAACGACAAATTCAAACTGACTGCCGGCCAATACGGCACCAATATCGGGTATGAAGTAATTGATGCCCCGGTCAACTTCAACTACTCACTTTCCAACCTGTTCGGCAACGGGCCTTTTTACCATACCGGTATCAAGCTGGACTATTCGGTATCCGACAAATTCGGGCTGATGGTGGGAATAACCAACGGACTGGACACCAAAGAAGACTTCAACAAAAAGAAAGGCATCCAGGCCCAGGTATTTTTACAGCCCGTGAGCAACTGGTCGGTATACCTGAACTATTTCGGGTCTGACGAAGGCACCACGGAAAAAAATTATGCCCAATGGTTTGACCTTGCCACTTCGTATCAGATTACCGAAAAGCTGCTCCTGGGGCTGAATGCCACCAAGGGAAGCAATGCTGCAGGCGACTGGGGCGGGGCCGCCTTTTACGTAAATAATCGATTCAGTGATTTATTCAGCCTGGGAGCAAGATATGAATACTTTTCCAACAAAGACGGCGGGATATACCTGGTAGATGAAAACGGTGACGGCGTCTCGGCCAATTCATTTACGCTTACAGCAAACTTTGACCTCTCCCCTAACCTTATGCTAAAACCCGAATACCGGTTTGACAGCTACAAAAACGAGGCGGGAACCTTCCAGCTATACGACAAAGACGGCAACCTGAACAAAAAGTCTCAGTCAACCTTCGGTGCCGCAATGATATTCTATTTTTAATTTAAAACGCTCAATACAAAATGACAAAATCTAAACTTTCACCTGTACCATTAATCATTCTCCTGATCATTACAGGGCTCGCTTTATTCTTTCCTTTTGCTCCCAAAAGCATTATTACAGAAGGCATTAATGCAGCAGATACTGCCTGGGTGCTTGTGTCTGCCGCATTGGTATTAATTATGACACCCGGCCTTGCCTATTTCTACGGTGGTATGGTGAATGCCAAAAACGTCATCTCCACCATGCTCCAGAGCTTCATGGCCATGGGCATTATCTCTGTGGTATGGGTGGTAGTAGGCTTCAGTGTGGCATTTGGCGACAGCATCGGCGGTTTCTTCGGAGACCCCACTACCCACTTCCTGTTAAAAGGGGTTACTGATGCGCCCGCCTGGGGAACCATCCCTTTTCTTCTTTTCGCTTTCTTCCAGTTAAAATTTGCGGTAATTACCCCTGCTTTGGTCACAGGGTCTATGGCAGAGCGGGTAAATTTCAAGGCGTATGTGGTTTTCATGGTACTTTTCAGCCTGCTGATCTATGCCCCGCTGGCGCACATGACCTGGTCACCCAACGGTTTTTTCTTTAAGATGGGTGTCCTTGACTTTGCCGGTGGTACGGTGGTACACATGTCAGCAGGATGGGCCGCACTGGCCGGAGCCATCTACCTGAAGAGAAGACGCTCACACGCCAACAATGATTTTCTTCCTCCGGCCAATGTACCTTATGTTCTGCTCGGCACCGGCCTTCTGTGGTTCGGATGGTTCGGATTTAACGGCGGCTCGGCCCTCTCTGCAAGCCCGCTGGCCGTGATTGCCTTTGCAACCACCAATACGGCCGCCGGTGCTGCCGGTATAGCCTGGGTATTTTTCGATGCCGTAAGAGGAAAAAAACCGTCGGCACTGGGATTTTGTATCGGGGTAGTAGTAGGGCTTGTAGCCATCACTCCGGCAGCGGGCTTCGTTACCGTACCTCATGCCCTGGTGATTGGTGTGGTAGCGTCTGTAGTCTCCAATATTATAGCACACCTGAGAACCAAAACCGCTCTTGACGACACCCTCGACGTATTCCCCTGCCACGGTGTGGGCGGCATGGTGGGTATGATACTGACCGGCATCTTTGCCACCAGCACGGTCAATGGCGCAGTGGCAGAACAGGGATTGTTTTTTGGAGAAAGCAGCCTCTTCCTGAAGCACCTCCTGGCCCTTGTACTTACTTCGGTATTCTCTTTCGGAATGTCATTTGTAGTGCTTAAAATCACGGATATCATTATTCCCCTGCGGGTGACGCATGAAGATGAAAACGTAGGCCTGGATATCAGCCAGCACGATGAAAAGCTGATCGAAGCCTGATATTCCCCAAAAAATAGTTCAGCCTGGCAGAACCGGATCTATACAAATCGGTTTTGCCAGGCTGAACCTGTTCTGTGCCCGTACGTAACGTTTAATGTACCAGCACTTCCTCCACTTCTTCCACTTCCACTTCCATATCCTGGCTCACCGACTTTAACCTGACCTCCAGCACATCATTAATCAGCAGGGGGTCATACCTGGCCACGATCTTAATGTAGTTGGAAGTAAAGCCGTTCATCGTGTCCCGGCTATCTCCTTCTTCAAAAAGTACAGGGTACACCTTATCCAGGTGCTGCTCATAGAAGGCTCTCTTTTTCTTATCGGACAGGATATGCAACATCCGGGAGCGCTCGTTCCGGTCTCTGGCAGCTACCACCGGCCGGATCTCCAGCGCCTTTGTATTGGCCCTTTCCGAATAAGTAAATACGTGCAGGTAATTGATATCCAGATCATTCAGGAAATTATAGGTTTCCAGGAAATCCTGTTGGGTCTCACCCGGGTGACCCACAATCACATCCACACCGATGCAGCAATCCGGCATTATCTTCCGGATAGCTTCCACCCTTTCGGCATAGAGCTCCCGCCGGTATCTCCGGCGCATAAGCCCCAGCACCTTATTTGACCCGGATTGCAGGGGAATATGAAAATGCGGCACAAAACGCCTGGAAGCCGCTACAAACTCAATAATCTCATTGGTCAGCAGGTTAGGCTCAATACTGGATATCCGGAAACGCTCAATTCCTTCCACCTCATCCAGCGCCCGCACCAGATCTTCGAAAGTAGAGGCACGTTTTCCGTCAATTATCCCGAAATCACCGATGTTCACCCCGGTCAGTACTACTTCCTTCACCCCGTTAGCCGCTATTTCACGCGCCGCCTTCACTACATTTTCCATGGTATCCGACCGGCTTCCGCCGCGGGCCATGGGAATAGTGCAATAGGCACAGGGATAATCACAGCCGTCCTGCACCTTCAGGAAGGTCCTCGTGCGGTCATGCAGGGAATACGAAGTATGATATTCTACAGCTTCTTCAATATGACGGGCAAAAACCTTTTGTTCGGCAGGCGCCGAAGCCGGAGCTTTTTCAAAGGTAGGCAAAAGCTCATGCAAACGAAATTTCTCTGAAGCTCCCAAAACCGCATCCACCCCTTCGATCTCCGCAATTTCTTTCGGCTTAAGCTGGGCATAGCACCCGATAATGGCCACAAAGCCATTCGGGTTGATCTTCTGTGCCTCCTTTACAATCTTCCTGCATTTCTTGTCGGCATTTTCCGTTACCGAACAGGTATTGATAATAAATATATCCGGGTTTTCATTGAACCCTACCTTCCTAAACCCTTTCTCCTCGAAAGTCCTGGAGATGGTGGACGTTTCCGAAAAATTAAGTTTACAGCCCAGGGTATAAAACGCTACACTCTTCATAATCAAGAAAATTATGCAAAGTTAGCTAAAAAAATAACCCCGACGCAAGGCATCGGGGCATTTTACAGGGCTAGTCTCAATATACTTCAACATTTACACTTTTAACGGTCTTGATGATCCTTGCTGCTACTTTATAAGGATCAGCAGACGAGTTCGGCCGTCTGTCTTCCAGCCACCCTTTCCATCCGCGCTCTACGGTGGCAATAGGGATCCGGATGGATGCTCCGCGGTCAGATACCCCGTAAGAGAAAGAATGGATAGAAGCCGTTTCATGCTTCCCGGTCAGTCTCAGGTGGTTATCTGCCCCGTACACTTCAATATGCTCTTTTACAAAAGGCCGGAAGGATTCACATATCTTCTCATAAACAGCTTTATCTCCACAGGTTCTCAACACACCGTTTGAAAAGTTGGCGTGCATACCTGAACCGTTCCAGTCCAGCTCACCCAACGGCTTACAATGCCAGTTGATCGAAATATCATATTTTTCACCGATTCTTTCCAGCAGGTAACGGGCTACCCAGATCTGGTCGCCGGCCTCTTTGGCACCTTTGGCAAAAATCTGAAACTCCCACTGACCTGCCGCCACTTCGGCATTAATTCCTTCAATATTCAGTCCTGCATCGATACAGGCATCCAAATGCTCTTCCACGATGTCACGGCCATAAGCATTTTTTGAACCTACCGAACAGTAATAAGGGCCCTGCGGACGCGGATAACCACCTTTGGGAAAGCCGAGCGGGGCATTGGTATCGTTATCCCACAGAAAATACTCCTGCTCAAAACCAAACCAGAAATCATTATCATCATCATCAATAGTCGCACGGCCGTTGGACTCGTGAGGCGTACCGTCGCTTGATAATACCTCGCACATGACCAGGTATCCGTCGCGGCGCTGCGGATCTTTACATACAAACACGGGTTTTAATATACAGTCGGAAGAACCTCCCGGCGCCTGCTCGGTAGAAGAACCGTCAAATGACCACATTTCGCAATCTTCCAGTCGTCCTGAAAAATTACTTTCAATCTTTGTTTTGCTTCTAAGACTCTGAGTAGGCTTGTATCCATCCAGCCAGATGTACTCTAATTTTGACTTTGCCATAATGTATCCGAATATTGGTGCTGTTGTTAAAATTATATTACAAACTTACTCCTTACAGCAGAATTTTATTCGCGTTTATAACAAAAACTCAAACTTTTATTTAAACTTATTTATATAATACAATTTATTATTTGAATATTAAATAAACACTACTTTATAAAATTCTGAAACAGCGCAAAAAGACCATAAAAGCAATAAAATCGAAATATAATACTGAATACACCCACTATTCAATATTATATTTCGAAATATTATTATTTAAAGAATTTTTAGAAATATTCGCAGACCAACAAATTACAGAAGATGTTATACCACCCATATATGGCGCTCACCTGTTGGTTTCTCTGTGCCGGTATAAACCTCCCATACCTGCAATCTGACCGATTCAGGGTTAAAATTATTTATCCAGCTCATTGTTTTCAATATTCCCATTGTGTTTTACTTTGCATTGAGAACAGCTCATACTCATAGCTCTGTTCAACCTAAATAACCGATTCCGTGGAAAACTACACCATTATTTTGCTTCTCATGGCCCTTATGATAGGTGCATCAGGTCTTGCCGATAAGATAAAACTGCCGGCACCGGTATTATTGCTGCTGATCGGGATCGCCATAGGCTTTGTTCCCGCCATGCCGGGCATTGAGCTAAATCCTGAGATTATTATGCTGCTTTTCCTCCCGCCTTTGCTGTACGATGCGGCATTTAATATTTCGTTCAAAGATTTTCAGACCAATCTTAATACCATCAGCACCTTAGCCATCGGCCTGGTGTTTATTACCACGGCGGGCATCGCCATTATAGCGTATTATATGATACCGGGCATAGGCTGGCCCCTCGCTTTTGTGGTGGGAGCCATACTTTCCGCTACTGATGCCGTGGCGGCTATCGGGATCACCAAAGGGCTGGGACTCCCACATAAAACCGTCACCATTCTTGAAGGCGAAAGCCTGATTAATGATGCTTCTGCGCTGGTAGCTTATCGTTTTGCCATAGCCGCTGTTACAGGCGTAGCTTTTGTATGGTGGAAAGCCTCGCTGCAATTCCTGCTTGTTCTGGGCGGCGGGTTCCTCGCCGGGCTTATTGCCGGAATATTGCTGGCCCGGATGTTGCGCTATTTCCGTACCAACGACATGGTAGTGATCAGCCTGACACTGCTCATGCCCTTTATAACCTATCTTATAGCCGAGCATTTTGGTGCATCCGGAGTGATAGCAGTGGTAATATTGGGACTGAATATCTCGAGGTTAAGCCGGGAAAAGTTTCCTGAAAAAATCAGGGCTCAGTCCAGGCACTTCTGGGACATCATTATTTTCCTGCTTAACGGTTTTATTTTCCTGTTGATCGGCCTTCAGTTCCCGATTGTATTGAAAAAAATGAATCCCGGTGAGGTCTGGCTTTATATCGGGTATGCTGCCATTATCGCTGTGGTGGCCCTGGGTATACGTTTTATCCGGGTTTACATGCAGCAGTTTAACCTTCAAAAAGCCTTCCGCGGAAAACGCCGGATCAGTGAAGAGGCATTATTTGATTCCCGCACGAGCTTTATCCTGACATGGTCGGGTATGCGGGGCATTGTCTCATTAGCCATTGCCATCGGTCTGCCCGTGAGGCTGGATAACGGGGAATTGTTTCCCATGCGGAATGAGATTATTTTCCTTTCCATTGCCGTAGTTCTGTTTTCCCTGCTGGGCCAGGGGCTTTCCCTGCCCTGGTTTGTACGGAAATTTGAGAAGAAATAAGCCGGGGGTCTTTATTTCAGCTTTTTCATCACCTCCGCCAGCGGCAGCGCATTGAGCGTCATAGCCGCAGGGAGACCCGCCTTCCGGCCGATCATTACTCCATACCGGATATCCAGTAGCCCGTCTGTACTGTGGGCATCTGCATTGATGCTGATCATTACCCCTTTTTCGAGGCAATAATCTATCCAGGTCCAGTCGATATCCAGGCGGTAGGGATTAGCGTTTAATTCCATCACCACACCGTTGGCCGCACAGGCGTCTATCACCTTGCGGTAATCCACAGGATAACCTGTTCTCCGGAGCAATAACCGCCCGGTAGGGTGCCCCAGAATACTGGTGTACGGATTTTCAATTGCCCGGATCAGGCGGAATGTAGCTTTTTCCATATCCATACTCAGAACAGAATGTACCGAGGCCACGATATAATCAAAGGTTTTCAGCACTTCGGTGTCGTAATCCAGGCTTCCGTCAGGAAGGATATCCGACTCAATTCCTTTTAATATGCGAAACCCATCGTTAAAACCGGCATTCAGCTCATCAATCTCCCGGTGCTGCCTGTGAACGGTTTCCGGCCACAGTCCCCGGGCATAAGCCGCCGTCTGGCTGTGGTCGGCTATTCCGAAGTATTCCCAGCCCAGTACGCGGCAGGCTTCAGCCATTTCCGTTAAAGTATGTTTTCCATCTGAATAGGTGGAGTGATTATGCACGGCCCCCCGGATTTTCTCCCAGGTAATGATATCTTCAGGAATGACCGTCTTCTCAAATTCCCCCCGGCCGTTTCGCATCTCCGGGATAATATATGCATACCCGAACTGCTCATAGGCTTCTTTTTCCGAGTCAAAGCTGTCTTTGTTCAGGAAACCGAGAAGCGTTTCGCCGTTTTCATTCTGGTGTACCAGGTGCTCTTCAGCCGCGCTCCTGATAATACTTTTTGAAATCAGATCACGGGAAGAAGACTTCTCAATCACCACTGGGATCTCAAAGTCGAGATAATGCCCGCGCCAGGTGCCGGGAGACGATTCCCTGAGGTTTTGCCGGAAAATATCTTCCGGCAGCTTCACCCCCCCGAAACCATCTTTCACCACAATAAATGAGAGTTCTGCGATCGTATTTTCGTACCGCAGCGCCTCCCCGCTAAGCTGCGCATCCGGGTATATTTTCCTGATCTCCCCGAGGATCTCTTGGGCAAGAAGAAGCGCTTCATCCAGCCGAAGCTTCCCTTTCTGGCTTTCCAGGAAGGCAATGGACTCCAGGATCGACTCCTGCGTTTTAACACCAAACCCTTTTAACTGCGCAATCACTCCTTTCTCACAGGCTTCCTTCAGGCTCTCCAGGCTCTCAATCTGCAAATCTCTCCACAAAGCCTTTACTTTTTTAATCCCCAGGCCTTTTACCTGCATAATATCAAAAATACCCGGAGGTGTTTTCCCTGTAAGCTCTGCCAGCTCTTTCAGCGTGCCCGTTTCCAGAATTTCCAGGATGGCCGGCTGGATGATTTTTCCGTATACACGGATCTGCCCGACCTGCACGGGTGTCATACCGGCGATCTGCTTGTCCAGTCTTTCAAGGGTAAAAACGGAATCGACATACGCTTTCGCTCTTAGCGGATCTGCATCGTGCAGATCAAGAAGTTTGCCATCGAGCTGGAGAATTTCAGCGATATCGGAGTTCGTGAGTTGGTTTTCCATAGAGCACAAAGTTATAAAACAAAAAAAGATATCCTAAAAGGATACCTTTCTTTAAAAAATGTTTTGTGTACGGTTTACTTTGCCGAATCAGCTGCAGCGGGCGCAGGTACAGGCAAAGCCGGAACTGTAGTAGTGGTAGTGGCCTTTTCCACGTTCACATCACTGTCTGTAGCCTGCTGGGTACCGGCAGACTTGATAAAGATCAGCGTTCCCAGTGAACCCACCAGGATAAATGTGAAAAATCCCCAGGTCAGCCTCTCTACAATATCTCCTGTTTTCTGAACCCCGAACATCTGCGCGCCTCCGCTTCCACCAAACTCGGAAGACAACCCACCCCCTTTCGGGTTCTGAATCAAAACCACGATGGTCAGAAGAACAGCCGCTATAATTAACAATACAATAATAGTAGTTACCATATAATTTCTAAATTTCGAGCCGCAAAGATAGTGATTTAAAACTATCCTGTACAATATGTAATTAAATTTTTAATCAGGCATTTCCACCGGATGATGCTTCAGGTATTTTTTAACGGCCTTTTTCTGAAAACTCATGCGTGCCGCCCGCGTAAGCGCCTCACCGGGAAAAGACAGCACGGAATCTTCCGGAACGGGCCGGAACAGCTCCTCCAGCACTTCGGTATTTCTCCCGATCACCGCCTCTCCTTTTTCCCAGTATTCAGCATAGGTCTCAAAAACCGGGTAGCGGGTCAGCAGCGCAAATGGCAGGTCAAAGTCCTGGTTATTGGCACAGATAAACACCAGGCTACGGGTATCTTCCTCGCTGCTGAAATCCTTATTGTCAATTATTTTGTTAAGATCATTCACCATTTTGCCACCGTATCTCCGAAAATATTCAGTACCAGCTGATCCAGGATCTTGGGAACCAGCGAGGGCTCTGCTTCGGTCAGGGTCTGGTTCTGGGGATAGTCCATATAAAATGAAAAGTCCTTTTCAAAATTATCGGCCTCATTGTACTTATTGGAGAAAACCACCTCCACCACAACGGTCAGCCGGTTCATGGCGGCCTTATCGCCACTGGCAGAAGAGGCGACCCCGTCTGTCCGGTAATCCACAATCGATCCTTCGATCTGGATGTCGCCGCCCTGGGCCACCTGCTTTAATTTCGTATTCCGCTGGTAATATTCTTTCAGCTTTTCGGTCAGATCCTGCGACAGCGTGGCGTAGCTGGACGGCGCCGATAGAGTGATATTCTGAATGGAAAAAGTTTTCACATCAGCGGAGAGAGTGCTTCTTCCCGTAAAAGAATACACCCCGCAGGAGCTGAGCAGTAAAGACAGGATAACCATAACGCTAAGGTTTCTCATCGGTAATGTCGTATTGCTTGATCTTTCTGTACAGTGTTCTTTCTGATATTCCCAGGCTCTGGGCAGCATATTTACGTTTGAAATTACTTTTCCTGAGCGCCTTGATGATCATTTCCTTCTCATTCTTTTCAAGAGACAGGGAATCTTCATCGGTTTCGTGGGTAATATCTTCAATGTCCTCATGGTTACGCTGAACGTCATCTATTTTCAGGGTGCTGGTACTGAAGGGAGAGTACAGGTTATCTTCCTGGTGCGCATACAGTGCCGGAGGGTCAGCGGTCACCTCATGAAAAAATTCAGGGCTTACAGCTTCCTTGTCCACCGTATTTCCTGACATCAGCGAATACACCAGCTTCTTGAGGTCGGTCACGTCTTTCTTCATATCAAAAAGCACCTTATACAGGAGCTCCCGCTCTGAAAAATCCTGCGCCTCTTTCATATTCAGCAGGGCCGGCAGGCCGGCGGCCTGTTCTTTCGGAAGGTATTTCGACAACACCGCCCCGCTGATCAGGCGGTCAGGCTCCAGCAGCGTGATCTGCTCCGCTATATTTTTCAGCTGCCGTATGTTCCCGGGAAAGCGGAAAGAGCGCAGCATCACCCGGGCGTCTTCCAGCAGATCTACAGGCTGTATACGGTTTTTTTCAGCAAAATCAGTGGTAAACTTGAGAAAGAGCAGCTCGATGTCAAATCCGCGGTCACGCAGCGGCGGCACTTTGATAGGCACGGTATTCAGCCGGTAATACAGATCCTCCCTGAATTTCCCGTTCTCTACGGCTGACATCAGGTCCACGTTGGTGGCAGCCACCACACGTACATCGGTTTTCCTGACCGCAGAAGAGCCTACCGGTATATACTCGCCGTTTTCCAGCACACGCAGGAGGCGCGCCTGGGTGCCGATAGGCATCTCCCCTATTTCATCCAGGAAGATGGTTCCCTGGTTTGTGGTTTCAAAATAGCCCTTGCGGTCATCTACCGCGCCGGTAAATGATCCTTTTACATGCCCGAAAAGCTCTGAATCAATGGTACCTTCAGGGATAGCGCCACAGTTGATGGCAATGAAAGGTCCCCGCTTCCGGTTACTCAGACCGTGAATGATCTTCGAAAATGACTCTTTCCCACTGCCACTCTCCCCGTTGATCAGAACGGTAAGATCAGTGGGAGCTACCTGGATGGCCACACTGAGGGCATAATTCAGGGCCGGGGCATTTCCTATGATCCCGAAACGGTTCTTTACATCCTGTATTTCACGGGTGTTCTCCATTCTCAGTCTACAATTTCCCCTTTAAGTGTGGCCGCGCTGCAGGAAGTGATCCGTACATTAACGTATTCCCCTTTCCGGTAATGCCTGCGCGGAAACACCACCATCTTATTCTGATCATTGCGCCCGCACAGGTCTTCCGGCGAACGTTTCGATTCTCCTTCTATTAATATTTTAAATATCTTCCCTACGGCCTGCTGGTTACGGAGCAGCGAATGTTCCTGCTGTTTGGCAATGATCTCATTAAGGCGGCGTTTTTTATCCTCCTCTGATACATCGTCTTTCAGCTTTTTAGCGGCCGGTGTGCCCGGCCGCTCCGAGTAAAAGAACATATAGCCATAATCAAACTTCACGTAATCCATCAGCGAAAGCGTATCCCGGTGATCCGCTTCGGTTTCCGTACAGAAGCCGGCAATCAGGTCATGCGAAATACCGCAGTCCTCGCCGATAATGTCCCGGATACGGTCTATTTTGCCTAAATACCATTCCCGGTCGTATGTACGGTTCATCAGCTCCAGGATCCGGGAGCTTCCGCTTTGCGCCGGCAAGTGAATATAATTACAGATGTTCTCGTATTTCTTCATGGTGTACAGCACCTCATCCGTAATATCTTTCGGATGAGAAGTAGAAAACCGTATCCGCAGGTCGGGACTGATCAGGGCCACTTTTTCGAGCAGCCGGGCAAAATTAAATGACTCCGATCCGTTCTTCCAGTTATAGGAGTCCACGTTCTGACCCAACAGGGTCACCTCGCGATATCCCTGCTCAAAAAGCTCACGGGCTTCCTTTTCCACGGAATGAGGATCGCGGCTGCGTTCCCGGCCGCGGGTATAGGGAACCACACAGAAGCTGCACATATTGTTACACCCTCTCATGATGGAGATGAAGGCGGATACACCATTCGAATCCAGGCGTATAGGGGTGATATCGGCATAGGTTTCTTCCCGGGAAAGGAAAACATTGACGGCCTTATGTCCCTCATCCACTTCCTGAAGAAGATTAGGCAGGTCACGGTAGGCATCCGGACCCACCACCAGGTCCACCATCTTTTCCTCTTCCAGGAATTTGGTTTTCAGTCTCTCAGCCATGCAGCCCAGCACCCCGATCTTCAGGGAGGGGTTCCGGCGTTTATTCGAGTTTAAAATGCTTAGACGGTTTCTTACCCGCTGCTCGGCATTGTCACGGATAGCACAGGTATTCAGTAAAATAAGATCGGCCTCCACCACATCAGAGGTAGTGGAATAGCCGTTATTCCGGAGAATGGAGGCCACTACTTCGCTGTCGGCAAAATTCATCTGGCAACCGTAACTTTCTATATACAGCTTTTTGGTTCCGTTCACAAATTCATTTACGGAAATTTTTGCTTCTTCAACCTCTTCTGTCAGCTGGCTCATCTTCTTTTAAATTAAACGTACAAAGTTACGTAATTCTGACAATATGGCAGACACATTCAGGGCAGATTGTTTGCAACGGTGCATTTTCCGGACAAACGGCTGCTCAAAAAAGGGTGGAATCAGGGTTTGCAATCGATTTTTTCGTAATTTGAAGCGCTTATTCAACCTTTTAATGGCTATGAGCCGTAAGCGGCTTTGCGTTTAAAGCGTATCCCGGCAGGCAAAGCTCTCTGCTCAGGGCTCATAGTTAAAATTTATACCTATGAAAAAAATTCTGTTCCTGCTGGTTTGCACCACCTACAGCCTGGTCGGCCAGTCGCCCCTCATCTCCGGCACCCCGCAAAGTACGGGACTCTCCGAAGACCGGCTCAGACGGATCGATGCCATGCTTACTGAAGCCGTAGAGAAAGAAGAGATTCCCGGTGCAGTGGCACTGATCGCCCGGAAAGGGAAAATTGTCTACCTCAAAGCCTTCGGGAATGCTTCGCCGGGGAGGACCCAGAAAACGGATGATATCTTCCGGATAGCGTCGCAGACCAAAGCCATCACTGCCACCGGCCTGATGATGCTGTGGGAAGAAGGAAAGTTCCGTCTCGATGACCCGGTATCGAAATACATTCCTGAATTTAAAGACGCAGGCGTCCTGGATACGTTTAATGAAAAAGACTCCAGCTTTACCACCAGGCCCGCTGCCCGGCCCGTCACCATCCGCCACCTGCTGACCCATACATCGGGCATAGGCTACGGCATTATTGACGACAGTACCTTCCGGAAAATTTACCAGAAAGCCGGGATCAAAGATATATTTTCAGAACAACCCGTAAGTACCAGAGACAATATCCTTCGGCTGGCCGGAATGCCCCTTCATTTTAACCCCGGTGAAAAATATAAGTACAGCGAAGGGATAGATGTGGCCGGCTACCTGATCGAGATATTTTCAGGAAAACCGCTTGATGTTTTCTTCAAAGAGCGGATTTTTGCCCCCCTCCAAATGAACGACACCTACTTTTACCTGCCTGACAGCAAGGCGGCCCGGCTGGCAGATGTTCAGACTAAAAAGGCTGGGAAATGGGCCATTTTTAACGATAACCCGTATTATGATGCGCTCTATCCGGTCAGAGGGGCCAGAACTTTCTTTTCAGGAGGCGCCGGGCTTTCCTCTACCGCAGCAGATTACGCCCGCTTTCTCCAGATGTACCTGAATAAAGGTATGTATAACGGGAAACGCCTGCTGAGCCGGCTGACGGTAGAGATCATTATGGCTAACCAGGTGGGAGACCTGTGGGGCGGGGCCGCCGGAAATGAGCACTTTGGCCTGGCGTTTTCAGTAGTTACTCCGAAGGGACAGGGCACCGGCGGACTGGGAAGCGAAGGTACTTTTGCCTGGGGCGGATATTTCAACACCCAGTACTTTGCCGACCCGCGGGAACAGGTGATCGGTATTCTCATGAAGCAAACCCAGAATATCAGCGGCGATAATACCGGATGGAAGTTCAGACAGCTGGTCTTCCAGGCCATAAACGACTGAAGTCCTTCTTTTACAGTGTTTTCCGGCAGGAAACCGCCCCGGGTGTCTGACCCGCCAAATGGCTTACTGCGCGGAACTCACCATCCCAAACTCAATACCCGGAACTTGGAACTAATATATTTATATCTATGAAAAAACTAACCCTTCTATGCCTCATGCTCCTTACCAGCATTTCATCATACTCCGCGGGCTTTAAAGTCCTGGTGTTCAGCAAAACGGCCGGTTTCCGCCACAGCTCTATATCGCCCGGCATTGCAGCGTTGAAAAAAATGGCAACGGCAAAGGGTTTTGAGGCTGATTTTACCGAAGATTCCGGCACGTTTACCTCCGCCAACCTTCGGCAGTACCGGGTAGTAATTTTCCTGAACACCACGGGAGAGGTGCTTGACGAAGAGCAACAGAAAGCCTTTGAAGGCTTCATACGCTCAGGCGGCGGCTTTGCCGGAATACACGCCGCTTCCGATACGGAATTCGAATGGCCCTGGTTTGGTAAGCTGGTGGGAGCCTATTTCCTTGACCATCCCAATAATCCCAATGTAAAGCCCGGCAAGTTCATTGTCATGATAAAAAATCACTGGGCCACCCGGCACATGCCCGGTGAGTTTACCTATACCGATGAATTTTACAATTTCAGGGAGCTTCCCGCACACGTTACCCATGTGCTGAAAGTAGATGAAACCAGCTATACCGGCGGCAGGCACCCCGACTTCCATCCTATGAGCTGGTACCATGAATATGATGGCGGAAGGGCCTTTTACACGGCTTTGGGCCATACACATGAATCGTACACCGATCCACTTTTCCTGGAGCACGTATGGGCAGGCATCAATTATGCGGCAGGTAACCTCAGATAGAAAACTCAATCTTAATTAAATAACCGCGAGCGGTGAGCCATAAGCCATATGAAACAGCGCATCAGGCGAAATGTCATGAACAAAAGCTCAAAGCTCAGAACTCAAAGCTCAAATTTTGTACTTATGAAAAACAGACTCTTATCTTTCGGGATGCTCCTGGCGGTCATTACGGCCCTCTCCTGTTCCGGGAACAGGATAAAACTGCTGGTATTCAGCAAGACCACCGCTTTTCGACATGACTCTATTGAGCCGGGTATAGAAGCCATCAAAAAGATGGCTGCGGAGAAAGGCTTTGAGGCTGACTTTACAGAAGATGCGTCGGTATTCACGGAAAAGCAACTGGCACAATACACCGCGGTAGTATTTCTTAACACCACAGGCGATATTCTCGACAACCGGCAGCAGGAAGCTTTTGAGAGGTATATTCAGGCCGGTGGCGGGTACGTGGGTATCCATTCGGCTACGGATACGGAATACGACTGGCCCTGGTACGGCGAGCTGGCCGGCGCCTGGTTTCTTGACCATCCCAGCGATCCGAGCAATGTGCAGAAAGGTAAATTCACCGTGGTGGAAAAAGATCACTGGGCCACGGAAGGCATGCCCGAACACTTTGAGCATACCGATGAGTTCTATAACTTCAGGAATATCTCCGGCAATATTCATCCGCTTCTTAAGATTGACGAAACTTCTTATACAGGCGGTAAGAACCCTGACTTCCACCCTATGAGCTGGTACCAGGAATTTGACGGCGGACGCTCCTTCTATACGGCGCTGGGCCACACCAAAGAGTCTTTTCAGAACCCGCTCTTCCTGAATCACCTCTGGGGCGGTATCCGCTATGCCTCGGGGGGAGATAAGCCGAAGCCGGTAGATTTTGCAAAGGCCAGACCCGAAGAAAACCGCTTCACCAAAGTAGTGCTGGCCGAAAAGCTGGATGAGCCGATGGAGCTTTCTGTTCTGGATAGCGACAGAATTCTTTTTATCCAGCGTAAAGGCGAGATCCGGCTTTTCAACAATAAAACCGGTGAGCTGAAAGATATTGCCAAGCTGCCGGTGAGCACCAAATACACCAACAAGGCGGGAGAAGTAAGAGAGGCTGAAGACGGGCTGCTGGGACTCAGCAAAGACCCGGAATTTGCCAGAAATAACTGGATCTATCTTTTTTACTCTGACCCGGTGAAGTCGGCCAATGTGCTGGCCCGTTTTGAACTGAAGGGCGACCGGTTCCTGATGGATTCGAAAAAGGAGCTGCTGGAAGTGCCCGTTCAGCGGGAGGAATGCTGCCATACAGGTGGTTCCATTACCTGGGACAATGCCGGAAACCTGTACCTTTCTACCGGTGACAATACCAATCCGCATGGATCTAACGGGTACAGTCCCAGCGACGAACGGCCGGGGAGGGAATCATGGGATGCGCAGCGGTCGTCAGCCAACACCAATGACCTGAGAGGTAAGGTGCTCCGTATCAAACCGCAGCCTGACGGCACGTACACCATTCCGGAAGGCAACCTGTTTCCGGAAGGTACGGCCGGAACCCGCCCGGAGATTTTCACCATGGGCCACCGGAACCCCTTCCGGATCTCGGTAGATCAGCATACCGGCTACCTCTACTGGGGCGATGTGGGGCCTGACGCCAGTGATCCGAAAGAAGATCGCGGTCCGGCAGGCCATGATGAGGTAGGCCAGGCCAAAGCTCCCGGCAATTTCGGATGGCCGCACTTTGTAGGAGATAATAAGGCCTACAACAAATATGATTTTGAAAAAGAAGTTTCCGGTCCGAAGTGGGATGCCTCCGCCCCCATGAATACTTCCGCGAACAACACCGGGCTGGAAAAGCTTCCGCCGGCCCAAAAAGCATTTATCTGGTATCCTTATGGCTCTTCCAAAGAGTTTCCACTGATGGGAAATGGCGGAAGAAATGCCATGGCCGGACCCGTATATTACCAGGAAGACTTCAAAAAAGCAGAACGTAAATTTCCTTCGTATTACGATAACAAACTGTTTATATATGAGTGGATGCGGGGATTCATCATGTCTGTCACCCTCGACGACAAAGGCGATTTTATCAGGATGGAGCGTTTTTTGCCGAATCAGACCTTTAATAATCCCATGGACATGGAATTTGCGCCTGACGGCGATCTGTATATGCTGGAATACGGTACCGGCTGGTTTGTTCAGAATGACAATGCCCGGCTGATCAGGATAGAATATAACGGTGGCAACCGGAAGCCCCGGGTGGCTGCCAATGCCAGCAAGCCCGGTGGGGCCGTGCCGCTTACAGTTGAACTTTCGGGAGAAGGAAGCCTTGACCTGGACGATGACCCCTTAAAGTACCACTGGCAGGTTACATCAGACAAAGGGTTCAAAAAAGAATTCAGTACGGAAAAAGCTTCACTTACCCTTGACCGGCCCGGACTTTACAAAGCTGTACTGACGGTCACTGACGGCAAGGGCGGAGAGGCCTCCTCTACGGTCGAAATTGCGGCCGGGAATGACCTTCCGGTAGTAAATCTGTCTTTCCCCGGACACAATACCAGCTTCTACCGGGCAAGGGGCAGCTTCCCTTATACGGTAAGCGTAACCGATAAGGAAGACGGCAGCCTGGGTAACGGAATTCCCGCTGACCAGGTGATCTTCACTGCCGACTACCTTGCTGAAGGGTTTGATAAGGTAAGCATTTCACAGGGGCATAAGACCGCCGACGAGAACGCCCTGATGGTCAGCCGCGGCCGGAAGCTCATTGACGCTTCCGATTGTAAATCCTGCCATGATACGGATAAAAAATCGGTAGGGCCTACCTACCGGGCCGTTTCGGCAAAATACGAGAAAAGCCCGGATGCCCTGGGTTACCTGAGCAAAAAAATCATCAGCGGCGGCAGCGGTGTATGGGGCGAGATTGCCATGGCGGCACATCCTGACCTGCCTGAAAAAGATGCCGAAGAAATGGCCCGGTATATCTTAAGCCTGGCCAAAGAAAAAACCGCCGGTAAGCTACCACTCAAGGGAACCTACACTACCAGCCTGCCAAAAGGTGATGCCGGTAAAGGATCGTTCATTTTGCGGGCCTCTTACACCGATCAGGGAGCAAACGGCCTTCCGCCTGTGCGCTCGGAGCGAACGCTGATCCTCAGGAATTCATTGCTGGATATTCATGCATTTGATACCGAGTCAGATGTAATGAAGATGACTTTCAATGACATGAAGCTGCTTATGCCACAGAAATCGGGTGCTTATGTCACGCTGGAGGATATTGATCTGAACGGCATCTCAGCACTGGTGGTGTATGCCCTGGCCCCGGAAGCGCAGGTCAATGCCGTAGGGGGTAAAGTAGAGCTCAGGCTGGGAGGACCTGCCGGTACGCTGGCAGGTGAGTCAGCATTGATCCAACCTACCCCTGCCATTACCCAAACACCCAATATACTCCATATTCCGTTGAAAGTTCAGGCGGCACATCTGCTCAAAAATCAGGATCTCTACCTCGTGTTTGTGCATCCCGAGATCAAAGATAAAACGCTGATGGTGGTAGTGAGGGCAGAAGTGGTATTAGGGAAATAGAGGGTTGTGGGTTCCCAAAGAGTTATTTGGATAAGATATAACTCAATCGCCCTTCAACAAGCTCGGCGTGACAGTTGTAACATTTACCGTTGCCATTGTCACCCCGAGCTTGTCGAAGGGCGATTGCATTTTAAGTACGAAGTACCCTATTCAATACCCTCACTACTTCTTCAAACCGGAAAGGTATTCAATCACATCCCGCATTTCATGACGGCTCATGAGGGTTCCCATAGCCGGCATGGCGGAAGGATAATTTTCACGATGCGTAATCCGGGATACCGGCACTCTCAGGGGCTCGGCTTCCGAAGTTCTCAGCACCAGCTCAGCGGCACTTTCCTTTTCCAGTATACCGGTTACTTCCTGGCCGCCTTTAAGCGTCAGCTTAACGGTACCGAATCCCGGTGCCAGGCGTGCGCTGGGCTCCACCAGGGCCTGAAGTAGCTGCTTTCTTTCCAGCGTATTACCGATATTACTCAGCTCTGGCCCAACGGAAGTGCCTGAGGCGGCTCCCATGGTGTGACAGCGGATACACTGCCCGGTTTCATTCTGTTTAAAATACTGTTCTCCCCGCCAGCGGTTTCCACCATAGAGCACATCGGCATACTCTTCGAAAATATCGCCTTTCGGCATAGCCGCTTTGAGCTCCTGCGCCAACGGCGCGGAACCGGAGGCTTCTACCGCATCGGCCAGGTCAAGCCGCAGTCCGTCAGGAAACTTCCTGCTTTTCAGCTGGGCGATCATCGACCGGAAAACTCCTTCCGTTTTGGCCAGCGGCATTTCACCCAGGCTCTTCATCATACGCTGCTGCTCGCCCTGCTCGCCGTTCCGGAGCACCTGGTTCACCATATTGCCTAACAGCTCAGGAGAAATATCCAGCTTGTTCAGCATTCCCAATGCCGTACCCCGCAGGCCTTTATCCTGGCTTTTGAGGGCATCGTTGATCAGGTCTCCTACTTTGGCATAATTCAGCTCGGAAAGGGCGGTAAGAATACCCGAACGGATCTGGGGATCCCGCGTTTTCCTGTAAATAGCATCCAGCTTCTCATTGAAATCAGTTACTTTCAGTTCTTTCAGCACGTTCAGCGACGCATTCACAATAGCAGGGTCTGTATTTGACAGGAAGCCGTCTATTTCAGGCACCAGTAAAGCCTTCACCTTGGCAGCGTCACGGGTCACCGCCCCCCGGTACCGGCCGTCTACCCGGTCCAGAACCGAAGGCTCCGCCCATACGGCCATGGTAGCCAGGGCTTCTCCCCGCAGCACGCCCGGAGCTTCGCTGCTCCGTGCGTAGGCCACCAGGTCATTCAACTGCTTATCCCCTCCTACCCGCAAGGCGGCATTGATGGCCCGGCGCATAATCACTTCCGAACGAATCTCATGCCGAGTTACCAGTGCTGCCAGTGCCGGCAGAGCTTCCGGAACCGAAAGGTCATCGTTAATAGCCCGCGCAGCCTCTGCCACAATATACGGATCGGTATCATTCAGCGATTCAGCCAGTTCCGGATCCTGCCATTTCCGCATGACCAGCACAGCTGCCAGCCGGAGAGCTCTCTCCGGACTGTTAATTAGGGCATGCACCGCAGCCCGGTCATCTATCCGTGCTAAAGCCAGTGTGGCCGCATGCCGGATAAAAAGGTCGCTGTCGTTATTTTTTTGCAGTAACCCGATCAGTCCTTTCACGGCCTCCTTATGACCTGTTCTGCCCAGGGCCTGGGCCGCATAAAACTGAACCCGCGGGTTCGCATGTGCCAGGAGCGGCACCAAAGAGCTTCCTGCTTGCCTGTAACGTACATCTCCCAGCACTTTTGCCGCCTGGGCGATGATCTCCGGGTCATTATCTTTCAACAGGTTCACAAGTACTTTTGCATTCCCTTTCCTGCCTGCCATAAGCTGCCCCATGCCCCAGATGGCATGCACACGGGCCAGCTGGTGACCGGTCTGCTGAGCGGCTTTGGTAAATATATTGCTGCCTTCCGAACGCGACGCCAGCTCAAACTGGGCTTTCTGACGGATACGCTGGTCTTCAAAGAACAGCAGATCATACAGCTCTTTACCGCTTTTTTTGCTGTAATCGGCCGCCATAAGCTCTCTGGTCTTTTTCCGGATCTCTGCCAGGTCATTTGTGGTAACGTCAATCTTCCACACTCTTCCGTAATTTTTGGTTCCCCAGCCGTTCACCCAGTCTGCGGCATAGAGAGCCCCGTCTGTTCCGAACCGGATACCCGTAGCCAGGATTCCGTTCATCATATCAGTTTCCGAGTTAAAATCAAAGCTTGCGCCCTTCGGCTTCAGGTCGAATGACCAGATATGCGCCCCTGACGGCGTACCGGTAAATTCTACCAGGAAAAACTTGTTCAGCCAGGCTTTCCCCAATGCAGTACCCGGGTTAAACTGCATACCCGTAGGGCCATTGTGATAATTTCGGATCGGCGGCAGAAAATAAGCGGCCTGCTGATCGTGACGGGGCAGGTACATGCCTTCGTCCATCCACACCTTATAGCGGTTATTTTTCGGATCGGTATATTTCCCGAACTGCCAGTTGATCCTCCAACCCGAATCAGAGCCTTCTACCAGATGCACAAGGCGTTCCGATTCTCCGGGATGGTCCCCGTCATTATCCGAGCTGATGATATTACCGTACTGGTCAAACACAAACTCATGGGTATTCCGGTGACCGTGCGAAAATACTTCGAAATCCGAGCCGTCCGGGTTACAGCGCACAATCACCCCTTCATTGGGAAAGAAATGACGGTTACCGGCTTTGTCCACCACATTCATCCCGGGGTCTCCTATTCCCCAGTAGATCTTTCCGTCAGGCCCTTCCACAAGCCCTGACATACCATGACCACTAAATCCTACATGTACGTGCCATCCGTGCGATATAGAGGTTTTCTTATCGTAATATCCGTCACCGTTGGTGTCTTCCAGCCGCCACAAATCCGGACCGAGACCCACAAATGCATCTTTTTTACGGACCAGGATAGCGCCGGCCACGTCGGTAATCTCCTGGTGGAAATCACTCAAAACACGGGTTGAGCGGTCTGCCCGGCCATCGCCATTAGTATCTTCCAGTTTCCATATTTCCTCCTTTTCTATGGCGAGGTCACGCCAGTCGTGCGACCCGTCGCCGTTGAGATCCGCGAGCCAGTCGTTCTTTTGCGACTCCTTGGGGTCAAAGAACCTCTTCAGGAAAGCTCTGCGGTCTTCCACACTCTGCCAGCTGATGGACTCCGTCATCCAGTCGCGGTGACCCCGGATATCAAATTCCGAATTTTTCTGACGGTTGGTCCGGGTCAGGTAGATATTATTGTAATCATCTATGGTCATAGACACCGGGTCCGGGGCCAGGGAATCCGTAGCCCACAGGCTTATTTTCAGGCCGTCGGCCAGCTTAACGGGGGTTTCCGACTCAACCCGGGCGGCATATTCAGCATCATCTTCTGCTACTGATTTGACCATAATCTCCGGTTTATTCTTAGAATCAGACGGGTTGCAGGCGTAGAGGCACATGATCCCGCAGGTGGCTACCAGGAAGGTTCTTTTCATATTTCTAAGGTTAAAGATTTTGCAAAATAGCTTTTGCGTAAGTTTTACACAAATAAAGCTCTTCTTTTATGTTTTTCTCTTGATAAAACAGGAGGTTTAAAGACAAAAAAGGCACCCTTCCGGGTGCCTTTACCATTAACTGTCTTACTGACAGCTTACTTTACTTTCTCAACGATGGCCTTGAAAGCATCAGGGTGATTCAAAGCCAGGTCAGCCAATACTTTTCTGTTAAGCTCAATACCTGCTTTCTGCAGCTTGTTAATGAATACAGAGTACGATAAACCGAAAGGTCTTACCCCTGCATTGATCCTTACGATCCACAAGCTACGGAAGTTTCTTTTCTTTTGTTTGCGGCCTACATAGGCGTAAACCAAACCTTTTTCGACAGCGTTCTTAGCAACTGTCCAAACATTTTTTCTTCTTCCGAAGTAGCCCTTGGCCAGCTTCAGAACTTTTTTGCGGCGTGCTCTCGACGCTACATGATTGACACTACGTGGCATAAATTTTTACGTTTTTTGACCAGAGGCGTTCCACTGCGGGAAACTTAATGAGCCTGTAGCCGGGTTAAACAATTGGAACCGGATTGCTGTAAATATTACAGCAACGCTTTAATTCTTGCTTCATCAGCAGGACTAACGAGCGTAGTCTGAACAAGGTTTCTCTTTCTTTTGTTCGACTTCTTGGTTAAAATGTGGCTGTGGAAAGCATGCTTACGCTTGATTTTTCCGGTGCCAGTCAATTTAAACCTTTTTTTCGCTCCTGAATTTGTTTTTTGCTTTGGCATTTTACAAAACAGATTAAGTATTAAAAAGTAAATTGGGGTGCAAAGTTA
>JBEBRR010000049.1:0-30141 GCA_040394735.1 Leadbetterella byssophila
TCATACAGACCCCGCTTGATAAAATTCTCATAGGAAATCCTCAGCAGTGTTTTGGGAAGCACATTGCTGACCTCCGGGTCGATCCGGATAAACGGGGCAATAAACCGGGGGAATTCCAGCGAGGTCCAGGCGCCTGTCCGGTAGTTTTCATTGTATTCCGTGTTTTCCCGCTTGCCTCCCAGCTGGAATTCAAAGTTCCCGTTGATCCCTACCTCAAACTTCTCCGCACCGCGGAACGTATTGCTGTTTCTCCAGCTTAAGCTCATCTGGGTACCGGCCAGACCGCTGGAACGTGAAAGAGCGTTGGCTTCCACGTTGATGGTCTTGCGTTTATTGGTCTGCAGGTTATAATACACGTCAATCAGCGTGGAGTCCAGGCGGTTCACCACCTGGAACTGGCTCTGAATGGAGCGGAAGTTCCTGAGGCTCAGCAGCCGGTTACTTGTTACTGACACGGCATCGTTATTGTACAGCATTCCCGGCCGGAAAGCAATGGCGTCCAGGAAGATCTTCTCCTTGTATTTCCTGCCGGGGTCATCCAGCACCAGTCCGCGGAAAAAGTCGAAAGAAGAACTGCTCTCATCCAGCTGCTCTACCCGGGTGGGCTTATCAATGCTCACATAAATGTTATTGATCTGGTACCTCCTTTTAGCCTGCTCAGGGATATCTTCACGGGGGGTTACCTTGGCGATCAGGTGGGCCGGCCGCTGCGTGGAGTCCAGGAGAATATGGATATACTCCGGCCGGAAATAATAATACCCTATGTTCCGCATAGAGGTGTACATCTTCTGGCGTTCCAGCTTTATCCTTTCCAGGTTGAAATACCGGGGCAGCCTGAAATGCTGCGAGAAACTCAGGAAATCCTCGGAAAATTCTCCTTCCTGCGGCGGATCGATCCATACCGAATCGATCATAAACCGCTGGTTGGGCTCCACCTCGTAGCGTGCAAAGCCCAGCACTTTTTTCTCTTCCAGCCTTCCCCGTACCGCCGCGTTAAAATACCCGTAAGAGTCAAGCAGGGATTTCAGGTTGGTCGCATTCTGATCTACCATAAAGGCATCTACAAATACGGGCTCCTCTCCGAGGCGTTTCCGGAACCATTCTTTCAGCCCGGTCTCCTTCTTTTTCTCCCCCAGGAAATAGTTGAACGCCACCTTATAAGGGTAACCGAAAAGCATGGTGTTCGGAGCAGGCCGGGTAGCGTCTTCCAGGAGCGTTTTAAACTCGGGCACCTCCCCTCCCGCCAGGCTGTCATGCCGGATTACCGAAACTGATGCCCCACCGTACAGACGCTTCTGCGGCGGAATCTTGTCGGCCACCTTACAGGAGCAGATGGCCTGGCTTACCAGTATCAGTATCAGTAATCTTTTCATTTCTTCCTTTTCATCAGTTCTTTCCAGGTGTCATAATCAATGGCAATGATAAAGCCCATACCTGTTTCTATCACCGAACCTTCAATAGCGCTCTGGTTACGGTTTTTCCGGAAAACTTTCAGCCGGTACCTGCCGTCAGTGGTGATGAGCCAGTTGGCTTCCACGTTATCAAAGATCTCATCCGACTGCAGTTCTTTATTTTCCAGCTCAAAGTTTTTACCTACTGAAAATATCAGCCGGTCATTGGCCAGCCGTTTGCTTACGCCCAGGTTCAGGTTGGTGCTGCGGTCGCTTCCGTCTTCCGCCACTCCGCCGGAAGACTGCAGCCCTACATTCACATCCACCCCTTTGATCAGCCCTGAAGCATACCTTTCCAGCTGGGAAGAGATCATCTGGCTGACGTTTCTCCGGGCCAGGTCTTCATAACCCGCACCGCCGGAAGAAGTAAAACTGTCAAAGATCTGGGCTGCCGAGAAATTCCCTGCCACCAGCAGCATAATGGCATTTTGCTTCAGCATTTCACGGTTAGCGCTGGTTTCAGCCCCTGTACCACTGGTCTTTTTCTCCCCCCGGTCGTTAACGATGCTCCAGCCCAGTTTCTCCAGTTCGGAAGATACGGCACTCACTTCCGCCTCTTTGGCCACGATCTGGAAATCTACTTCCGACAGGCTCATGACCTCGCCTCTCAGCACGAGATCTACCCGTATATCGGCAAACATCTTGTCCACACTCTTTCCCACCTCCTGCTCCAGACCGGGATAAGTGCTCACATCTTTCCGCCCGGGCACTTTGTATTCTGCAGTGACATCCATCACACCCTTCATAGGGTCGCCGGCAAAAGATATGCTGCTTTTGCTGTTTTCCGTGATCTCAAAGCGCTTTTTGATGGTCTGGAAGGTCAGCTCATAGCTTCCTTTTACAATATTCATTTCACCGATGATGAACAGGTCTCCGGCATTGTCAAATCCCAGGTTAAGACGGGCATTGCCCGAAGCCGAAAGCATATCACCGGTGATCGGGTTCATGAGCATGTTAATGGTCGACTTCTCGTCAATCACCACATTGATATTGACGGCATTGGCCAGGGAGAGAGTACTCTCCGTTTCTTTTCTGACCGCTTTCCCCTGGTTCCGGAAATCCACAAAGGTTACTACCGAATTCAGGTCCTCCCCTACACTTTCATCCGGTAAAAGCAGGGTGAGATTGGTCTTATCCCTGGCCGTAATGTCGCCGGTAATCCGGAACTCACTGTTGGTTCCCCGTACATTCAGCTTACTGTCGAGGTAAGCCGTTCCGTAAAAAAGCTCACTTTGTCCGCGTTCGGAACGGGCAATGAGGAAATTGTCAGTGGTAATGTCCAGGGCATACCTGAAATCGGGCAGGCCAGAGAGATCGACCGATCCGTTGATGACCATATCACGGTTATTTTCATCTTTTACCAGCAACTTTTCGAACAGAATCTTCGACCCGTCAATTTTCAGGCTTTGGTTATTGATCCGGAGCAGGGCCGCCGTTTCTTTGATCCGGAACGCCGTGCTGTCAAACTGCGCCGAACCATCAATTTTGGGTTTCGCCGGTGAACCCTTAATGTTTATATCCCCTTTTATGCTGCCCTTCATATCGTAGGCTATCTCTTTAAGGAAAGGTTCGAGCGCCTTAATATCAAGGCCGCCGATATCCAGGGTAAAATCAAGCGACTCTTCTTTTTGGGTAAAATAGGCTCCTTTAAGCTCAAAATCATTATTCAATCCGCTGAGCGTGGCATAAACCGTTATTTCCTGGAGGTTATCGCTTTCTGCCCTGGCCTTCAGATCTCCCAAAGCCACCTGGTTAAAATGAAACTGGTCGATATCCGCCTCCCCGGTAAAGGCCAGGTTACCCTCGCCCATATAATTTACCAGCTGCAGATCAAGGTCCAGGTAACCGGAGGTCAGGGTGGAGTCCTGCAATATGGCCCGCGAAAGAAAATTCAGATCCAGTCTTTCGGCAAATACCGTCAAGGGGCTGTTCGGTTCCTCATTAATACTGTTTACCCGGAGCACCTGTTCTCCCGAAGAAAACACCACGTTATTCACGTACAGGCCGGCCGGCGAATAATCAATATACCCGTAAGGGTTTCCGCCCCAGTCTTCATAAAAGAGCATGCTCCCGGTTTCATCAAAGCTGATTCTTACCCGGGTGCCGTCGCTTTCCAGGAGCCCGGCCAGCGAGTGGATCTGTTTGTCTACGCTGTCTTTTACCGAAAGGTCAAACGAAGCCACGTTATCCTGCAGCCTTCCGTGCAGGTCGGCCTTCCGGAGGCGGAATGACGGGGTAGATATCTGGTCTGAAAGCAGTCCGTACTGAATACGGGTGCCGTCGCCCGTAAAATCAAAGGTGGTATTCACTACCTGGACCGAGTCGTAAAGCAGATAAGGCACGGCAATATGTCCTGAAAAGGGAGTCTCTCCCTCGCTTTTCAGGCCTGAATTAATAGTAACGGGCTTAAAACTCTTCAGAGAAGGAACAAAAGCCGTAAAAACAGGATTATAGCTGATGGTTCCGTTAATATCAAAATAGTAGTCCAGGGTATCGCTTGCAGGCTGGAAATCGGGGAGCCTGAAGTACCTGTTCACCTCCGTCATCAGGATGCTCTGAAGCTTGTCATATTCAAAATTCCCCGACAGCGACAGGTTCATGAAGCCGGAGGTCAGATCCAGCCTTTTCAGTGTTTCACCATACTCGGTCAGCACGGTCAGATCTCCTATGGGATATACGGCGGAATCTTTCAGAATGGTAATGTTTCGCCCCTTGAAATCGATAAACGGTTTTTTCAGGTCTGCCACCAGCCGGTTAATGTCAAAGTCTCCTTTCAGCACCAGGTTTTCTTTCGTTACCCCCAGCGCCTTCAGATCCACACGGTCAATCCGGGTATTCCCGGTAATGGTGACGGTTTCCTCCTGCATATCCACCACCACATCCAGCTTCAGCTGCGCCCTCGGATCATTCACTGAACCCGCAGTGGTGACGCGCTTGTTTTCCAGATTACCATTAAGAGCGATATTCCTGTACAATTCCCCGCCGTAGCCTGCTTCGTCGATCACACCATCAAACTTCAGCGAGGGGTTATCAAAACCACGGCCCTCAAAGGTTACAGTTCCCTTCAGGGTGCCTACCTCGGCGTTACGGATCAGCTTACCTGCGGCAAAGTCTTCCACCGTTAAGGTACCGGCATAAACAGGCATCCTGGAAAGGTCCTTAAGGCTCCCCGTCAGCCGGGCGCCGCCCTGGCTCGAATTGAGGAACAGCTCGGCCGCCAGGTCTTCCATGTTTCCCTTAACAGAACCGTTCAGCACCAGGCTCTCCGGCAACTCAATACTCTCCGGCACTTTCCCGCCGGCAAACTTCATCACGTCCTGTCGGGTGGTGGAGAGATCTCTTATCTGCAGGTCCATCCCGAAAACTTTCCGGTTAAAGAGCTTTCCGTTCAGGTTTACCCGGGTATTGGCAGTGGCGGTCAGGTAAATATTTTCCAGGCTCATCTCTTCTGCCGTTCCCCTGATCCTTCCCCTGCCCGTAATTCTGTCATTCCGGACCGGTGCAAGCGTCTGAATCAGGCTCTTGTCAAAGAAGAAGGCTTCTGCAGGTGCCAACTTCAGGCCGGCAATAACCGCATCAAACCGGCTTCGCGAATAGTTGGCCGTATCCAGGTCGGCCTTGACTGTTGCCCTGAGTTCCGAAGCTGCCGTAGCAATATCCACCCCTTCCAGCAGCAGTGTATTTCCTTTCAGGGAGGCCTCCACGTTCAGCTTCTTAAGCTCCAGCCCGCTCTTTTCACGGAAACTCAGCTCCGTCACCTTTCCTGCCAGGATACTGTCTTTCACCAGGAGGTCCTGCGCCGAAAGTTTCAGCCCGTTCAGGGCCAGGTCACTGAAACTGATCTCACCTGCCGGAGCGGTCGGTGCTTTTGTATTTTTGAACGTAACCTGCTCAAAGGAAGACCCCAGCCGGGCAATCTCAAACTTCATCCCCGGCAGATCAAATTCCCGCAGGTCGGCGGCCAGGTCGGCCCGGCTCCCCGAAGTATATTGCTCACCAAGATCCAGATCCCAGTTAAGATTCCGGGCGGTCAGTCCTTTCAGCCGGACATCCGGCAAGGGCCCGGAAGAGGTGGTATCTTCTGTTGTCTTCCCCAGTTTCCCGCTCACATAAAGTGAGCTGATCTCCGTATCTTTCAGGTCATAAACGGTTTTCGCAGGGTCCAGGCGGTTAAAGCCTGAAACCAGTCCACCCAGCTTCACCCGGAACAGGTGGCCGGCATCGGAATCTTCATATTTTACCCGCAGGTTCTTTACATCAATGCCGTTCAGCGTGATCTTCATAGGAACTGACGTGGTGTCTGCGGGCGCCGGGGTATCAGAAGAAAAGGCATTCACGATATAATCAAAATTGAAAACACCGTCTTTCCGGTCGATCTTCGCTACGGTATTTTCCAGCTCGACCTGCTCGATCAGAAGTTCATTTTTAAAGAGGCGGAACAGCCCCACATCAAGGTAGGCTTTCTGAGAATACAGCAGGGTATCTTTCTTCTGGTCAACGATCAGCAGGTCATCCAGGTGCACCCAGTCAGGAATAGAAAAGCTGAGCCTTCCCTGTACGGGTGTTCCGATCTGCTTTGCCAGCCGGTTAAAAATAAGATTGCTAAGCTGTTTTTGCCCGGGAGCCGAGTTAAAATAGAGAACCAATGCCAACAGCAGACCCGCCACAGCAATAAAAGCTATTGCCAGTATTTTGAGGGATTTACTGAGGATTTTTCTGGTCATGCTACGGCTTTACACCACAAAATTAATAAGTATAAAACGAAGATAATACTAAATATGGGGTTTCAGTGGCTGTAAATTATATTTTGTGTCTTTATGGAGTGAACGTTTTAATGTTCTTATTATTAAAATATTCGTTCATTATTAAAACTGATACAGGATTTCTCCTGCCTGGCGCATTCCGTATGAATCACCCTGCAGGAGAAATCCCGGTATATCTTTCTTTATTTTCCTACCGGCATGCTCAGGCCGGCCGAAAATCCGAAATTGCTGGTTTTGGAATCCACCCTTAAAATCCCGATATCGCCGATGGCATTGGTAAAGCTGTGACGATAGGTGGCTTCTACAAAACCTTTTATCCTGCCTCTTACCGGAACCTCATACCCGATACCGGCCACTCCGCCGAAATCCACCTCCTTATAGTTCAGGTTAAGGTCATATTTCGGTTTGATCAAACCCAGCAGGTCATTGCTCATGCTGCTTCCTACCTTAAAACCTACAGAAGGTCCGGCTACCAGGTAGGCACTTCCCTGACCCGCCGTTGAAAACCGGTATTGAACCAGGAGGGGTACATCGATATAATCTATATTTAACCGGGCGTTGGTCAGGTTACCGATGATCGACCCTATTGTTCCGCTGCCCAGGTTCAGGCGGTCTAATTTTCCGCCCCGCCGGTTATATGCTACTTCAGGACGGAAGGTAAAGTTCTGATCCAGCGGAATTTCAGCAAAAAGGGCAGCTCCGCCCGTAGCCATATATTTTAAATCCTGCCCTAAAGCCTCTACAACGGTAAACTGGGGGATATTGGTTAAATTCAGCCCCCCTTTTACACCGATACGGATATCCTGGGCAGTGGCCAGGTGGAAAGAGAATACCATTAACAAAGCGGTTTTGAAGAATACTTTCATTGAAATAATCATTTATGGTTTGCAGGATTTAGACCCCATTTTTCACCGGAAGTCTCCATAAATTTCGTTAAAGCTTTGTTAATTGAAGTCTCTACCCTTTTTCCGGGCCTCATCTACCTGGTGTTCAAGGGGCAGGAATTCGGCATCACTCATCACTATCCGCGCCCTTACAAGTGCGTCTTCAGCATATTCCGTCATCGAGAGGTCCAGGGCTTTCCGGATGTAGGCGGCCATTAAAACAGGGGACTCCGGCAAAAATTCAAGCGCATAAAACAGGGTATTGTAAGCTTCCAGCTTTTTATCATTCTTACTGAGAAAATCCGCCAGCTTAACCAGGAACCACGGGTTCAGCGGGGCTTTATTCTGCAGCTCTTCCCGGTTTTCAAGCGTCAGCTTACCGGCCAGCTCTTCTGCCTGCGCTTTCAGCTTTTCATCGGCCTGTGCTTTAAGATCCGCTCCTGAAAGCAGCCTAACCGAAGAAGTATCACCGGCTTTTTCCAGTCTTTTCAGGGCTTCTGGCCAGGCCCCTTCCCGCATGAGCCAGAGTCCCAGGTTCTGGTTATACAAAGGGGCCAGGCGCGACGGAGATTCAGCCAGTGCAATCAGCTGGCGGATTCCTTCTGTCTTATTTTCACGATAGTATTTCTGGTTGGCGGATGCCCAGCTCAGCTGCTCAAAAAGGACGTCATTGGCCGGATTTTCCTGGAATGCCCGCAGCGAATGCGACGTAACTTTCGTTTCGGCAACCGCATTACTCATGGCATTCAACAGGTAGGCGGCCCGGCCCATATCCAGCGATGAATCAGGGGCTACCGCAAATTTCCCTACCACTGTTTCTGCACCTGTCAGCCGCTCAATGGCAGCCCGGTTTGCCCGGAAACTGTAGCTGTCCGGTTTGCCCGTCAGAGCCAGCATCTCTGTCAGTTTCTCCGGCCGGCCATGGTCTATCCAGAAGGCCAGGAAGTTCACATTTTCAGGTCCGCAGTTCTTGCAGAGCTGCAGCGCCCGGTCCAGGTTCAGCAGCACGCTGTCGGTCACCCCGGCGCGGGCCTCCAGACGGGCCAGGTTAGTGTACAGGCGGTGGTCTTCCGGAAACTGGCGTATGCCTTCTTTCAACAGGAAAACCGCATCAAAGAACATATCCTGCTGTTCCAGGTTCCGGCTTTTCCCGATAACAGATACCGGGTCAGGGTTTTTCGCTCCTGCCTGCTGATAATAATAGGTGGCACTGAGCCTGTCGCCGGCCTGCTCCGCCATAGAAGCCAGCGAAAGATTGGAACGCAGGTTATTCAGATCATAGTTAGCCCCGCTTTTGTAGTAGGCTTCGGCCGACCTGAAATCGCCTTCTTTGAGGTAAAAATCCCCGATGGCATTGCTGATTCCCGCCCGTAGCTGGAAGTAGGAATACCGGTTCTTCAGTGAGAACAAAAAGAAGATCACAAATACGGTAGCTGCCCTTGCCAGCAGAAGAGGGGTAAAAGGCGGTTTATAAATCACTTTGTGAAACGGCAGGCCGGCCTTGATCAGAGGCCAGAAATTAAGCCCTGTATGAACAAAAAAACATAATCCCGCGGATAAAAATGCTATGCTGATATAATCTTCCAGTAGCTCCGTCAACGGCGTATTGGCCGTAGCATAGGCCAGGCCGAGCAGGGCTGTGGTCACCAGTGCCATGCCCAGGTAGAGCCATGCCCCCACGCCCTGAAAGCTGAACCAGGCCCGCTGACCGGACAGGTTTCTGAATCCCCACCAGCCGGCTGTCATACTGAAAAGATAAAGAAACAGAGGAGGCACCACAAAGCTGCTTTTATCGATACGCTGGGCATTTTCCAGGTAGATGAGAACAGCGTTTACCAGGAAAACCGCCGTCACTACCAGCAACTGGGGCAGGCTGTTCCTCCCTTTTTCACTATTCACCGATACCAGCTGGTACAGGGCTGCCAGGATTTCATGGGAGATCAGGAAAATAAAAATAAATGCGATGACCAGGGCGCCCGTTACCCCAAAAGCAGCCAGCGATAAAAAAGGCTCGTTAATGGCCGAAAGCCATTTTATACCTCCTGAAAAAATAATCCAGACCGCCAGCCAGATAAGGCCGGTTTTCACGATGTCCAGCCTGCGGGCGTAAAGGTTGGTAAGGAAATATGCTCCGCCGGCCAGAGAAAACGCGGCCAGGAAGGGCCAGTTCCTGCTTATCATAAAAATGCTTTCCATCCGGAAAGAAGCCAGTATACCGCCCAGGATCAGGGCCCCGGCCAGGAACCACGCCCCTCTCAGCCTGGAAAGTCCGGCCAGGATAAGCGAAACACCGGCCAGGCTTCCACCCAAAAGCAGCTTATAGGCCACACCGTTCACCCTTACGGGAGACGGGGCGTAGAATTCCGTCACGTACCACAGCGGAGTGGTGGCCGAAAAAGAGAACTTATCCAGGTACAGGGCCGGAGTCTGCACGGCCTTCTCTTTCAGCTCGGTGATAATGTCCCAGGAGATGATATTTCCGGTGCCTTTAAGCCAGGCCCACAACGCAAAGGCCGTAAGGGCCGCTACCCCGGCTGCCCCCAGAAAAAAAGGGATCTTTTCCCGCTTTGCCCACCTTCTCCAGAAAAACCAATCTTCTTTCATCAAATCTGTTAGTATATTTGCCGTATAAAACGCCGGGATTACTAAATAAATATATCAATTATGACTATACATAAAGAAGGTACGGGTACTCTGCTTGTCACTGTTCTGACACTCGCCGTTATCAACGGGGCCGCCTGTTACTTTGCTCCTGACAACAGGATGCTCCACCTGTTCCTGTGGGTGGCCAGCGCCGTATTATTCCTGATTGTATTACAATTTTTTCGTAAACCTACGAGAAAAACCCCAATAAACCCACAGCACATCATTGCCCCTGCCGACGGGAAAGTGGTCGTAATAGAAGAAGTTACGGAAACCGAATATTTCAGCGACCGGCGGATCCAGGTCTCCATTTTTATGTCTCCGTTCAACGTGCATATTAACTTCAACCCGCTTTCGGGAATCATCTCCTACTTCAAATATCATCCCGGCAAATACCTGGTGGCCTGGCATCCGAAAAGCAGCACGGAAAACGAAAGAACCACCATTGTAACCCGGCATCCGAACGGTACGGAGATACTGTTCCGCCAGATAGCCGGCGCCCTCGCCCGGCGCATCTGCTGGTATGTAGACAAAGATACACAGGTCACCCAGGGCCGGGAGTTCGGCTTTATTAAATTCGGGTCGCGCATTGATATTTTCCTTCCTCTTACGGCGAAGATAAAGGTTAAACTGGATGACCGCCCAGTGGGGGGTGAAACCGTAATCGCCGAATTGTTATAATGTTGCTCCGCTGCTACAATAATACCTGTGTGGAGGCCGGTCTGGACGAGGCCGGAAGAGGATGTCTTGCCGGGCCGGTGGTAGCTTCAGCCGTTATTCTGCCTCCCGATTATGAAAATGAATTGCTGAATGATTCCAAGCAGCTTACCAAAGAAGAAAGGAACCTGCTGCGTACTGAAATTGAGCAGGTGGCCATTGCCTGGGCGGTGACCTTGGCCACCAATGAGGAAATCGACCGGATCAATATCCTTCAGGCCAGCTTTCTGGCCATGCACCGTGCGGTAGACCGGATCCTGCCGGTATGCCGGCCCGAACACCTGCTGATAGACGGCAACCGTTTTACTCCCTATCCCATGATCCCGCATACCTGTGTGGTAAAAGGTGACTCCCGGTATATGGCCATTGCTGCAGCATCTGTGCTTGCCAAAACCCACCGCGACGAGATCATGGAAAACCTCGCCCGGGAATACCCGCATTACCGCTGGGAAGAAAACGCCGGCTACCCTACCATCTTTCACCGGAAAGCCATTCTTGAGCACGGGTTTACACCCCATCACCGGCTGACGTTCCGGGTGAGAGTTTGAGCTTTAGTGAACAGATAACAGCAGATAACAGTGAATGTTTTTTAACCATTCAGCTTTCTTTATTGGATTGTTCACTGTTAATTATTCATTTGTTCATTCAAAACGTGCTGTCATGCACCACCACCTTCGTCCAGAAATGAGAAAAGTTTTTAATTGCTTCCAGGTGAATAGGGTGGTTTTCATATACTCCCACATCCTTTAAGGAATCAAAAATAACGATAAGGTTATAGGAGAAGGAATTGTCTACCACAGGACGGGGATTGGTAGCAGCCGGCTTTCCGTAGGTCAATGATTTTATGCCCGGAATACGCTTCAGCTCTTCAAAAAAATCAACAAAGTTTTCCTCTTCCTCTTCCGTCAGATCTTCTCTTAGCCAGAAAAGTACATAATGGACTATTCCTTTAAGCTCCGGCAGCTGATTCTCCCTGTTACAGGCCTGAAGAGCGGCCAGACCACCTCCTGAAAGGGCCAGGTTTCCCACAAAGTTTCTTCTTTTCATATCACTAAAACGATTTTCAGGGCGGAAATATAGGGAATTTTATACAATGCCTGCCAATTATTACTATTTTTAGGCACCCGTTCAGGTTTCTCAGACAGGTATATTTTAGACACTTTTAAATTTTCAATATCCAATGATCCGGTATTCTCTTCTTTTCATGTTTCTCTGTTTCCAGGTTTCCGCCCAGATTACGGCGCCTCAGAAAGAATGGAAACAGCTTTTCAATAAGAAAAACCTGGACGGGTGGGACATCAAGATCCGGGGGTACGAACTGAACGACAACTATGCCAATACTTTCTCAGTCAAAGATCATAAAATGGTGGTGAATTATGACGGCTACGAAAAATTTGACCAGAATTACGGCCACATCTTCTATAAAACCCCTTATTCCTATTATGTGGTGCGGGTAGAATACCGCTTCGTGGGGGAACAGGTGAAAGGCGGTGAAGGCTGGGCTTTCCGGAACAGCGGGATCATGGTACACGGCCAGCCGGCCAACACCATGCTGAAAGAGCAGGACTTCCCTGTCTCTATTGAGGTTCAGCTACTCGGCGGAACAAAAGGAGAACGTACCACCTGTAACCTTTGCACACCGGGCACTAACGTGGTTTTCAATGGAAAGCTCGACACCCGGCATTGCATCAATTCTACCTCCAAAACCTATTACGGCGACCAGTGGGTTACGGCTGAAGTAGAAGTTTTCGGCGACTCCCTGATCCGTCATTATGTTAACGGGGAGAAGGTGCTGGAATATACCCAACCCCAGATAGGCGGCGGTAACGTATCCCCCGTTGACCCTTTGGTTAAAAAAGACGGCCTGCTGCTTTCCGAAGGAACTATCTCCCTTCAAAGTGAAAGCCATCCTGTAGAATTCAGGAAGGTAGAACTGCTTAACCTGAAAGGCTGCGTAGATCCCAAAGCCAAAAACTACCGGTCATATTTTGTGAAAGAAGACAATAGCCTTTGCAAATATTAACAAGACCTTAAATCATTCGGCCCGCCTGCCGATCTTCTCATTCAGCCAGAGCAGTGACTGGTCAAAGGTTTTAAATACCCTTTCCCTGGGAATCACGTTCGGAATGATCTCGATCCTGGAGATCATATAGCGGGGTTGTTCCTGTAAGCCGATCAGCAGCACCTCTTTGTTCTGCCGTTTGAGGTCGGCAAAAATATCCTCCAGGGCATAGAGGCCGCTCTGATCAATATACGGAACCCGGTCCATCCGGATGATCACATATTCCGAATCGTCAGGAATCTGGCTGTACAGGTTTTTCAGCTCATCGGTGTAACCGAAGAAAATCGGCCCGTCGAGGCGCTTGACATACACCTTCTTCAGCAGTTCTACCGAAAGGCCCGTTTCATCATCCCAGGGCAGCTTATCGAACTGGTCCAGACTCTGGAGCTGGGACCGGTCAGCTGAAATTTCGCCCATCTTCTTCATAAATATCAGCGCGGAAATGATGAGCCCCACTCCTACCGCAATCACCAGGTCCCAGAAAACAGTGAGAAACATCACCAGGAACATCACGAATACGTCGCCTTTGGGCATCTTGTTAATTGCACGGAGTCCTTTATAATCCAGTATCCCGATACCCACGGTAATCAGCACTCCTGCCAGTACTGCATAGGGGATCTGCGAGGCCAGGGGCGCCAGGAACAGCAGTATGCTTAAAAGAAGAAAGGCTGCAAAAATCCCTGAAAGCCTGGTTTTGCCTCCTGTTCTCATGTTCAGCAGGGTTCGGATGGTGGCACTGGCACCGGGTATACCCCCAAACAGGGCCGCCATGCTGTTGCCCACACCCTGCGAGATCAGTTCCTGGCTGCTGTTATGCCGGGTATGCGTCATGTTATCGACAATCACCGAAGTCAGCAGCGAGTCAATAGACCCCAGCAGCGCGAGTGAAAAAATGGCGATCAGGTGGGGCCGGATCGCCTGGAAGCTGAAGTCTGTAAATACAGAGGCCCGGAACCCCGGGAATCCCTGCGGGATCTCGGAAATAGTGTTCAGCTTTACCCCGGTAAAAACAGCGATCAGCGTGACCACCACCAGGGCTACCAACGTATTGGGAAGGCTGGAAGCGATCTGCTTCAGGGCCCGGAACACCACCATCCTGTCCGGAAGATACCCCAGCACTTTCCGGAAGCCGTAAATCACAATCACGGTCATGCTCACAAACAGGAATTCCATCCAGTTGATGTTCTGAACCCCGCGGTTGATGTTCCGGATTACCCCCCAGGTAGATTTTACCTGGGCCTTCGATATGGCCTTGGCTTCCTGGATAATATCTTCTTCCGTAATATTCCGGGCCTGCCTCACTTTCTCTTCAATGATCCCCAGGTCGGTTTTGGTCAGGTTCTCCGCCGATTTCAGCTCCTGGAAGATCTGGCCCATCAGCTTGGATTCGGCACGGATCCGGTTTTTTTCAAGCAAAACAGGGTCTTCTGCCGCCACATAGCCCAGTAAGGGGAATACCTGTGTGATAATGATAATTATGCCTATACCCGTCATAAAGCCCGAAACTACCGGGTATGGGATATACTTGATATACTTCCCCACGCCCACCATCCCCAGTACCACCTGGAGCATTCCTGCCATAAAGAAAATAAAGAAAATAGAAGGCAGCGCCCGTTGCACATCACCGTCAAAGCCCTGGATCACCTGTGAAATAACCACCACGCTTACAGCCGTCATGGGGGCGGTAGGGCCGCTGATCTGTGGCTGGGTAGAACAGAACAACGAAGCAAAAAAACCGATGAAGATGGCACCTATCAGGCCGGCGGCGGCTCCCAGGCCTGACTGTTCCCCAAAGGCCAGTGCCAGGGGCAGGGCTACGATTCCGGCTGTGATCCCGCCAAAAAAATCACCCCGGATATGTTCAAATGTCAGGTATTTTTCTTTAGCTGTGGTCATCTTTTCCGGTTCATTTTCTGAATTTCACAAGTTACATAATTTTTCCGGTCTTTCCAGCGGCTTTCATGCCCGGATCAAAAAAATGTCTATATTTACCCAATCAGACCTTAAATAAATGAAAGTAGTAGCGGCCATTGATCAGGGAACCACCAGTACCCGGTGTATATTTTTCAATAAAAAAGGAGAGATCGTCTCCATGGCGCAGAAAGAGCACCGCCAGATTTTCCCTAAGCCCGGCTGGGTGGAGCATGATCCCGTGGAGATTGCCAAAAACACACTGGAGGTAATTGCCCAGGCCCGTATCGGTAAAAATATCAGCCTGAACAGCATTGCAGCCTGCGGCATCACTAATCAGCGGGAAACTGCCGTGATCTGGAATAAAAGAACCGGCAAACCCTACTATAATGCACTGGTGTGGCAGGATACCCGGGTGGCAGATAAAGCCGGTGAGCTGGAGAAAAGCATCGGCTCAAAGTATTTCAGGGAAAGAACAGGCCTGCCGATTTCCACCTATTTCAGCAGCCTGAAAATCGCCTGGCTGCTTGATAATGTACCTGGTCTGAGAGAAGACGCCGAGCAGGGAATCGCACTTTTCGGAAATATGGATACCTATACGGTATGGCATCTGACAGGAGGCGCCCTCCATATTACGGATGTCACCAATGCCTCCCGTACCCAGCTGATGAACCTGGAGACCCTCGGCTGGGACCGTGATATTCTTTCAAAATTAAACATTCCGGAAGCCATCCTGCCCCAAATAAGGTCGAGCTCGGAAGTATATACCCATATCACGGCCGAACCGCTGGCCGGTGTACCGCTGGCCGGTATCCTGGGTGATCAGCAGGCCGCTCTTGTGGGCCAAACCTGCTTTCAGCCGGGAGAGGCCAAAAATACCTACGGCACCGGCTGCTTTATGCTCCTCAACACCGGAGAAAAGATCGTACCTTCCACCCACGGGCTTCTTACTACGGTAGCCTACCGCTTCGGAACCGGGAAAACCCGTTACGCCCTGGAAGGCTCTGTAGCCGTAACCGGTTCACTGGTCCAGTGGCTGAGGGATAACCTGGGTATCATCAAAGACAGCAAAGATATTGAGAGCCTTGCCCGCACCGTGGAAGACAACGGAGGCGCCTACTTTGTACCCGCTTTTTCCGGGCTGTATGCCCCCTATTGGGAATCTTCGGCGCGCGGCGTCATTGCAGGCCTCACCCGTTTTGTCAATAAGGGCCATATAGCCCGGGCCGTGCTTGAAGCCACTGCTTACCAGACCCTGGATGTATTGGGAGCCATGGAAAAAGATGCGGGAATTACCCTTACTTCGCTGAAAGCAGACGGCGGAATGGTGGTTAACGAGCTGCTGATGCAGTTCCAGGCCGATATGCTTCAGGTGCCGGTGATCCGGCCGGTGATGATAGAAACTACTGCACTGGGTGCCGCCTATGCCGCCGGCCTGGCCACCGGCTTCTGGGAAAACCAGGATGAATTGAAAGAAAACTGGGGGAAAGACAAGGAATGGCAGCCCGCCATGCCGCAGGAAACACGGGAAAAATATATCCGGGGGTGGCAGAAGGCGATTGAGCGGTCAAGGAACTGGGAGGATGGGATGTGAGAGTGCCGAGCGGTAACTTCCCCTAACTTTCTTCTCCTTTCCCGAACATTCTCTCCCGGAAACCTTTAACTTTGCCGGGCTTAAATGTAAAGCCCTTGAAAAATTCGTCCAAAGGATTAATATTCATACTGGTTACCGTTCTCATTGACGTTATCGGGATCGGCCTGATCATTCCTATCATGCCCGCGCTGTACCAGGAGCTGACCGGTGGAACAGTAAGTGAATCTTCCACCTATTCCGCCTACCTGGTATTTGTTTACTCCCTTATGCAGTTCGTTTTTTCGCCTATTATCGGCGGGCTGAGCGACAAGTACGGACGGCGCCCCGTTCTTCTGCTTTCCCTGTTCGGATTTGGTATAAATTATATTTTCATGGCCCTCTCACCCACTATCGGCTGGTTATTTGCGGGCCGGGTGATAGCGGGTATTACCGGAGCCAGCTTTTCCACCGCCAATGCCTATATTGCCGATATCACCCCCTTCGAGAAGCGGGCCCAAAGCTTCGGACTGGTAGGCGCCATGTTCGGACTCGGATTTATCATCGGACCGGCCCTGGGCGGGGTATTGGGCGAAATGGGCACCCGCATGCCGTTTTATGTGGCGGCCGCCCTTTCGCTGGCCAACTGGCTGTACGGGTATTTCTTCCTGCCCGAATCACTTTCGCCTGAGAAACGCAGGGAGTTTAATCTCCGGCGGGCCAATCCTATCGGGAGCGTAATGAATCTGCGGAAAAACCCTTTTGTTTTCTCCCTCACCACTGCATTGTTCCTGGTATATGTTTCCGGCTTCGCCACCCAGGGTACCTGGTCTTTCTATACCATTGAAAAGTTCGGATGGAGCGAGGCGGAGATCGGCCTTTCTCTGGCCTTCCTTGGCCTGCTGGCGGCAGCGGTGCAGGGCGGACTGATCCGCTATACCATACCGAAGATCGGACCGGAAAAGTCTCTTTTCCTCGGACTGGCCATGAACAGCCTGGGACTGCTGGGCTTCGGAATGGCCTCCCAGAGCTGGATGCTCTATGTCGTGATGGTCTTTAACGCCCTCAGCGGGCTTGCCAACCCGGCCTTCCAGGGAATCATCTCCAGCCATGTTGCTCCCAATGAGCAGGGCGAGCTCCAGGGGGGGCTCACCAGCCTCATGAGCATTGCCGCCATCATCGGCCAGCCGTTAATGCTGGGACTGTTCCGCACCTTCACCCGTGAGAACGCCCCCTTCTATTTCCCGGGCATGCCTTTCCTCGCCGGAAGCCTGCTCAGCACCATCAGTATTATCCTGGCCTTCCGGATAATCTACAGAAAATATACGCCGAAAGTTGCACAGGAAAATTAATATTGCTACATTTGCACCCCGATCTACAGGTATAGTTTAAAGGTAGAACTGCGGTCTCCAAAACCGTCGGTCTGGGTTCGAGTCCTAGTACCTGTGCAAAATGAAAGCGTTTTTCCTTAAAAACAAGGATATATATGAATAAGGTTATTCAGTTCTTTAAAGACTCCTGGCACGAAATCACGAGCGAAGTTACGTGGCCTTCGTGGAGTTCGCTCCAGTCAAGCGCTACCTTAGTGCTTGTGGCGTCTATTATCTTCGCCCTGGTGGTGGGGGGTATCGACTTCCTGATTACGAATGCGCTGGAGTTTTTGCTAGAATCTATCTGATATATCATCTATGAGTGATTTCAACTGGTATGTGGTCAGAGCTGTTTCGCAGCAGGAAAAAAAGATAAAAAACTATATCGAGAATGAGGCCGTAAGAAGAAAGCTTACCGATTTCATTCCGGAAGTACTTATCCCCACAGAAAAAATAATCGAGGTAAGAAACGGCAAAAAAAGGGTACGGGAGAAAAATTTCTTTCCCGGCTATATTCTTGTTAATGCCGATCTTAATAACGGCGAAGTGCTTCACCTGATTAAAAGCATTCCCGGTGTAATCGGATTCTTAGGTAAAAACGGGGGCGCTTCCATTGAGCCTGAGCCTTTGAGACAATCAGAAGTAAACCGTATCCTGGGAGTACAGGAAACTTCGCAGGAAGAGGCCATTGATTCCGGCATGTCATTTGTAGCCGGCGAAACCGTAAAAGTAATTGACGGACCATTTAACGGCTTTGAAGGAACCGTGGAAGAAATTTACGACGAGAAGAAGAAACTCAGCGTAAGTGTAAAGATCTTCGGAAGAAGCACCCCGGTAGAACTGGGATACCTGCAGGTAGAGAAACTACAATAATCTTTTATAAGTCTAAAGAGGCTGCTTGGGAAACCAGGCAGCCTTTTTTAGTTCTTCACTTTTCACTTCTCCTGTACTCTCTTTCATAAAAAATCCCTCTTTTTCTGTAACTTTTTATTTTTTCAAAAGTTCTTATAACATGATGCAACGTTGAGCATTCACGCTGCATCTTTTAACAAAAGCTATTACAAACACTGTTTTTATCCATTCAAAAATGAAATCCGACCATTCAAACAGAAATGCTTTTCTGATAAGGTGTGAGGAACTAATTTTGAAAACGAAAAAGCAATAAAACTTACTTAAAATTATGAAAAAGCTATTTAAAACATTCGCCGTACTGGCGGTAAGCAGCACTTTGGCCTTTGCTAACGTAACCCCTACTTCTTTTAAAGTAGGAATGTACAACGTTCAGAATACGCATACTCTCAAAGTATTCGTAAATAAGGAATCTTCCGATGCCCTGCTCCTGGAGATCAAGGATGCCAAAGGAAGAGTTATTCAATCGGAAACTATAGGAAAGAATAAGCACAAGATGGGACTGAGCCTGAATCTGTCCAATCTTGAGTCGGGAGACTACACGCTTGAGCTGTCAGACAAGACCTCCACTTTCACTAAAGACATCCGGCTTGAAAAAGAGCAGAAAGAAGAGTTAAAAATTGTTATTTAGTTAGAATGAGACATGGGCTGGCCTTTGGCCGGCCCTTTGTTTTATATTGCCGTATATTTTTTCCGGATCCACATATAGCGAATCCCCCCGAACAGCAGTAATATTCCCAGGGGCAACACGATATTCAGCAGCCGGATCTGCGTGCGGTTCTCCCTTATTTTAAGCACATCCAGCGGCCGCATACCCACCGTCTTTGTCCTGGAAAGCAGAATACCCTCCCCGTCTGTCAGGTAGTTCAACGCATTCAGAAGGAAATCCTCGTTAGCGTACCAATGCTTAAAATATTTGTCAAATCCAAGCGGATAAAATGTACCCTTTTCTGCATTGATCTCATTCCGTATCACGTTTCCGTCGGCTACTACCAGTATTTTGGCAGGCTGTGATTCCGTAAGGACATTCCCTGCGGAAGGCTGCCCCGCAAAGGGCCGGTTCCGGTAAAGCGATCGGAATCTGCCCTCTACCAGGTAACCTACCGTCTTGATGCCGTCTTTATATTCCTCTTCTTCCGTGTCTTTCCGGGCTTCGTTAAATGTAATAAGCGCCGGGGCATTCAGTACCTGGGTATGGGGCGACGTCAGTAATAAGGGGGTTTTGGTAAGCCCGTCACCCGCATTAACAGTATCGATCGTAGCCGTATAGCGGGTGAGTACCATGCCTATGTTTTTGGTAATGAGACTGTTCCCGAAATTATTGATCAGCGGAAAATACCGGTAAACCACCGGCTGGATATTGGGTTCATCCCCCATCTGCCCCACCACCAGGGGGATTACCGCCGAGTTCAGTCCGTCCTTGACGACATTCTTGTTGACCCTCAGGCCGTAATTGAACAGCAGGTCATCAATATTTACATCAAGCGGTTGCGCATAGGTTCCTTCCAGTCCCACCGAATCCACCTTCAGACCGTCAACAAAGAAAAGTGCCGATCCGCCGCTCATGATAAACTGATCGATCTTGAATTTGGTACTGTCGTCCAGGGGCTTATCCGGAGCAGGAATAATAAGCGCATCCAGGCCGTCAAAGCTGCGGGAGGCCCGGGCATCGATAATAAAAAGATTGTACCGTTCTTTCACCGCTTCGATCATGCCCCTGAATTCCAGGGGACTTCCTGAAGTAAATTCGGGAAGCAGGCCGATGTTCTTCCGTTCCGTAACGGTCAGCTTCTGGATTGAGGCCGCCAGTTCGTATTCCACATTCTCGTAAGAGCGGTTCAGCTTTTCTTCCGGTGTTACAGAGGTGATCTGGTTGGATTTCAGCAGCAGCACCACATCTTCTTTCCCCCCGGCTTTTACCACAGCGTACGGGAAAACCGGGATTTCCGACTTCCGCCCCCCTTTCTGATCAAAGACATTGGTAGGCACCATTCCCTTTTTCCCGAAATCGGCAAAACGCGCTTTCTTCTCTTCGTCACTGCCTTTCTCCGGGTCAATATAGCGTACGGAAATATTCTTTCCGGCATAATAGCGGAACTCACTCAATGTCTCCTTTACCGCGCGTCTCAGGCGTTCGAATCCTCCCGGCAGGCTGTTTCCTTCCAGGTAGACCGTCACTTCCACGGGGGTTTCGAGGCGTTCCAGCAGGTTCCGGGTGGCTTCCGCCACGGAATAACGTTTGTCTTCCGTAAGGTCCCATCGGAAATATACATAAAAGCTCACAAGATTCAGGAGGAGTATTCCTCCGATGATCAACGCCCGTTTACCCATAGTCTGTTACTAAATGAATTACAAAAATACGATAAAATAACGATGCGTCACGATCTGCCGGCGATGAGCTTCAAACTCAAATTAAAGTGTTATTTTTGTACAAACATTTCAATAGTAATGATTCAGAGAATTCAATCCGTATTTTTATTGATCACCGCCATGGCCCTGGCCGTATTCCTGGGCACCAATACCTATACCCGTACACTTTCGGCCTCAGAATCTGTGATCGTCAATCCTTACCAGGTTTTACACAAAGTAGGCACCCTCGGGACTGAAAAACCCATATTCTATGTGGCCGTTATGGCCTGCATTGCTATCCTGGTGACCCTCATTGCCCTTTTTCAGTACAAGAACCGTTTACGGCAGATCCTGTTCGTGGCCTTTAATGCCCTCATGATGGGAGCTACCCTTGCTGTAACGGTATACCATATTGTAAAAGATGCCAAAGAGATAGGCACAGGCGGAGACGAAACTTATGAAGTGGGAATTTTTGCCCTGATCGTGGCGATGGTGGCCAACTCTCTGGCCAATTATTTTATTAAAAAAGACGAGAAACTGGTTCGCTCTGCCGACCGTATGAGATGATATGAGGATTGTGTTCATGGGAACCCCTGACTTTGCCGTAGCTACCCTGCAAAGGCTGGTGGAAAATAATTTTGAAGTGGTGGCTGTGGTAACGGCACCGGATAAGCCGGTAGGCCGGGGACTCAAAATGAGCGGGTCACCGGTAAAGAAATATGCCGTTTCGCAGAATATCCCCGTACTTCAGCCTGAAAAACTTAAAAATAAGCAATTCCTCGAAGAGCTCGCTGCTTACCGGGCAGACCTCCAGGTGGTGGTCGCTTTCCGGATGCTCCCTGAAGCCGTATGGTCCATGCCTCCCAAAGGCACCATTAACCTGCACGGTTCCCTCCTGCCCCAATACCGGGGTGCCGCGCCTATTAACTGGGCGGTAATTAACGGGGAAGAAAGTACCGGTGTTACCACTTTCTTTATTGAAAAGGAAATAGATACCGGGAAAATCATCTTTACCGATACCATCTCGATCGGTGAAAATGACTCAGCCGGCGACCTTCATGACAAAATGATGTGGATCGGGGCCGACCTCGTAATTAAAACTGTAAAGGCCATTGAATCAGGGAATCCTCCGGGGCAGCCCCAGCACTTTGACGGAGAGCTGAAGGCCGCCCCCAAGATCTTTAAAGAAACCACGGAAATCGACTGGTCAAAAGATGCCGCCTCACTGCATAATTTTGTACGGGGGCTTAGTCCGTATCCTGCAGCGTGGACCACCCTGAAAGATAAGCAGCTGAAGATTTTTGAAGCACGGCCTCTGCCCTTCCTGCCCGCCCGCCTCGAACAGGTCACCGAACGGCTGTACACCGATCATCAGAAAAGCCTTATTGCTGCTACCGGGCACGGCTTCCTGAATATTCTTTCCCTGCAGCTGGAGGGTAAGAAAAGAATGACGGCCGAGGAGTTTTTAAGGGGATACCGGTTTTAAAAGTATTCAAAGGGTTTCAGTTTGGAAATTACTTTTAGCTTTTAACTTTCCTCCCTCACGGCCTCCCTTTATCTTTACATGAAAAAAAGCAACGATGCTCCTCAGTGATATCCTTTACAATGTTTCTCTGAAGTCTGTTTTGGGAAAGACAGATCTGGAGATTTCCAAAATAGAATTTGATTCCAGGAAAATGGAGCCCGGTACCTTTTTTGCGGCTATTCCCGGAACCCAATCAGACGGACACAGCTTTATCGGAAAAGCCATGGAGGCGGGAGCGACGGCCATACTCTGCGAAGTATTGCCTGATGTACCGGCACCGGGTATCACGTATATACAGGTAGAAAATTCAGCCCGCGCCATGGGCATCGCAGCAGGCAATTTCTACGGGAACCCCTCCCGGCGGCTGAGCCTGGTAGGTGTAACGGGAACCAACGGGAAAACCTCCGTAGCCACCCTGCTTTTCAGCCTGTTCAGGAGACTGGGATATAAATGCGGACTGCTTTCCACGGTCCAGAACCAGATAGAGGATGAAGTTATCCCTTCTACCCACACTACCCCTGATTCAGTCCGGATCAACGAGCTCCTGCATCTCATGCACAGCCGGGGCTGTGCCTTTGTATTTATGGAGGTGAGCTCCCATTCCGTAGTGCAGGAAAGAATTTCCGGCCTGCATTTTTCGGGCGGGATTTTTACCAATATCACTCAGGATCACCTCGATTTTCATCATACTTTTGACGAATATATCAAAGCCAAGAAGGGTTTCTTCGACATCCTGCCCGCTTCTGCTTTTGCCCTGACCAACGTAGATGACCGTAACGGGCGGGTGATGCTTCAGAATACCAGGGCGGAGAAACATTCCTACTCGCTCAAAAACATAGCAGACTTCAAAGGGAAAGTACTGGACTGCGGGCTTTTCGGCCTCCAGATGGATATAAACGGGCAGGAAGTATGGTTTAAGCTCATCGGAAAATTCAATGCCTACAACCTTCTGGCCGTATACGGTGCGGCGGTATTACTGGACGAAAACCCCGAAAATATCCTGACAGAACTCTCCCAGCTTACTCCCCCGCCGGGTCGGTTCGAACAGGTCATCTCTCCCGCCCATGTGGTGGGCATTGTGGATTATGCTCATACCCCGGATGCTCTGAAAAATGTGCTGGAAACCATTAATGACCTGCGTCAGGGGCATGAACGGGTCATCACGGTAGTAGGCTGCGGTGGAAACCGCGACAAAGGCAAGCGACCGCAGATGGCAGCCATCGCCTGTGAACTCTCGGATACCGTTATTCTCACTTCCGACAACCCGCGAAATGAAGATCCTGAAGATATCCTGGCCGATATGCAGGCCGGTGTGCCGGTAACCAAACGCCGGAAAGTAGAACAGATCACCGATCGCCGGGAAGCTATACGCCATGCCGTTTCAATGGCAGGGCCGGAAGACATTATACTGATTGCCGGCAAGGGCCATGAAACTTACCAGGACGTGAAAGGTGTAAAAAGCCATTTTGACGACCGGGAAGAGCTGCGGGCAGCGTTTAATTCCTGAGCGCTTTCGGGGCCGGCCGGGTAAATCCCAGGACCGAGTAGCTCAGAATACCGGTTAGTAACCAGAAAACATCTGTGGCCCATACCTGCGTGATAGAGGTTTTCCAGAACCAGTCGCCGGTGGTAAACCCGTTAACCACCGGAACCAGAAGGGAGAAAAAACCGCCCGCCCATAAGCTGTAACGTGTAATTGTACGTTCCGACCGCAGCAGTATGGAGGCCAGAGCCATCAGCAGCCAGGAAATAAAAAATACCGTATTAACCCGGAAGGCATGCTCTGTCACCCCGGGAACCAGCAACTCTGCCGAAAACAGCAGGGCCGTAGCCGGAAACAGCGTAAAGCAGATGGCCAGGAATATCTTTGTTACCCTTTGATGGAATTCTTTTTGCCGGTCACTGTAATGACTGTTATTCCGGGCTTCCTTCCAGATGAGGATACCACTGACAAAGACAAAACAGGAGAACAACGCCATCACAAAATAGATTGCCTTGACCACTCCGCCCCCGAAAGAAGCAAAATGCAAATGCATGATGGTTTCCACAATGGCATAGGTACTTTTCTTATTTTCCCCCGGCAGGGCATTATACAGCTCTTCTCCGTCTTTCAACCTGTACCCGATGTAGCCGTTCGAGGCAAATATGCTTTTATCTTTACTTACCAGCCGGAAGTTAGCGGCCCCGTCTTCTTTCTGCACATGGTGTGTCTGAACAGCCAGGATATCATAGGCAGCTCCATATCGTTCCCTGACCTTTGTGTACAGGGAAGCCAGGTTTTCCGTGTGATCGGCCGAAGGAGCCTCTTCATTGTACTCCACCCCGTACATGGGGTACGCCATGGCATATACTTTCTCCGGTTTCCCTTCGTAAAATACCATCACCGCAGGAAGCAGCACGAGCAACAGCAGCAGGTAGAAAGCTCCCGTAACCGCATACATGAACTGGTAGGGCAAGCCTAAAAGACCGAATACCGTATGACCGTTGGTCCAGATCTGCTTCCAGGTGCCCCGGAAAGAAAATGCCCAGAATTTGGTCAGCATGTTCTTCCAGTGAACCAAAACTCCTGTAATGGTGGCAAAAATGAAAAACAGGGAAACAAAACCGGCTATCCACATACCGGCAAAAGGAATCTGTGCAAAATAGTGAAGCTTATATAGCGTTTCTCCCACCGTACTTTCGGCCTTATCGCTAACGGCATAGGTAACCGGGTTCATTTTCCCCGCATAATGAATCTCTCCTTCCGTTCCTTCGGGTTTGATATGCCCGTAAATTCCGATCACAGGGTTTTGCGGACCGGCAAAGGTAATGTATGTATCATCATTCAGATCAAAGTCAGTAAGAGTCTGCTGCAGGCCGGCAACCACCTTCCTCAGATCGGGTTCTTCCAGCTTCACCTTCCGGGCCGCAGGGTTCTCCCACAGATAAAATTCCGATTTAAAGAGGGTAAAAGCCCCTGCAAAAAAAATGACGAAGAGCGCTACGGCAAGAACAATTCCGCTTACAGTATGAAGGTGGAAAAAAATATTGTACGCCCTGTTACCGAATCCCTTTAATTTCATACTGCTTTATTATTTTAAAATCCAGGTTCCTGCTCCGAAAATCAGCGTCAGCAGGAGATAGATACCCCATAGTTTCCACCCGTTACGGACCAGGAAGCCCGCCACCATCAGGCCTGCCCATATTATAAAAAAGGAAACACCGGATAATACCACAATGATCTCCCGGGCAAAGGGCATTGCCCCGAGCATAAGATGAAAACTGGCTGATACCAGGTAGGCCCCCAGGACAGCGGCCGTAATCTTCAGGGCTCTTTGCCCTCTTGAACTGAGATATTTGGTTTGTGCAGGCATTAAAAGATCAGATCTATAAGTAAGAAAACCGTCATGGCCCCCCAGAATACCCGGAAGTAGGGCGAGGGAAGGTGAAAAATGAAGGCCAGCAGCAAATACGCCAGGGTAATGGCCAGAAAACCTGTCAGAAGGCCGGCAACTACCCCCATTTGCACTACATAAAGCGCCATGGAAAGCACCAGGAAGCATATCCCTGCCCAGCGGGGGAGCTTTCCCTTCAGGCGACTGTACCTTACCGGGAAATATTTTGATTCCGAATAAAATGGAAATCCGCCGAGCATTGCCGCCAAAAGTCCTAACATTTTCCTTTATTTTTGCCGCAAATATTATTTTAATTTAGATTAATTACAAACTAAACAGATGATTATTTCCCGCTACTGTCTTTGCTTATGTGCTTTACCCCGCACCTCCTGATCAGAACCCATCTGCCGTAAGAAACCTTCTGCCCCCGGAAACATAACTTTTCAAATACATATTTGAACTATTCTGCCAATTTTAAAAGGAATCCGGATATTGTTTTTATTTAGACTAATTATAATTAATTAATTTGCAGCCTAAATATTTTCAAACCGTTATGAAGAGAATCATACTTTCCTTTCTTATTCTGCCCTGGTTTATTCAGCCCGGACATGCCCAACAGACCGATACTGTCAAAACATACACGCTGGAAGAGGTAAAAATCCAGGCGAAAAGCATATTGAACAAAACCAGTACGGACGCCAACAAGATGCCGGTAGGTTATCTCGAAACCCCGCAGGTATTCAACAGCGTTTCACGGGTGGTGCTGGAAAAGCAGATCGCCACCACTATAGAAGACGCCATGCATAACATTCCCGGCGTAACCAAATTATGGGATGCCACAGGACGTACGGACGGCGGTTCATTCTTCACGAGCCGCGGGTTTTATACTTCTACCAAAGCCCGAAACGGTGTGGCCAATATCGCCTCCACCAACCTCGACATGGCTAATATTGAGCGTATTGAGGTCATTAAAGGGCCCTCCGCCACTCTCTTCGGGAGTGTTATCACTTCTTACGGCGGGGTGATTAACCGGATCACCAAGAAGCCGATGTTCGTGGATAAGTCTTCGGTCAATATCGCTGCGGGAACCCAGGGTTTCTACAGGGGCTCCCTCGATATCAACCAGAAATTAAGCCGTACGGTAGCGGCCCGCCTGAATGCCGCATGGCAAAACCAGGACTCCTGGCAGGACATAGGTGCTCAGAAAGCCTACCTTGTGGCTCCTTCTTTTACTTTCCGTCCCAATGAAAAGCTTCAGCTGGACCTGGAGGGGGAATTTCTGGGCTCTCATGGGAACTCCAACGGTGGAAGCCATATCTTTTTTCTTACCCCTTCCTTTATCAATTCCAACATCGCCGGTTTTCTGGCAGCAATGGGAGTTCCGCAGCAAAACGTGGAGTTCCTGATGGCCCAGGCCCCCAAAACCTTCCGGGATGCCTATGGCACAGACAGGATCGATGAGTTTAAAGTAAGCTACGACCGCTCCTACCTGAGCAATGATATCAAATTCAAATCCAATACGGCATCCGTATTCGGAAATGCCTCTTACCGGATTAATCACCATTGGACTTCCCAAACGGCCATAACCTACAGCAATACCACCAATGACGGCTACATGGGTTACCAGTACCTCCTCCCGAATTACCTGATCAACTTTGCGCAGTCCGTGCTTACAGGTAATCCGAACTTTGGTACACCCGGACACGATTACCTGGCCAGGATGGTATGGAGCCCTACCGGAAACGCCTCAAATTTTGAAGTACAGCAAAATTTTATTTCGGATTATACCTTCGGTAAGCACATGAGGAACCGGGCGGTAGCCGGCCTGGATTACTCTAACTTTGTATCCAATATAACCTACAATCGTTTTTACGGCTCATTGGCGGGGATTCCCTACCCCGACCTGTTCGATATTGTTCCCTCCCACGGTGAGGTTCCGGACTATAGCTCCTTCAACCTGGCCAATGTGGAGAAGGCATTTCAGAATAACCCGTCAGGAACACTCGATTACCGGTATACCAATAACATTTACAGCGCTTATATAAACGACATATTTAATATCAACGAGTACATTATCCTGAATGCAGGTTTGCGGCTCGATCATTTTTCCTACACGAACCCGGCTTCCGATACCCTGGCCTATAACCAGACAAAGCTGGCTCCGAAATTCGGTGCGATCATTTCTCCTGTAAAAGACAAGCTGGCGTTTTTTGCCAATTACCAGCGCGGCTTCACCAATAAAAACGGGAAAGATGCCACAGGGAAAGCATTTGTTCCGGAGGAGGCCAACCAGTGGGAAGCCGGACTGAAATATAACCTGTGGAACGATAAAGTAACCGGTAGCATCAGCTATTACGATATCCTCGTAAAAAATATCGTTCGTTCTGACGTGAATAACCCGTTATACAACATCCAGGACGGCGAGCAGGCCAGCAAGGGAGTTGAGCTGGAGATTCTGGCCAATCCGGTACAGGGATGGACCCTGATGGGGGGCTACGGTTACAACGACAGCAAATTTGTACGCTCCACCCCTGATGTGGAAGGCAGAAGGCCGCAGGGGTCCGGTCCGGAGCACACCCTGAACTTCTGGACAAACTATACTTTTATCTCTACCGTTCTGAAAGGACTGGGAGCTGGCATCAGCGCCAATTATGCCAGTGAGGCACTGGCCGTAAGCCTGGCCCCTGACGGAGACCTGGTGGTGCCTGCCTATACCCTGATAGGCACACACATTACCTACGATACCCCGAGATGGAAGCTGGGTTTCAAGGTTAATAACCTGACCAATGAAAAATACTGGATGGGCTGGACCAACATGATCCCGCAAAGGCCAAGGCAGGGAATAATAACACTGGGATACAAATTCTAATTGCTAAATTAATACCAGGAACAGGATAGGGAGCTGCTTTGCGGCTCCCTTATTCATTTATTTCTCTGTCACCCTGAACAATATCCATGATTTCAGTAAGGGCATAAATAATGAAAATGAAGTACACCCGGGGTGAATTCATCACGGTTTTAACTTAACGGCTTTTCCCGTTCGGGCGCTTTTCAGGGCGGCATCCAGGATCTCCATCACCATCATATTGTTTTCCAGGGAGCTGAGGTCGTACGGCGGAAGACGGATCTCATTCCGGATCACCGCTTTGAACAGCGAAAACGGGTCGTCACAGGGCTTTTCTCTTTCCGGCAGCTTCTGACGGGTTTCCTCGAACCCGTCATACCCCTTGGCTATCCGTAACCGCAGGTCATACTTGTTGTCTGCGAAGATGGCTCCGGTGAGTCCGTAGATCTCCATATCCTTCCGGCCTATAGGCCAGTTCCAGGAGGGCTGAATCACTGCATTGGCCCTATGGTAAGTAAGAATAAGGGTGGCATCATCATCAGCCTTCGGGTTATTCTCCGGCTGAAGCTGCTGAAGTACGGCCACCACACTCCGTGGCTTTTGCCCGTTCATCAGCCAGGTCATCAGGTTGGCACCGTAACACCCGAAGTCGGTGCTGGCCCCTCCCCCGTTGTATTCGGGATCAATCAGCCAGTCGAGAAACTCCCGGTCTATCCCTATTTTCTTCGGTCCCCGGTGCCCGTCTCTGACCACCACTTTCCGGATCTCGCCGATGGTTCCTTCTTTCACCATCTCATACGCTTTTGTATTGGCAGGATACCAGGTGGTTTCGTAGTTGGTCAACAGATGGATACCGTGCTTTTTAGCCAGCGCCTCCATTTTCCGGGCCTGTTTCAGGTTAAGGGCCAGGGGTTTTTCCACCATCACGTGAATGCCGTGCGGCGCCGCCTTTTCCACCACTTCCTCATGTTCAGAAATCTTATTGAAGGCCGCTACGGCCTCCGGCTTCCGGGCAGCAATCAGCTCTTCTATCGAATCATAGACCTTATCGGAAGAAAAGCCGTACCATCCGGCATATTTGGCGATCACCTCTTTGTCTTGTTCCACAATCCCCACAATCTCAAATTCACCCCGCTTCTCACTGGAGAAAACCATGTGCACATGGGTATGCGTCAGGCCGATCACCCCCAGCCGCAAAGGTTTTTTATTCTGGGCGTACACCAGTAAAGGAAGGAAAAAGAACAGGATTCCGGCTTTCATAGGCTTAAGAAGTTCCTTCAAATATACAAAAAAAGCTCAACCCGTTCGTCATGAGCGGGTTGAGCTTTTTCAGAGGAGTAAACGATTATTTTACCCTTACGATGGCCGTGATCTGCCCGCCTTCCACCTTCAGGCCTTTGGTGGCTTTTGCGCTGGCTACATCAATGGAGTATACCCAGCTTCCTTCTGCGGTATTCAAACCGATGTAAACGGTCTTGCCGTCATCGCTTACGGTGTTATTATTGTACGATGCAGACGAAGAAGAAATTTCAGCGGGTGTACCCGTAACCCAGGTAAAGGTCTGATTATATACATCGGCAATAGCCAGCTTCCTTGCCCCTGTAGTAGCGTTTTTGTCGCCATACATATACAATAAAAACTTACCGTCTTTTATATAGGTCTGGTTGGAAATATGGTGCCCGCCTGATTTTTCCTCCACATTGAAGAAGTAGCTCTTGTCAAATTCGGTAGCGTCTTTCTTAATCCGGACAAAAGCAGAAGGCCTGGT
>JBEBRR010000050.1:0-30005 GCA_040394735.1 Leadbetterella byssophila
TTACAGCGACCTCTTCAGCTCCCTGATTTCAAAGCTTTCGATAATATCACCGATCTGGATATCGTTGAATTTATGAATACTGATACCGCATTCGTAACCGGCTCTTACTTCAGATACATCGTCTTTGTAACGTTTCAGCTGGGCGATATCGCCTTCGTGGAGTACGATACCTTCACGAACGATCCGTACCTTGTTATTGCGTTTTACATAACCGTCAGTTACATAGCTACCCGCAATGGTACCCACTTTGCTGATCTTGAATACCTCACGAACCTCAATGTTTCCGGTAACCACTTCTTCTTCTTTAGGAGCAAGCAGTCCTTCCATGGCATCTTTGATCTCGTTGATGGCATCGTAGATAATAGAGTACAGGCGGATCTCAATCTGCTCATTCTCAGCAATGCGCTTGGCATTGTTGGAAGGCCGCACCTGGAAGCCCACCACGATGGCATCAGCGGCGGAAGCCAGGGTCACGTCAGATTCGGAAATCTGGCCCACACCTTTATGGATAATGTTTACCTGAACCTCACCGGTAGACAACTTCAGGAGCGAGTCGGCAAGTGCTTCCACCGAACCATCCACGTCACCCTTGATGATGATGTTAAGCTCTTTGAAGGTACCGATCGCTTTTCTCCGGCCAATCTCATCCAGGGTAATATGTTTTTTGGCACGGATGCTCATCTCCCGGTTCAGCTGTTCCCGCTTGTTGGCAATCTCCCGTGCTTCACGCTCGGTGTCCATGACATTGAACTTGTCACCTGCCTGCGGAGCACCCGGCAGCCCCAGGATCTGTACCGGGATCGACGGCCCGGCATCTTTAATCCGTGCGCCGAGGTCGTCTACCATAGCCCTTACCCGTCCGAAATACTGGCCTGCCAGCAGGATATCACCTACTTTCAGCGTGCCGTTTTCCACAAGGATAGTAGACACATAGCCTCTTCCCTTATCAAGGGAGGCTTCAATGACCGTACCGGCAGCATTGCGGTTCGGATTGGCTTTCAGTTCAAGAAGCTCGGCTTCAAGCAATACTTTGTCGAGGAGGTCATCCACCCCGATACCGGACTTGGCTGATACTTCCTGTTCCTGGAACTTACCACCCCAGCTTTCCACCAGGATATTTTCCTTGGCCAGGTCTTCCCGGATCTTGTCGGGATTGGCGTTCGGCTTGTCAATTTTATTCAGGGCAAATACGATCGGCACACCGGCATTCTGCGCGTGGTTAATGGCTTCCCGTGTCTGGGGCATCACGCTGTCGTCAGCGGAGATCACAATAATCACCACGTCGGTCACCTTCGCACCCCTGGCCCGCATGGCGGTAAAGGCTTCGTGACCGGGTGTATCCAGGAAAGTAATGGATTTTCCTTTATTGGGGCCCTCTTTGATGGTCACAGAGTAGGCACCGATGTGCTGGGTGATACCGCCGGCCTCACCGGATGCCACCTTGGCTCTCCGGATGTAGTCGAGGAGGGAGGTTTTACCGTGGTCAACGTGGCCCATGATGGTCACGATAGGTGCCCGCGGTTCCAGGTCTTCCGCTGCGTCTTCCTCCTGGTGCGCATCGAAGGAAACTTCTTCCTCTGCCGATATAAATTCTACTTCATAATTGAACTCAAGAGCGATCATTTGAATGGTTTCCGCATCCAGACGCTGGTTGATGGAGGCAAATACACCCATCCGCATACAGGTTGCGATTACCTCATTTACGGAAACATTCATCAGCGAGGCCAGTTCGGAAGCCGAGATATACTCGGTTACGCGCAGGATACCGCTTTCTTCCAGGTCTCTCTGATCCTGGGCATCCTGTGCTTCCGCCCGGCTCCGGCGTTTCTCTTTCCGGTATTTGGCACCAAAATCATTCCCTTTGCTCTGCATCCGGGAAAGTGTATTCTTGATGCTGTCTTTTACATCGCTGTCGGAAACAAATTCTCTTCTTTCCCGCTTGTCTTTCTTTCCGCCGTTGCTGCCTTTCGAAGAAGGCTTATCGTTGGTAAACTTGGCGTCTTTCGGTCCTGCCGCCGGTTTAGCCGGCTGGTCTCCTTTCGCCTTAAAGTTATCAAAGGTAGATTTGGAGGAAGTGTCACCCACTTTTTCTCCTCCTACGATCACCCGTTTCCTTTTTCTTTTTTGTTTCTGATCTTCTTTCGAAGTCTTTTTCTCTACCGGAAGCTCTATTTTGCCCAGTACTACCAGTCCCTGCAGCTTATCGCCCTGCGCTTTGATCAGCTCCGATTCTTTCGGAGGCTCGGGCTTTGCGGCAGGTTCTTCCGCTTTGACCTCCGGTGCTTTCACCACAGGTTCCGGCACTTTTACCGGTTCTTCTTTCGCCGGTATTTTTACTTCCTCTGCCGGAACTTCTGCCGGTTGTACTTTTTCTTCTTTGACAGGGGCCGGTACTTCCGTTACAGGAGCCGGTGCCGGCTCCGCAACAGGTTCAGGCTCCGGAGCAGGAGGAAGTTCCTCTTTTACAGGTTCCGGTGCGGGCTCTTCCAGGGGCTGTATTTTCACTTCACCACGGGCATTCAGATCAATTTTGCCCAATACCTTCGGACCTGTCAGGGTCGTTTCGATCTTAACCACCTCCGGCTCTTCAGCCTTGGGCTGTTCGGTTTTGGGTTCCTCCCGGAAATACAGGATATCGGAGTCGCTCTTTTCGGGCGCCCGGGTCTCACTTACCGGAGCAGGGGTGTCTCCTCCTAAAAGCTCGGGAGCATCCAGTTCCCGGGAGAGTATCTCCAGTTGGTCAAATGCAAGTTTGGCGTTAGGATTATTGTCAATACGATGCCCGGCCGAGCCTAAAATCTCGATTACTTTGGCTATACCCACATTCAGTTTTTTAGCTGCCTGGCTAAGTCGCATCATTTTTTCTTCTGCCATATATTTTTCTGAATAATTTTTAATAGTTATTGTTTTTTGTGTGGATCCTGCCTGTTTATTCAAATTCCTTTCTCAGGATCTCGAATACCTCGCTGATGGTTTCCTCTTCAAGAGGCGTCCTCCTCACGAGGTCGTCTTTCGGTACGTTCAGAACGGATTTGGCGGTATCCAGACCGATCTTCCGGAATTCGAGCAGGATCCACTCCTCGATTTCATCCGTAAATTCCATCAGGTCCACATCTTCCTCTTCTACCACACCGTCAATATCTCTGAACACATCGATCTCCAGTCCGATCAGCTTACTGGCCAGCTTGATGTTCAGCCCGCCTTTACCGATGGCCAGGGAAACCTGGTCGGGTTTCAGGAATACCGATACCCTTTCGGCAGTTTCATCAAACCTTACGTTACTGATTTTAGCAGGGCTCAGCGCTCTGGAGATCAGGAGGTTAATGTTATCGGTCCACTGGATCACATCAATATTCTCGTTCTCCAGTTCACGTACGATCGAGTGGATACGGGACCCCTTCATACCGACACATGCGCCTACCGGATCAATCCGGTCGTCAAACGACTCTACCGCTACTTTGGCTCTTTCCCCTGGTTCTCTAACAATTTTTCGGATAGAAATAATTCCATCCTGGATTTCCGGGATCTCCAGCTCAAACAATCTTTCCAGGAAAACCGGTGAGGTTCTGGAAAGCGTAAGCTTGGGATTTCCGTTATGGATCTCCACTTTATGAATGATGGCCCGGATGCTGGAACCTTTCTTGAAGCGGTCTTTCGGAATCTGCTCTCCTTTCGGCAGAGACAGCTCGTTTCCTTCTTCATCCATACAGATGACCTCCCGGCTAAGAATCTGGTACACCTCTACGGTTACCAGCTCACCTACCTGGTCTTTGTACTGATCATACAGCATTTCCTTCTCCAGGTCTTTTACTTTCTGGATCAGGGTCTGGCGGGCCGTTTGAACAATTCTCCTGCCGAAGTCTTCAATTTTCACCGATTCTGCTACTTCTTCACCGATCTCAAAGTCAGGCTCAATTTTCTGAGCTTCCGACAGCGGAATTTTATCGTGATCCCAGATGTCTTCCGAGTTGTCGTCCACGATCTCCCTTTTTCTCCACATTTCGAGGTCACCGCTTTCCGGGTTCAGGATAATATCAAAGTTATGATCTTCACCGTAAGCTTTACGGATCATCGTCCTGAGTACATCTTCCAGGATAGCGATCATGGTGGGCCTGTCTATGTTCTTTTCTCGTGCAAACTCCGCAAACGATTCAATTAAATCTCCACTTGACATACGTGTATTTCGTTTTATTTGAATGAAATGATGACTTTCGCCTCCCGGATCTCGTCGAGGTTAAGGGTCACCGCTTCGGGTTTTACTTTCTTTTTGGCTTCGGGCTCAATGCGCACGGTGCCGTTATTTATTTCAACCAGTTTTCCTTTTATTTCGGTATTATCTGTTTTGATAATCCGCAGGCTCCGGCCTACATTTTTCACATACTGGCGTTCAAACTTCAGAGGGCTGTCGGCTCCCGGTGATGAAACTTCCAGTGTAAATGCCTCGTCAATGACCTCTTCCAGCTGGTTGCCCAGCGCACGACTGAAAGTGGTGCACTGATCAATGGTAATGCCCGCATCCGAATCAAGGAAAACGGCAACTTTACGCCTGATCTTCGAATCGGAAACCGTAATATCCACCACGTAGCAGTCGGTTTCTGCGATCAGGTCATCAACCAGCTTAATAACAGTTTCTTTCAGTGACATGTATTAATCAAAAAAGGAGGTTCCCACCCCCTCCGCTCTTTGTAAATTTCATGCAAAAATACATCTTTTATTTTATTTTTTTCAGGTCTGACCGTAAAATATTCATTACGGGAGAGTGAGGCCGCTCAAAACCGGGGCTCAGGTCAGAATAAATAAAACATTTTGGGTGCAATCTATCAATTAACTTATTTAATTTGTAGTATGGTCCATGATGCTGTGTGATGTTTTTAAGAGCGGTAGCCGACTTTATACGGAAGTTTTTCTTTTTGATCAATATTCTGTTTGGATTGTATTCCCTGCTGGTATACCAGCTGGTCTTTTCTGCCAATATTCAGCATTGGATCGGTGGCTTCCTGATGCTTTCTTTTCCGTTGGTACTGTTGGGTAACCTTTTTTTCGTGATCGTGTGGACGCTGGGGCGCTCCGCCAAAGCGTTGCTTTCGCTGGCGCTGTTGTTCATGACGTGGTCTTTGAAAGACCGTACCCTGAAGCTGGGCTGGAAAGAGAGTGAAGAAGGGAAAGTGGATTTTTCGCTGTTCAGCTACAACATGATGTATGCCGATTACAACAGCTACCGGAAGGGGAGCCCGGGCAGGGATGTGAAGGGTATCTCGGAAACCGTGGTTTCTTTCCCGGCCGATATCAAATGTTTCCAGGAATTTTATAACGAGGAAGATACTTTTGAATTTGACCTGATCCGCAGAACCGCAAAGGAGAATCCCTATTATGTGTATATGCATTCGGAAAAAGGGAATGACCGGGGCGAGGGCGCCATAGGACTGGCCACTTTCAGCCGCTACCCGATCATCCGTAAAGAGGAGATGTACTGGCCTACCAATAATAACGGCCTGCTTTCTACTGATATCGTGGTGAACGGAGATACTATCCGGGTGATTAATTTCCAGTTGAAATCAATGGGTATACGGGTCAACAGGATGTTTGATAACCAGCATAAGCTGAACAAGAAGGAGACCCGGACCGTACTCAGCCAGCTGAAGAACGGCTTTTCAGACCGGGGAAATGAAGTAGGGGTGCTCGAAACCTGGATCAGCCGGAGTCCCTACCCGGTGATTGTGGCGGGAGACCTGAATGAACTTCCTTACGGCTATGCCTACGGAAAGTTGCGGCGTCTGCTTCATAACGGCTTTGAAGAGGCCGGCCGGGGCTTCGGCTTTACCTATCGCAAGGTCCTGAGCTTTCTCCGGATCGACAACCAGTTTTTTAATCCGGAAGGCTTCCGCATAGTGAAATTCAATACGCTGAACCAGTACAAGTACTCGGATCATTACCCGCTGTATGGGGAGTATGAGATACGGTAGGTAATAGTTCCGAGTTTCAGGGGGTGAGTTCCGGGGGAGGATATCCCATTCGGAACCATTGCGGAAGGAAGAGCAGGTTAGTCCGGCAGTCCGCCTGTGGTACCGCATCGCCGCGCCCCGCAGGGGCGCCACATGCCTGCCCCCTGGACGCAGTCCGGGGGGCAACCGGGACCTCAGGAGCTGCTATCTGCAAAATACGCTTCCAATTCCCCCAGTTCCGCTTCAAAACCGCCGCTCAGTATGGGGAACCGACACCAGCTCCGGGGGTCAAGGTTATAGCTGTCAAGATGGAAGCCCGGTGCATAACGTTCTCTTTTCCACTGGTTCCGGCTCCATAGCGTGAAAAAGCGTTTCACCCAGCGGTACAGGTCTTCCCGGGCGTAAGCTGTTTCCGATTGTTCCAATATACGCAAGCACTCCAGCGGTGATTTTTTATCGCGGATGCCCAGCTGCTCGATCCGGTTAAGTAGAGGGTAGGGCATGAGATCTTTTTCATCGGTCTGGGTCTTTTCTTTCGGGCGAAGCTCTGCGGTAGGTTGCAGGGCATTGACATATTTTAACCCTTTCAGCCGGATATGGCGACCTTTGACCTCACACCCGGTTTTTTCCAGCCAGACCAGCCATTCTCTCAGCCAGGCTTTGTCAATGCCTGAAATGGGGGCTATGCTGCCGGCCGTATCGCCGTCCATGGTACAATAACCAACAGCGGCTTCCGAACGGTTGGAAGTGGTAAGGAGCAGGTGGTTTTGCAGGTTGGCCAGCAGCCATACGCCCGGTGCCCGCACACGCGCCTGGATATTCTGGAGAGGGATATCATCTGTTTCCCAGGTCAGCTTGCGGTCAAGCTGCCCTTCTATCAGCCCGGTGTAAGCGCTGACCAGTCCGTCAATATCCACCCGGTAGAACCGGGCGCCGCAATCTTCAGCCAGGGCCTGTGCTGAATTCAGGGTATCTTCCGAGCTGTTACGGGTTCCCTGGTAAATGGTAGTGATCAGCAGGTGGCATACTTCTGCAATAGACCGGCATTCGCGGATACCCGGCAGGTAGTCCAGCTTACTGCGAAAGGCCTCCAGGCCTATGCTTTCATCTGCCAGGCGGACCATCAGCGCGCAGAGCGCCGTACAGGCCGAAGAGTCGGCTCCGCCGGAGAGCGAAACGGTAAAACCGTAGGAACGGGATTTCCGGAGGTAATCAAACAGGCCGAGGCTGACCGCCCGGGCAAATTCTTCTTCCCGGAGGTAACCGCCTTTTTCAAAATTTTCAAGAGTGTTGCCGGAGGCCTGGGAGGCAAAAGTGGTTTCCGGCTGAAAAGAGGAGGTCACCGTTATGATATCGCCGGTAAACGGGGATTTGATTTTGGATTGCTCCACCCGGTTTTTTTCGATGTCTACCAGGGCGGTGGTAAGCGTGTGATCAGCATAGCTGAAACGGTCACTGGAAGCGAGAAGCTCCCCCCCGGAGCTGATCATGGCATCCCCGTCAAAGATCAGCCGGCCTGACTCATTACCCAGCAGGTTGGTATAAACATAGGCGCAGGAAAAGGCGCGGGAGGCATCCGTCACCAGCTGGGCACGGGTCTGAAACTTATTGAAGGTGAACGGACTGGCGCTGGGATTGAGGATGAGGTCCGCTCCACGGTCAAAAAGACGTACGCCGGGGCGGTTGGCTACCCAGGCATCTTCACATATTTCCACTCCCAGCTTTATGCCCGAAATATCAAACAGGATATCGCCTGCCGGATAGCTGACATCATTGATCCGCACGGTGGTCGACTGGCCAGCTTTCCAGCGGTGAAACCAGCGATCTTCGTAAAAAACGCCGTAATTGGGTAAATGCTGTTTGCAGATAAATCCCAGGATCTGCCCGTCAGCAACTACTGCTACCGCATTGTATGTCTTATTCCGTATACTTAAGGGAAGGCCGAAGCAGGTGACCAGGCCGGAGGTTTCAGCAGCAAGCTGTCCCAGGATATCCAGGCTGCGCTTCAGGGTATCGGGGGAATAAAACGCGTCTTCACAACCGTACCCGGAGATAGCCAGCTCAGGCAGGCAGAGAATCTGCACACCTTCCTGCCTGGCCTGCCGGAGGGCCTCTGTAATACGCTTCTGATTTCCTTTCCAGTCGAGGGGCGTCTGGTTAAGTGCTGCGGCTCCTGTTTTTAGCATTTCGAATTTATTTGAGGTCAAAGTTAAATAAAAAAGAGAAGCTGTAAGCTTCTCCTTTTATTTCGTTTCCGGCAGGGGGCTCAGGAACGGATCCTGATTTTCTGACCTACGGTCACGTTATTGCCTTTAAGGTTATTCCATTTTTTAATGTCACTCACCGTCACCCCTTCATATCTTTGGGAAATGCTCCAGAGGGTATCTCCGCGTCTTACCGTATGAATAGTAGGCTCTTTAACCGTTTCTGAAGATTTTTTAGCTACCAGGCTGTTGGCTTTAACTTTTTCGTTCTTGTTCACGTAAATGGCCAGTGATTCGCCTAACAGTACTTTGGAAGAAGTTTTCCCGTTCCATTTTTTGATATCGCTAACTGAGACTCCGTATCTTGAGGCGATCCTGTTCATTACTTCCCCCCGCTTCACTTTGTGAATTTTCTTTACTTTCCGGGTAACGTTCACGTAGTCATCCGAGCTGGCGGCAGAAGCCACGGCCTGTCTGGCTACCGGTCTTCCGATCACAATGGCGCCGTCTTCGGTGGGTTCGGTTATCACTGAAGGAGACGAAGATGCCAGAACGGCTTCAGACGATTCTTCAGCAGGGAAAGGAATAGAGCGTCTTTTGCTGGCTGAGTCCAGGATAGCCACCCGGTTCTCATTGAAATAAGGCATAGAGGCTGCGGGCAGTGCAATCTGGTAACCGTACCGTGTTTGAGGAAGAACAGTTGCCTTTAAATGCGGGTTATACTTTTTAATATCTTCCAGCTCAATGTTGGTCAAAGCAGCCAGGATCTCCAGGTTTACATCATTCTCCACGTAAATATTTTCCAGTTCAGGCCGGGTGTTCTGCTTTTCAGGAACTATACCGTGGTCCTGCCCGAAGTTCATCAGGTAGGCCAGTGCGATGAACTGGGGAACATAATGACGCGTGTCTTTCGGGATATGAGGATGAAGATCCCAGTAGTTGGTAAGCCCGGTTTTTTTCATGGCCCGGCTGATCCTTCCCTGCCCCGTATTGTAAGAGGCCAGCGCCAGATCCCAGTCGTTGAACATCCGGTTCAGGAATTTCAGGTAACGGCAGGCGGCATCGGTAGATTTTTCAGGGTGCATCCGCTCATCCACATATTCATTGATGGTCAGACCGTATTCTTTACCCGTGAATGACATAAACTGCCACAATCCCACCGCTTTGGCTCTTGATACAATTTTAGGATTAAGCGCGGATTCCAGGATAGACAGGTATTTCAGCTCTTCGGGCATTCCGTTTTCCTTGAGGATCTTTTCGAAAATAGGAAAATAAACCGATTTCTCTTCCATCATGGTCTTGGTGAAGTTAGGCCGGCGCTGGGTGAAATAATTCAGCCAGAAGGCCACGCTTTCATTATAAACCATAGGCATGGTCTTTTCAATAGACTTCAGCCGCTGCCTGATGATCTCGGGATCCAGCACAGTGATGGTATAGGGAACATTATCCCTTTCATCTATTACTTCTACCTGGTATGGGTAGGAGATTTTTACTTCTTCGACTTCGACGGGCTTCGACTCAGCAGACTCTTCATTTACCCCTTCATTAATCTGACCACTTACACTAAAACCAAATCCAACCACTGCAGAAAAGGTCAAAAGTAATTTTGAGAATTTCATAATGTTTTTGAGAGTTTTCAGGATATCAAACACAATTATCGGAAAGCTACGCTCCAAATTTAATAAAAAGAATCAGTAAAAAAACAAAACTCTCCTTAAAAACTGTTTTTTCTTACGTTTATTCTATACTCTTTGCGAAATTTAATAAATCTTTTTCCCCGAATGCACGTCCGAGCACCTGGAAACCGAAGGGGAGGCCTTCCCGGTTTTTACCGTTGGGAACCGAGATGGCGGGAAGACCGGCCACGTTGGCATGTACGGTAAAGACATCAGCAAGATAAGACTCCATAGCATTCTCCGTTTTCTTCCCGAGGTCAAAAGCAGGAGTAGGGGTGGTAGGCGATACCAGGAAATCAACCGATTCGAGGAACTTTTCGGTTTTGTTGATGATGACGGTACGTACGCGTTGTGCCCGGGTATAATAAGCGTCATAATAATCGGCGCTTAAGATGAAGGTTCCGAGCATGATCCGCCGTTTCACTTCCTTGCCGAAGCCTTCGCCACGGCTTCGTTTGTAAAGGTCTTCCAGGTTCCTGACATGGGAGGCTCTGTAGCCGTAACGTACCCCGTCATAACGGGCCAGGTTGGAAGAAGCCTCGGCCATGGTGAGGGTATAGTAGACCGGAAGCAGGTACTGCAGTTCCGGAAAATTCAGGCTGACGATTTCGTGCCCCCGCTTTTTCAGATCCTCCAGCTTTCCGAGGGTAGCTTCGCGAACTTCGGGATCCAGTCCGGGAGAGTCCATCGCATCTTTGAAATACCCTACCCTGAAGGGGCCCGGTGTGCCGGTAAAGCGGGAATATTCTTCTACGGGGCGGGAGGATACCGTACTGTCAAATTCGTCTTCTCCGGCCATGACCTCCAGCAGAAGGGCGGCGTCTGTTACGGAACGGGTCAGCGGCCCGATGCAGTCGAAAGATGAAGCATAGGCTGCCAGTCCCCACCTTGAAATACGGCCATAGGTAGGTTTGAAGCCCACAGTTCCGCAGAAGGCCGAAGGCTGGCGAACGGAACCGCCCGTGTCTGAGCCGATGGAGGCATGGCACAGCCCTGCACTTACCGCCACGGCGCTCGCCCCGGAAGAGCCGCCCGGTACCTTTTTGTCGTTAAGATAATTGAGGGTAGGGCCGAAAGCAGATTTTTCATTGGATGAGCCCATGCCGAATTCATCGCAATTCTGCCGGCCGATAATAATGGCATCTTCATCGATCAGCCGCTGAACGGCAGTGGCGGAAAACTGGGAAATAAAGCCGTCTAGAATGCGGGAGCCACATTGTATCCCGTGATCTTTATAGGCAATAATATCTTTCAGGCCGATGACCATCCCGGCGAGCCTGCCGGCAGTTCCGTTTTTGATCTTCTCCGAAACCTGCTGCGCCCGCAGCCGGGCTTCATCAGCATATACTTCCAGGAAAACGTTCAGATGCTTGAGGGCTTCAATTCTTTCGAGAAAGTGTGCGACTACTTCGCACAGATCACTTTCTCCCGATATAAGTTGATTTCTGAAAGAGGGATAATCAGAATACTGCACCTTTCTTTGGGGTTTAAAAACAAAAAACAACAGGTTTGTGAAGGATCACAAATCTGTTGTTCCGTTATATCTGCAACAGGATAATTTACTCTTCTATTTTGGTTGCCTTTTCGATGTTTTCTTTCACATCCTTGGTGGCATCCTTAAATTCCTTGATCCCTTTTCCCAGCCCTCTGGCCAGTTCAGGTAGTTTTTTGGCTCCGAAGAACAACAGAATAACGAAAAGGATAATAAATATCTCAGAACCTCCCAGAGATCCTAAAAACAATAATGTTGTTAGTTCCATCTCACAATTTTTTTAATATTCAACAAAATTAATAACTTTTATGGTAATTAAAACCAAAATCTGTAAAAAAGTGAGTTATGCTCCGGATACCTCCGTTTCCCGGTTCATCAACCACATTTCAAATTTTTCCAGCTCCTCGGCTACACTGTTGTAAATGAAGGTGATCAGCGCAATGTCATCGGCAAAACCCACTATGGGCAGGATGTCCGGGATGAGATCTACCGGCGAGAGGAAGTAGATCATGCCTGCCAGGATAATCACAATGTTTTTGCCTTCCACGCTGCGGTAGCTCCCGTTGGCATAGTGCCTCAGAAGCAGGCCAAGCGACCTGACCTTGTCTTTGATCTTCCGGAAAGGGGAGCCTCCGCCTTCCGACTTCATTTTGGTGAAAACCGTACCCAGAAGTAAAATTATACCTTTGGAGTTTTTGGATAAACGGCTGGCTTTAAGAAAGGAATTTTTAAAGAAAATAGAGCCGAGTATCGTTTTTAAAAAGCCTGTTTTTTTCATTTTTAATACACGTGAATTTTAATCCGGTCAGAGCACGCACCTTTCAAACATAAAAAACGAAAATCAAAGTTCAATATTGATAAAAAAATAAAAAAATAAAGATATTTTTGTATATTATTGTTCAACTTAAACATATCAAAAAAACACGATGAAGGTTACCATCATAGGAGCGGGAGCAGTAGGGGCTACGGCCGCTGATAACATTGCCCGGAAGGAAATCGCTTCGGAAGTTGTCATTCTTGACATCAAGGAAGGTTTTGCGGAAGGCAAAGCGATGGATCTCGCCCAGACAGCCTCTATAGAAGGCTTTGATACCCGCTTAAGCGGGGTTACCAATGATTATTCCAAAACCGCAAAATCCGATGTGATCGTAGTTACTTCGGGAATTCCGCGCAAGCCGGGCATGACACGCGAGGAGCTGATCGGTACCAACGCCAAAATTGTGGGCGGGGTGGTGAAGAGCGCCCTGGAGGTTTCTCCCAAGGCGGTGATCGTTATTGTTTCCAACCCGATGGATACCATGACGTACCTTACCTATAAAATTGCCGCTGAAATGGGCATCTCCAAGCGCCGGGTGATCGGTATGGGCGGAGCGCTGGATTCGTCGCGTTTCCGTTACCGTCTGGGTGAAGCGCTGGGAGTGGCCCAGAGCGACCTCCAGGGAATGGTGATCGGCGGGCACGGAGATACCACCATGATCCCGCTGACCCGTCTTGCCACCTGGAACAGCATCCCGGTAAGCCGTTTCCTGTCAGCCGGGCAACTGAAGGAAGTTTCTGATAAAACCATGGTAGGCGGGGCCACGCTGACCGGCCTGCTGGGTACTTCGGCATGGTATGCGCCGGGAGCAGCCATCGGGCAGGTGGTGGAATCTATCCTGCGCGATGAAAAGAAGATCATCCCTTCCTGTGTTTACCTGAACGGGGAGTACGGCCAGAAAGATATCTGCCTGGGTGTACCGGTGGTCATCGGAAGAAACGGCTGGGAGAAGATCGTCAACCTGCGCTTATCCAATGAAGAAAAAGCAGCATTCGAGAAGTCGGCAGCAGCCGTGCGGGCCATGAATGCAGCATTGTAAACACCGAATAATACAAAAGAAGGGAGACCGGAAAGAATGGCGTCAGCCAGGCCTTTCCGGTCTCCCTTCTTTTGTCGGAACCCGCTTTAAGGTTTCGGTATAAATCTCAGGCGTCTTTCATCATTTGTGCCTTTATTCTGACTGATAATGATCTCGCTGTTTTCGGCTTTGTCAATGTCCCATACATCACCGGCCCCCGTGGTCAGAATATCCTGGTCTCCGAAAATCACGGTGTTGCCTGACAGGGTAAAATAGAGGCTGAGGTCATCGTCCAGTCCGCTGCATTTTTTCTCATTCTTTTTCCATTTATAGATGGGAATAAGCTTATCCTGACTCTCGTCCCCCTTTGAAAAGACAGCCGTATCGTCACTGTAGCAGTCTTCCATTTCAGTGACATTTATGCCCGAGAAAAAGTTTTCAACAATCAGCCATTCTTTTTCCTTGCCGCCGGTGAAGGTATCGATACGGGAAAGCTTCACTTCTTTCTTTTCACAGGCAGAAGTAATAAACAATAATACAATGAAAAGCAGTACTGGTCTCATATTTACACGTTAGTAATTTATAGAACGATAAAAGCTCTGATTCTGGTAAATCAGAGCTTAAAAATTATGCCAAAGTGGGTCTTTTATCTGCCTAAAGCTTTCAGCATGGTTTCGCCGATCTCCGCGGGAGAGTCTACCACGTGAATTCCGCACTCCCGCATGATGGCCATTTTGGCTGCTGCGGTGTCATCCGCACCACCGATAATAGCTCCGGCATGGCCCATTCTTCTGCCTTTCGGTGCGGTCTGGCCGGCGATAAAGCCTACTACCGGTTTTTTATTGCCGGTTTCTTTGATGTACCGGGCTGCTTCGGCTTCCATACCACCGCCGATTTCACCGATCATTACGATTCCCTCGGTTTCAGGGTCATTCATCAGCATTTCCACGGCCTGTTTGGTGGTGGTCCCGATGATCGGGTCACCGCCGATACCGATGGCGGTGGTTTGTCCGAGGCCTACCTTGGTCAGCTGGTCTACGGCTTCATAGGTAAGCGTACCCGACTTGGAAACCACTCCGATCGTACCTTTTTTGAAGATAAAACCGGGCATGATACCCACTTTCGCTTCTTCCGCAGTAATGATACCGGGGCAGTTCGGCCCGATTAATGTAGTATTATAAGTAGAAATGAAAGATTTGGCTCTTACCATATCTTTCGTAGGAATACCTTCTGTGATACAAACAATCACCTTAATGCCGGCCTGTGCCGCTTCCATGATGGCATCGGCAGCAAACCCCGGTGGTACAAAAATGATGGAAACATCTGCTCCGGTCTCTTTAACAGCTTCTTCAACAGTATTGAATACAGGCCGGTCCAGGTGAGTCTGTCCACCTTTTCCCGGAGTAACTCCTCCTACCACGTTTGTGCCGTACTCGATCATCTGGCCTGCGTGAAATGTTCCTTCCGAGCCGGTGAAGCCCTGTACTATTACCTTCGAATTTTTGTTTACAAGAATACTCATTTTTTATTGGGTTTGACAGATGTCGGTTTTAGAAATTCCAGCGTTTATAAAATCGCCCAAATGTACCTCTCAAATTAGAAAAATACAAATTATTAAATTAAATCCCGAAGGCTTCTTTTACCTTGTCTACGTAATCCAGCTTCTCCCAGGTGAAAAGTTCCACTTCCACTTCGGTGCGCTGGCCCGCGTTTTCAAATACTTTTTTTATAATCCTGGACTCTCTTCCCATATGGCCGTAAGCGGCGGTTTCAGAATAGATAGGGGTACGCAGTTTCAGGCGTTGTTCGATAGCGTAAGGCCGGAGGTCAAAAATCTTTTCCACTACCCGCGCAATCTCCCCGTCGGTCAGGTTTACTTTGGCCGTTCCATAGGTATTTACAAAAACACCGCAGGGCTGTGCCACACCAATGGCATAGGAAACCTGGACGAGCACCTCATCACATACACCGGCAGCTACCAGGTTTTTAGCAATGTGACGGGTGGCGTAAGCGGCTGAACGGTCTACTTTAGACGGATCTTTGCCGGAAAAGGCACCGCCGCCGTGGGCTCCCTTACCGCCGTAGGTGTCCACAATGATCTTCCTGCCGGTAAGGCCGGTATCCCCGTGAGGACCACCGATCACAAATTTACCTGTAGGGTTAATGTGGTAGGTGATGTCATCGGTAAAAAGAGCCTGAAGCTCCGGCTTGAGAAGAGCCTTTACCCGTGGAATGACAATATTGATCATATCTGACTTGATACGGTCCAGCATTTCCCGGTCTTCGGCGAAGTCGTCGTGCTGGGTAGAGATTACAATGGTGTCTATCCGTTGCGGACGGTTGTCGTCGGTGTATTCGATGGTTACCTGCGATTTGGTGTCAGGGCGCAGGTAAGTAATATCTTTATTCTCTCTTCTGACCGCTGCAATTTCCTGCAGGATTTTGTGGGAAAGATCCAGCGCCAGCGGCATATAATTTTCAGTTTCACGGGTAGCATACCCGAACATCATGCCCTGGTCTCCAGCACCCTGCGCATCGGCTTTGGCTTCAAAGTCGTCTTCCGACTTCCGGTCTACGCCCTGGTTGATGTCCTGCGATTGTTCGTGAATGGCCGAGATAATTCCGCAGGAGTTGGCTTCAAACATATATTCTGCCTTGGTATAGCCTATCTTCCGGATCACATCGCGGGCAATAGACTGAACATCAAGGTAGGTGGTGGTGTTAACTTCCCCCGCCAATACTACCAGCCCGGTAGTTACGAGGGTCTCACAGGCTACTTTGGAATTCGGATCGAAGGCCAGGAAATGATCAATGAGGGCGTCGGATATCTGGTCAGCAACTTTGTCAGGATGCCCTTCGGAAACGGATTCCGAAGTAAATAAATATGCCATAGTATAAGATGTATTTTATATCATTAGCTGCCTGCCACGTAGCTGCAGGCATACGAGGGGGCAAATTTGGTGATTTTTTTTGTTACTTGAAATAGTATTGGTTAATTAATCTCATTATTAAAGAGATAACAGATGATTTATCTGCTAATATTTAATTTTGCAGATAAAGTGGCTGCCGGTTTCTGCCGCCGGATCACAAATAAAATGTACTCCTTAAAGCGGGTAGCTGAAAGCCTGCGGTTTAGGGCCTGATCACACATTTACATGTCTTTCCGAGTGATAGGAAGAACGTACCAGCGGGCCGGATTCCACGTATTTGATTCCTCTTTTAAGACCTTCTACCCGGTATTCCTCAAAGAGATCGGGATGGATGAATTCAATCACTTCATGGTGCATCCTGGTAGGCTGCAGGTACTGGCCGAGTGTAAGGATGTCGCAACCCACCCGGGCCAGGTCATCCATGGCTTCGAAAATCTCCTCCTTTTTTTCACCGAAGCCCAGCATGATACCGGTTTTGGTTCTTTTCCCGTATTCTTTGGTACGCCGGATCTGCTCCAGGCTGCGGTCATATTTGGCCTGGGGACGTATCTTCCGGTAGAAGCTTCGTACGGTCTCCATATTATGGGAAACCACTTCCTGGCCGGCAGAGATCATCCGGTACAGGGCATCCCAGTCGCTTTTGGTGTCCGGGATAAGGGTTTCAATGGTGGTTTTGGGAGAGAGCTCCTTGGTTTTTACCACGGTCCGGTGCCATATTTCGGCTCCTTTGTCTTTCAGCTCATCACGGTTTACCGAGGTGATTACCGCATGCTTTACACCCATGGTATAAATGGCCTCAGCCACCCTTTCCGGTTCGGCGGTATCATATTCATTGGGCCGGCCGGTGGCTACGGCGCAGAAATTACAGCTCCGGGTACATACATTTCCCAGGATCATGAAAGTAGCCGTGCCTTCGCCCCAGCATTCCCCCATGTTGGGGCAATTTCCACTCTGGCATATGGTATGAAGCTTGTTATTGTCGACAACCTCACGAACCTTCCTGTAGTTTTCTCCGATAGGCAGTTTAACGCGGAGCCAGTCAGGTCTTTTTTTTCTTTCAATCAATTCCATTACCCGAGTCTTTCTTCTTGACGATAGATTTATTTCCGAAATACAAAGTTAGGTAAACACTCACAAAGGTCTGCGGATTATCAGAGAAACTTGAGGCGAGTATTTCCGGTTTACTGAAAAAGGTTTCTACGGTGGTGCCGATCTCCAGGCCGGTAACGCTGTCGTTAAAAGTATTAATATCAACGTTTACTGCTGCTTTGGCGTGGAGCCCCGGAGTGAATTTTATCCCCCTGACCCCGTTTTTGAGCATGCCGCCCACAGCGGTGATCTTTCCTTTCCGGTTGGGGTCGTACTGCACAAAGGCGTTATTGTCTTCGTAACGGACATAATAGGGTTTCAGCAGGCCCAGGCTGGGACCAGCCGCAAAGATCATGCTTAAGCCGATGTTGCTGTCTTTGGTCTTCTCAAACAAAGCGTATTCCCTTCCGTACTGGGGTCTGATAGAGAAAAGGTAATTTCTTTTACCCGGGGTGAATTTCGGGCCGAAACCGGTAAACTGGCTGTATTCCCGCGGGTTTTTCAGGCTGAGGGCTTCAACGGCCAGGTACTGGTAAACACTTTTATTCTTACGGACCGACACCGGCGTGGAACTCCGCACCACCACTCCGCCGATCAGGCTGGTAAAATTACTGGTGGTAGCGCCGAAAGCCAGGGTCTTGGTGTCAATGCCTTCTTCTTCCTCTTTTTGTGCAAAAGACGGCCAGGCCAGGGCGATGATCATAAAGGAAGTAAGTATTTTTTTCAGCATCTTAACACAAAATCTTAAGTAAAAATAGATTTTCATCCCTAAAATTACTAACGAATCCAATGAATAATTTGTTCTCCTGCGCTTCCTGTTTTAATTTTGGTATTAAATCCAATTATACCCTTACCATATATATCACAACAAAACGGTGGTTGAACGGGAGATTGTAACCGTGGCCTGCTGATACAATGCATTCAACCGAAGCGGCTGCAATTAATATGGTTTTATGATTTTCAGGGCTTTATTATTCCCCAGCTTCTGTTTATTAAACAGATGCCTGTGCTTGAAGATGAGAATATTTCCGGCTCCCACAATGGGAGCGATCCAGAGGAAGTCCCTGTTTTGAGAAGGGGGAGTATTGTAAAGGGCCCAGTCGAGCAGCGCCATAGGCACAAACGGCCCCATGCTCAGCAGTCCCGTTTTCAGCACACCGCCCCGTTTGTATTTGTAAACAGATTTCACCTCGTCTGTTCTGAAGGTGAGCTGTTCCATTCTTCTGGCTACCTGGTCATATTTATAAATGGTGAAGGTGCTGTCTTCAATATAGGCCAGGTCTTCCTCGAAATACCTCCCGTCAAGGGTTTTGAACCGCAGCACATCGCCTTCAAAATAGCGCCATCTTTTTCCGTTCCGGTAATTGGCCACCACTATAAACGGATTTTTGGTGGTCATCGCCTTGTAGGCTTTGGGATCGTTCTTCCGGAGGAGCTCGTCAATGCCGAGAGCTTCTCTCTTGTGCGGCTCTTTGCCCAGGTTTCGCTCCTCCACGTTTTGTGCGAAGGCATTCAATGAAGTGAGGAGGAGAAGGGCAAATATTTTTTTCATTTTGTTTCACTGATTGATACACCGCCGGATATGGCCATCTTCATCAGCTCCGTACTGGGAATATTCAGCACCTCCACATCCTCGCGGGATACAATGAACGTTTGCCCCGAAATGGCATAACCGTGGGGGCAATAGACGGAAACCATATCGGGCAGGTTAAATATATCGAGGTTTTCCTGGGTTAGAAATCCCATTTTTTTTACTACGGGATGATAGTTTATAGTCACCAGCACTCCGGTGCTGAATTTCTTTTTCTCTCCTAAGAACGCAGAAATAAGATCTTTAGTGGCCGAATAGAAAATTTTTACGATCGGGAGGTTGGTGAGCTTGTCTTCCAGCCAGTTCTGGATAGTAAAAGGCAGCACCCGGGTGAATAAAATCCCGATGAAGGCCGTTCCGCCTACTACAATCAGAAAACCCAGGCCGGGAATGAAGAATTTTTTATTGGGGTCTGACCAGCTTTCAAACTGTATCCTTCCCAGGCTGTCCACGAAGTCGAAGGCAGAGAACAGGATCAGCAGGGTGATGCCTAATGGCGCCACAAAAAGCAATCCGCGGAGAAAGTAAGAAATAAACCTGTTGGCTAAATATTTTAATGTATTTCCCATGGTAAAGTGCGGGGGATAATTTCGTATCAAAAATAAGGCTTATTTTGACACAGATGATGTTTTGCGTACTGATAAGTTTTCTCCCGCCTGCAGGTGAAAAAGCAGGTGCGGGTAATGCGGGTTTATGATTTAACAAAAGAGTAATCTTCCCTTCTGCGGGGTTCCCGGTGAAAAGCGCTTATTTTGAATTGAATTTAAAAAATCTCCTATGAAGAAACTATTATTTTTAACGATGCTTATTCCCTGTCTGGCCTTCGGGCAGACGCAAAGCGGAACGGTTTACGAAGACCTGAACGGAAACGGGAAAAGAGATAAAAAGGAAAAGGGAATTGCCGGGGTATCGGTCAGCAACGGGGTGGATGTGGTGCAGACCGACGGCACGGGCCTTTATTCGCTGCCGGCCGGAAAAGATAACATTTTCTTCGTTATTAAGCCTGCAGATTACCGGATACCTGCAGATACCCATAATGTGGCCCGGTTTTACCGGATCCATAAGCCTGAGGGTTCGCCGTCCGGTTTTAAATACCCGGGTGTAGCCCCTACAGCAGCCTTGCCTGCCTCCCTTGATTTCGGTCTGCAGCCGGCGCAGGAAAACAGGGACTTTACCGCCCTTATATTCGGAGACCCCCAGCCTTATACTTTACAGGACATCGAGTGGTTCACCCGCGGGGTAGTGAACGATGTGAAGGGAGTCAGCGATGTGGCCTTCGGACTGAGCCTGGGAGACCTGGTAGGCGACGATCTTCGTCTTCATCAGCCTTACATCAATGCGGTAAAGCAGCTGGGCCTGCCGTGGTATAACCTGATGGGAAACCATGACATGAATTATGAAGCAGAAGAAGACCATCTTTCAGACGAAACCTATGAGGCCAATTTTGGTCCGGCCAACTATGCATTTAACTACGGGAATGCCCATTTCATTATTCTCGATGATATACTTTACCCGGACCCGCGCGACGGGAAAGGCTATTGGGGCGGTTTCCGGAAAGACCAGCTGGATTTCGTGGAAAACAACCTGAAGTTTGTGCCTAAAGATAAGCTGATCGTGCTGGCCTACCATATTCCTTTGCTGGAAGAGGGCGACTCTTTCCGCGATGAAGACCGTCAGCGCCTCTTTGATATCCTGAAAGATTATCCGAATGTATTTTCGATGTCGGCCCATACCCATCTTCAGCGCCAGAATTTCTTCGGACCGGAAGCGGGCTGGCACGGAGGCAAGCCCTGGCACGAATATAATGCCGGCACCACATCGGGTGACTGGTATTCGGGTGAAATGGATGCCCGGGGCGTACCTTATTCTACCATGCGCGACGGAACCGAGCGGGGATATGCCTTCCTCAGGATCAGGGGAAATACCTACAGTGTGGACTATAAAGTGGCCGGTGAATCGGCCGCTTACCAGATGGAGATCTTTTCGCCTAAAGTGATACCGCACGGCCGGAGTACCACGGCCTCTCTCTATGTTAATTTCTTTATGGGTCACGAAGGAAATAAAGTGGAATACCGTATTGATAACGGTGAATGGAAAGCGATGCGGTATGTAAGCGAGCCTGACCCTTCTTACCTGCACCGCCTGCATCGCTGGGATTATGCCGATACCCTCATGCCGGGAAGAAGACCGAGCAATGCGGTAAACAGTACACACCTGTGGAAAGCGGGCTTCCCGGTGAACCTGGCGGACGGAGAGCATACCATTGAGGTAAGGGCGGAAGATATGTTCGGAAAAGTAAGTGTTCAGAAGAAGGCTTTTAAAGTGGAAAAAAGCAGGTGATGCCGATCCTGCCTAACCCGCTATACACCAGCAAAAAGCGCGGGATATAAACCCGCAGTTAGTAGTTTAAGGTTAATTGTCCGAAAAGCATAATTGTCATAATTATGCTTTTTTTCTTTTCGTGAGATGAGGAAGATCATAAAATCCATACGCGGAAATGTCGTATATTTCTGAAAAGTTTTGACAGCGATGAAAGTGATACTGGTAGCTACGGATTATTCAAAAGAGGCGGAAAATGCAGTGGAATACGCTGCGGCTGCTGCGCAGGTGGTAGGTGCGCGGGTGGTTTTATTTCATTTGTACAAGTTGTCTGTTCATGCCATGAACTCAAGGCTGGGTCCGGGCTCATTTGATGACCTTTATAAAGCCAGCCGGAAGCGCCTGGACGAACGGGCGGCGGAGATTTCGGCCCGCTATTCGATCAGGGCGGAGGCCGACTGGCATAAGGATGATTTTTACAGCGAACTGAAACAGAGCATCACGCATTTCAATGCCGATATCGTGGTGCTGGGAATGGCAGAGAAATCACTCGAGCAGGATATGCTGGGCAATACCACCACGTCGGTCATTCACCGGTTAAGGTTTCCGGTGCTGGCGGTGCCTTATGGTGTCAGGTTTGAAGGAATCAAAACCATTCTTTTTGCGGCGGATATTCTTCGGGGAGTACACCTGGAGGTACTGGAAAAGGTAAAGGAAGTGGCAGCGGATTTCGGGGCGGAGCAGGTGGAAATTTTCCATGTCAGCGATAAAGTAAAGGAAATTGAAAAGGCAGGCATCCGGGCCAGTGCGGAAAGCATGTTCGGAGAAGGGGTTGACGGCGTACGGTACTTTTATAAAAATGTGGAGTCGAATACTGTGATCAGCGAGATCCAGAAAGAGTTGCTGGAGGTCAAGGCAGATATGCTGATTATGGTGCCCAACCGCTACGGTTTCTGGGGTTCCCTCATCCACCGGAGCAAGACCCGGATCATGGCTTCCGGCAGTGATGTGCCCTTATTATCCCTGCCTTTATAAGATGGTGGTTTACGAAGACGGGGAGGTATACGTGGTCAGCAAGCCATCCGGGCTCTCTGCCCAGGAGGATTCTACCGGCAGCGATTCCGTGCTGAGCCGGTTTCCGGGCATGCACTGCATCACCCGGCTTGACAAGCGGGTCAGCGGTCTGATGATCCTGGCAAAGAACCCGGCCGCGGCAGGCCGGTGGACCCGCTATTTACAGGAGGGATCTGTTAAAAAGGTTTATCACTGTGTGGTGGCGGTCCGGCCTGCGGCAGACAGCGGAGAGCTCATTCACTGGATCCGTAAGGAAGCCCGAGCCCGTGTATTTAACCGGGAGGAAAAAGGCAGCAAGAAGGCGGTTCTGCACTACAGGGTGCTTCGCTCTTCCGATCGTTATCATCTCCTGGAAGTGCAGATCAGCACGGGCCGGTTTCACCAGATCCGGGCACAGCTGGCAGCTATTGGCAGCCCGATAGTCGGCGACCTGAAGTACGGATATAAGCGCAGCCTGCCGGACGGCAGGCTGTTCCTGGCATGTACAAAAATTACGATCGGAGAGATTTCGGCAGAAATTCCTTTGCCGGAGGAGTGGAAAAGATACGGGGTATGTTGAATGCTTTTGATATTTCATCCCTGACGGGATAGGAAAATAAGGCTACCAATATTAAATCCCTTCGGGATAGGGGGCGACGGGATTTGCTTCTTTGGAATACCGGTAGAAATTATGAAGGTTTTTTCGGCAGGTAACGCTCATCAAACGAAATATCAAATAATCTCAGGAGTTCCCTGTATTCTTCCGAAAAACTCTTCTTCTGGCGATATGGCCGTTCCGAGCTATAATACATGTATCTGAATAGCTCATCTTTCCAGCCAGGTTGAATTAACGACTGCCGGTTCCGGACAGAAAAGACAACATGGAGGTGAATTTGGGTATATGTATTCGCCATTTTTGTGTAAAACTACAGGCGGTAAAAGTAATTTTTTCATGGTTATTCCTCCAAGTATCTGTTGATAAATAAAGTATTTTTTAATTCTGATTCATTTTTTGGCTGTGAACTGCCTATGACTGAAGATATTCGCATTACAAAAGCGGGCACAAAATTTCGGGGTTCGTGATTTTTTTTGTTGGTTTGCAGCATCATTCAATCAATAGAGATCATGCGCAAGTTTAAAATTTTCTTATTCATCATCTTCCTGGTTTTATTGGGGGTGCTTTGGTTTGTGAGTACCGGTTATTATTCTTCCGGCGACCGCGCCGGCACGATCTCCAAGTTCAGTGAGCGTGGTTATGTGTTTAAGACGTATGAGGGGCAACTGATGGAAGGGGGATACTCCGGTGAAACGGGTTCACTTTCTCCCCGCTACTGGGACTTTTCCACCAAGGAAGATTCGGTGGTGGCCAAGCTCCGGCAGGCGCTGGCTACGGGCGAGCGCATCACCCTGATTTACCAGGAAAAATTTGTTAAATTTCCATGGAACGGCGATACAAAGTACATTGTGACGGATGTGCAGTTTCTGCCGAAGGTGGAGAAAATTGAACCGCGGCGGGTGCTTCCTTCTCCGGAAGACACGGGCAGTGACAGTTTATCAGCCGATTCAACCGAGATGATTTGAAAGAAGAAATAATAAGGCAGGGAAGGGGCGTAACAGCCCCTTTTTTGTGTAGTTTTGTGTATAAACCGAATGTTTTTGAATGGACAGAGGGCATAGTTTAAGCCGGCTTTCAAATGAACAGTTTGATATATGTGTTATCGGGGCCGGAGCCAGCGGTGCCGGAGTGGCCCTGGATGCCGCTCTAAGAGGTTATAAAGTGGCATTGATTGACAGCGGGGATTTCTGCGGACAAACCTCCTCGAAATCCACCAAACTGATCCATGGCGGGGTAAGGTACCTGGAGCAGGCCTTTAAGAACCTGGACTTCGGACAGCTGAAACAGGTAAAACACGGATTGAGAGAAAGAAAATTCCTGTATTCCAATGCCCGTTATATTACCAAAAAGCTCGGCATCATTACCCCGGTTTTCAGTGCATTTGAGGGATTTTATTATTTTATAGGGCTGAAGCTGTACGGCTTTTTCGCATTGAAAGATCATTTTCCTTCTGCACGCTGGCTGACCCGCAAGGAGATGCTTACCGAAAGCCCCAACATCACTTCAAAAGCCCACAGCGGTGTTTTGTATTATGATGGTCAGCTGGATGATGCACGTTATGTGATCGCCCTGGTTAAAACAGCTTACCGGGAAGGGGCAGCTGCCGCCAATTATTGCCGCCTTACCGGTTTTGAAAAAGAAGCGGGCGGAAGACTGTCTTCTGCCCGTGTGGAGGATGTGCTCAACGGCAATGTATTTGACATTAAAAGCAGGGTTTTTATTAACTGTACCGGACCTTTTTCCGATGCGGTCCGGCTGATGGCCAACCCGCGGGAGGAACGGCGGATCGCCCCTTCAAAGGGAGTACATGTGATTGTACCCAGGAAATATTTTGAAGGTGACAAAGCCCTGCTGATCCCTAAAACTTCAGACGGCCGGCTGATCTTCGTGATCCCGTTCAGGGGAAAGGTGATGATCGGTACAACCGATACTCCTTATAAAGGAGGAAACGAAGAGCCCCGGCTGGAAAAAGAGGAGGCCGCCTATCTGCTGGAAACGGCAAGGCCCTATCTGAATGAAATGCCGGAAATCACAGAGGTGAAAGCCGGATTTGGCGGAGTCCGGCCGCTGTTGCTGGCCCGGCGGAGAAGTGAAGAAAACACCAAGTCGCTGCTGCGTGATCATGAAGTGGAAGTAGATGAAGAAAGCGGCCTGGTCAGTCTTTTGGGCGGGAAATGGACCACCTACCGGCTGATGGCCCAGGATACTATGGATGTGGTGGACACTCTTTTCGGGGAAAAAAAGGAATGCCGTACGCACGATTATAAGCTCATAGGAAATGATGCTGAAATAGAGCAGCCGTCAGACCAGGAAGACCTGTTCTGGCAAAGGCTGCTGAGCTATTACGGCTGCCAGACGCCTGAAGTACTGGCCATACAACGGCAGGAGAGGCTGCATCCCGCACAGCCCTACCTGGCATCGGAAGTGATTTTTGCCTGCCGCCATGAAATGGCACAGACTATCCGGGATTTTATGGCACACAGGATACGCTGGGAGATTCTCGACTGGGCATCGTGCTTTGAATCGGTGGAAAAAGTAGGGGAGATCATGGCGGTCGAGCTGGAATGGAGTGCAGAGAAGAGGCAGAAAGAAACAGAAGAGTATAAAGGAGTGCTGAAAAAGTTATTGGAAAGTATATAGAATTCCGGGATATGACTTATGGCAGGTGAAATGCTGACCCTTTTTTAACATGTTTGTAGATATAGATAAGCTGGATGCGCAGGGGAAGGTGCTGCTGACCGACAGCCGGTTTCTGTCGGATCCGGGCAAAAGTGTATTTTTTGCAATTAAGGGTGCGCGGCACGATGGCCACCGGTTTATAGAAGATCTGTTTACATCGGGGCTCCGGGAGTTTGTAGTGGAAGAAAAGGCGCTTACTGCCGGACAGAGAAAATACCTCGAAAAACCGGAGATCAGGGCCTACCGGGTGAACAGCAGCATATCGGCGCTGCAGGAGCTGGCAGCCCGGAAGAGGAGCCGGTACAGTTACCCGGTGGTGGGGATCACGGGAAGTAACGGGAAGACCATTGTAAAGGAATGGCTGCATTCCCTGCTGGAAAAAGATTTTGATATTGTGAAAAGTCCCCGCAGCTATAACTCACAGATCGGCGTGGCCCTGTCGGTCTGGGAGATGTCCTCCAAAAATGATCTGGGTGTTTTTGAAGCGGGTATCTCGCAACCGGGCGAAATGGCGGCTTTGGAGAAGATAATCCGTCCCACGCTGGGCATATTTACAAACATCGGACCGTCGCACAGTGAGGGATTCCGGAACAACCGTGAAAAGATCCGGGAAAAGCTGCTGCTTTTCCAGCAGTCAGAGGCGCTGGTATACTGCCGTGATTATACGGAGGTGGAAGAAGAGGCGGAGAACTTTCTGCGTCCGCTGAATCCGGGCATTCAGTTTATTTCCTGGTCTGTTTCTGACTTGAAACAGGAGAAAGGAAAGGTCAGCTTTGAGTACATGCCGGGTCGGTTCGCCGAAATCCCTTTTTCGGATAACGCGTCCATAGAAAATGCGGTGCACTGCCTCTGTGCCGGACTTTACTTGCTGAGAAGGAAAGGCGAAAACGCAGAAAGATTCCTCGAACGTTTCCGGTTTCTGAAGCCGGTGGAAATGAGACTGGAGCTGAAAGAAGGGCGGGAAGGGAATTATATTATTGATGATACCTATAACAATGACCTGGGCGGACTGAAAATGGCGCTGAACTTTATGAGTCAGGCGCATACCAAACGTGACAAGGTGTTAATCCTGAGCGATATGTTCCAGTCGGGCCTGTCAAATGAGGAGCTGATAGCGGAAATGCTGGACCTGCTTCGTCCGCAAAAGATCAAAGTTTTTATTGGCATAGGGGAGGTGTTGTCTGCATATCCCATTGAACTGCCGGGAACTATCGTTAAGGTTTTTAAATCTACCGGCGAGTTTTTAAAGAGCGGGACGGCGGATACCTTTCAGAAGTCGCTTATCCTGGTGAAGGGGGCCAGGTCTTTTTCGTTCGAGCAGATCGTGGAAAGGCTGGTGAAGCGCATCCACGGAACCGTACTGGAAATCAACCTGGATGCTATTACCCACAACCTGAACTTTTATCGCGGCCGGATCGGTCCTGATACCCGGCTCATGGTAATGGTCAAAGCCTTTGCCTACGGGAGCGGTAACGAAGTGGCCGCCTGGCTTCAGTATCACCGGGTGGACTACCTCACCGTGGCGTACCCTGACGAAGGTGTGGCGCTGCGGCAAAACGGGATAACACTGCCCATTATGGTGATGAATGCCGATCCGGACAGCTATTCCAGCATTTTTGAATACCACCTCGAACCGGAGATTTACAGTTTCCGGGTACTGGAGGCCTACCTGAAAGCCAAAATGCTCTGGAAGCCTCAGGAAACCACCCGGATACACCTCAAAATAGATACCGGGATGCACCGCCTGGGTTTTATGGAGCAAGAAACGGCTCCGCTTATTGAAGCCCTTAAAGAGCACTCCGGGGTGGAAATAGCCAGTATTTTCAGTCACCTGGTCGGAGCAGACGATGCAGAACACAACGCATTTTCTGCCCTGCAGATAGAGTGCTTTGAACGGGTTTCTTCCCGTATCGTTTCTGAGACCGGTTCTGCTCCGTTACGGCATATTTGTAATACGGCGGGAATTACCCGTTTTCCCGGAGCGCGGTACGATATGGTACGCCTGGGAATCGGGCTTTACGGCGTGGAATCGTCGGGAATAGAAACCGATGTTCTGGAACCTGTGGCCACCCTTAAGACCACTATTTCGCAGATCAAATCGCTTCCGGCCGGCGAAACCGTGGGCTACGGCCGGAAAGGAGTGTTAAACCGGGATTCCCGTATTGCTACCATTGCCATTGGCTACGCTGACGGTTATGACCGGCGGTTCAGCCGGGGCAATGCCGTGGTCAATGTCAATGGAACCCTCTGCAAAACCGTGGGAAATGTATGCATGGATATGACAATGATCGATGTTACCGACGCGGTATGCACAGAAGGGGATGAGGTCATTGTTTTTGGTCAGAATCCCGGCATTTCTGAACTGGCAGAGCTGATAGGCACTATTCCGTATGAACTGCTGACCGGAGTGTCAGAGCGCGTGAAAAGGATATTTTATCATGCGTAAAATACAGCATTAAACCTGCTGTAAATTCTCAGTTGATCCCGTCCAGCACCAGCACCCAGTCATGCCCGTAACCGCCAGAAGGCGGGATAAATACATGCTTTCCGCGATTTTCCTTTTCCCCGGCATCTTTTGTTTCCCCGTTCCTTGGATTATACCAGCAGGCTTTGAGCTTATTGCCGGTTATTTTCCCGGAATATACAGTAAAAGGCTTGCCGTAGGCGGAGTAAATGAAAGCGTAATCTTTACCCCGTGTGGCCTGTACTCTTTGGTGGGCATCATAATGGTTCTCTTCTATCAGGCTCTGATCCGGGATGCGGTCCAGAACAGGCCGGGAGGCCATCAGGCTCTTTAAATGCTTCATCTGGTTAGCACCGGGGAGATTGAGGGCATCGTACCAGTAGTAGTGCGGACCATTCACCGGTTCCACTCCCGGGCGGTTCATCTGCCATACGCTGTGACACCCGTAAGTTACTCCGAACCCGCCGGAAAAAACACTCAGGTAGACCGATTTTCGTACGTCATAGGCACTGGAGGTACCCAGGTCACCGGCATTGAAACAGACGGGGTGGTCTTCATAGACAGGCTCGCCGTCCAGCACCGGTTTATGAGGAGTGCGATTCCAGGCATTCAGAATTTTCTCATATACGTTCGCATCTCTGCAGTGGCCGGTCTGAAACATGTTGAAATCCAGCCAGGAATCCCGGTGGAACCATTCGGAAGCACCTTCCTCGTTGGGTTGGGGGTGGAAGCTGATCAGCGCCATTTCCGGCCCGCCTGCTCCGTCTTCAATGCCCTGCGCCATGGCCCGCCAGATGTCTGCATCTTCAGAATTCTTTCTGGGGCTCCGGTCGCCGCCGGTAATCCAGATGATATTTTTCCGGTTCTTGTAGCGATTGCCTATCCAGCGGCCGTACTGGCGGGCATTTTCTTTATTGAAAATCTCGGGCCCTTTCCCCCATGAATCCTTATATAACTTATCGCCCCAGGAAGGCAGTAAGGCCAGGGTTAGTCCGAGCTCGCCGGCCTTGTCAATGATGAAGTCCACGTGTTTGAAATACCGTTCATCCGGTTGTGCCGGATCCTGACCGATAAGCGGGGTATGTCCGTAGGCATTGGGACTGCTCAGCCCGTCGAGCTCTGCAAGAACCACCGCCTGTATGACCGTAAATCCCTGCTCAGCTCTTTTGGCAAGATAGCGCTCTGCCGACTCCCGGTTCAGGGCATGAAAGAGTTCCCATGCGGTATCCCCGATCCAGATAAAGGGTTGCTTATCTTTCAGAACGTAACGCTGGTTAGCACTTACGGTGAAGGTCTGGGCAGAACAGACTCGGGCACAAAAGAAGAGAAAGAGAACTATAAGGCGCATGAACAGATAAGTTTAGGATGAAACAAATGTACTATTTCACCTTAAAAGAATCCAGATGACTGGTTATCTGATCTATATATTTTTCAAATTGTGAGGTTTCAGCCGTAAAAGTAAGAATGTACATCTTACTGTCTTTAATATGGTAATATTGTTTCCAGGTCTGATTAAAACCGCTTTTCCTTCCCCTGTAAACAATATATTCACTGTTACCGGCCAGTTTTTTCCTTTCCAGAAGCTCAAAATTTTCGACCACTGAAGGCAGGTATCCCACGGAGAAGTCGGTATATTTTACTACCGGGTAATTTTTAGACGGAGCATCTGCTACGGTGATATTGATGTTTTCAAGGAAGGTGTCAGCAGAATTATCCTGCGGAGCAAGAAATGAACAGTCGGCTTCCGTACAGTTATCCTTGATTTTCCATCCTTCCGGGATATTCATGGTATAAGAGAAACTGGTCAGCGAATCACCTGGAAATGCATTCACTTTTATTCCCGCAAGACATAGAAAGATTATAATATTTTTCATAATCCGATTTTCTCAGCTGTATTTAAACACATAAAGCACGAAAATAACCTATATACCTTTAAGGCTTATAGGGTTCAAATTTGACGATCCTCCCCAGATCCTCCCAAAAGCCGGGATACGATTTGGCTACTACGCCCGGCTCTTTAATAATCACATCCCTTAACATGGAAAGAGGGGCAAAAGCCATAGCCATCCGGTGGTCATCGTAAGTTTCGATCACCGGAATGCCTGCCACCGGAAT
>JBEBRR010000051.1:0-29441 GCA_040394735.1 Leadbetterella byssophila
CAGCCGGGCGTTTTTATCGCCCTGGGCGTCAAATTTCTCTACAATAAGCTCATCTTTTTTTAAAGAGAACCGGTCAAACACGGCTTTGCCTGCCGCATCTTCCAGGCTTACTTCCGGCCCGCCGAACGGCCAGCCGGTTCCGGTATTCATGTCTACGTTCATGCCCCGGCGCTTCGCTTCGGTTTGAGTAAAAGCCAGCATGCGCATCCACCCGGGCGACAGAAAATCGCGATAGTGTTTCTCTCTGCCTTTTACGCCATATATAGGGGTGATCTCCACCCCGCCTATGCCGGCCCTGCTCATGGCTTCCAGGTTATAGGTGAGGCCGGCGGAGTCTACATCGCTGCCTAACCACCACCAGCGGGTATGGGGTTTGCTTTCTGTGGTGATTTCGGGCCAGGAGGTGCTTACGGGAGCGGGGGCGCAGCTCCAGAGGGAGGGGAGGAAGAAAAAAGAGGCAATTACGATTGCTGGAAGAGATTGAGCCTTTATTCCCCCTTTTTTTGCACGGTTCTCGACCACTTCGTTCGCAAACTTCGCCCTCCCGTGCCCGTTTGTGCCATTATTGACAGGTAGGGTTCTCGAGGGAACTCCCGTATGCTGAGCCTGACCGGGACGAAGCATTGACATTCCCATGCCCTTCGCCAAGCCCGGGGCGACAGTAGGAATCCATTTGAGTAAATTAAAAACCATCTGAAGTATACCTTAATTTTTTGTTTCAAAATCACTTCCCTTCACTTCAAAACCCGTCACTTTTTTCACCCGATACGGCTGAACACCCCGTGACAATGGTGTCCGGTAATTCCATAACCGTATCCCCTGCACATCTTCCAGCCAAAGCGAGGGCCTGTGATCCTCCTGCTGAAAAGAGAGATGTACATTATTCAATTCAATATTCTTCGCATGCCGGATAAAAAAGCCCGAGGCGGGAATGGTACCGAACATCCAGGGCTCAGGGTATAGCTTTTCGTTTTCCGGAGGGGTAAGCAGGCCGTCTTCACGGGTACCGCCGCCTTTAAAATGGATCCGGATGTTCTGAAGCGTTATGTCTTCAATGGCGTGCCCGGGGATGCCGCTGATGATGCAGGAATAACGGGAATCCGCATTGTAGACGTTGATATTACTGAGAGTAATGCGGGTCATCCGGCCCACGGCCGTACCTTCGGGACTTCGCAGCCTGGCGCCGAGACGGAGAAACAGGGGGGCATTCACAATATCCCGCATGGTAATGTTACTGATCACCACATCTTCCAGGAAGCCCCCGTCTACCGTTTCCAGGGCCAGGCCCCGGCAGCGTTCAAAGACGCAGTTGGAAATGGTAATATTCCGGAAGCCTCCGCTTGATTCCGTCCCGAATTTGATCCGGCCGGTCACAAAGCCCTGATCGGGCGCCTGGGGCTCATAGCGCTGAAAGGTGCCGTCTATCACCGAGCCTTTGTCGTACCCGCTGACGAAGCAGTTGGTGATGGTCACATTCTCCGTATCCCGCACAAAACCCAGGGCATAGCTGCTTTTCAGAACGATGGCATCGTCCCAGGGAGAATTGACCGTACAGTCGGAAATACGAACGTTCCGGCAGGCATCAATATCGAACCCGTCGCGGTTGGTATCCACGCTTATATTGTGGAGGGTGAGGTTATCCACGCCGGTGGCCAGCAGGGCAAAGTGCCCGCAGTTGACCATGGAAATATCTTTTATGGTCACATTCCGGCACAGTTTAAGGCCGATGGCCTTGTTACCCACACCGGGCAGCCGGCTTTCCTCGCGCGTGAGGCCTTCTCCATTGATTCTTCCAAAACCGGTGATGCTGATATTTTCCAGCCCGATGCCCCAGATGAGGCTGTTCTTCCAGTGGCTGTGGCCAAAATCCTGGTAGCGGTTATGCGGGTTTTCTTCTGCTACATCATAGCCCGAATCTTTTCCCGGAAATGCAGCCTGAATTTCGGCACCTGCATCGAGAGAAAGATGGATATTGCTTTTTAAACGAATGGAATAGCTGAGATAGGTGCCGGCCGGCAACAGCACGGTTCCCCCACCCTTTCCGGAGGCCGCTTCAATGGCCGCATGGATAGCCGGGGAGTCGAGGGTTTTTCCGTCACCCTTGGCGCCAAAGTCCCGAACGTTATAGATCTGAGCCGCAGAGTGAATCCCGGTTAGCATGAGGAGTAGAGTTACCAGTTTTTTCATACATTTATGAACTGCAGTTAAGAAAATTAAAAAAACACAGATAAAGAAGAACTATTTAATTAAGGCCTATTGTTCTGCCGGTAAATGAATTCCATTGTTATGCAAACTGTTATCAGCCTGATCGACATTGAAAATATCAAGGAAATATTCACCTGTAAAAGTGAACGGCTCTGCTTTTCAGATTCTGCAAACCCGCACGAAGAAGCTCTGAAAAGAATGCAGGCACTTCAAAAAAAGTATCCTCCGAAAGTGATACCCGGAGATATCAACCTTTCCGATCTGATCAATGAAATGAATACATGATTTATTTTGACACCGACTACCTGATCCACTTTTTGATTAACCAAAACAAAGAAACCCACCGATTTGTCACCAGAAAGATTGAAGGCCTTATCAGAAAAGGGCATTTTTACGTTTCTCCGTTAAACTTACAGGAAATTGGTTTTGTTCTGGCTAAGCTTGATATTGATCCTTTCTTAATCCTTGAAAAGTTGAGAGAGTTTGAATGTCATTGTATAAAAAATTATACTTTAGATCATTTTCGCCGCGCCAAAGATCTGGCCTCCAGGATCGGATTCCAGAACATTAACGACTGCCTCCATGTGGCCATAGCCGAATCGTATTGCAAAGAACTTTATACGTTTAATAAAAACGATTTCGAAAAAATAAAGTCGCTCACTTCGCTGAGTATCCGTATCTTCTGACGTTAACGGCTACCCGCTTTCGCTTCTGCAAAAACCTCCGGCAGCATGAAATAATTATAATCGGCCGCAGCGTTCTGCCGGTAAATACAAAAATACTCCTTCTGTCCATTTTTTAATGGGAAAACGGCAGCTAAAGCCGGGGCTCCGGTCTTTTTGCCTGACTCAAAAAAGGCCAGGGGGCTATCCTGCCGGAAGGCGTCGGAAAGCCGGATCTCCGATGCAGGCGGCATCACCCCCTGCAGGATCTTCAGCTTCATGCTTTCTCCGTAATACACCGTGAAAGCCGTGCCTTCCACACTGAATACATTGTACCGGCAGTATTCCGGAAGCAAAGCGGGCTTTGCATCTGTTTTTCCCGAAGCCCCACCATAGGCCCAGAAAAGCCGGGCTCCGGCCGGGAAATTCCGGGCAATGACTTCTATGATCAGGCCGTCAGTAGCGGTCAGGGCAATCGCCTCTACGATCAGCTCTCCGGGTATATCTCCCTGAAGGACGTATTTTATGCTCTTCCGGTCAGCCGTGATCTTTGTACCCGTAAAGTCTTTCAGCCATTTTGATTTTCCCCCGTGAATAATACCGAACTCCAGGCTACCGGCCATCTCCGGCAGCAAAAAGCTAAAGCCGGGATGCGCCGCTGCCACGATCTGTGACGCACTGTTTTTACCTTCCAGTATCACGGGGCCGTTCTGTCCCCGGGCACTGAAAACGCAGAGAATCGCTATGAGGGTCAGTACCTTCATTTTTTCTTCAGCTTCATGATCTCTATCCCGGCTTCAATGATCAGCCCAAGGCCGTGCTTTTCATTTTCCCCGACCGGCCGGTTATAATAAAACGGCAGGTCATCGGAAATGCCTGTGCCCACACACACATTTTTGAAATGCCCCTCTTCGGTGATCTGGTTTTTTTTCATCGCCTCCCAGCCGCTGATGGCGATCGGGCGGTATTTCGGATCCAGCCAGCCGTGGTTAATGCCCTTGGCCACACCATACACGTACATGGCCGTGATGGAAGATTCATCATAGGATTCCGGCTTGTCCAGGAGCTGGTTCCACATGCCGTTCGCATTCTGGTAGCGGGAAGCCCCCACGATCTGTTTGTCGAGCCAGTTGATCAGCTCTCCCCTTTGCGGATGATCTTCCGGCAGTACTTCCAGCAGCATGCAAAGCGAAACGGTGATCCAGCCGTTAGCCCGGCCCCAGTAGGCCACGCCGTTCCGTTGGAGACCGGTATAATAACAATGATAAAACAGCTGCTTTTCATCATCCCACAGGTACCGGGCAATCTGGATGATCTGCCGGGCGGCTTCGTCAAAGTATTGTTTTTCCTTTGTCAGTTTACCCATCTGGGAAAGGAAAGAAACACTCATGTACACGTCATCGGCCCAAACGGTCATTTCGCGGGGAGAGGTGCGGCTGAGCGTGCCGTCTGCCAAACGCACCTGACCCTTCATGATGTGACGGGCTGCGTTTTCAATGTAGGTTTTATATGCCGGTTGCTTATCCAGCAGGTAAACGTTGGCCACTGCGGCACCCATGGCTCCGCAGTCGTCCAGCTCCTTAAAATTCCAGAGCTGCCCGAACGGCCAGTGCCAGTGCCTCCGGTCGTTCCGGAAGGTTTTTTGGAAGTATTCGTAGTTATCAAACCCGAATTTCACGTGGTTCGGGGCGTAGTTTGTATACCGCGCATCCCTGAGGTATTCCCCCAGGCGCAGCATGCTCATATCCAGCACTCCGTTAGAATAGTGCCATTCGGCCAGCGGACTGGCAAATTTCACGTCTTCGCCCTGGGGGATCTCCCGGGTAGAAGCGTAGGTTTTGCCGGTGGTCACTCCTACAAACTGCGTGACCGGCTCTTTCAGGATATTATCCGCCACGGCCCGGATGGCTTCTTCGTCTGTCCGCTGCTGGGCGGAAGCAGAAAAAGTGATCAGGGCAAGGGCCAGAAAAGTTTTTACTTCTTTCATTCGTGTAATAATTTCGGGTGTCTATGCCTCCACAGCCCGGGGATGCCTGGTCTGCACATGACAGGGGCCTTGTTACTAAACGATGCCTATGCAAGACCCGGTTTTGTCATTCATTGTTCTCAATTCCCCAAAGGTTTTACGATCGATGTAAACGGGCTGGCCGGCACACGGAAACCGGTAAAATCATCCGGTTTTGCCGGGTCATATGTTTCAAAGCCTTTGATAATGTATTTTTTGACGGGAATCTCCCCGTCTGCTATCCCTTTCAGTATGCACCGGGCGATCTGGTAGCCGCCGTACGGGTTAAAATGCGTGTTATCCGCCAGGGCGTCTTTCTGACCGGGAAATGTACCCGGGGCAAAGTGTACAAAGGCGTTTTTGGAGCCTTCCGCCCCCCAGGCTTCGTACAGCACGGCACTCATGGCCGTAAGGTCAATCAGCGGAATGTTTTCTTCCTGCGCCAATTGCCTTACCGCAGCAGGATACTCCCCGTGGGTATTGATCACGCTGCCGTTTTCATCAAAGAAACGGCGGTGCATGGGGGTGATCAAAACCGGTAAGGCCCCCTTTTCCCTTGCCTTGTCTGCCAGGTATTTCAGGTCACTTTTATACGATGTGAAAGGCCCTTTGCCTTCCCCTTTCTGCTTTTGGTCGTTATGACCGAATTCTATAAAGAGGTAATCCCCCTTCCGGATCTTTGAGAGCAGTTTTTCCAGCCTTTGGGAGGAAACGAAGGTATTGGCCGCCTGGCCTGATTCGGCGTAATTCGCCACGGCCACTTCCGGCGTTAAGAAACGGGTGAACATCTGGCCCCAGCCGCACCAGGGTTCCAGGGCTTCGTCTACTACCGTAGAATTGCCGGCCAGGAAAATGGTCGGGACATCGTCAGCCGGTTCAATGGTTATGTTTCTTACCGAAGGATTTTCCCCGTTAAACTCCAGGGTCAGCTTATCGTCCCAGATGAGCTTCCGGTATTCCCGCGGGTTAATTTTCACGGTGTCACCGCGTTCCAGTCTGTAATTCCGGATATTTACCAGGAAAGTATGTGCACTGCTTTCCCCTTTCGGAACCCGGATATTCTCCAGCATGAGCCGGCGGTTTTCAGCTTTTACCGTGGTGATGCTCTCCGACACATCATTCCCCAGCACCACTTTCACCCGGTAATTCCCTTCCGGCACTTCCGCCGAAATAAAGAAGGGAGAGCGATGATCCTGATGGGTACTAAAGTCAAAGCCGTATCCTGTAGCGGAGGGATAATCGCCTACCTTTGCCTTATCCGAAAAATCCAGCTTGTAAACTACCTGCTGGGCTCCGGCAAGCACCGGGGTGAAAAAAAAGAAAAAGGCGATACAGACTCTCATGGCATCAGTCAAGGTGAAACACTTCCTGCAATGGAACCGAAAGCGGCGAGTTATCCGGGTTGGTCTCCATGATATCGGCCATATACGCCCACCATTTCTGAACAATAGACGTACTGCCCAGGTCCTGGGAGCCGCCGTCACCGGTATTTTCCTGGTAGGCAAATAAGACATTGGTTTCTTTATCCCAGAAAATGCTGTAGTTTGCCACGCCGGCTTCTTTCAGCAGGGCCTGCAGTTCCGGCCAGATCTCATTATGTCTTTTTTCGTATTCGGCCTCAAAGCCGGGTTTCAGGAACATTTTAAAGGATTGCCGTCTCATAAGTTACATTACAATTCTTGCAGAGAAGCAGGATTTTGCGTCTCTACGGCTTATTTCAAATATTTACTCAATGCATACCCGTTCAGCGACCGGATCCCTTCCACTACCGCTTCCGCATTCAGAACCGCACCTTCCTGGTTGGTATGGGCCGCATCAAAGAAAAGTGATTTCCCTTTGCTTTCTCCCAGCGCTTCGGTTTTCTTGGCTGCCCGGTCATTCAGGTCAATATACGGCACTTTTTCCTGATCCGCCACTTCTTTGGCCCATTTGGCATATGTTTCGTTCATCCGCTCCATTTTACCGTCTTTCCAGATGTTCCTCGGAGTAGGCGAAAGTACTACAGGATAAGCGCCTTTGGCTTTGGCCTGCCGGATATAGGTTCTAAGGTAATGCCCGAAGGTAAACACCTCTTCCGGTCCGCCGGTGCTTGCCATGATCACCGTTTCCGATTCTTCTCCCGTGCCTTTCAGCGAGGCCCGCGCCCGGCCGGTATTCATCGGGCCGCCGTCGTTATGCCCGAACTGGATCAGCAGGTAGTCTCCTTTCCGGATCTCGTTATAGACGTTTTCCCACAGGCCTTCGGTAATGAAAGTGCGGCTGCTTCGTCCGCCCAGCGCATGGTTTTCCACGGTGGTTTTATCGGTATTAAAGTAGTTTTCAAAGAAGCTCCCCCAGCCCCATTGGCCGTTATCCCCTTCTCCTGTCCCGTTCTTAACAGTAGAGTCACCGATCAGGAACACCACCGGGTTTTTGCCTTTACGGGAGCTGCCGGGGGGGGTATCGTTTTTACGGGTGCTCACACTGAAAATGGGCGAAGGGTGGGTCTGTTCCTGGCGGTAAAACTGGACTGCCGAATCATTCAGACGCGGATGAAAATTTTTCAGCAGCGTGATCACCTCTGCTCCGGCCAGTAATACCGGGCCGTAGCCGTGGGCTGCATAAACATTGACGGGGCGATAGTAGTAAAACGCCGGGTCAAAGCCCATTCCCGTACCTACGCAGGTACCTTCCACCTGGCCTTTCTCATTGATTTTTGTGGCTACGGCATTCCAGCCGTAGTAAGCTACCGGGCCATAGGCAATGGGATCCAGCCAGCCTTTATTGATGCCCCGGGCAATACAGTAGGTGTAGATGGCCGTAGCCGATGTTTCGAGGTAGGAATCGTTCCGGTCCAGCAGCTGGTGCCACAGACCTTCTTTCGACTGGTACTGCACCAGGCCTTTGACATGCGCTTTGTACTGGTTCAGCACATACTCGCGGTCAGGGTGACTGGCCGGTAAAGCATCCAGCACCTCGGTCATGGTCAGCAAGGCCCAGCCATTGGCCCGCCCCCAGAAAAAGGCCGGATGCTGATCGGAAGATTCCACCCATCCGTGCATATAAAGCCCTTTTTCTTTCACAAACATCCGCTCGGTGAATTGCCGGATCTGGCGGGTGGCTTCGTTAAAGTATTTCGCTTCGCCGGTGAGCCTTCCCATCTGCATAATAGCCGGAACCGCCATGTACATATCGTCAAGCCACAGCGTGTTCAGCTGCGGCCGCTTACGGGCAAAAGTACCGTCGCTGAGGCGGTATTCTTTGTACATGATGTAATTCATGTAGTTATCGATCACACTCCGGAGATTAAAATCCGGTTTGTTTTGCTCAAATTTGATCATGGACGCACACATGGCCCCGGCATCATCCAGGGCATGCGGCTTCAGCATCTGCCGCATCTGCGGGTCAATGACCCCGTATTCATTCAGCTGCTTTATAAAATGGGGCTTGGCTTCCGCCAGGAATTTAAAGCGGTCATTCACGTATTTAAAGTAGCGGTCATCGCCGGTTACTTTTGCCGCTTCCAGCATACCGGAATAGGTCACCCCCCACTCGTAGCTGGCCAGCCGGAACGAGCCCTGCTGCAGGCGGGTATTCTCATTCATCCCGGAGTAGTCTTTCAGCTCTTTCCCGGTAGCGGAATCGATCACCTTTGCCGGGGTGGATTCGTCCAGGAACTTCAGCACTTTATCGAGCGAGGTTTTGACCTTTTCGGGATTCAATGCCCCGTACGGCGTATCATAGTCCGGCTGTAAAAGATGCAGGGGTGTGGTGAAATCATTCACCTGGGCCTGGGTGCAGTTCAGGCTCAGAAATAATGCAGCGGCTAAATAATGTCTTTTTTTCATCTGTATAAAATTGGCTGTCAGTCTTGGGCAGCTAGCTGTTATTCATTGACGGCAGGCGGAATACCTCCCCACGGCGTACCACCGGGGCGGCGCTTCGCTTTCTATGACGCTTATTCCTGACAGTTCACTGCTTATGGCTTACTCACGGTTTGAGTGTGATATAAATATGGTCTTTGAATTCGAATCCACGGAAAGTCAGCGTTAGTTCAACTTTTGTCTTTTTCCCTGCCGGAATATCCGCTGTGGTTAGTGTACAGGTACGTTCTGTTCCCCCCACTGACCACCGGTAGGCATCGGCATAAACACCTGCATCTAAGGTCACCGAAGAACCCTTCACCACCAGCTCTTTTTCCCTGAAAATATGCTCCAGGTCGGTTCCGAAATAAAAGCCGGGCTGAGTAGGCTGGTTATAGGCTACATTCTGGGTGGCCATGCTGATCCGGTATACCGGGTCTTCGATAAAGCTATGAAAGCGGTAGCGCGTAGGATAAGGCGAAACATAGAGCCGGAGGTTTTTATTGTCTTCCGTGCGTAACAGAATTTCTTCGCGCCAGTCGCCCACCAGGTCGCCCTGGATAGCCGGCGTGGCTTTGGTCCCGTTATTGGAAGCGGCCCCTTCCGCTGTGAAAAGCAGCTTTATTTTCTGGTTTTCAGGATCGTATTTGGTGACCCGGTTTTTATCCAGCAGCTCGCGCGAAAGGTCGCCGTCCCACCAGACCGCCATATTCACGGAGAGCACCTCCGCCAGGCTGTCGGCCGGATTGGCCTGTACGGTTACCTTATCTGTGGTGATCTCGCCTTTGATGTTCCGGATCCCGCCGGAGTCCCATGACCACATCTCCACGCCCCGGTGGGTGGGATCAATGTCAGCGGCCATAGCCCGCCCCACATCGATTTTGGATTTCAGCTGGAACAGGATCTCCCCGGTAGCCGCATCGCGGAAGGTAGAGCCGTCTTTCTTGTTTTCGTGCACATCCCACACCTGGAGGCCTTTCCGGGAAGGGTCAAAGATGGTCATGTGAATGGCATCGCCATGGCCCAGCCCGGTGTTATAGAGCCCGGTGCCGTCATCGTCAATGGCGCAGGAGCCGTAGATGATCTCATCTTTCCCGTCGCCGTCCACATCGCCTACCCGCAGGTTATGATTTCCCTGGCCGCGGTAGGATTCGTTGCCGGGTGTCTGGCTGTCAAAGACCCAGCGCTGTGTAAGCTTGCCGTCTTTCCAGTCAAAGGCCGCCAGCACGGTTCGGGTATAGTATCCCCGGCACATGACCACGCTGGGATTCACCCCGTCAAGGTAAGCAATAGCGCCCAGGAAACGATCCACGCGGTTACCGTAATTGTCGCCCCAGGCCTGCCAGTCGCCGCGCGGTGGCACGTAATCCACGGTCTGGAGCGCCTCTCCCGTTTTGCCGCTGAATACGGTGAGAAACTCAGGGCCTTCAATGATATAGCCGTTTTCATTCCGGTAGTCTGCCTTCGGATCGCCGATCACTTTACCTTTGGCATCTACGGTGCCGTCAGCCGTTTTCACTACCATTTCCGCTATCCCGTCATTGTCCAGGTCATATACCATGAACTGGGTGTAGTGTGCTCCGGCACGGATATTCCGCCCCAGGTCTACCCGCCAGAGCCGGGTGCCGTTCAGCTTAATGCAGTCAATGAACACATTGCCGGTATATCCTTTATGCGAGTTATCGTGCGCGTTGGAAGGATCCCACTTCAGGAAGATCTCGTATTCGCCGTCGCCATCTGCATCGCCTATGCTCGCATCATTGGGCGAGTAGGTATAGGCTTCGCCTGAAGGGGTCACACCGCCCTGCGGCACATCCAGCGGGATATTGATATACCCTACCGGGGCATTTGCCGGAAGCGTATAGGACTGCAATGTTTCTTCCTTCCCTTTTATCACACTTTTAATGGTGTAGGTAAGGGCTGTTTCTGATGAAATTTTATCCTCGAAGAAGGTAGCACCGGTCAGCGGCGCCTTGTTGAGTTTCTTCCCGTTTCGGTAAAGATTAAACGCGATCTCCTGCGGATCAGCAGAAAGGGATCTCCAGGTGATGACATTCACCGCCGGGTCTTTTTTGATTACCACCAGTCCCCGGCCCGGCTTTTCCCTTTTCAGGCCGGCGTAGTCATAAGCGGTTTGTGCCCGGAGTGAAGAGCAGGAGTAGATGAATAATAAAACGAAAATTGTACTTCTGATCATTGCTTTAAAAGAAAGAGAATATCTTTTATAATTCCTTTGTGTACTTTTTGCCTTTGTGTACTTTGTGTTATATCCTTTTCACAAAGTACACAAAGTGCACAATTTTAAAGAGTTAACTGCTTTCCAGGGATCATTATGATTACCACCCCGGGTTCTGCATGGCCTGCTTCTGCTCGCTGGTCAGCGCCTTTCCGCCGCTGGTGATGGCATCCAGGAATGACTGCGGAATAGGACGAAGATAATGCTTCCCGGCGTTAAATGCCGACCCGGTGATCGCTGATCCGTCATTGAACGCTTTAAAACGTTTTTCCAGCTGCCGTGACCTGGCCAGGTCCGGCCAGCGGATCAGTTCGCCCATAAGCTCGCGGGAACGTTCGTTCATAATAAACACCAGGAATTTATCAGCGTCTGAAGTAGCTCCGAGCACATCATAAAACTCCTTCGTGGAATTAAAGATCTCGCTAACGGAAGCGAACTGTAAGTTAGTCTTGGTACTGGCCGTGGTAAGCGGCATGTCATTGTTCGATTCGTAATAGGTATTGGTTTCGGAATAGGCCGCAAACGCGTTTCCGCTGCCGCTGCCGGCCGGATTGGTCTTGTACGCCTGGCCGCCGTCAATGTTCACTCCCCGGTCTTCTCCCTGCGCATACCCGGCCCTTTCGCGAAGCTTGTTGATGTAAGGAAGCGCTTCTGCGTATTTTCCCTGTCTTCCCAATGCTTCAGCTACGATCAGGTAATCCTCAGCCGAACGGGCCAGGATCCCGTCGCGGGTGCCGAACTGGTCGGCTACCGTAGTCCGTGAGCCATCTCTGAATTTACTTAAGGCCACATAACGGCTTTTGGTCAGGTAGGTTCCGTTATTCCCGTGTTCGCCGATATATTTTGGGGTTTCTCCCTTGAAATATCGCACGAACATATGGGGGGCCCGGTAGTTCAGGTTATCCGGGGTATAACGTTCATCTCCCGCATCATTAACCACGTACCGGATCCCTTCTTCTCCACCCACAAATTTAAAATCATCGGCCGTTTTTCCTGCAGGTGCGTACTGTCCCCATTTCGGAGCCGCTCCGGGGTTATTGCAACGGTACGAGGTGATAAAGCTTTTCCAGAAGCGGGAATCATTTACCCGGTCATACACGTCCAGTGCATATTCGGTGGTTCTAAGCCTGGAAAACTCCCTGTCGCCGGAAATATCTCTTTTCAAACCGGTCATATTCTGATACAGGGAAGGGTAGTAAAGATGCACCTGGTTTCCGTAGCGGCCCCGGGAAGGAACGTCATTGGAGAACTGGGCGGCCAGCACCACTTCGGTAGACCTTTCGTTAAGACCGTTGGGGGTGGTAAAGTTCCACAGATCCACAAAGTCAGGGGCCAGTGGATGAGCCGTAATCACCTCATTGGCGTATTTAACCGCATTTTCCAGGTCCTGGGTCTTGGTGGCCCCGTTCCAGTCGCTATGCAGCTCACTGGCCCGGAACAGGGAGGCTTTGGCCAGGAAGTGGGCCGCCGCCCATTTGGTCAGCCGGCCGCGCTCCGTAACTGTAGCCGGAAGCAGGTCGTAGGCTTTTTTAAGATCATTGATCACCAGCTCATAGGTTTCCTGGATGGTGTTACGGGTAAAATCGGTAGAAGCACCTACCACCGGCTCGGTAATCAGCGGCACCCCGCCGAACTGCTGTACCAGCCGGAAGTAGTTAAATCCGCGCATGAAATAGCCTTCTCCCAGCCGGGTATTGTAGCTGGTATTGTTTTCCCCGTAATACAAAGGCACATTCTGGATCAATGTATTGGCGGAGGCTATGCCGGAATACATGTTATCCCACAATTCGGGCATGCCCTGTCCCCTTGCCGGGTCAAATGCTGAGGTATAGCTGTTGTACGGTTCCTGAGCACCGTCATTGGCTACCGCCATTTCATCGGTTCCGTATTGCCACAATGTGTAGGCCCACTCATAATTAAAGTGAAATTCCAGGTTTCTGTATACCCCTACCGACAGCTTGTCCAAACCGTCTTTGGTTTTAAACGACTCGGTACTTACTGAGGTGATCAGCTCCTCGTCCAGGAACTCCGGCTTGCAGGATGAAACGAAGGTTAAAGCCGTCATCCCCAGTCCAAGATATATATGTTTCAGTTTCATAAAAGTAAATTTTTAAAATCCTAAATTAACGCCAAACACAAAGCTCCTGTTGAATGTAGAGCCGCCCAGATCCGGATCTATGAAATCTATTTTTGAATACACCAGGCCCGGGTTCATGCACTGAACGTACAGCTTCAGATTCTCTACTTTCAGCGCCTTCAGTTGCCCCGGCCGGAAGTTATAGCCCAGCGAGACGTTACGCAGCTTGATGAATGATCCGTCCATGTAGCCCTGTGCACCCTTGAACGTATCTCCGTTCTCACCGCCCACGCCCGGCGCATAGTATTCGGCATCTTCATTCACTCCTTCTATCCAGTAATCCAGCTTACGCATAGCAAATCTTCCCGATAGGGTTTCTGTGCCTGTTCTTAACGTAAACCCGAATCTTCCGTAAAGGAAGGCCGACAGCTCCCAGTTTTTATAGTTCAGCGTATTCAGGAATCCGCCTGACCAGTCAGGGCGTGATTTCCCGACAATGGCCCTGTCATTATTGGCGTCGATCACGCCGTCTCCATTCAGATCTTTCACCTTGATCATCCCCGGCTCACGGCCGTATTTTGCGGCTTCTTCCTTCTCACTGGTTTTCCAGACCCCGTCATATACGTAATCGTAATAAGAGCCTATGGGCTGACCTACAAACCAGCCGTTGGCAATGTCTTCGATCTTGCCGTCAGCCAGCTCCACGATCTTGCTGCGGTCCGCCGAATAGGTCAGCGTGGAGGCCCAGCGGAAATCTTTGGTTTTGATGTTAACGGTGTTCAGCGAGATATCTATCCCTTTGTTATCGGTTTTACCGATATTATCCCACGTTCTGAGGTAGCCTGTCAGCGCCGGAAGCGCTTTTTCCATCAGCAGGTCGCTGGTTTTTGATTGGTACAGGTCAATGGTTCCGTCGATCCGGCCTTTCAGGATAGCAAAGTCGATCCCCAGGTTATACTGCGCCGTTTTTTCCCAGCCCAGGGCCGTGTTAGCCATCACCACAGGCGTAGCGGCCGAGGGATCAGAGGCTACCATGCCCGGTGCTACGGTCTCGCCCCAGTGGTAGAAGTTATTGGTTACAGCCCCTTTGGTGCCATAGGCCCCGATACCCGCATTACCCGTTACCCCTACACCCAGGCGCAGTTTCAGCTGGGTCACCCAGTTCACCTCTTTCAGGAAGCTCTCCTGGTCTACCCGCCACGCCAGGGCGGCAGACGGGAAGAAGTCCCATTTGTAGCCTTCGGCCAGCTGCGAGGCGCCGTCCCACCGCCCGGAAACGGTCAGCAGGTATCTTTCGTCAAAGCCGTAGTTCACCCTGGCCATATAAGAGGTCAGCTGGGTTTCGGTCAGGTACGATCCGTAGCCCTGGATACTGGCCAGTGAGCCCACATTATACCACAACTCCTCAGGCGTATTCACAAAAGAACGGATATTGCTTCCTTCTGATTTGTAGGCAGAAGCACTTTGCAATAAGGTCACTCCAAGCGAGTTCCTTCCTATGTTCTTATTGTAGTAGATCAGGTTATCCAGTGTCCAGGAATTCCGGAGATCCGTGTTGTATTGTACCAGGTTATTACCGTCTCCGTTAATGGACGCCGCCTGGTCAGCTATACCGTTACGGTTATACCGGAAATCGGGCCCGAACTGGAAGCGGTATTTCAGTCCGTCAAGGAAACCGAAAATCTTGCCGAAGTTCACTTCAGAATAAAGACTGGCCATAGTGCGCAGGTTGATCCGCTGGTTCCGGCTGTAATCCACCTCGCGGATAGGGTTAATGATATTCACATCACCACCGGGGTTCCGGATATATTCCCCGTCAGGTGTATAGGGAACCGTCCAGGGAAGCATCCCCTGCAACGCAAAGTAGAGATTGGAAGCGCCCGTAGTGCTTTTTCGGAAGTTATACCCGTACTCCTGGTCGCCCCAGGTCACGTTGATATTACCGCCCAGCTTCAGCCAGCTGGTGGCATGGAAGTCTGCACTGAATTTTCCGGTATAACGCTTATACCCCTGACCGGGCTGGGTGCCCTGCTGATCCATATACCCGAAAGAGCCGTACGACTGAAGCTTTTCTGTACCGCCGCTGGCGCTCAGCGTATGGATCTGGGTAAGGGCCGTTTGCAGACCTGCGTCTGTCCAGTCGTAAGTAGGAACAAGGCTGCCGTTCCAGATACCGCCCTGCCAGCCCTGCTCTATCTGGGCAAAGGCGTAGGGATCCGTACCGTATACTCTCCGGTCGTTTTCAAGTGAAACGGTGTTCGAGCCGTAAGTACCTGCTTTCATCTTCGCGGCACGGCTATAATCCAGCCATTCTGCGGAGTTCATCATCTCCATCCGGTCATACATTTTTTCTGACGAGAATGTACCTGAATAGTTGACAGACATCTTTCCGCTCTTACCCCGTTTGGTAGTCACAAGGATCACCCCGTTGGCTCCGCGTGAGCCGAAAATGGCCGTGGAAGAAGCGTCTTTCAATACTTCAATCGATTCAATATCGCCGGGATTCAGGTTTTCAATCCCCGTTCCCTGAAGCGGAATACCGTCTACTACATACAGAGGGGCATTGGTAGCGGTTAATGATCTTTCTCCCCGGATCCGGATGGAGCCGATTTCTCCCGGCCGCTCATTGGAAGTAATGTCTACCCCCGCCGTTTTTCCCTGCATGGCCTGTAAGGCATTCTGCACCGGCATGGCTTCCATTTCTTTCTGGCCTATTTTGGCGATAGCTCCCGTTACGTCGCTTTTCTTCACCACACCGTAACCTACCACCACCACTTCTTCCAATGCCTGGATATCTTCCTCCAGGGCTACATTAATGACGGTCTGGGTACCTACCGTTTTTTCCACTGGCAGATATCCCACCTGGCGGAATACCAGTATGGCATTCCCGTCTGCCACCATAACGGAGTACCGGCCTTCCTGGTCGGTTAAAATCCCGCGGTTAGTCCCTTTAACCGTAACGGATACTCCGGGAATACCTGCCCCTTCTGCATCAGTGACCTGCCCTTTGATTTCGGTATCAAAAGCTCCTGCCAGAGCTGTGATACTGCTACTCAGGATCCATAGGAAAATGAGTAATCCTGTAAAACTACTTTTCATACACTTACTTAAGAGTTGAACAATTGACTAAATAATCTGATCATAGTGTTATGTCTATATCTTCTTTGACCGAAGCAAACGACAGCACTATTAATCATTGGAATAGTGCAAAATTATGGGGCTTTTTTCAGTCGAAGGGGGGTAAAATTCGTCAATCAGGAATGCATAATTCGTCTCCCCAAACCCCAACAGCGGCACCGTAGGGGGCAATTTCCCCGCCTTAAAATATGACTTACGGGTTTTTAGAATGATCTGCTTGCTAGTTTCTCCTTTTTTGCCGAATTTTCAGGTTTCAACCTTAACCTATACCCTCCGGGACTTCCGGTCAGCCGGCTCAGGCCCGCCCTTCCCAGGTCAAAATGACACCGAGAATAGCTATATATTTCCTGTTACTGATTTTGGGGCCCTGTGGCCATGCCCAGAACATTTTCAAGTTTGAGCATATTACGGTCAATGAAGGACTCTCGCACAGCGATGCGATGGCCGTGGTGCAGGACAAAGACGGCTTTATCTGGGTAGGCACCAATAAGGGACTGGACCGCTATGACGGCTATACGCTCAAAAACTATCGCCTTCCTTACCGGAATGTCAACGGACAATACACCAATCGGGTACTCGGGCTTCATCTGTCCCCGGACAAGGCCCTCTGGGTAGTTCCCGAGACCCAGGGAGTATTCTATTACGATCCGGTATCCGATGACTTCAAAAATCTGGCGGACAAGGCCCGGAACCCGAAAGATGCAGAGATTCTCCGGAGCCTGACCGCCCGGGCACTCAGTACTTCACCCAACGGAGACCTGTTTATCGGCACCAGTACCGAAGGCCTTTTTGCCGTTACTTTTGACCGGGAGAATTTCGTTAAGCACATTCAGCGTATCTCCTTCCCCCAGCATGGAGAAAATGCCCTGATCTTTGCCCTTAACCCCGACCGGAACGGGAGAGTATGGGTAGGCACCGTAGGGCTCGGACTCTGGTACCTGACCAAAACAGAAACGGGCTATGCTCATCACCCCTTTTCACAGTGGGGGGCCAAAATCATACGCGCCATTACCGTCAGCCATGATTCCAACATCTGGGTGGCATCGGAAGAAGAAGTGATCCGGGTAGATTCGAAAGACGGGCAGACATTTCGCCGCCTTGATAACCGGTTCAGTTATATCACTTCCCTCCTGGAAGATTCTTACAGGCGGCTCTGGATAGGCAGCCGTACGGGCCTGTACCTGATCAGTCGCATCCATACAGGTCCTTCAGATATCACCTGTACCACAGATCATTTTGCCCCCGAAGATGCCAACCCGTCGGGTCTGAATTACCACCTCATCCATAATATGGTGGAGGATAGCTTCAATAATCTCTGGATAGCCGCCTCTGCCGGCGGGCTGAATAAAGTGAACCTGCTGCCCAAGCCTTTTTACAGGCTTTCCAAAGAAGCGGGCGGGCTCCCCAACGATTATACCAATACCATTTGCCGCGATAAGGACGAAGAAGTCATGTGGATTGGTACCCGCAGCGGCTTTGCCCGGTATCATATTCCTACCGGAACGGTCACGAGGTTCCTCGACCGGCAAAACCTGCGTAACACTCCCGGCATAGATATTACCTCCATTTATGATGCGGGTAACGGCCTGTTGTGGATCGCTACCCGCGTTCACGGCATTTATCTTCTGGATAAAAAAACACGGGAGCTTACCCGTCTTCCCGAAATACCCGGACAAAAAGAATGGAAAACGGCAGAGCCTATTGCCATTACCTCTGATAAAAACGGGAACATCTGGGTGGCCTGCTTTTATGACGGCCTGCATATTTATGACCGCGACGGAAAACACCTTCACTCCTTCAGCAAAGCCGGCGGCTCCCTGCTTTCGAGCAAGCTTACCTTCCTGCTCAGCGAACCGGCGCAGGATGCCATGTGGCTCAGCACCCGCGATGCCGGCCTGTTCCTGCTGAAGCTGGAGGGCGGCCGCCTGGTAGTGAAGCAGCGCTATTCTTTCCATCCGGAAGGCCTGAAAACCGATTACATCTGGCCCCTGACCAAAAGCCGGAACGGGGATTTATGGGCAGGTACCATAGGCGGCGGACTACACCGGATAGACGGGAAGACCGGCCGGGTGGAACGCTACGATCAATGGCTTCCCGAAACCGACGTGGAGTCGATTCTCGAAGACGATACCGGCAACCTGTGGATCGGCGGAAACGGCCTGTACCGCCTGGATCCCACCCATAAAACCTACCTGCATTTTGATGTGGCTGACGGTCTTCAGAGCAACTCGTTCAAGGTGGCTTCCGCTGCCCGAGGTGCCCGGGGGATCCTTTATTTCGGGGGGATCGGCGGAGTGACCTATTTTGATCCTAAAAACGTATCTACCAACCCGCACCCGCCCAGAATGCAGATTACCCAGGTAAGAATACTCAACTATGCCTATTCTCCCGAAAATAAAAATGATCCGAGAGCAGTGATTTCAGGTCCTTTTTCGCCCGACAATGAGATTACCATAAAGGCTTTTGAAAATGATTTTTCTATTGAGTTTGTAGGCCTGAATTACATTAACCCCGGCAAGCAGCATTATGAATACAAGCTGGAAGGCTACCATAAAAACTGGATCTCCCTGCCGGCGGGTCAGCGGGTGATGGGGTTTTCCAACCTGCCGGCGGGGAATTATACTTTCCTGGTGAAGGCCGACAACGGCGACGGTGTCTGGACCACCGAACCCGCCAGCCTGAAGCTCCGTATACTGCCGCCCTGGTACCGCACCTGGTGGGCCTGGCTGATCTATTCTATCCTGGTTACCTCGGCCGTGGTGTGGTACAAACGGGTAACGGGGAAGCAACGGGAACTGAAAAACAAAGTGGCCATAGAACAGGTGGCAAAGGAGAAGGAAAAAGAACTCGCCGACCTTAAGCTCAACTTCTTCACCAATGTCTCGCATGAGCTCCGGACCCCGTTGACCCTGATCATGAGCCCGTCGGAATACCTCATTCAGTCTTCGGAAGCGGGCAGTGAAGCCCGTCACAAAGCCGAGCTGGTCCATAAGCAAGCCAATAAGCTCCTCGACCTGGTCAACCAGCTGATGAATTTCCGGAAAGTAGAGACCGGAAACGTGGCCCTGCAGTTGCAAACACTGGATATCGTACCTTTCATCACCGAGATCTTCCTGATTTTCAAGATCAAGGCTGACGAGCAGAATATCCGGTACAGCCTCCGTGTTCCTGACTCTCCCGTATGGATGAATTTCGACCCTGAAAAACTGGAGATCGTATTGACCAACCTGCTCTCTAACGCCTTCAAGTATACGCCGGGGAACGGAAGCATCGTGATAGAAGCCGAATGCACAGAAACGGGTATCCTGCTTCGCGTTAAAGATTCCGGAACCGGTATTCATGAAGATGAGCTTAACCACATTTTTGAACCGTTTTACCAGGCTTACAAGCACCGGAGCCCCCGGACCACCGGCACGGGCATCGGGCTGTCGCTGGTGCATGAGCTGGTAAAAAAACACCAGGGCGAAATATCCGTGGCCAGCGCTCCAGGTAAAGGGTCGGTTTTTACAGTCATACTGCCGTTCGGAGAAACGGGCGACCTCCCGGCCGAAAGCCCGGAGGCGGTGATTCCCGAGCCGAAAAAAGAAGCGCATATCCCCGACCCCACCCGGGAGTATAAGTTGCTGATCGTGGAAGATAACGATGATCTCCGGGCTTACCTGGTCAGCCTCTTTCACGCTCATTTTGAAACCCATGCCGCTGCCGACGGCCGTGAAGGGCTGGAAAAGGTGGGTCTTATCCATCCCGATATTATCCTGAGTGACGTCATGATGCCGGTCATGAACGGCCTGGAATTTTGCGAAAAGATCAAGAACAACCCCCGTACCGCCCATATTCCCCTGGTGCTGCTTACCGCCAGGGCAGCCGCTTTACATGAGCTGGAAGGGCTGGAGACGGGAGCCGATGATTATGTGGTCAAGCCTTTCAATCCTAAAATCCTGCATTCCAAAATCAGTTCTCTCCTGACCAACCGGAAGAAAGCACAGGAGTATTTCCACCGGCAGATCCTGGTGGAGCCGTCAGAGGCTGTCATCCCGGATACCGACCGGCTCTTTATCCGGAAGAGTATGCAGATCATTGAAGAAAACCTGACGAACGAACATTTCAGTGTACAAACCCTGGTACGTGAATCCGGTATGAGCCAGTCGGCCTTCTATCGCCGGCTGAAGAACCTGACCGGCCAGTCGGTGATCGAATTTATCAAAGATGTACGTTTAAAGCGGGCCGCCCAGCTCCTCTCTACCAGACAATTCCGCGTGCAGGAAGTGGCCATGATGGTAGGCATGGAAGATCTCAAAAACTTCCGGGCGTCCTTTCAGAAGCTGTTTGGGGTGAGTCCGTCGGAATACGGGCGTAAAGATGATGGATAAGGGGACATCCCCTTTATTTCAAACGGATCGCAAATATCGTCATTCCCCCGGCAGAGCCCAGCTCAAACCCCATCCCGTGATTATGCAGGATCTCCCGCACCATGGTCAGGCCTACACCCTGCCCGGTAGGTTTGGTAGAGAAAAACGGGGTAAACAGGCCGGCCTGTGCTTCTTCGGAAATGCCGGAGCCGGTATCGGTAACCGTTAATTCATCCGGGGTCAGCTGCAGTTTCACTTTTCCTTCTCCGGGTATCGCTTCAAAGGCATTCAGAATGATATTGATCAGCACCTGCTCCATCTGTTCCTGACTTCCGGTCATCTTTACCGGTTCGGCAGGCAGGTGAAGGGTAAACTCCACCGGGGTATGCTGGAACTTCAGCTTCATCAGGTGATAGACCGAACTCAGGGTTTCAGAAAGACTGAAAGCCTGGCGGCCGGGTAAAGGAAGCCGCACCACCCGCGCAAAGTTTTCCATAAATGCATTCAGCCGTGTGTTCCTGTCCATGACTATCTGCAGGTATTCCCTTCTCTCTTCCTCCGCCAGTTCATGAGCCTTGACCAGTGTTTCCAGGATACTATTTACCGCGCCCACTGAGTTCTTCACTTCATGGGCCATCATACGGATGACCTTTCCGTACGATTGCTTCTCTACCTTCAGGATCTCATCCCCCGCCTCTTCCAGGATCACGAACTTCTGGTAAAAGCCCCGGTTCCTGAACCGGTCTACATATACCCGGATATAACGGGTACTGTTCACCTTATAGGTTTTCGGGTGCTGGATCTCCTGGCTCAGAATTTCCCCCCGGAGCAAAAGAGAGGTATCCGTCAGCCTGCGGCCCTTGTCTTCCTCCCTGATCCCTAAAATTTCTCCGGCAACGGGATTATATTCCTTCAGCTGATCATCAAAATCCAGGATGATCAGTCCTACAGGAAGTGCTTCGATCAGGTTTTGAAGAAAAAAATGCTGTTCCTGCTGAAACCTCCGCTCTTTCCGGATATTATCCAGCATTTTATTATAGACTTCTACAAGACGGTCAGTTTCTACAGAACCGGTAGACCGCATATAGCCTGAAAAATCCTGGTCCTTCAGCGAATCCAGTCCAAGCGTAATCTGATCCAGAGGCCGGAGAATCCTGCCCAACATCCAAAAAAATAAAATAAGGGCAATAAGAAGGGCCACCTCGGCCGGGATAAGCCAGGTCGGACGGTCTTTAAACAGCAGGAAAACCAGCCCACCTGAAATCACCAACAGGATACCGAAAAGAAGTGAGAGCTGCCATTTAATTTTCATGGTCACCGGGATTGCTGAGCCCAAATTTACTCATTCTCCGGTAGAGTGCACTCCGTGTTATCCCCAGGTTTTTGGCTACTTCGCTCATATTTCCCTTTTTCAGGGCAATGGCCTTCTGGATCATGCTTTTTTCCATTTCTTCGAGTGTCATATTGGATTCCTGTCTGCCGGGATCGGGGGAAAGATTTTTCTTCAGCTCCTTAATAGAAATGCTGTAACTATCTGAAAGCAGCCATGTTCTTTCTATAAGGCGTTTCAGCTGTCGTACATTCCCGGGAAACTCCTGCGTGCTCAGCCATTCCAAAGCCCGTTCTTCCAGCTTCCGCTTCTTTTCTCCCCGGTTCAGTTTATCTGCAAAATGAGCGGCCAGCAGGGGAATATCTTCCGGTCTTTCCGCCAACGGAGGTAAATGAATATGCACCAGGCTCAGCCGATAGAACAGGTCTTCCCTCATACGACCCTCTGTAATCAGCTTGCCTGCATCTGAGCGGGAGGAGGAAACAAAACTGCATTTCAGTTTTTCAGAGAGGCCGGATCCCAACGGTTCATAGGTTCTTTCCTCCGTTATCCTGAGTAGCTTGCTTTGCAGGGCTAAGGGGATTTCCCCGATTTCATCGAGGAAGATGGTACCCGCCTCTGCCCTGGATAACAGTCCTCTGTAATCTGAACCGGCTTCTGCAAAAGCTCCTTTCCGGTAGCCGAAAAGCTCTCTTTCCAGCCCTACGCCGGGAAAACCCGGCACATCCGCTTTTATAAACGGGCTGTCTCTTCTTCGGCTGAGGTCGTGCAACGTTTCCGCCAGCAGCTCCTTTCCGGTGCCTTGTTCTCCCGTAATCAGTACCGAAGCATCTGTGGGCGCCGCACCCAGGAGTAAGGATTTTGCCTTCTGCATGACTTCAGTCCCGCCAATGATAGTATCCAGCTTTTGCAGCTGCTCCTCCTGCCTGCTTCCGTTAAGCGTCAGGTGCGTGTTCACCGCCGATACCACCGCGTCATTGTCCCAGGGTTTGGTGATGAAATCTGAAGCTCCGGTCTTCATTCCTCTAACCGCCAGGGCAAGCGTGCCCCAGGCCGTGAGTAAGATCACCGGCAAATTCGCATATACCCGGCGTACTTCCTGCAGAATCCGCAACCCTTCCTCTCCCGTAGTCTCTATGCTGAAGTTCAGATCCAGCAGAAGCACATCCGGCCTGAAGCTCTCTATAAACTCAATGATATTCAACGGGTTGATCAGATACTGAACCTCAAAACCCCGGGTAATAAACAGTAAGCGCAACGATTGACATACCGTACGGTCATCATCTGCGATCAGTATCTTTGGTTTTGTCATGGTCTTTTATGATTAGCCGTATAAGGCATATAAGCCAGGATTCTTTTAACACAAAAACAGAATGACTTATATGCCTTATGTGGTTTTATTCCTCATGCAGCGCTTTCGCCGGCAGGGTCACGGCGGCCTGGTGGCTGGGCGCCAGGCTGCACAGGTAAACAATCAGGAAAATCAGCAAGCTTCCCAGACCCACCCCCATATAATATGCATCTTTTTCTACCGGAAGAGTAGTGAGAAAAGGTAACTGCACCGCAAATACTGCCGCCACTAAAAATGCTACTGCAGTAAGCACCATCATCTCGCCGGTAAACTGCCTGCGAATAGCCCCCGAGGTAGCACCTATCACCTTTCTAAGACCGATTTCCGGAATCCTTTTGGCAATATTGTACCGCAAAATCCCGAACAGTCCCATGGCGATGTTTATGATCAGGAACAAGGCCAGGAACACCATCGCTGTCAGAGGGATGTAGGTCCGGCTGTTGGTTGACTTCCGGCTGTTTTCAATTTTTGTTATCGTAAATTCACTGCTTTTAAGTGCGTTTTCAATCAAGTCATTTATTTTCTTTTCCATCTCCGGGCCTGTGCCTGACTGCACCCGGATATTCAGCATCTGGTAGTGATTTATCTCATGAATGGGTATAAAAGCAAATGGTCTTTCCTTTGTAAAATCTCCCTGGTACTTGAAATTCTCAGCTACGCCTACTATTTCTGATTCTTTGTCCCCAAAAAAACGAAATCTAAATCCCAACGGTTCTTTTCCTTTCAGAAAATCGTTTACAAACTTCCGGGTAACTACTATTGGCGTATATTTACTTCCCTTGTCTCCTTTGCTGAAAAACCTGCCTGATGCCAGCCTAACCTTCCAGGTATCAAAATAATCCTCGTCAGCAAAGAGATAATCGGTACTAAAATTAAAGCCGTCGTTATCATTTCCGTTACCCCAGGTATTTCCAAGGTATGGCGAAACACTGACACTATATGCCACCCGATCTATTTCGGGCATGGCTTCCATAGTGTTTTTGAGGTTTTTAATGGTTAAATCCCGTGCCAAAGAGTCTTTTATGGCATCAAAATCGATATAGGCCCTATACATGTCTTTCCACTCAAAACCCAGGGGAGATGAATAGTATCTGAATTTGGAGATTCCGTAGGAAAACACCCCGAAAACCACCCAGAACACGAATATCAGCTGAACAAAAAGGAATGCATTTTTCCCTTTTCGCTTCCATAGTAATTTGAAATAATGTGCTATCATAATTTTCCTGATTTTAAAGCTCCGGCTACCGGAGTCTGAGATATTCTCCATGCCGGTAAAAAACCGGATAACAACCCGAATACAAAGGTGATCAATAGACTGATCATTAACAGTGAAAAGTTAAAGGTGAGCTTTGCGGTGCCCAGCGCCTCGGAAGTGTTCAGTACACGCATAAAAACCAGCGTCAGCATTACCCCGATCACCCCGCCGATAAACGTGATAATGAGGTTTTCAAAGAGAAACTGAAGCAGTAAGTGGCCGGTTTTCGCCCCGAAGGCCTTGCGAACCCCTATTTCCGATGACCGCTCGAAAATGCGGGTCACGTTCAGATTCACCAGGTTCAGCACCGGGATTACCAGAAAGAAGGTCAATACCCCGAAAATAATCATCAGGAAGTTTTTCCCTTCCCTATCTTTTTGCGAACCTATGAAATTCCATGCATAAATATCGCTAACATCTTTCTCCAGAATACTAAATTTATCAAAGTTATCAATCAGTTCAAGGTTGTTTTCGAGGGATCTAAGCTCCTCTTCCATTAAGGGTACGTCCTGCCTGCTTGCTGCCAGTAATGCCACCACACAGCTCCCCATATAGCCGGAGTTATAATTCAGATCAGATGCTGAAGCCCAGGTAATGGGAACAAAAAAATCTGCTCGCACCGAACGATTGGACGACGTGACATCTTTAAGTACTCCCACTACTTTAAAGGGCCCTTTTAAACCCCATATCAGGTCTTTCCCCAGATAAGAATTGTGCTTCCCAAAATATTTCTCGGCAGTACTTTCTCTGATTATGATCACGTTAGCCTGATTTTTTACCGCCTCTTCGTTAAACGGCCCTCCCTCTTTAAAGCGAAAGTCAAATATCTTCCAGTAATTAGCATCGGTCAGGTTTCCGTTTAAAGAAAGTTTCTGCCCGTCCGGGAAGACATCCAATGGCGCATAGTCAATAAAAACGCTGCTCATCTGAGGCGTTTTCATTTTCCTGATTTTATCCTGGTAAAATTTATATCCCAGGCTGGAGCTGCTACTCCTATTGACATTGTCCTTGATAACTTTCTGGGTCACCACCGAATCTATTTTCTGTACCCCGTTCACCTCGGTGGTGTCGTATTCCACCACCCGTTGCCGGGCATAGCCTTCTCCCATCAGCGAAGGCAGAAAAAGGATACGATCCCCTTTGCTGAGAGGCGGGTTATTTCCCAACTCATTCTCTAAAATGGCCGAAGCCAGCATCAGCACCATCAGGGTAAAACTGATCCCGAAGAGGCTGATGAAAGTATACAGCTTATTGCGCCGTAGTACCTTTATCGCTATTTTGAAATAATTTTTTAACATAATTAATGATGAATGGTAAATGGTGAATGCTAAATGAGGGATATGCGTTAATGCCATCCTCCTCAATTCACCAGAGTTCCGTCATATAACCGGATGATCCGGTGGGTCTTGCGCGCCATGCTCTCGTCATGGGTCACCATTACTACGGTTACGTTTTCTTTTTCGTTAAGATCCAGAAGTAACTGCATTACTTCATTTCCCAGCACACTATCCAGGTTTCCCGTAGGCTCGTCGGCCATGACTACAGAGGGGTTCCCCACAATGGCCCGGGCAATGGCCACCCGCTGGCGCTGACCGCCGGACAGCTGATTGGGGTAGTGATTTTTCCGGTTGACCAGCCCCACTTTTTCCAGAGCTTCTTCCGAAAGCCTTCTGCGCTCTCTGGCGTTTGTTCCGCGGTACAGCAGGGGAAGCTCCACATTGTCTATCACACTCAGGTCTGAGATCAGGTGAAAGCTCTGGAAAATAAATCCGAGGTGCTGATTCCTGAATGCGGCCAGGTCATTTTCCTTTTGGTTTTCCAGGTTAAATCCATTAATACTTACATGCCCGGCAGTGGGGTTATCCAGCAACCCTATCATATTCAGCAGGGTAGATTTACCACATCCTGACGGACCCATGATGGAGACGAACTCGCCATCGTTGATCTTCAGTGAAATGTCATTTAACGCTACGGTTTCCAGTACGTCAGTGTAGTATGATTTGCTCAGGTTTTTTAACTCTATCATCATCTGTATTTTAAAAGTTCTCCAATGTTAATTGTCTTAATGCATAATAGGTGACCCAATAGGCCCGCAGCAGGCCGGTATAATTCCGCCAGGCCATGTCTCTCTCGTTAAAGGCAATGCTGAGGTCAGTAATGCTGATATCATTTAAAATGTAGCGCCGGTTAGCGATCTCATATCGTTCGCGGGCAATTTCCAGGCTCTTTGCCCCCAGTTCCACTTCTTCATTCAGCTCCCGGAACTGGAGTGCCAGCTGACGCACATTCTGCTTGAAGGTCTGCTCGGTAAATTCCTTTTCCGCCTCTGCATATTGCTGCTGTTCACGGGCTGAATTTATACTGTACTTCCGCTTGCCCCCATCCAGCAGCGGCACCCGGAGAGTAAGCTGTACAAAATTCTCCACCTGGGGCAGCTGGTACGACTGGGGAAACCGTGCACCGGTACCGACCCATCCAAACGTGGCCGACAGGCTTCCCTGCCAGCCATGGTTCTTCCGGGCCTGCTCCAGTGCTTTTTCGGTTTCGAGTAACAGCTTTTCCAATTGTTTTTGTTCGGGCCTCTTCAGCCAGGCCTTTTCCGCCGCTTCCGCAGGATCCGGAGCCGCAGCGGTGAGGTTTTCAGGCGACTGCAACATATAGATCTGATCATTCCCGGTTTCCCAGCCCATCGCTTTTTTCAACTCTGCATTGGCTCTCAGCACCTCTCTCCGGGCATTCACCGTGCTCTGCCGGGCGGAGTTCAGGCTGAGCTCCAGCTGCAGGAGGTCACTTTTTGATATCTTGCCCAGCCTGTCACGTTCCAGCGCAATCTGGTAAATCTTCTCGCTGTTCCCGGCGTTGGTCAATGCAATCTCATGATTCACCTGGGCCGCCAGCAATTCAAAAAATGCAGCCGTTACCTCACCGGATATCTGCTCACGGTTAATGTCAAGACGAGCCTTTGCTATTTCTTCCTCCAGCTGGTAAAACTGCCGGTCCCATTTCAGGGTATTAAATGTATTCAGCGGCTGCTCTACGCCTATCCGGAAAGGTACGGAATTAAAATTCTGAAGCCCGTTATCCGTAAAGTCATTGTATCTTCTCATTCCCGACTCTGCAAAAAACAGGGTATTGGTATGCAGAAGCCGCTGTGTAATATTGAGGTTTAAGCTGCTGTTATCCTGAGATACAGGCAGAAAGTTAATGGTACCGTCAGGCTGGGTAATGGCTGAAGTAGTCTTATAAAAATTGGGCAAGGTGCTGCCTAAGGCCACCTGGGGTTTGAACAATGCCTTACTATACAACACATTATTTTGAGCTACACGGTACTCCATCAGGGTTTTTTTACCTTCCAACGCATGCTCATGCGCTATCGAAATAGCCTGTGCCAGGGAAAGAGAGTCTGATTGAGCCAGGGCATTTAAAATGAAAAGTGAAAAACTAAAAATTAAAAATAAGGTTCGGGTAGCCCCCACAAAACCCGGAACCCGGAACTCAGAACTCGGAATTATCTTTCTCATCTTACCTGTAATGCAGTTTTACCATCATATATACTCATATCCGACAAAACCACTTTTTCTCCTGCTTTCAACCCTTTGATTACCTCTACTTTATCGCTGGTTCTGAAACCCAGTTCCACATTTCTGGCCACAGCCCTGCCCCCTTCCAGCACAAAAATCTTTTGTGCTTTTCCAGCGAGAACTCCCGGGCCGTTAGGGATATAAATGCTGCGCTGACGGGTATCTGTAATGATATAGACCGGCACCTTCATTTTTGGCCGCAGTTTGCCGGAATCTGCTTTTTTCAGCTTTATTTTAAACTGAACAGTGTTATTCTCTACTGCCGGCAGGATCTGCTCTATTTCACCCATTTCCATGGTATTGTTTACTTCCACCTGAACGGTTTGTCCTACATTGATCTTATCAGCATGCATATCTGAGGCCTGTGCCATGATGCTGTACGATGACACGTTGGCCAGCCGTACCAGCGGATCTCCCTCCTGAACCTGGGTTCCGATCCGGTTATCAAGCCAGGTAATTACTCCGGGCACTTCTGCTCTTACAGTAGCATTTTTGAGCTTTTTCGCCAGCTCATCCATTCTTTGCTTCTGAATAGAAGACTGGATCTGCTCATTCAGCACACTGGAGGCGATGGATTCTTTCCTGTATTTCAATTCATTTTCCAGCTTTTTCTTTTCCAGTAAGGCTATGTTCAGATTCTGCCGGGCTTTATCCACCTCTTCCTGGGTCATTCCGCCAATGGCCTGCAGGCGTTTGGCATCGGCCAGCAGGGCTTCAAAGTTCTTCACCTGCAGCTCCTTCACCTCATCGTCCAGCTCAATATCCCGGATATTCTTTTCCAGCTCCAGTTTTAGCCGTACCACATTGTTGTCTTTCAGTTTCAACTCATCTTTCAGCCGTTCATACTCCAGCTCTGAATATTCGGTATCCAGAATCAGGATAGGATCTCCGACTTTAACCGGATTTCCGTTTTCTGTAACCACCCGCCGTATCTTGGCAGTAAGCGGACTGACCAGAACAATCTCTGAAGAGGGTTCTACCGTACCGTTTGCAGACACCGTATTTTCCATCTCGCCTTCCCGAACTTCACCTACAATAAGGCTGTTTCTTTTTACTGTGGGGGTCAGTACTCCTTTTAAAAGCCAAAAGGCCCCCAGAAGAGCAACCACTCCGCCTACAATATACAGGCCCCGCTTTCTTTGCCGGCCCTTTAACCTGTCTCTGCTGATTTCTTTATCCATGCCGAAAATTAATGCAGTTTTTTTCGAAATTTACAATGCGTTCATTAACAACCGATTACAAAAGTTCATTTCCTCAAAAAGTGTCTGATTCTGGGACGCCCCCTGTTTTCGTTACCGTAAACTAACTTTCCCGCAGGTTTCTTTTTCCTGTCTCCTGAAAAATGTATCTTCGTACAGGTAAATCCCCGGTTATGCTGAGAATCCTGGTTTTCATTCTGCTTTCTTCGCC